>JAHDQE010000013.1 GCA_018433975.1 Ornatilinea sp. | reverse complement strand
GTTGGTGACAATTGGACAGCGTGGGGTTGAGGTTGCGTTGAATGCGGTAGACGGCGAGATGCCCGAAGATTCAATCGTCCGCACTCCTCCGGATCCGGTTGTCCTGGAAAATGTGGATAGTCTTGACCATTGGTTCAATAAGCTTTCGCAATAAATCGATCAAGGTAATGACCTGCTCGGATCAATGGGAAAATTGCCAGTAGGTCATTACCTCTCTCTTAAATAATTATAAATCGATTTTTATTCTATAAGGGTTTTCTTGTCCTTTATTAGATTGAGTGAAGCCATGAAAGAAAATAAAAGCGACATATTGTTTGAGTTTACCCAGATTTCAAAGCGCTATCCAGGCGTTCAGGCGCTCCAGGATGTTAGCATCACAATTCACAAGGGAGAAGTGAGGGCGCTGGTTGGCGAAAATGGAGCAGGAAAATCAACATTTGTAAATGTGGTCGGCGGAGTTGTTAAACCGGATAGCGGCGAAATCTATCTGGAAGGGGAAAAAATAAAGATAAATTCTCCAAAACATGCGGATGAACTCGGTATTTCAATTGTTCATCAAGAATTGTCATTATTTCCTAATATGGATGTTGCCAGTAATTTATTTATTAATAATCTTGGAGAAGCAAACCCCGTCTTTGTTAATGATCAACAGCTTCGATCCAGAGCAAAGGAAATTCTCAATAAGGTTGGCCTTTCTCATGTCTCTCCGACGCGGAAGGTTGCTTCCTTGCAGCCGGGTGAGCAACAACTGCTTGAAATTGGACGATGTTTGGTAAAGAATGCGAGATTAATTATCCTTGATGAGCCAACTTCTTCTCTGGCGGATAAAGAAATTCAGACTTTATTTGGAATCATGCGGGAGTTGAAAAAGCGAGGAATCTCCATTGTTTTTGTCTCTCATCGATTGGATGAAGTATTTGAGATTTGTGATCGCGTTACCGTTTTTCGGGATGGGCGGCATATCAAGACCGTTAATACCGGTGATATTAACAATAGTGAATTGGTACGATTGATTCTTGGCCGTCAAATGAAGGAGATGTATCAAGAGGGGAATACGGTCGAATTCGGTGAAGAATTATTGAAGGTAAAAAGCCTCTGGCAAAAGGGTAAGTTGAGAGGCGTTTCTTTTTCCTTGCGGCGCGGTGAAATTTTAGGGATCGCGGGCCTTCTCGGTTCCGGGCGGACTGAGCTGGTGAGAGCAATTTTTGGACTGGATAAATTTCAGGAAGGCGAAATTTGGGTTAAAGGAAGTAAAAAACAGATTCGTCATCCTGGTCAGGCAATTAAGCTGGGAATTGGATATATAACGGAAGACCGTCACAAAGAGGGTCTGGTGTTAGAAAAATCAATTGTGGATAACATCGCTGTTGTCAATTTAAAAAGACTTGCGAGCAGACTGGGCTGGATGTCTCCTAAAAAGGAGATTGAAGCTGCAAAACGACAGAAAGAAAATTTAAATATTGTGACGCCTTCCGTCTTTCGGAAAGTCAAATATTTGAGCGGCGGGAATCAGCAAAAAGTTGTTCTGGGTAAGTGGCTTGAAATCTCACCGGATATCTACATTCTTGATGAACCAACACGGGGTATCGATGTGGGCGCAAAGGCTGAATTCTATAAATTAATTCGGCAATTGGCCAAAGAAGGAGCAGGGGTTGTGTTGATCTCATCTGAACTACCGGAAATTGTAAACATTTGCCATCGTGTTTTAGTACTGAGGAATGGTGAATTTATGGCTGAATATAAAGATAGTCAGATCAATGCGGAAAATATCTTGCTGGCAGCGACTGGAGGTTAGGAATGGAACAGTCAACTACAAATGTGGTGGAAAAGGCAGAAAATAGTCTGGGGGTAACATTTCTAAATTTTGTTCTTAAATATGGGATTTATCTCGTATTTCTGATAATGTGTGTTGTTGTATCGGTTGTTTCACCAGTGTTTTTAACAACACAGAATTTATCAAATGTTTTGCTGCAAACCTCATCGATTGGCATCATTGCCGTAGGCATGACTTTTGTGATTATTGCCAGAGGGATGGATGTTTCGGTAGGGGCGGTTGTGGCTTTATCAAGTGCTTTTGCTGTAACATCCATGAAATTGAATGGGCAGCCATGGTGGGTCGGACTTTTTCTGTTCTTTTTTGCGGCAATTGTTGTCGGTTTTGTGAACGGTGTAGGGACAGCTTATCTAAGGATGCCTGCATTTCTGGTCACATTGGCAACGATGACGATTTCAAAAGGTCTCGTTTTGGCCGTCTCTCAAGGGGTCTCGCATTACGGCCTGCCCGAGTTCTACCCAGAATTTGGGTTGGGGGAGGTGGGCGTAATTCCCAATCCCGTTATTGTCATGTTGTTCGCTTTCTTGGCCGGCTATTTATTGCTGCATAAAACGGTGTTTGGACGGAAAGTGTTTGCGGTGGGTGGAAACCCGGATGCCGCGAGAGTGTCCGGCATTAATGTGGAAAAAATCATAACGCTTACTTTTATTATTGTTGGTGTATTTACCGGGCTCTCAAGTTTTGTTCTTACTTCGAGATTGAATTCTTTTTCCCCATCCATGGGCACGGGCTTCGAGTTTTCTGCCATCGCAGCGGTTGTCATTGGCGGGACAAGTCTGGCCGGTGGAGAGGGCAATATTTTTGGTACTCTGGTCGGCGTATTGATTATGGGTGTGATTAACAATGCGCTGAATTTGATGGGCGTATCCGTTTATTATCAGGATGTGATTCGGGGAGCAATCATTTTCCTGGCAGTGATGATTGATGCGCTTCGCAACCGGTATGCTCAAACTTTAGATTAATGTGACGGTTTTTACACCTATAAGGAGTTGGAAATGACAGACAAAATGCTTGCGGCAGTATTTGAAGGCGTTGGAAAGTTAGAACTGAAGGATGTCCCGGTTCCTCAAATTACTAAACCGGATCAGGTAAAGATTGAAGTAGAAGCAATAGGGATTTGCGGTACGGATGTTCATATTTGTTCTGTCCCCCCGGGTTATATCGCCACTCCCGGAACGATTCTGGGCCACGAGTATGTGGGGCGCATCGTTGAGCTTGGCAAATCGGTCTCTCATTTAAAGCTGGGTGACAGGGTTGTTGTAAATCCGAACGATTACTGTGGAACCTGTGTGTATTGCCAAAATCATTTACCAACACTATGTGAGAATATTGGTGCAATTGGCATTGATGTTGACGGCGCTTATGCAAAATATAATGTTGTTTCCGGTAAATTAGCATTCCGGATCGACGACTCGGTTCCGATTGAGCACGGCGCTTTTGCTGAAATGCTGGCCGATGTGGTCAATGGGACCAATAAAGTCCGCGTGCAGCCCGGTGAATATGTAGTCGTTATTGGAGCAGGTCCAATCGGGCAGCTCTATGCACAGATGTTTAAAGCATCCGGTGCAGGGAAGGTCATCATTGCCGATACTTCTCCCTACCGCCTGGAATATTCAAGAAAAATGGGTTTTGACCTGGTTGTGAATCCGCTTGAAGAGGATCTTAAAGAGTTCGTGATGCGTGAAACCGGGGTGGGAGCCGATGTTGTTGTGGACGCGGCCGGTTCCGTATTACCGGTTGCTGTGGATATCGCCCGCAAAGGCGGAAAGGTTGTTCTGTTCGGGGTGAATACGCACGCCAAAGCCGAGCTGAAACAATCCGAGATTACGATGAAGGAACTGCAAATTTTCGGTTCCTGGCTTGCAAACGGTACTTTCCCCGCTGCCGTTAAAGTCCTCGAAAGTCGAAAGCTTGATTTAGACGGCTTGATCTCTCACAAAATACCCCTGACGGACTTGCATAAAGGAATCGATATGCTTGCAAAACGAGAGGCGATGAAAATTATTGTATTCCCATAAATAACTATTATTTAAGTAACTCTTGGAGGAACGGATGAGTATTTCAAAGGATGAAATGCGGTCGATGTTGGAGAAAATGCTTAAGATCCGGCATTTCGAGAACCGTGTAAAAGATTTGTTTGCGGCAGGAGAATTACCAGGGTTTGTGCACCTGTATTTAGGACAAGAAGCTGTTGCGGCAGGTGTTTGTTCCGCTTTACGCCCGGATGATTACATCACCTCCACCCATCGGGGCCACGGCCATATTATCGCTAAGGGTGGCGAGATGAAATATATGATGGCAGAACTTTATGGCAAGAAGACCGGCTATAACAAGGGTAAAGGCGGGTCCATGCATATTGCCTGGCCGGAATTGGGTATTCTGGGCGCGAATGGGATTGTGGGTGCCGGGATCCCGATTGCAACGGGTGCCGCGCTTTCCGCAAAAGTTCAAAAAACGGGTAAAGTAACCGCTTGTTTCTTTGGCGATGGTGCTTCGAATGAAGGATCATTCCATGAGTCTTTGAATATGGCGGGTGCTTTTAAACTCCCCATCGTATATGTTTGCGAAAATAATCTTTTTGGCGTGGGTACCCGCCAAACGGATGTGCGAGGCGTGCAGGATGTGGCGGTCCGAGCTGAAGGGTATGGCATGCCGGGCGTAGTTGTTGATGGGAATGATGTGGCTGCTGTTCATGAAACAGCCTGTGAAGCGGTAAAAAGAGCCAGAGCTGGAGAAGGCCCTACATTGATCGAATGCAAAACGTATCGTTGGCGAACGCACTTTGAAGGCGAACCGGATACGTATCGTCCGCCGGAAGAATTACAGGCCTGGTTGCAAAAAGAACCAATTGGCAGGTTTAAGGATCATCTGATCAAAAATGGTTATTTTACCCAGGATGAAATTGACCAATTGGAAAGCTCAGTCGTACACGAACTGGATGAAGCTGTTGAATTTTCACGCCAGAGCCCTCTGCCTGAACCAGAAGAAGCATTAGAGGATTTGTGGGCATAGCTGAAATCATTGGAACAGGTTTGTTAATCAGGAGTGAATAATGAGAAAAATCTTTTATAACCAAGCAGTTGCTGAAGCTTTACGTGAGGAGATGCGCAGGGATCCTGCGGTAACACTTTGGGGATTGGATATTGGCCCTTATGGTGGAGCAAACGGTGCTACCAAAGGGCTTTACGAAGAATTTGGCGCTGACCGCGTCATGGATATGCCGATATCCGAGTTAGGGTACGTTGGTATGGGTGTAGGTGCTGCCGCTACCGGATTGCGCCCGGTAGTAGAGCTTCAATTTTCCGATTGGATTACTTTAGCGTCAGAGATGCTCGTCAATCAGGGTGCGAAGATGCACTATATGTTTGGCGGTGTTATGAAGATGCCCCTTGTGCTGCGCGCTCCGGTGGGAGGATATGTGTCCGCAGGGGCTCAGCATTCGAACAGCTTTGAGGCGTGGTTCTCACACACACCCGGCATCAAAGTTATTATGCCTTCAACACCCTATGATGTGAAAGGCTTGTTGAAAAGCGCGATTCGGGATAACAATCTGGTCATTTTCTTTGAGCATAAGAAACTTTACGGGTTGAAAGGGGAAGTGCCGGAAGAGGAATACACCATCCCGATTGGAAAAGCAGAAGTTAAGCGCGAAGGTGAGGATGTTACCCTCGTGACATACGCTTATATGACCCATTTTTGCCTGGAAGCTGCCGAAAAACTGGCCGAGGAAGGCATTTCTGCAGAAGTAATTGACTTGCGTACAATCGACCCGTTGGACCGCGAATGTATTCTGGATTCGGTGCGCAAAACGGGGCGGTTGGTCGTTGTCCAGGAAACATGGACCGATTGCAGTGTGAGCTCAGAAGTTTCTGCGACGGTGGCGGAAAATGCCCTGGAATACCTGGACGCTCCTATCATCCGGGTCGGCTCAAAGGATGTTCCAACACCATTTTCTCCCGTGTTAGAAAAGCGTGTACTGCCGCAGGTGGAAGATGTGCTGGATGCAGTTCATCGGGTGATGGAAGATTAATAGATTCCAAAGTGGAATTTAATTCGTGCGAAGTGCCAGCCTGATGGTTGGCACTTGGATTGGATGCTGAAATGGGTTTATTGGAGAATAAGTGCGCTGTTGTAACCGGTGCGGCCAGAGGGATTGGTTACGCCATTGCAGAGGTGTTCGCGGAAAACGGAGCTTCTGTTCTGATGGCGGATGTTTTGAAAGAGGATTTGATCGAAAGCTCTGAACGCCTGCGTAAGCAGACCGGTCAAAATATCCGATACAGCCTGGTCGATGTAACCAACCAGCAGCAAGTTGAAGCGATGATCTTAAAATCCATGGACGAGTTAGGTGGGCTGGATATTTTTGTAAACAATGCCGGAATCCATATCGGTCATGAATTGATTGATTTCCCGCCGGATGAATGGGACCGTGTGATTAATATCAACCTCAAAGGTTCTTTTTTGTGTACACAAGCGGCTGCAAAAAGGATGATTGAAAATGGAATTCAGGGTTGTATCCTGTATATTTCTTCTGCGTCCGGCAAGAAACCCGACCCGGAAGGCGGGGCCTATTGTGCCTCGAAATCGGGCGTAATTGGTTTGATGCGTGTTGCAGCTCTTGAACTCGGAAAATATGGGATACGGGCAAATGCTATTTTACCCGGCGCAACCAGGACGAAGATGTTAGAAAGAGTCTTTGAGAACACGCCCGAGTTAGAGAGTGTCTTGATGGAACGTACGGCATTACGCAAAGTGGCTGTCCCACAAGACCTTGCCAATGCGGCATTGTTTCTGGCTTCCGGTTTAGCAAGCCACATCACTGGAGAACAGTTGGTTGTCTCCGGCGGTGAATTTATGGATACATAACCGTCAGTATCATTATTGAAAAGGAAAACGCTATGCCTTACGAAATTGTTATGCCAAAGCTTGGACTGAATATGACTGAAGGTGTAATAGCTGAATGGTATAAAGAGGAAGGAGATGTCATTAAGAAGGGGGATAAACTGTTTGGGGTCGAGACAGAAAAGGTTCAGGTCGATGCCGAAGCACTGGAGGATGGAATTCTGGCGAGGATCATTGTCGCGTCAGGAGAGACCGTTCCGGTCAAAGCTGTCGTTGCTTTGATGGTTCAGGAAGGTGAAGAATTACCCGAAGAGCTTACCCTTCAGAGTCAGGATACGGCCAAAGAAGATAAATCCTCCAATCAGGAAGTAAAAGTTCCTTCACCCCAACAGGCACCGGTCCGAACAGGGAAAATACTCGCCACCCCGATTGCAAAACGCCTTGCGAAAGAGAATGGCATCCCGCTGTCGGAAATACCGGGCTCCGGGAAAGACGGGAAAATTGTGCAGGAAGATGTGGAGCGGTATCTCGAAAACAGTTCCGGGAAAACACAGAAAAAGGTTCCTATTTCAGGTGTAAGGGCCAAAATTGCGGAACACATGTCGAAATCTTTGAACTCGACCGCACAATTTACACTGCACCGCGAAACGGATGTGACGGAAATGGTTGAATTCCGCAGCGCGCTGAAGGCGGAGAAGAAACCTGTGCCAAGCTACAATGCAATCATCGCGTATTGCGCAGCCAGGGCTATTCAGGATTTTCCATTTATCAATGCTCGGGAAGAGGATGGGTTTATTTGTTATTCGGATGAAGTGAATATCGGTTTGGCTATTGATACCGAAAAAGGTCTCAAGGTTATGAATATCCGGCATGCCAACCAAAAATCGCTTCTTGAAATCAGTGAAGAAATGAAAAATCTTGCGGAACGCGTTATTCAAGAAAAGGCTTCGCCTGACGAGTTATCCGGGACCACTTTTACGATTACGAATTTAGGGGCTTTTGGGGTGGATACTTTTACACCGATTTTGAATTGGCCCGAGCTGGCTATTCTGGGTGTGGGACGAATTCAGGAGAAGCTGGTATTAAAAGAAGGTAAGGTCGCCGAACGATTTTTGGCTTCTTTTTCACTAACAATTGATCATCGGTTGATTGATGGAGCCCCGGCCGCCAGATTTTTAAACCGAATGATTGAATATATGGACGATCTTAAAAATACGGCAAATTAATTTCAATGAAAACCCGCATGGGTTTTAAAAAGAACAGCTTCCGGTAATCTTGGCGTTTTTAAATCGCCCGGTTACCGGAAGCTTGTTTTTATTTGTCAGGCAGTTCAGAAATGCTGATCTGCCCGGTAATCCGTTTCTAGTTTTTTGAAAAGTACTTACGCCCGGCCAAACAGGGCCATGAGGTAGCGTTTGAGGTTGATGGATTGCCCGGAGAGCAGGTTCTGGGCGCGGAACATCCCGGCGGCGGCGCGTATGACCAGGAAAGCGGTCCCTGCCAGCAGGGCGGCCGAGAGCAGGGGCTGCCACAGGGGCACGTCTCCGGCGGCGATGCGCAGCATCATGGTGGTCGGGGCGGTCAGCGGGAACAGACTGAGCGCGGTGGCCAGGTTCCCGTTGGGTTGAGAGATCAGGGCCGAACTCATTATCAGGGGAACGATCATCGGCAGGATGATGACGGTGGTGACCTGAGAGGCCTCGCGTACATTGGGCACCAGGGCGCCCAGCCCGGCCATCAGGCTGGCATATACGGCGTAGCCCAGCAGGAAGAACAGGATGCCCCACAGCAGCAGGGTCGGCGAGACCGTGCCCATATTCTGCAGGTTGAGTGCCCGCCCGCTGAGGCGCAGCAGGATTAAGCCCGTCCCGGTCCAGACCAGGGTCTGGAGCAGTCCAACCAGCCCCAGGGCGGTGATCTTTCCGGCCAGCAGGCTGCGCGGCGTTACGGAAGTCATCAGGATTTCTATGGTCCGGTTGCGCTTCTCGGTGTTGATGTTGTTCAGCAGCAGGGAGGAAGAGGTCAGGATAACGACGTAGAAAATCATCATCACCACGTAGGGCACGGTGAAAGTGGTGAGGGGATTCTCCTGTTCCTGGGGGGTGGTCTCTGCCGGAGGGTTTTCGGCTTCCGACGGACCCGCAGCAGCGCCGGCCAGCTGTTCTTCCCGGATATTCAGGGAACCGTTGATGCGCGCGAACAGGTCCGGCTGGTTTTTGAGCAGGTTATAGTTCAGCGCATAGCCGATCTGTCCGCTCTGGCTTATGCCGCCGATCGGGTTGTAGTCCATCTGGACATATTCCACCGATCCGCTGTCCAGGTAATCGGCGGCGATAATGTAATAGGCCCCGATTTCTCCGGCTTCAAGGGCGGCGAGGGCCGTTTCCTCGGAAGAATAGCGCACCAGGCTGCTCTCCATGTTGGGGGGCAATGTCTCCAGCAGGCCGCTGAGATCTACAAACCCTTCCATCTGCGGCGCGGCGGGCGGGGTGAAGACTTTTTCCAGCGAGAAATCACTCTCGTTGCGCTGGAGAAAACCGGCCACCAGCAGGATGATGAAACTGATGATGGGCAACAGGAACAGGGTGATGAAAAATGAAGGGCGCAGGATCACCGTGCGAATTTCATTACGCAGGACCAATAAGATTTTGTGCATGGTTTACGCTCCCTTCAATGAATCTTCCGACTGTTTGCGGTTCATGCCGAGGATCTGTCCCCAGGTGAGCTTCTTACCGTAGCGCAGCATTCCCATGCGGAAAGCGCGGCCGGCCACATAGAATGCCAGCACCACTGCGCCGGCCATCAGAAGATAGGCGAGCAGAACCTGCCACCCCGGCACGTCCACGATGCCCATGCGGATTGGCAGCGAGATGGGCGCGGTGAGCGGGAAGAGGCTCAGTAAAGTGGAGATGGCCCCGTTGGGATTGTTGATCAATACGGCCATGAACCACATCGGAGAGACAAACAGCAGTGAGAATACCCCGGAAAGCTGTTGGGCTTCGCGGGCTTCGGTAGCGGCCACACCGGCGGTTGCCATCAACGCCGAGATCAGAATGAACGCCAGCATCCATAATCCAAAGGAGACCAACGCCAGGCCGAGGTTGAAGGTCAGGCCGGTCAGGAAAGGAAGCAGGATCAACCCGACCGCCAGGATAGCACCGCCCAACCCGAACCAGAATACGAGCTGGGTCAATCCCACCAGCATATTCCCCAGGATCTTTCCGGCCATCAGCGCCGTGGGAGAAAGGGAGGTCACCACAATTTCCATAGTGCGGTTTTCCTTTTCCTCGACCAGGGCCTGGAGAAGATAATTGCCCGTGGTGCTGACGGCGTACATGAACAGGAAAGCCGTTACAAAAGGCAGCACCAGGCTGAAGATCTGCGAGGCGCTTTCCTCTACGGAGCGGGTGCCCTGCAGCGCGCGCACCGTCATCACCGGGCCTTCTGTCACTCGTTCGGCAATATTCTCCGGTAAGGCGCCGGTAAGTTGGGTGCGGATGAATCCCTGGAATTCACTGCGGGCGTCGTCGTGGGAGCCCTCATTAGAAATCATCCGCAGGCCCCCGGATTGGAGAAAATCGGGCGCGAGGATGAACAGGGACTGGATCTTTTCTTCCTGGAGCGCGTTCAGGCCGGCCTGTTCGCTGGTGAAGAGCAATATTTCCGGGTCGGCAAACAGCCCTCCCTGGTCCGGTTGGGATACAGCGCCTTTCAGCACGCTGGAGGGATCCACATAACCGATAGGGTCGTTGTTGATCGAAAGAATGGCGGTCAGGAAGCCGACGGCGACAATGAACAGCATGAAAAGGGGCACGCTGAGCAGGGCAAATATGAACCGCTTGCGTTTCACGTGGCGCAGATATTCGTGGGCCAGTACCCGCCAGAATTTACGCATCGGGTTCCTCTCCTTTTTGCTGTACGACCTGGATGAAGATCTCGTCGAGGGTGGGTACGGCAATCTCGAACTGTTCAATGGCGATGTTGCGCTCTACCAGAGTCTTGAGGACATCCTGGGGAGAGGTTTCGGGTGCGAGCTTGAGGTAGTAGGAACCATTTTGGGGGCGGATTTCGAGCACACCGGGGAGCGTCTCAGGCAGAGGGTCGAGGGCGCGCACTTCCAGGTCCTGGCGGGCGAACCGGCGGCGGATTTCCGGAAGGGAGCCGTAAAGTACGTCGTGCCCCTGGTTGATGAGCACCAGCCGGTCGCACAGTTCTTCAACCTGGTGCATTTGATGGGTACACATCACCAGAGTGGTGCCTTTGGCGCGTTCTTCCTTCAGAAGATCCTTGACCATCTGGGTGTTGACGGGGTCCAGCGCGGTGAAGGGTTCGTCGATAATAACAATTTGCGGGCGGTGCACCAGGGTGGCGATGAGCTGGGCTTTCTGCTGCATGCCTTTGCTGAGTTCTTTCACCTTCATCTTCCGGTGGGACGCGAGGTTAAAACGCTCCAGATATTGATCGATTTCGCGGCGCGCGTCGGCGGTGGACATCCCCTTGAGCGTGGCCAGGTAGGTCAGGCAGTGGTCCAGTTTGATATCCTGGTAAAGCCCGCGCTCCTCCGGTAAATATCCAATCCGGTCTTTCTTTTCTTCATCCATAGGACCGCCCAGCACACTGACGGTACCGGAATCCGGTTTAAAGATATCGAGGATAATGCGGATCGCTGTGGTCTTTCCGGCCCCATTTGGACCCAACAGGCCAAAAATTTCGCCGCCGTTGACATCGAATGAGATGTCATCCACGGCACGGTTTTTTCCGAAAGATTTTGAAATATTATGGACTTCAATAGTGGGCATATAAACCCCTCCCTGGGATTCATGATCGCTAACAACGGTTGTTGTGTTGACTGGAGTCTGCCGCGCCCAGAGCAGCCGGGAACATCCGGTGACTCGCAGTGACACCCAAGTGATTATACTCTGCCATGCACTTTTCGATTCGATGAAAGGGTGCTTTTTCCGTTGCTGCTCCGTATTAAGCGTACTTTACTTTTAGGCAATCGTATCATATTGTAGAAAGAATGTGGCGCTTTGTCACCCTCCAACCGTGTGGATTTTGCTGCCGGTCAAATGGAGGGGATGTTTCCCAAGGGCGCAGCAAAAGGACGGAGGCGAAGCTGCAATAAGGAACCGGTTTCTGGAACGAAACCTGCACCTTCATTATATAATTGTATGGATGAAACTTTTGATTTACCCAGTTTGGGAAGATGGAAGGAATTATGTCTGAGAAACCTGCAAAATTCAATAATTTAAACGAGTTGACATCGTATCTTACACATCTGGAGAACCGGATTGAAGTTCTGGAATCTCAAAACCAGGCCCACCAGGAAACCATTGAACGCATGGCGAGCGAGAACAGGTCCCTGGCAGATTTTATCCGCGAAATGATTCCAAAAACCACCCTGTTCAGCCGCAGTTTTATGCTCCGGGCGTTCACGGTGTGGTGGCATTACTTTGTTGCTCAGTTCCTCATTGCTCTGGGAATCTTCGTGCTGGTGTTTGTGATTTCACTGCTGGCTTTTGGCGGATTGGGCGGGCTGACGAACCTGGCCGGAGGGTTTTAGGAGAATTTTAACAATTTAATAATGTTTTTAAGGGCTTTGAGTGCTGAAAATACAGTACAATTGGTGAAAAAAGTGAGTAGAGAAACATGACCCCTTCAAGAGCACACACCGGAAGAAAGAGATCTCAGCCAAAAACAGACCTGATCTATGATCTGACTCCTCAGGTCAAGCGTATTGAACCGTATATTGTACGAGGAGAGAAGCTGCACGCAGTGCTGGACTGTAAAGATGCTTTCACCGGGTTTGTCGGCTTTACGGATAAACGGGTGGTTTTCTATGATCAGGCCGTGATCCTCAACCACAAGAACATGATGTCCATTCCTTACAAAAGGATCACCGCAGTGGCAGCTTCGGATGATGGGTTTGTGTTCAAGATCAGCCAGATCACAATTGTCACTGCGGCAGGGCAGTATTCCTTCGATTTTGCCAGTGAGGATAAGGCCAAATGGGCCTATACGTTCCTGATGGAACGCATCCTGAACGCGTAACGGCGGATTATCTCAAAAAAGACCCATGCGGGGTTGCCGG
This sequence comes from Ornatilinea sp., assembly GCA_018433975.1. Taxonomy (GTDB): domain Bacteria; phylum Chloroflexota; class Anaerolineae; order Anaerolineales; family Anaerolineaceae; genus SM3-B121. Next base: position 98,924 of record JAHDQE010000013.1, on the reverse strand, counting down.
AACAGGCAGCCCTTTTTTTGTGGATTAATCCGGCCGAGTGGCGCGGGGGATGAGCCGCTCGCGGAGCATATCCGGGGTGGGCGCACCTTTTAACCCGTCCGGGGTGGCATACGTCCGGCAGGTGAGGGTGTAGCGCTCGCGTTCTTCCGGCCAGAGATCCACACCGTTCACCCGGAAAGAAGGCGAACCAAGAAAACGTTCCACCTGGGCCTGTTCGGGGCCGGTGATCTCGAGCATTTCGATCTCCTGCGGCAGGCCTTCATCGGCCAGCACGCCCCGGAGCACGGCCAGACCTTCCCGCCAGAAAGGGCATCCTTCAAAGTACAGCAGTTCAATTTTCATCTGTCCTCCTTTTGTTTTTTATCATATCCGATTTGCCGGCTGCCGCTCTATTTTTTGTTTAAGGTTGGAGAGTCCGAGGTCGTAGAATCCTGCTTTGTGGAACGTGGAATCATATATAATGGAAGGAAGGATCGCAGGAGCGTGCTGATGAGTGAAAAACCTGTTTCAGACCGGAGCGTTTTATGGATCGTCGCCGGAGTTACGGTGGCCGGGTTTATCTTATGGGTCGGCTGGTGGCTTGTAGTCTGGCTGGCTCTGACGTTGCTGCATGTTCAGACGGGTTTCTGGCCCATGTTGGAAGCGCTGTCGACGGCGGTGGCCGCCGCGGCGGTCCTGGGAGGCGGGATTTTGGCATACCGTGAGCTGGATGAGCTTTCCAGTGCCCGCCATCTGGACGTGGCCGACCGCCTGTTCCAGGAGTTGAACTCTCCGGAGAATGTCAATGCCCGGCGCTGGGTGTACCTCAACCTGCCGGATGATCCGGAGAAGGGCCTGCCGATGCTATCGCAAAACGGACGCGAATCGGTCAAACGGGTGCTGAATTCACTCGACCGGGTAGCTTTTCTGACCCAGGAGCGCTGGATCCCGGAGGAAACCGTCCTGCCGTGGATGAGCCTCATGGTGCTCAAGTGCTGGGAAAAGCTGGGACCTTATGTGGAATACGAACGCGAGCGGCGCGGTGAGCCGGATTATTACCAGACCGTTGGGGAGCTGGCGCAGCGCTGCCGGAACTGGCGGGCCGCCCACATCTCGGAAACGGAAGTGAATTGGGTGGAGCATGCCTTGTAGCGTGTGAGGCACAGGCCTGGCGTAAAATGGGTGCAAAAGATAAACAGAGGCGCAAATCGCGCCTCTGTTTTTAGTTGGTTTTGTCTTTGGAAGGGGAGCAGCACCGCCCCTTTTTCCCCCTGGCAATCAGAAAGCCAATGCCGAGGTTGACCAGGGCCAGACCGCCAACGATGGCCCACAGCCCGCGCCAGTTCTGCGAGAGAGAGGCACTGCCTTCGGAGAGGGAAGGGGTCACCGGGTCAATGTAAGAGGCGAGCAGATCCATGGAAGGGGTGGGCACCCCGGACTGCACGGCAAGCTGTTTGAACTCGGCTGCCAGCAGGCCCATTTCATCGCGGGCGGCGTTGGCATGGCGGGCCATCACCAATTCGGCGCGCTGGGTGGCGAAGCCTTTCTGCATCATGCTCACCAGAATGGGCTCGGGAACCAGGCGGATATAACGGTATTTGGCCGGAGTAATGGGGATATTGCTGGCTTCGAGCACTTTCAGCCCTTCGCGGATGGCACGCACCATCAGCACGACCCCGTCGCGGGTTTTGGCGAGTCGGTAATTGTCGCCGTCGGCCAGGTAGAGCGCGTTGGCAATCGGGCTGACCAGGGCCACGTGGGTCTTGAGCCAGGCATCGATGTTGGAGGAAATGCTGACCGGGAAACCGGCCCCGCGGAAGGCCGCGGCGATTTCTTCAATGCGTGCGGTGCGCGTCCCGTCCAGCTCGCCGATGGTGGTGGGTTGGGTCTGGGCGGAAACCTGGGCGTATTCGACGATGTATCCCCGGCGGGTCCCACCCGCACCGGGAAAGCCCATCAGGACCCGCTCGCGCCCGACGGCCTGGATGAGCGCTTCCAGTCCGGCTGCGTTGTTGACCATGAAGAGGAAAGACTTCACTCCCTGGTTGGCGGCCAGCAGGGGCAGTATATCCGCCAGCTGGTTCTTGCGCACCAGAATGATCGCCAGATCATAGGCATCTTCCGGCATAAGTTTTTCCACTACCTCTACCCGGGTGAACGTTTCCACCCCGGAGGCAGAATCCAGCAGAACCAGGCCGTGTTCCCGGATCTGTTCCACGCGTTCTCCCCGCGCCAGAATGGTGACTTCGTGCCCGGCATCCTGGAGCCGGGCGGCATACAGCGAGCCCAAAACGCCCGCGCCGAAAACCAGTATTTTCATATCAGTCTCCCCAACAAAATTTTAAGATCTGCTCTATTGAACCACCGTTTGATCCATCTTTCAACCGTCAGTAGGGTGATCCCATCTCTGGATGGTTGACCCGTTATGGAGGACGAGTTTGCCGAAAGGGTTGTTAATGAATTCTGAAGGCTGAACGGCTAGTCCTTTACAATGTCAGGCAAATGCTCCGGAAGCTCAAAGGTCATCAGCACAAACCCGGCATACTCATCCTCCTGAAACCAGGGCGCGATGCGCACCAGGGTGGTGCGGTTCTCTTTTTGTGTGGTGTAGGTGGTGGTCTGCTTCCGGGCGATGATGGCGCGCAGCTGGCTGGTGGCCGGTTCGCGGTGATGGTCGAAAACATTGCTCCCGATCATCCGCGCGCCGCCTTCCCGCTCATATTGCCGGATTGCCGTCCGGTTCATCTCCAGAATCTGCCCGTCCGGCGCGCAGACCATAATTTCTGCCGGATAGGTGTAGGCCCAGTCACACGACATAGGAGTAGGAAATTGTGCTTCGGGTTGCGCTGACATAAAGTTCTGACCTCCGTTAACCGGCCGGTGTGTTAGTGCTGCATGTGGCTCACGATGTTGTCAGTATATCTTAATCCGGTCTGTCCTTAAATACAAGAAATAAGGGGGTGCTGCAATCTGGACGCAGTCATTTTTGGAGAACCGGCAGGTTTACAGGGAACCTGAATTGCCCTACAATGGAATTACCGGGAAGGTCTCTCAAGCCGGTATATCCGGCTGCCTGCATGGTGGGTGAGTGGAGGATGGAAATTGGTCTGGATCATTAAAATCTTTGGCAGCGCGATGTTGAAGCATCTTTACCAGGGACTGCCGCTGGATCGGCGACTCGGGGCATTCCGGCGGGGTATTCGGGCCCGGGCCAGAGCGCTGCGCGTTGAAAACCATGAATGGCGGCAGCAGGGTGTCCCGGCCTGGCTGCTGTGGCTGATGTGTTTGCTGCTGGCAGCGGATGAGGCCCTGCAGCCGGCGGTGCCCGAGCTGGCCGCGCGGGTGGCCCTGCTCCAGCAGGCCATGCGGCAGGCATACCGCGGGCCGGTCAAGTTTGCCGTGCGTTTCGGGCTGGGGTTCCTGCCCGCGTTCCGGCGGCCGCTGATCCCGTTTGGAGCGGTGTACCGGCTGCTGAACACCCTGGGGTTCGGGCGTGCGCTGGAGGTGACCTACAGCACTGACCGCAAGACCTACTTCTACGCCGATGTGAAGCGCTGCCGGATGTTCGCCTTCTTTGATGCGCACGGCGTCCCTGCCCTGACCCGGGTGATGTGCGGGTGGGACCGCAACTGGTATGAGGAAATCCGTCCGGAGAAATACGGCATTCAATTCACCCGCGACCGGCTGATCAGCAGCGGTGACCCGCTGTGCGCGTTCCATTTTGAGCGGGCTGGGCGGACAGGTTCTCGGGATAAGGAAACTGCCTGATTGGATTTACGGGATGATTTTCCTTGCGATCCGATGGTTCCGGCATTTTGACGGGGAAAGAAATAACAAAAAGCTTGACAGCTAAATAAACATTTAGTATTATCATATAGAAGGATGTCTATATGAAAGACACACAAATTGACACCGTAGATTTTGCCAAAGCGCTGGCAGACGACACCCGCCAGAAGATTATGCGGTTATGCTGCTGCAAGTGGCTGAGCGTGAATGAGATTGTGGATGCGCTGGGCGATGTTTCCCAGCCGACGGTGTCGCACCATCTCAACATCCTGCGCATGGTGGATCTGGTGGAGACCCGGCGGGAGGGCAAGCAGATTTTCTATACCCTTAACCAGAAACGGATCGCCTCGGGGTGCTGCACCCTGGCCGAAAACTTTGCCCCTGACCAGAAGGTCTCGCTGGAATGACCTAGATATTTTTTTGGACAAACACATTGAAGTATATAAATATATTTATATGAAAAGGAGATTGGATCGTGAAAAATGGACTTGAGGATGGCAGCATCCGTTCTTATGTGCGCCGGCGTTACGAAAAAGCTGCGTTGCAGGGTGTGGTCATCGCAGAAGGGGCGGGGTGCTGCGCCCCCGGGCAAAGCAGCTGCTGTGGTTCATCGGGCGACCTGACTCCGGAGCAACTGGCCGGGGTAAAGCAGCTTTACGAAACACCGGACGTGCTGGAGCTTCCCAAAGAGGTGACAGAGATTGCTTTGGGCTGCGGCGACCCGGTGACGCTGGCCTCACTTCAGCTGGGGCAGACGGTGCTGGACCTGGGCTCCGGCGGAGGAATCGACTGCTTTTTGGCGGCGAAACGGGTGGGGCCGGGCGGGGTGGTGATCGGCGTGGATATGACTCCGGCCATGATCGACCGGGCGCGCGCCAACCGAGAAAAACTGGGCGCGGAGAATGTGACGTTCCGCCTGGGTGAGATCGAACATCTGCCGGTCGCGGACGGGACGGTGGATGTGATCCTTTCTAACTGCGTGATCAACCTCAGCCCGGATAAGCCCCAGGTCTTCCGGGAGGCCTTCCGGGTGCTCAAGCCGGGCGGCAAGCTGGCGGTGAGTGATATTGTCACCCGCGGCCCACTGCCGGATGCCGTGAAAGCGAATCTGGCGGCCTGGGCGGGGTGCGTTTCCGGCGCGCTGGAGGAAAGAGAATTTGTGACCCTATTGGAGGAAGCCGGTTTCGTGGAAATTACCCTGGCCCCGGTAGCCCTGCCGCGTGAGGTGATTGATGAGGCGGTGGAGCAGTTGGAGGAGGTGGACCGGAGCGGCCTTCCGGAAGAGGATGTGTACCAGGCGGTCTTCAGCGCTAAAGTCACGGCCCTAAAACCGGCCTGACTGGCATGAGCCCGACCGGCATGAGAATTCCGAATTAAGCGGGAGGGCTGCCCTCCCGCTTTTGCATTATAATGTGCAAAGAATGTTGAATGAAGCACACCGCTTTGTGGGCATTTCTACACATCGGATTGGGAGGAAAATATGCCGCAGATCACTTTTGTCCGGCATGGCACTACGGAGAACATGGAGCGCAGCATCCTAAACGGGCTCACCAACAGCCCGTTGAGCGCGCGCGGCCGGGAGGAAGCCCGCCGGGTGGCAGAGGCAATGCGCGGGCGCAGTTTTGACGCGTTTTACGCCAGCCCGATCGGGCGGGCGATGGAGACGGCGCAGGCGATCGCGGAGGTGATCGGGATGGACCCCGTTCCTCTGGAGGATCTGCGCGAGATTGACTTTGGCTGGATGGAAAACGGTAAGCTGCTCATCCCGGCCAGGCCCTCTTTGCAGGGTCTGCGCGAATGGATGTGGGTCTACTGCTTTGGCATCGCCGGGCTGACCGGGGAATCGGTCGGGCAGATTGAGCGCCGGGTGACGGGCCTTCTGCCGGAGTTGTATAACCACGGCGGTCACGAGCGCGTGCTTGTGGTCTCGCATACCATGGTACACCGGGTCGTTGCTGCGCACTTCCTGGGCACCAAACTTTCTATCCGGGAGCATGCTAATTACATTGAACCGTGCGCCTTTTCCGAGTTTGACCTGGACGAGAGCGGGGCTCTGGTTGAGGCGCGCCTCAACCAGACCGAGCACCTCCAGGGATTGAACGGGGAATAAAGCGCAGCGTTTTTGGTTTTGCAGTTTTTCACAAAGCCCAAAAAAGGATAACGTACAGAAACTCGGTTTTTTTGAAAAAACCGAGTTTCTCTTTTGGGGTATATCCCCTGTTTTATATCGGGCGCTGCGAGCCTTTGCAGCGGGAATATCCTCCTGATATCTGCCCGAAAGGGGAAGGATCTCTGGTTTTCCGGGTAAGCGTAGGCTGGGTTGAGCGTTTTTGCGAAACCCAACGTTAAGATTGGCGGGGGTTGATTTGACTCTGCGGGGTATGGATATATAATTTAATTTATGAAGGGGGAAGCTTATGAATTCCCACTTATTCAGCATCTATCAGGAACTTATTATTGTTCCGGCCCCATAAAAACCGCGGAATTGATCCTTAAATTCTGGCGTTTAATAAAAATTTATCTCAGATTGGAGCATAAAATGACTATTGAGGAAACCGGTCAACCAGCAAACAACCCTGAAAAATCATCCCTGTTCAAGATGCTCGTCATGTACCTCAAAATCGGTGGCGTTCTTAGCGTCGTAGCATGCGGAATTGACCTTTTGGGCGCTTTTTCAATGGGCTTTTCGTGGGTCCGCATTGCGGATGTCATCTTTAATTGTGTACTTGGCATATTGATTTTCATTTGCTCGAGAATATTGGCGCAGGGCGGGTTCTGGCATTGTGGATTCTCTGCGGCTGCTTTTTGTTGAGCATGGTCTACAGTTATTTCATGGGGCGCGGCATCAATTATGTCACTGTCATTGTCGCTGTTCTGGTGCTTGGACCTTTTCTTAAGTTAAGGAAAACGGGCGAAATTTCGTAAGGTGATGAAATTATCTTTTTGGGTCGCTTTTTTGCCGATCCGTGCCTGGTGAATGACGAGAGCATATTAATTGTTTGTTGAGTATCCAGAGATTCCCATAATAGAAAATTCTAGTTAATCAATTAGTTGTTTTTAATATGGAAGGGACAGGAAAAATTATGTACTTGAATCGATATAGTCTTCGTAATTTTCGTCGTCTTGAAAATGTAGAAATCAAATTGGAAGAAAAAGATACTATATTTGTAGGTGCAAATAATTCTGGTAAAACATCAGCCACAGCAGCGTTTAAGCTCTTTGTCACTCAAAAAGGTGATTTCCAAATTTATGATTTTTCTTCCTCGGTAATTCCTAGGTTGAATATTTTTGGTGAAAAGGATTTAGAGCCAGAAGTTGATTATGGAAAAATTTTGCCAGCAATAGAACTTGATTTATGGTTTTCAGTCTCCTCTGCAATGTATGGTCGAATTGCTTATTTATTGCCATCTTTAGCAGAAGAGTATACCGAGGTTGGTATACGCATACTCTTTGCGGTAAATGAACCAAGTAAGTTGCATAATTCTTACCGTTTACGTTACCCTATACACGACAAAGGCCAAGTTGACGCGAAACATAAATCTTTATCATATTTCTTATCTCAAGAAGGAAATTTGAAAAAATACTTTGGTTTGCAATATTTTGTGCTCGAGAAAATTATTTCTTCTAGTGGAGAAGAAAACCTAGCCTTGCATCCCTTGGAGAAGGATGAGGGGCGTAAAACTATAGACTCGCTTTTGCACGTAGATTATGTTGAGGCACAAAGAAATATTGATGATAATAATTCGGCTCGTAGCAATAGATTGTCAACAGTGTTTGCTAGCTATTATAAGTATAATCTTGAAAAACAAGAGCCTGATAATAAGTCCGTGGAAGTTATTGATACCAGTAATTTAAATTTAACCAAACATTATGAAACACAATTTTCACCTCTGATTAAAGTAATAAAAGCTTTGGGTTTTCCAGGGCTTAATGATCGTGCACTAAGAATAGTATCGAACTTGAATGCTGAACAGGCACTAAGTGGAAATACTGCGGTTACTTATATCGAGGACGAAACAGAGCATGAACTACCTGAAGCCTATAATGGATTAGGTTATAAAAATCTTATTTATATTGCTATCCAAATTGCTCATTTTCAAATTCAGTGGGCATCGATGGAGATTAATCGTCCCTTATGTCAATTAGTCTTTATTGAAGAACCGGAAGTCCATTTACATGTGCAAGTGCAGCAAACATTTATTCGCCAAATTCGAAATGTTATGAAGGAAATTGAGGATATTACTGGAAAATCAGAGCATGTTCAACAACTCATAGTAACCACTCATTCTCCACATATAATTGTCGAAGCTGATTTCCAATTCATTCGTTATTTTCGAAGGATTAAAACAAGGTGTATTTGTAATTCTAGTAAGTTAATAGCTTCAGAGGTTCTTAATTTGGCTAATTTTAATCCAGCAAATAATGAACTGGATAATCTGAATTTCCTTAGCAAGTTTATCAAACTGACTCATTGTGATTTATTTTTTGCAGATGCTGCTATTCTTGTTGAAGGTACTGTTGAGCGTTTACTTATGCCAATGATGATAAAGAAAGTTGCCTCTGAGCTTGAGACTGTTTATCTAACAACATTAGAATTGGGCGGAGCGTATGCACATCAGTTTATAGAATTGCTCAAGTTTATTAATCTTCCAACATTAGTTATCACTGATCTTGATTCAGTCGATCCGGTCACAAAAAACACTACTTGTAGAGCAGACCTTTTAGGTGCAGTCACAAGTAACTCTTCAATAAAAGAATTAACAAAGAAAACCTTAATTTCAGATCTTGTAAAACTTAAACCTAAGGACAAAGTTGTAAGCGTTGACAATTTTTGTAGATATTTAGCATTCCAAGAACCTATTACTGTATCTGAATATGGAGAAAATAAAGTTATGGTTCCTAGAACATTTGAGGAGGCTTTTATTTACGAGAATATTTCAGATGTAAGAAATAAAAAAATCAATGGTTTTGTTGATTTGCCTTTAACTTTAGATTTTAATAATGATTATGAACAGATTTATAATGCGGTGCGGTCAAAAAACTATAAAAAAGTAGAATTCGCATTAGATCAGATTAGTTCAGAGGTAAATTGGATTACACCAAGCTATATAACAAAGGGATTAAAATGGTTAAGTAAAAAATTGGAATTAACTCCTAAGATCGAGGTTAATAATTTTGATCAAAGTTTAACACCCAAATAACTAAATGAGGGGAAGTAATGGATACATATGGAGACACTTCAACGGATATCCAGATTAAAACATGTATTGATAATCAACAGAATTTCACAGTTATTGCAGGAGCAGGATCAGGGAAAACGGGGTCATTGATCAAAGGCCTAGTCTACGTTCGTCAAAAGCGAAGCAAAGCACTTCGTTCTAATGGTCAACAAATAGCATGTATAACCTACACTAATGCTGCTGTTGATGTAATTAAGCAGCGCACAGACTTGGACGAATTATTCTTTATCTCTACCATTCATAGTTTTTTATGGAGTCTAATAAAAAGCTATCAGCGCGATATTGGTAATATTCTTGTAAAGGATTTAATTCCACAACGGATTGCTAAACAAGCTGAAAAAGATGATGGAAGTCAAAATAAAACAGCGATTCAAGCACGTGTGAAAATTGAGAAATTGAAAGTAGATATTGAGAACGTTTCTAAATTGCAACAGTTTAGCTATGACGATAGTGGCAGGCGTGATTATTCAACTGGTCATTTGGATCATGATGATGTAATTGAGATAGCTTCGATCATGATAGAAAAGTATCCCGTTCTACAGAAAATTATTGGTCATAAGTTTCCATACATTTTTATCGACGAAGCGCAAGATACATTTATTAATGTTATGAAATCATTGAATTTAGTAGCCCAAATTGATGGATTACCAATGATTGGATATTTTGGTGACCCCATGCAACAGATTTATGATAATCGTGCTGGAGAATTTGAGGGACCACAAGGCGCAGTGGTGATTACTAAGAAGGAAAATTATCGTTGTTCCAAGGAGGTTATAAAGTTACTCAATGCAATTCGTCCTAATCTATTGCAAGTACCTGCTCTTGATAACACAACCGGAAGTGTAGAAATACGCCTTATTCAAGCTGAAAAAGGTGAAGGAAAACGAAATACCTATTCATTAGAGCAAATCTCTAGAGCATTAATCCAGTTTGATAAAGCATTAGTTCACTTTGGTTGGTCTGAATCAGATGAAGTTAAACAACTGTTTTTGACTTGGCAGATGATAGCACATAGGCTTGGATTTTCTAATCTTAATCGTTTGTTTACGGGTAGATATGCTTCGCAAACCGCGCAGGATTCATTTAGAAAGGGAACCCATTTTGCTACCCAAGCTTTCATGGATGTGCTTATACCAATAGTTGACGCATATACTAAAGATGGTCTAGTCACGATGACACGAATCCTACGTAAATATAGCCCAATACTTGATCCTAAAGGAGTTAATGAATTTGTAAGTGTCAAAGAAGTTAAAGATAAACTACAAAATGCAATAGATACTTTAGTTTCCGTTTGGTCTGATTCTTCAATTCGGGAAATTCTTTTAATAGCTTGTGAACTTGGGCTTGTTAACGTATCAGAACACCTTGCGGGGCATCTTGAAAGATCTCCCCGAACAGAAATTTATGATGAAAATAAGTATAGCCTGGAAAAAGAAGATTGGTTGATGGATGAATTTTTAAATTATAAAACCAATGAGTTGATGTCTTATAGGAATTTTATACTTGAATTGACACCATTTGGTACACAGCATGGGGCAAAAGGAGAAGAGTTTGAAAAAGTTCTTGTTGTGTTTGATGATACTGAAGCGAATTGGAATAATTTTAGCTTTTCTCGGCTTCTAACACCAAATACTGTAGGAAAAGAGCCAACAGATGGGCAAAGGAAACGAAGTTTAAATCTTGCATACGTTTGTTTCTCACGAGCAATTCGAGATTTGCGGATTATATTGTTTACAGAGAATCCTTTAAATGCAAAAGCAGAATTGTTGGAAAAGAAACTTTTTGTAGATGACCAAATTAGTATTCAATCATAAAAGTATTGGACTAATTGCTTCTTGGTGTAAATGAAATTACTTTATTGTTTGATATAAATACTAAGTGTTTTGTCACGTATGAGAGTTTACACTTTTTGTTGAAAATAAAATATGCAACAAGAAAATTAACTTGTGTTTTCAACCGATATTTTCGTCTGTTGTTTCACCAGCCATTAGGGTGGCGGGAGTAGATCAAGGGTGAGCAGAAGTAAGCGAGGTCGCGATGGAAATCGATTGGACGATTGTCAAGAAAAAGACGCTTTGGCAGTACGAGCAGCTGACAGCAAAGCTGCTGGCTGTGCTGGAGTACGACTTCGTGCGGGAACATTACGGCCATACCATGGCGGGTGCGCGGGCCTACGCCGGGCGGCTGCAGCAGGGCTACGGTCAGGGCGGGCAGGAAGTGGGTTTCATTGACGCGGTCCGTGAGGAATATGCAGCGCTGGACGCGCTGGGGGTCCGGGACTATGCCGATCTGGTGAACCGGGTGGCGGCGAAGGCCGACTGCGAGCGCTTTGTACGGGAGACGGGTTTCCCCTTTGAATCGCTGGTCGGGGTATTAGATTTCCTGTTCCGCTGGGTGCTCCCGTTCAAAATCCCGCTGAAAGAATTGCTGGACACCATGCCGGACCCCAAACCCGCCGAAGTGGAAATGTTAAAGAAACACAAGATCCGTTCCAACCTGGATGTACTGGAGAGGTTCCGGTCCGCGGAAGGGCGGCGGGAATTTTTGGCTGAAACAAGGGTCCGCGAAGCCCAAATTCTGGCGCTGGCGCATCGGGCCGACCTTTCGCGTCTGGCTTATGTGCGCGGCAGGACCATCCGGCACCTGTGCGGCGGCGGGTATGACACGCTGGAAAAGCTGGCGAGCGCGGAGCCGGAAAAGATAATGGCCGACATGACGGCCTATTACCGCTCGATTGGCAAGGATTTTGCGGATTTTCAGGCGGTGATCCCGCTGGACTGGATGACCGGCGGGGCCAGCGTTCTGCCACGGGTGATTGAGATATAGCGGGGTAAAACCACACGGGTAGATTGCACGGGGCGGTGCCATTCATTAGGGTTTATGCTATGATGAATTTGTAATTTGATAATCACCGGCGGCAGGGAGCCCAACGTATTGGCCGCCTGCCGCTTTTATGATTGAGAAGCTCACAGGAGGTCAATACGATGGAACCCTCAAGGATAAAGAATCCGGACCTGGCCGCTCAGGTGGATGAAAGGGAGATGGCGTGGTACCGCTATGTGGCTCCTATTACGGAGCATTACGCAAATCAGATCGCGGGGCGGGATTACCGCGGTAAAAGACTGGCCTATTGGGGACATATCGTCCTGGAAAACACCATCCCGATGCTGCTGGCCTTGAAGCAGGCCGGTGTTGAGATTGCGATGGGGGCCTGCAACGTGGACAGCACGAATGATGTCGCGGCGGCTTATGCCGTTTCCAAAGGGATTCACGTCTACGCGTGGAAAGGAATGAGCCAGGCGGATTATCTGGAGAATCTGGCTCTGGTGCGCGATTTTGACGCCGATTATCTGTGCGATATGGGTGGCGAACTGAGCGTGGCCTATCTCGATAAGACACCTCCGGTCAAGGGCGCGCTGGAAGCGACTACCAGCGGCTTAAACCTTTTGAAAGGGCGTGATCTACCCTTCCCGGTGTTTGACTGGAACAGCATCCCGTTGAAGGAGCGCCTGGAAAACCGCTTCCATGTCGGCGATGGGGTGTGGCCGGTTTTCAGCCATGTGACCGGGTTGGGGTTGTTTGGCAAGCGGGTGCTGGTGATCGGGTATGGCCCGGTTGGCAAAGGGATTGCGGAACGGGCGCGTAACCTGGGGGCCATTGTGCATGTCACCGATCTGGACCCGGTGCGGATGATCGAAGCGCGCCATCATGGCTGCGCAATGGTCAGCCTGGAAGAGGGGCTGGCCCGCTGCCAGGTGATCGTGACGGCCACCGGGTTTGAAGGGATCCTGCGTGAGGAGCAGCTCCGCCGGGTGAGGCCCGGCGCGATCCTGTTCAATGCCGGTCACTCCAACCGGGAGATTGACATCGACTGGCTGGACCGGCAGCCTCACCAGCGGATGAAGGCCCACATCGAGCGCTACGAGGTTGGAGATACCTTCCTGTTCCTGCTGGCAAAAGGGAGCCTGTTGAACCTGGCCGCCGGGACGGGAGCGCATGGACTGGACCTGTTTGACCATTACAACGCGGTGATGCTTTTGGGGATCACCTGGATGTTTGACGGCATACCGGAGGATATATCTCCCGGCTTGCAGCTCTACCCGGCGCATCTGGAGCGGGACATTGCCGAGCTCTCCGTCCGCATCCACAGCGAAAGCGGATAACCTTTGCCGGGCGGGTCGGCGCGCCATCATGGGGGCTGCGCGGCGTGGTGAATAGGCAAAATTAAGGAGGATTGAAATCGTTGTCCCGGAAAAAGGGCAGCGATTTTCTGCTTTTTATGTTTGTTCCGGCGGTTCTTTACGGTAAATAATTAGACAAAACTTACCCGTATTGTTGTGTATGGTTCCCTGGAAATGTATAATGTGATTAACAGGCAGCGAGATATGATCCGGGCCAGCATAGATACCGGAACTTTGGGCGGCGCTGAAGTTCTCGCAGATGAGATGGGAAAAGAAGCGGATGAAAACAACATTTATAACCACTGTTTGGAAAGATAAAGAGAAAAATGCTACCGGTTTGCGGGTACCGGTTGAGGCGGTGGCCGCGTTGGGGGATAAGAAGAGACCTCCCGTTGTGGTGAGTCTTGCCGGGTATACCTATCGCAGCACGGTTGCCGTGATGGGAGGCGTGTTCATGCTGCCCCTGAGCGCGGAAAACCGGGAAGCGGCCGGCCTTAAAGCCGGCGACAGGGTGGAGGTCACGCTCGAACTGGACCTGGCCCCTCGGGTTGTCGAGGTCCCGGAAGACCTGGCCGCGGCGCTTTCCGAAAAGCCGGGCGCGGCGGCTGCGTTTGACGCGCTGTCAAACTCGATGCGTAAAGAATATGTCCGCCAGGTTGAATCTGCCAAAGCTCAGGAGACCCGCGACCGGCGGATCGCTAAAATCGTCGCAAAACTTGACGGTTCCTGATCGATGATATTCCGGTGGGCCCTCCTTACGCGAGTGCGTGGGATGTGGCGGGCCGGGGAGAGCCTTTAAGAAGAAACGCGCTGGGGAATTGAAGCTACATTGGGTGCTGCCTGCGGTAACTTTATCCGGGCCGGCCGAGTATAAACTCTGGAGCCAGCGTTCTGCCGGGCGATAAAAGCAAAGTCTGGTGGCTTATATCAGGCTGATAGGCACTTAACAGGATGGTGTTTTATGGGTAAATCTCTTCTAACTCAGGCCAATCCCCTGCCAGCACTTTTGGTCGGCGCGGGGCAAGATCGATTCGGGGAGCACCGGGGGCTCGGTATCAGCTCTATCAGCTTCAAGGTGACCCCACAGAACGGCAATGATATCTTCATTATTGAGAACACTTTTCGAGAGAAAGGTGGCCCCGCACGGCATCTGCATACCAATCAGGATGAGTGGTTCTACACGGTAGAAGGTGAGTTTATATTCGAAGTGGGGCAAGAAAAATTCAGATTGAACCCGGGTGATTCGCTGCTGGCACCGCGCAAAGTGCCGCACGTGTGGGCCTTTACAGGCGGCACATGCGGAAGGATCCTGATTGCCTTTATGCCCGCGGGAAAAATGGAATCTTTCTTTCGCGAAGTAACTGGGGCCAACGCAATGCCGCCCCTGGATCCGGAACTATGGCGAGCCCACGATATGGAATTGCTTGGTCCACCTTTGACCGTTGCGTGAGAATATCCTGATCGCGAGCAGTGCCAGCTGTTCGCTCGTGATTTGATTTGACTTTGCGGGGGAGAAGTATATAATGGTCTTAATAAAGGGGGTGTTGTTCTAAAAGCCCCATCCCAACCCGATTCTTTTTGCTTATTTTGTTATCTGGCAACAGTGCTGGATAGTTTAAATCTGTTGATGTAATAACTGGGTGACAGTTCTCAAGAGTCATTGAAATTTACATGAAGAATGGATTCAATATATGACAAATGAATTGCAACAACCTTCATTGGAATCATCATCAGAGGTGCTTCCAATTGCATCCGATGTTATTTCTCCGCAGCCTAAAAAATCAAATAAAAATCTATGGATAATTTTAGGTGTTATTGCTGTTGTGCTTTCTTGCTGTGTAACAATATTGGCAGTTGCTGGTCTTGGATTAGTGAAAATCAAAACAGAAAAAGCACCCATCGAGTCCGTTCTTGATTCTTATATGAAATACATGGAAGCAAAGGATGCTGAGAGTGCTTATGCTTTGTTTTCTCCACGGACACAGCGGAATGTGCCGATTTCAAAAATGGAGGAATTGCTCGAAGACAATAACTACTTTCTTTTTAAAGATTACCAGAGTATATCTGTACAAAATCTAAATATCTCCACTGTCGTGAACAATAATCCCGATAATCCACAAGGCATTGTTGCCAAGGTTACTGGCACGATTAAATACGGAGGTGGCATTCAAGGGACTTTTAACAGCACTCTGGAAAGAGTTGAAAAAGAATGGCGAATCGATATTATCTCTATCACGATACCACCGGACAAAATAAGATCGGATATACCTTTATCTCTGGATGGAACGCTTTCGGCAATCGCCAGTGGAAATGTTAATGCCTACAACATTGTGGAAGATCAATTTCTGCCAGATCTTCAAATTCCAGAACCCCAAAGTTCCAGAGGATGGGTGGTGGCTGCTATTGCTTTTTCTGACGATGGTGAACTGATCGCTGCGGGATTAGGAGATGGGACAATCTGCATTTTCCGGACGACAGATTCCAAACTGCTCTACCATTTTCGGGCTCATCATGAAGCGTATTACAATGGCGTTCAGGGCTTAGCATTCTCTCCCGATAGCACCCTGCTGGCTTCCAGCGGTTATGATGGGTCTGGTCAAACTGTGGGGAATCGCGCGGTAAGGATAGCATAATGACAATACTGGGGCCTGGTGTCTGAAAGGTGCGGACCACGGCGAAGGCTGTATATTTTAATTCGTGATATTATGCTGTGGCAGGCGTTCAGAATCTGAAACGGGGGCGCTTTTGGAGCTTGTTTTATTTGCCAGATTTTACATGTTTCACAGCAGGCCGATTATCCGGGTATCCATTGTATAATTCCAATGTTAAAATCGAATTCAACAAGGAGTATTCTATGGCCTACTGGCTGGTGATTTTGATTGGGTTGGTTGGCGGGGTATCGGTGGGGATGCAGACCCCGATCGGGGGCGCCATGGGACAGCGAGTCGGCGGAATCGCGAGCAGTTTCATCATCCATTTCAGCGGGATGGTCTTGTCCGGCGTTTATTTGTTTATGCGAGGCGGTGAGAAAATCCGGGATTGGCATACCTTGCCTTGGTATATGCTGGGTGCGGGAATCTTTGGGGTGATCCTTTACCAGACGATTAATGTTACTTTGCCGCGCCTGGGCGGTACCATGACGACGGCCCTGATCATTGTCGGACAGCTGCTAATGGGCGTGGCGGTTGACCATTTTGGGTTGTTTGGGGTCGCCGTCCGGCCGATTGATTTGCCCCGCGCGATCGGCGTGATTATTCTATTTGTCGGCAGTTATCTGATCGTAAAATAAACCGCTTTCAACCCTTTGCGCGGAGGCCGGATAGAGAGGCATCTGGCTTTTTCTGCATTCTCTCCGGGGGTGTTCTTTCGGTGGGGGTTTGACTCCTGGAGGGAAGATCTTATAATGATTTTAAGCATCCAAAACGCTTCTCTAAAGCTTCCTGATACCCCGGCGTTCTTTTATAAAAATTAATCCGGACCACCCGTTGTCGTGGACAGTCCACTGCCGATGGGGCTATCCTCGAGGATATGTGGAAGGGGAAGGAGCAGAATGATGACTCACGATCCGGTCTATATTGAACGCGTTTCTTCCAACAAAACGGAGGGTCTTTTTGTGGTGTTTGCGCTCTCGTTTTTTGTGCTGTTTGCGGGTCTTGGGCAGAGCGCTGCCTCCGGCGTGTGGAGCATTGCGGCTTTCGGTCTGTTTGCCTTCTTTCTCTTTTACGCATTGAACTACAGGACCCTCATCATCCAATTGAGCGAAGATGCCCTCCAGCTCCAGTTTGGGATTTTTAAATGGACGATTCCTTTTGAGAATATCATCACCTGCTACGTGGATCCGACATCTCTCTGGCGGATCGGCGGGGCCGGGATTCATTTCACCTGGCTGGATGGAAGATACCGGGCCATGTTCAATTTTCTTGAGCATCCCAGGCTGGTTGTCATGCTGAAAAGGAAGAAAGGGCCGGTCCAGGATATTGCGTTCTCAACCCGGCGCCCGGAAAAGGTGATGGGGCTGGTCCATTCAACCGGGTGGGGTAAAGAGACCGGGTGAAGGCCGGTTTCCTCGTGGAGAGGTGATCCGCATGGGACAAGAACATTTCATCCGGGAATGGATTGAAACAGCAGGACGCCGGTGGTGGTTCCTGTTGTTGGTGTTGCTGCCGCAGTGTATTCCGCCGTACGCTTCACAGGGGTACAGGCTGCGTGAATGGGGTGCTGTGAATGCTTATATTGTGACCCATTCCATCAAGAGCAGCTTTGCCGGGCTGTTCCCGGTTTTCCAGATCGCGACTCTGGTTTTTTTGGCTGCGGTTTTCTGCGTGGGGAAAAAGGCGGCGCGTTTGTTTGGCGTTTACGCGGCTTTGTCCTATACTTTGATGGCGCTGCTGCAAAACATTTCTGTGGGGGATTCCTATGGCCTGGCGGTTTGCATTGCAAATGGGGTCACTTTTCTCATCCTGGCGGGGTTATGGCTTTGGGAAGCCGTTGCTCCCAAAAACAGGTTTGAAATGCAAAAGAAAGCAGTGTGGGAATACTGGCCGCTGCTGCTGGCTTTGGTATCCTTCTGGGAACCTCTCAACCCGGATACGCTGGGGCCCGACTTCAACCCTGTTTATCTGTTGACCTCTGGCGCGAGCCTGTCCTTTTGCATGGTCACACCGCTGTATCTGGCGGTGCTGGTGCTGTACTTCCCCGGTGTGAACCGGACAGTGCTGGCGGTCAGTGGGTTGGTCGGGTTTGTAATGGGTCTGGGAAACATGGTACTTGAATTTGTGATAACCCCAGCTTACTGGTGGATCGGCGTACTGCATTTCCCGTTATTGATTCTATCCATTTATAGTCTGGTGCTTGTGTTGAATGAAACGCTAAGAGAGACCGGGAATCTGCCGGTCTTTAACGAATGATACAGCAAAGAGAGGAGCTGGATGGACTATTTCCCACGGTGGGCCGAACATGAATTTGGACTCGCTCCGGGAATACCTGCCACCCTCCTGGCAGGTATTGTATTTGTGGTCCTCCTTCCGGAACTGATTATTGAGGGGACGCTGGCATTCAATAGATGGCTGAATGTACCCGGAACCGGTGGGAGCGTTGTGAACCATGTCCTTGGTGCAGGGGTAGGCATCCTGGGATGGCTGCTTGGCATTTGGACTGTTAACCCATGGCCGCGGTCGCATCCGTGTGCCGGGAAGACGCAGTATCGTAAGTCTCATGAATCGCGACCGGTGCATCGGATCGCCAGCCGGAGCGGCCCAATCCATGGAGCAGACCTTTAAGATGCATGTAAGTCTGCTTCAACTTGGTTTGTATTGGGTTTCACCGGGGCTTTTGTATAGTGTCTACGGTTCGGTTTGACTCTGTGAGAGAGAAAACTATATAATAAAAATGGTTGGGGGATTTTACCTGAGCCATGTCCTGACAGAATCCCTTCGCAGTTTATCCTATCTATTTCAGTTGATTGTCCGACTGTTTTCTCATCTGTCAATCAACCTGCTTATCAAAATTGAGGCAGTTTAAAAACATGAAAAACAGAATTAAACTTTCGAAGATTGCAAAAGCATTGGTAAATGATGAGTTTGTGTTCTTTTACCAACCTATTGTTTCTTTGTTTACCGGGAAAATTTGTGGTGCAGAAAGTCTGATCCGGTGGAAAGGGCCTGATGGTTCAATTATTCCCCCGGACGTATTTATTCCTGTGGCTGAAGAAACCAGTTTTATCGCGGAGATCACCCAGCAAATGCTCCCTAAGGTTGTAGAGGATTTAACGGCGCTGAATCGGATAGACGATTCGCTTTGTGTCTCTTTTAATGTATCGGCAAAAGATTTTGCCGATGATGAATTTTTAGATACGTTATTCGCTTCTACGTCGGGAAAATTGATCAAGCGGGAAAATTTGTGCATCGAAATTACCGAGACCGCGTTTTTCCCGTCCGACGGAAGCACTCAAAAAATCCTGCGTGAAATCGATGCGCAGGGAATATCGATCATTTTAAACGATTTCAGTGCGGGACATACTACTTTTTCTACGCTCACCCAACTTCCATTGACGGCCATCAAAGTTGCACTGGATGTTACCCAAAGAGCGCCGTTATCCAAGATGGATTTCAGGCTCTTCAGGCATCTGGTAAATCTGGCACACCAGCTTGATTTGGATATTATTGCTGAAGGCGTTGAAGATGAAGAAACCCATTCCATCATTCTGGCTACCGGGTGCACGCATGCGCAGGGTTATTATTATGCCCGTCCAATGCCACTGCCGGATTTTATCCGTTTGGTGAATAAGGAACCGGCCTGGTCAGAGTATCCATTTGGGTTGGAGTACCTTGCGCAATTTGATCTTGTTGATTTTCGCAGGGATGTGATCCGGGCTTCGCTGATGATCTGCGCTCACCCGGAGAAAGAAATCCGGGAACGGATACTGGCGCGATTGCCGGAACTGGATAGCCAGAAATGCCTTTTTGGGAAGTGGCTTGAAAATATCAGATACTTAAATCTGGGTGATGAAGATTATGATCAATTGTGGATGGAACATGAAGAGTTTCATAATATTGCGAATTCTTTGCTCAATAAAGCATGGGCAGGGGAAAGTCTGGATGAGATAAAAAACATTATGGTTGAATTCTCAAACAAGTCCAAGAAAATGATGAGCCTGATTCAAGACCTGGAAATCCAAAAATTGAAGAGGTATTTCATTTTGTAGCGAGAACAGGTTGGCCATCGTGTTTTCTGAAGTATTGTGAGACAACACAGATGGTTTTTTTCGTCCGTATATAAACCCCACTGCACGACAGAGCAGTGGGGTTTATATATGAGGAGGGGAATATGAGAGGTTGAATCCAAGGCGGTGTGTATTGCACAGCCCTATTGTTCCTTTTCATCAAGCTGGATGTAGAATCTTCAGCACAATTGCGCTATAGTAATAAATATCTATAGTATTACATCCGGGGAAAAAGGAGCTGTTTATGGACATTCAATATGAGTTCCTTATTACCGACAATCTGTTGCGTGTTAAAGCTTCCGGGCGGGCCGAATCCCTGGAAGAGGTCCATCGATTTGGCATAGCTATTGTGGATGCTGTGCGTGCACATGGCAGTGCGCGGGTGCTGTGCGATGAGACCGAACTGGAATATGCTTTGAATACTTTTGATATCTTTGCGTCTGCCGAATTCATTGCGGAACATGCATCCAAGGTTACAAGAGTCGCGATTGTGTGCCAGCCCCGGCAGATTGAGGATGGCAAATTCTGGGAAACCGTAGCCAGGAACCGCGGACTGGGGGTGCGGTTTTTCAAAAATATTGCGGGAGCTGAAGCCTGGCTCGGCCTGAATTCTGACCAGCCTGACGCTGTTTAAATGCTGCAAAGTTGAAGATGTTTATTCCGAAAAAGTGAACATACGATATATTCACGCACAACTGGTATTGGTATGATAGAAGTGGGCATAACCGGCTTTGTGCCGGAGGAGGTGTGAGGATATGAGCCCAATCCGCATGTCGCGGTTGGAATCGGCAGTGCGCGTGGTTCTTGAATTCAATGAAGCCTTCAACCGCCACGATGTGGCCGGTATGTTGCAGCTTATGAACGACGATTGTGTTATCGAAAATCCGGGGCCGGCCCCGGATGGCACGGTGTATGCCGGGAAGGAAGCCGCTGCGCAGTTCTGGCAGGGTCTCTTCCGCGAGTCACCCGAAGCGCACATCGAAATTGAGGAAGTCTTTGGCCTTGGCCTCCGCTGCATTCTGCGCTGGAGGTATGAATGGATAGACACAGCAGGGGAGAAGAGACATATCCGGGGAATTGATATCTTCCGCATGCGGGATAATTTGATCTGTGAAAAGCTGTCCTATGTCAAAGGAGTGTGGGGCGGCGAATAATGAGGAGATTTTAAAGCCGGTCTCGCCGGGGAGATGCCCAGAGATGCTTTGCCTGCCGTGTTCAGCATGACATCGATGGGTGGGAAAGTTCTAAAAGGGATACAGATGGGAGTTGTCAATGACCGAACAAAACCTCAGGATGACGGATCGCGATAACCCGCCGGACGCTGGTCAGGTTGAAGCCTGGATGGGGGCAGAACCTTACCGCTACTGGCAGGACCTGACGCGGTGGATCGAACGGACTTATCCGGGCGTGTTCAATCCGGAATGGCTCTATGGCGGTAAAAAACATGGCTGGTCCCTCCGTTACAAAAAGAGCAAATCCTTCTGCACACTGGCGCCCGAGCGGAGTCGCTTTGCATTGCTGATTGTTTTCGGCGGGCAGGAGCGGGAGAAGGTGGAGGCCATTCGGGAGGATCTGTCACAGTCCACCCTGGAGGTGTACGACCAGGCCACAACCTATCACGACGGGAAATGGGTGCTCTTGACAATTGACTCGGAGCAAGTGATGGAAGACATCCGCCGGCTGCTGGCGGTGAAGCGCAAGCCCAGGGGCAGCAAAGGCCCATGATTAACGGACGTGATGGATTAAATCTGCGCCATCATCGGATCTGTGACGCAGTCCCCGGTTCCCTGACTTGAGTTCTCTTTACCGCCGGGCAAAGCGCTCTTCTGGTCCGGCGCTTGTGTTGGGTCTGCCTCAAAGCGGATTCGGCAGAGAAGGGGGGCAGAGATGCTTCGCCCGCCGGGCTCTGCATGACATGGCGCGGAGGGGGACTGCCGCGGTTGTTGGATTTGACTCTACGGGGAAGCGGGATATAATTGTTTTTATCGAGGGGGAGTTGTTTTGAGACCTCGACAGCGCCAGGTTTTTTATAATTTAGTAGGGCTCAACTATGTTGTAAAACCTGGAAAACACCGGTTTGTTTTTTTCCAAATATAGATTATTGATATAATTTAACAATGTCCGGGGTAATTTTTATAGGTTAAATCAATCCTTGAAGGCAGCAACAATTCTTTCCGAAGTCGTAATTTAAATAGCTTTTAAGCAGAGTCTTTGCAAGATGATTAAACGGCAGTGGTTTTTTAACGATCCTCTGCCTTGGGTTTGAAGAATGCGTCCGAATATTCTTTAATTAAAAAGACGGATTCTATTGCTGCAATTTATCACATCGCTCATTGAAAAATAAGGTATGTGATAGAAACCTGATAACTTGAAAGGATCTGTGTGATGATTTGTAAAAAATGCGGTCAGGAATTTACTGAGGGCAGCCGCTTTTGTGAAAACTGCGGTGCGCCGGTTAGCGTAGAGTTGCCAAATCCAGAAGCAGTTCATGAAAATTCAAATCAGCAGGACTTACCTGCTTCCGTAGTCGGTGGGGGCGGCATGCCGAGAGAAGAAACCACCCTGGGTCAACCGGAAGTAAAAAAGCCTGCGAAATCCCGGATTTGGACTATTGTGATCATCCTGGTGATCATCGGTTGTTGTTGTTTAACAATCGTCGGGGCGGGTTTTGTTTACCTGCGCAATCAAGGCCAGTCCTGGCAAGATCTGTTTTCCAATGGTTTTTTGGGGGGGCAAGCCGTTCCGGAGTATCCAATTGATACGCCGGTTCCCGATGAAGCAGTGCAGCTCGTCCCTCAGGTTGAAGCATTGGATGAGCAAGGCGGCCTCCCGGGAGAGCGCCTTCTGGCAATAACCGATTCAGGCATCTGGGTTGTGAATGGGCTGACGAAGGAAGCAGTACAAATCAGTTATGATCTGTTGGATGCTCCTTCGGATCTTAATATGGGGATGTCTCCGGACAAAAAACTTTTCGCATATATTACCGGCTTCGGAGGGGCTTCAATTAACCCTCTGTTAGTTGTGCTGGATATTGAAAAACGGATACCCATTTTGCAATTGGAATTGACCGGGCCTATCATCCAACCGAGTATGGAGGATACACATGGTGATCCGGCGTTTGAAGCGTTTGGGGCGATGCAGTACTCGGACAGCCTTGCCTGGTCGCCGGATGGGACCCGGTTGGCTTTCATAGCTGCCCGGGATGGCGACAGCGCGGATATCTATCTTTTTAATCGGTCTGATAATTCAGTTGCCCGCCTGACGGATGAAGCCGGGCATGCCGCTGCTTTGCATTGGTCCCCGGACGGGCAGTTTCTCCAATATGTGAGTGTGAACACCTTTGGTACCGGCGCGGGATCAGATATGGCGGGCTTGTGGGTCTATGACTTTAAAAGCAGCCAGGCACAACTTCTGGAAACGTTGGATAGCAACGGGGAAGAATTTGTAGTCTGGATGGATAACAGCCGGTTTTTAATCAATAGCATCGGCCGCTTATGCGGGGGATCCTATAATCTCCGTATTGTGGATGCAGCCAGTTCTGATCAGCAGGTGATTGTGGGGGAAGGTTTTACTGCAGTTGCCTACGACCCCGAAAATCAATTCGGAATGTTTTCGATTGCGTATGACTACGATAATTGCGGCAGCAGTGAACCGCTGGAAATCGGTTTGATGATCTTTGGTGAAAGCGTTCCGGTCCTTGGCGCTGATGGCCCAATTTCTGGCGAAATTGGCCGCAAGAAATTTGAACAGGTGACCGCATATGGTATCGATTTTATTCCACAGGGGAACCTTTTTACAGTTTATGGGGATGAGGGCCTTCAATATATTTACTACAATGGTCAGTATGGGTATATCAGCCTGGAGATTCGGCCCGAAGTAAAAGGGTTGATACCCTATCCGTCACCAACCGGGGATTACTGGGCGTGGGCATCTCCTATGAATACCGGCCTTTGGATTACAGAAAACAACAGCAATCCGGTTGAATTGTCTCCGCTTTTTACCGGAAGTCCACTGTGGAGTCAGGATGGACAGGGCCTCTACTTTTTTGAAAGCAACCGCCTTTTCTTATCAAGCGCTCCGCAATTTAGTGGAGGAACGCTGGTGGTTGAAATACCCGGGCAGGAAATACTGGCCATAATCCAATAAACGGTAAATTTGCAGGTGGTTTGATCTTTAAGCTAAAACACAGTACGCATAGGTAAACACTAAAAATTGGACGGGCATCCTGGAAGGATCCGAGCGATGATTTGTAAACAATGTGGTCAGAAATATTCCGAAGGCGATCGCTTTTGCGAAAACTGCGGTGCGCCGGTTGATGAAGCGCTTCCGGAAAGGGAAACTGTTGGTCAACAACCCAACCGGCAGGTAAGTCCTGGCGTGGTAATGGGTGGGGACGGCATACTGAGGTGGGTATATGAAATGAATATGTGGAAGAACCCCACCCTGGTTATCACAATCTGGAAGGTACTGCTGTTGGCAGCTTTAGCGCCGGCTCTTTTAGTCTTTTTTCTGAGTCTGGGTGATGGCTTTGGCCCGGCAGTTCTCGCCTTTGTAAAAATCATGGGCATGGTTGCCGGGATTGTCACGGGGCTGATGCTGTTGGCTTATCCCCTCGTTGCCATACTGAATGGAGGAAAGTACTGCGTAATTTTTGAGATGGATGATCGGCAAGTCAGGCATATCCAGATGCAAAAGCAGTTCAAAAAAAGCCAGGTCCTATCGATGATCGTTTCTTTAGCAGGGGTGATGACCGGGAATATTCAGGCGGCAGCGGCGGGAATTCTGGCCGGATCAAAACAAAGTTTGGTAAGCAGTTTTGAAGAAGTTAAATCCATCGTGGTGGATGAAAAGCGACACGTCATCTATGTCAATGAGAAATTGTCTCATAATCAGATTTATGCAGACTTGGATGACTTTGAATTTGTACGGGAGTACATCATCAGCCGCTGTAAAAAAGCCAAAACGACCTGTAAATAAGAGGTAAAGGAAGCCCATGGCGCAACAACCGATGACTTTAAACCAGATGATGCAAGCTTACCGGCAGTTAACTGCCGACTTTCAGGCAAGACGGATGGATAAAGCCGCTTATTCGGCGGCTCTTACTCGTTTGAGAGCGAAGGACTCGGAAGGGCGCTGGTGGTCCTGTGCTCCGGATGGCAGTTTGTTGTGGTATGACGGGAGCCGCTGGCTGCCGGGAAAGCCACCATCGGTCAGTTCGCCCGGCGTCAGTCCCTCGCAGCCGCCAATACAAGCGGCGCCCGCTGGAGCAGGCATCAACCGTGCGGCTGTCCAGAAAACAAATCCCCCGTTGAAGGGCTGGCGGAAAATTGCCTCTACGCCCCTTCTGGCTGTACTGCCCGGGGTTGTGATCGGCGGTATCTGGTTCTTTTACACTCTCTTACAATTGGCCCTTGGGGGAATGAATGGTGTAGATTTCCTCACGCCGGTCATTCTTACCGGTGTCCCGCTGCTGTTATGGCTGCTGCGCAAACCATTAGATAAGCTGCTGCTGCCGCTGCAAAAGTTTCAGGAAAAGTTTCCCTTTGCGCTTCGCCTGGGGATTGCGCTGGCCGTGCCCATGTTGTTGGGTTGTGGGTGTTCCACGATTTCTACCACCGGCTACTCGGCAATGCATTTCACCGCGTTGATCAGCACTTTGTTTGGTTATTTCTTGCTGCATACGTCGGCGATCAGGAAATTTAAATAAAACGCTGCCTTGGCTGCAAATACTCCGCAGAAATTACGGACGATGTAAAAATGGGATGGGGAGACGTTATGATCACGAAGAATAAATTATGGCACCGCTGCACCTGGATGGCCCTGTGTATCGTAAGCCTGTGGATGGTAATGCCGGCAAGTGGAACGGCACAGGTACTGGCACAGGAAGAGAGTGGATACTGGGAACTGATTTCAGTGGATGTTGAAGAAAGGCCACCTCAGGACGGCGTGCATACAGTAACATACAATATCAGCCGCGGCAGTGGAACATATCGAGATGAAGTTGAGGGGGAAAGCTTTCAAGCCTCTATGACCTGGACTGAACCGGGGCAGCGCTATGCGGGTGGGCAGAGCATTGATCTCACCATCAGCGTCGAAATTGATGAATACGTTTGGGACGATGATGAACCCGGCTACATCAATCAGGGTCTCAATTATATGTCTGCCGGTATCAGTGCACGGATAGATGAACCCGATATTGGCTATTCCGGGGCCACCAGAAGTTCGATTTCACTTATCGACTTGCAGGGCGAATATTATGCTGAAGTTAGGACCGACTATGGAAAGATTGTCATGGGGAGCGAAACCCTTCAGGTTTCTGCCCAGTTTCCACCCGGGGGAAGTGATGGCGATAAAAAAAGTATCTATGTAAACTGCACTGCCGGAATGGCCCGTTACAATTATCAATGGGTGGAAAAAGACAGCGAAGCACTGGTACCTCCGATAACAACGGATCCGGAAGATTTCCAGCCGGAGTCTGAATCGGGACCTGCAACGACAGCGCCAAAGCCGGCATCGGGGGGCTCAATTTGGCGGACCATTGTCACGGTGGGTATCGCCATCGCCGGGACCCTGAGCGCGATTGCGGGAGAGCTGGCCAACAAAGCAGCGCAGGCAGCCGCATCCGGAAAGGATGAGCAGCCCACAGAAGAGACGGTGTATGTGCTGAACCCCTCTCAAAAAATGTTCAACCTGGAAGTCAATAAGCCGGTCACATTGAAGGTCAATGGATATAAGGTAACCCGGGAGGGTTACCAGATCGAAAAGGAAGCGGCTATTACCGTTTCATTGCCGCCGAACCTGGCGGAATGTTTCAGTCTGCAAACGACAGGTTCCAACGGGCAAATTTCCTGCACCATCACTTTGCTGAATATACCTTCCGCTTCCACCGCAGCACTCCAGGTGGAGGGCGTGTTTCCTCATGGAAAAGCAGATACACAAATCGAATTGGTGTTCAAAACGGTATTTGCAATTTCTCCGGTGAGCTCCCCGAATATCACTTACTACGAAAAAGAAAAACGATGGCAGGTTCCCGATCTGGTGGCCTTTTTCCGTAAACCGGGGCAGGACACCCCGGTTAAGGTCGGGTTTTATTATGGCTTCATGGATCCGCCGCTGACGTTTGAACCGGATATTCTGGAGGTAAAAGAAAGCTACAGTTCTGATGGAGGTCTTACCTACGATTTCAAGCTGGATATTAAGGACGGCATTGATCTGGAGACTTATTTTGGTGAAGATCTCACCGATGATAACGGTAAAGTGACGGTGAACATCGTGGTGAAGGATGAAAGCGGGAAAGAATACCCGGCAAAAACAGAGCTTCAGGTGCACCCGCAGCTCAAGATGGTTGCTTATGCTTACGATCTGGATATCGGTAAGAGTGGCCGTCCGGAGACGCCCTATAAAGGTTTGGAGCTTAAGGATATGCAGTTTGTCGCCGATGGTATAGATGTTCTGCCGCTGGTATTTTTCTTTGTGCGTACGGATAAAGAATTGTTGGAAGGTGACGAATATCTCAGCGCAGTGGATCTGGTGGATGTTCAGAGCGTTGAGTTTACTGCGGGTAAGTTTCCCGATCCTGAAGTGAACGCAGAAGACAGCGGTGAGGGATTGTTTGCTTATAAGGTCCGCTCGAACGGCGCCATTCTTTATGCCAGAGAAGAACCAACTCATTATGCTTTGCAAGTCGAGCCGAGAATGAAGGCTGGTGCGCCCGCAAATATTGGGTTGGCTGGCATGTCCCACGAGATTCCCGTCTCCCCCCAGTTTTTGAAATTCCACTTCTGGGTGGTGCCGGGTCAATACCGTGACACCTCCGAAGCTTTTACTTATGTCCAGCTCTATCCTTCAAAGATGGGGGTTCCCAATATGCCGCTTTCTCTGGAAGTGGAGAACCCGTCCGACAGGAACAGAGGTTTCCTTGAACTGGTCAATGGGGATCGGGAGCAGACCACCCGTGAAGAAGATTATGCAAAAAGTGAAGCGTACGTCCCTCTGGCGAAGGGCTCAGCCTGTTGGGCGCTGCGGTATTCAAATATGAACTGGGATAACCTCTCTTCCTGCGTATTCAAGATTACCTGTACCGGACCCGAATCGGATACCGGCCCGATCTGGCAGGCATCCAGAACGATCAATGTGGGCCAGAACATTCATACCCTGCTCAGTGATTTCCTGGATTCTGCGGACAGCCTGAAATTAAATAACCCTTATTGGAAGGATTCACTCTGTCCGTATCACCTGCGGGGGCCGGTCTGGAATCTGATTTGCCGGGCCGACTCCTCCAAACCCTATGTGTGCCACTGGCTGCGGGAGAGGATTATGGGGTGGCTGACGGACCGCAGCCTGTATGGTGAGGGAGGCGGTGTGGAAAAGATCGAATCCATGATGGATATGAACGGTATTGAGTACCAGTATTGTAGTTTTACCCCGTTTCATGTCTGGGCAAACTTATTCCTCTCCGGAACGGACCAAATTAAGGCTGCCAAGGCATTAGACCCCTGGTGGGAGCAGCGTTGGGTTGACCCCTCTTTAAAAAACCATGAAAACCTGAGGACCGTTTATTCGGAATTAAGCTGGAAGCTTTCGCAACGCGGCCTGGGTCTGCGGGCAGTTGCGGAAATTTCTGCAGGAGTTTTGTTTTTCGCCGGGATCGTGTCAACAATTTCCATGATTGCTCCTTTCCTGGTTCCATTGACAGTTCCCAGTGCTGTTGCGGTGATCACAACTACCTACATTGTCGCGGCTCCTGCGAATGCGATCATACTCTACGGCGGAACGGTGGATTATGACAACTATCACGTGGACGGCCGGAAACGTCTGTTCCAGCCTGCCTGGTTTATGAACTTCATCGAAAGCCTGTCGAATAGCAGCGATTAAGGAGAATTTTTATGGATAAATTGCCTTTTGATTTTAATTCGTTCCTTTCAGAATTTTCGCTGCCTTCATTCATCGCCGCCGATCTTGAAACCCTCTGTGGGGCCATGGAGAAAATGTTTGCAGGGCAGCCGGTGGACATGGCTGTGTTTGCCGCCGGACTCGGGCGCGTCATGGAATGGGCAAAAATTCGCACACCTGCTGAAGACAGCTCCGATGCAGGGGGGTGGTGCGCCAGATATGCGGGTATCCCCAAACTGGGTGGGACGCTCACCTGCCAGAATGGCGAACAGGAATGGATGCTCAGCATGGATTCTTCCAATGAAGCATACCTGGGAGCCTGGCGTTCCCTGCGCCCCGGCGAAGAGGATCACGGCGGTCTTTTTTCAATGGAAGATTCTTTCTCCGGGCGGATGCTGGTGTTGGATACCGGTCAGTCCAAACGGAAAATCCTGTTTCCGGGTGCAGAAAGGCTGATCTGGGGAAGCATAGATGGTTTTCTGCAGGGGATGCAGGTTGAGCAGCCCCAATCACCTGACGCTCCGGAAAGCCGGCCGGCTCCACCCCCATCTCCCACGGTTCTATCCGGCCTGCCGGTTCCCCAGGCCCCGCCTGCGCCGGTGCCCTCCCGGCTCTTGGACAAAAAGCTGCTGCCTCCCGAACAACCGGTGAGCATCCATCCGGAAGTATGGCAATGTGCCTGCGGCCGTAAAAACACAGGACGCTTTTGTCCGGAATGCGGCAGTGAAAAACCGGCTCCGGCTGCTGTTCAAAATAACGCGCCGAAACAGGCGGCTTTTTGCAGGGAGTGCGGCACAAAGCTTTCAAGTGGTGCCAGATTCTGCCGGATTTGTGGCACCGAAGTAAAAGGATGAGACGTCCAAACGTTTAAATCCGGTGTAGCGCAGGAGAAAGATGGACAGGAGCCAAAACCTGAGGATACCGCCGGGTTCCAACCGGTACCCATGGCGATTGGACCTGTAAGCCGCCGGACTGGCGGCGGTAAAGCCGTAACAGAGCAAGCCCGCCCGACTCCGCATGGAGGCCGGGTAATTTTATTTGACTCTGCGGGGGAGAACGCTATAATGGTTTTAATGTAGGGGAAATCAGGATAAAGTACCCCGAAAAAAGCAGGTCGTGTTGCGCGATATAAGATTAGAAACGTGGATTGTAAGGCATAATTGCGGCATAGCGAGTTTCATAAAATGAATACTTTTTTCGCTATCCATTATATGGGTAGTATTTTTCGCTGATCACTCAGGATGTTTTTGCTGCTGAAAGGAAAAGGAATAGGATATGCCCAAGAAGCAAAAAACAATTCTGGTTTATTGTCTTTCAATTCCAATTTCGGTTCTATATATCGTTTTAGTTTTATCAACAAGCACGTCATTTGTATGGGCTATTATTGGGTATATCACCCTGGGCATTTCTTTCGGATTGCTCCAATCTTTATTTGGGTTTGAACGTCCTTATCGAGTTGCATTTTTGAGTACGATTTTTGTACCGGTGCTGGCGTACTTGTTTTTTGCCCTTATCAGTATCCTGGTGTTGTTGGGCCTGTCATCGGGTTTTTTTCCCGAAACGAGTGCAGGGGGAATAACTTCCATCCCACTCAGTGGAGATGTCATCACAATCGATCCTTTGCCCTATACCTCAAAGCTGGGTGTATCGGCTGGAATAGCGGTTTACCTTATTGTTGTGGCGGTCCTGACATTGCCCTTTGGTATAGTGGGGATCTCGGGAAGGTTTTTGGGTTCCGAGGTAATCCCCAAACTTGTTAACAAAAACCTGGCCGGAAAAACTTCATACGCCAAACTGGAAGGTGGCATCTTGTTGGGAAATTCAACACCTGAAAAAATAAATAAAGAAGCAGATGCTACTAAAGCCACCATCGTCGCGGCTGTTATTTCCGCGCTTACCAGCATTTTGGTAGCGTTTTTGTAACAAAGTATGCGGCATGCGCGTTCGGTGCGGCGCGTTTTGTTTTTTGACTCCGCAGGGGGGACCGGAATGGTTAATTGCAGGGGAGATTGGTTGGAGAACTTCGGGGAAATCCGGCCTTTTATGTTTTAATCCGGATAGATGTGTGAAACATAGGGTAGGACGATAAGGAGCGTGAAAATGACCTGGCCATTATCAACGGACAAACCGGCATCCTGGACATGGGCTGACCTGATCAGCACCTACAGCTTTTGGGCTCTTCTGGCGCTTTATCTGCTCTCGGCAGTCAGCACCGCTATGCTGAATTCTTACCTGCCCTTGTTTTTAATGAACCGGGTTGGTGTGCAAATCTCTGCTTCGGGAATGTTGTTTGGGTTGATGAGTATTGGTGGTTTGGCAGGGTTTTATGTGGCATGGCTCGCGGCCCGATGGAAAACTGTTCCAATGCTGATTGCTGCTGGTTTGATGCAGATGCTGGGCGGTCTGTTGATCACGCTTCCGGCTCTGGCATCCACAACCATCTCGCTCTGGCTTGGATCTTTCCTGTTCGGCCTGGGCTCCGGCGCGATTACGCTGGCGATTCCCGCGGTGATTTCCGGTGGCCGCGGCGGGGCAGAGGTGTTTGTAATTTCCTTTGGTATGGTTTTGGCTTTAACGCGAATGGGGCAGCTGTATGCTCCCGCTCTGATGGGGAGATTTTTGACTCTGTATGGGTATATCTCGCTGCCGGTAATGATGGCAATTTGTTTCCTCATTGAGATTTTTCTTCTGCTGGGTGTGAAGTCGGCGGTGTTCAATGCGGCGCCTCCCCAACGGGGGTACCCGCTGCCTCCTACCCGGCGCTCTCCACTCAACACAGCCTTGTTGTGTTTAATCCCTTTTTACTGGCTGTACTGGCTTTATCGAGCGCACGGTGAGGTAACCTCAATGGCTCCATCGCGCGGTATCCTTTCGCCGAGAGCGGCAGTACTTGCCGGCATCTTCATCCCATTTTTAATTCATCCCATTATCCTGATCTCACTGAATGATGCCCTCAACCAGCAGGCGGTAAAGCCCTGCCGGGCATCCTGGGTGATTTTCCTGTTATCTGTGGTGTGCCTGCCGGCCGCGATCGCCTTGATCCAGTCTTCAATGAATGAAGTCATGGCGGGAGGGGATGCGCTGCAAGCCGCGGCGTGATTGGACTTTTCGAAAAAGGGGGGTATATGGTGGGGTAAGAGAAGGGGATATTATGAATAGTACTAAGGAATTTCCTGAAAGTTTTAGCGAAGAGTTTAAAACAGTGGAAATGTTGCTTAATTCACCCTATTCAACGGGGCGAACAGATGCTTTTATTATTGCCTGGGTCAAAAGCGAGCGGCAAGTTAGGCGCATTTTTTCATTTTTGATTTATCAATTCCCGGTTTTCCAGAAGAAAGATGTGCAATCTATAATCCAATCTATTGCTGATCGAAATGATCTTTATTTTGATGATTTTATCAATGCGTTTAATAAAATATATCCAAAAACTTATAAAGATATATTAGGTACGTCTCATGATAAATTAAAAACCGATCTTGAAGGGATTAGTAGATTTCGAAATAAGATATTTCATGGACAGCTCACAGGACAAAAATTAACTAAAAATCAACTTCGTGGCGAAATAGAAAAAATTCAAAATTGGTGCTTTGAAGTCGCTGAAAAAATGTATGGTGAAATTGGCTATGACGGATTTTCTCGTAATTCTTTCCGTAAATCAAAAAATAAAAATATGGTGTCAGATTATAAATTGCAAATAAATAGTATTGACGAATTAAGAGATTTTCTTAAAAAAACCAAAAGAGGCTAACATTATCTCAGATAAGAGTGCGTGTTATATCCAATTAGTCCAGTATGTACTGATTGATTTGACCCCATGGTGAGATGAAATGAGATGTTTATAAACCTCAGGAAAATAAATGTTTTTGATATATAAAGTTTAGAAATGTGGCGTGATTACATAATCACAATATGAAGAATTTCTATATAATAGCTTACTTCAGTTGAAGTTAAAAAATTATGGAAATTAAAACTTGTAAAATTTGTCATTGTAAGTATGTTCCTGATCTTGTGGAAGATATTAAACTGCACAAAAAATACCATGATGAGTTTGTTTATGGTATAAGAGCAAATAGTCTAAAAAGCGATGATGAGATATCCAACCTTGGTGATTTTAAAATCATTTTGGTATCGCAAAAATCATCTCTTGTGCAACGCAAGCGTGCTGAGCGTATTGCTCTGCGCGCAAAACGAGGAACAAATTATGATTTTGCTTCTTATTATGCCGATGAACCATTGAGGAAAGACTTGCCGCTAGTTTTCGTCGGGGTTATTAAAAACCGGGCTATAGCAATGCTAGTATTGCGGAAAACGGAACGTGCTGTAAAAGTTGCGTGGAAATTTTACGAAAAGAAAGATGGAAAAAATATTGCGTTGCTACCTGATAAACGGTGGAAAATCGCAATGATATGGACATTGGAAAAAGAGCGGCGAAAGGGTTTTGCAAGTCGATTAATCAATGTGGCATCCGAGTATATTGGAAGTCCTGTTTCAGAAATAGCATGGTCTACTCCATTCACAAAGTTTGGGCTCTCATTGGCTAAATCTATTGCTTCAACTGAGATAATTCTAACGGCCTAAATCGGTTATATTAAATTCATAAACACTTATTTTAGCCAAAAGGCAAGACAGTAAAATGTGCAGTGGATTGCTCGGAGTCTGTGCGATTTACGAACGTTTCCTAAGTAGGTTGTTTTCTCAAATAATGTACTGATAGGGTTCGAATGTGGAATGTTGGGCTTTTTAGTGCAGGGGGATCCCCACAATTTGTTTTCTTTGTTAACCTCCACCTAATTGTCATCCCGAGGCCGCGCCAGCGGCTGAAGGATCTTTAGTTTGGCGCTTTATCAGCCTGCACTCAAGACAGGTACACCGGGAAGTAGCGCAGAGTTTCTTCGCTCCTTGCGGTCGCTCAGAAAGACATGAGGTGTATCGTCGAAAGTGTCGGATTTATACCATCAAAATGGGAGGCTGCCACGGTCGCTTGTGCTCCCTCGCAGCGACACATTTTGCGTGATGGCACTTCTCTTAAATCGTGTTACAGTTGTTGCGAATAAGCGGATGGCCGGCACCCGTGACGGGACAGGTGAGCAATCTAATCTCAAACCGTAAGGATGGGCCGGAAAGTTTATATGTGTAGGAGGCGGATGTGGCAAAACCGGATAAAACGAACCTTTCTGCTGATTTTCTGATTGCGGAATTTAATGCGATTCAGGAACGCGCGATGGGATTGGAAGAAATCAAGTCGGGGAGAATCAATTTCTTCCTGATCATCGTTGCGGCGATCATCGCAGGAATTTCCGGTCTTGCAGATGCGGCAATTGCACAGCAACATTATCCGGAGATTATTCTTGTAGGGGCCGCCCTGGTATTGGCATTGGGAGTGTCTACTTTAAAAAGCATTGTTAACTATTCTGTCGCTATTGTGATGTTGTTCAGAAAGGCGGGGCGGGTCAGGAGATGGTTTTTAGAGAACGATATGAAAATTAAAAATTATCTTCCCTTTGAATCCAACGATGACCGTCCAAGGATACGAATTTCCTTAATCTCATGGCGGGGTGCCGAAGCAATTTTGCTGATCATTAACGCGGTCGCTGCGTCGATTGTTGTTGGAATGGGACTATCTTATCTGTCACAGACCTGGGCTGCGATTGGTGCCGGGGGTGCTTTACTGTTAGTCTGGCTGATACAGGTCTGGTTTGTCAAAGGACATTTGAAGAAAATTGAGCAGCAGGAGAGTGAAAACACGTTATTCCCCAGTGTGCTGAACGACGTTTAGGCGTGGTAAAAGTCTGAAATGTTGGTTTTGTGCATGCCGCAAGGGAGATCGCCACACCGCAGGTTGTTTCGTGCGGCAGATCATGCCGTGGGCACGGTAAACTCCAATCGATAAAAATAAAAAGAGACTCTCGACAAAATAAAAAATAGGCTCTATGGATATTTTTCTTTATATAGTCTTTCATTCATTTTGTGGGAGAGGAATTGTTTCAACAAAAAATAAATCAATCCACACTGGTTTACTATCCTGCAGTGGTAGGGTGGTGTGGAGGGGCGGCGAATCATCACGGGCTGGTTAGCGTCCACTCCGCCCCGCAACCCACCAGCAGGGCTGGCTCAAAGCAAGGTCGCGCCGGAAAGTCGCGCAGAGATGCTTCGCCCGCCGGGCGCAGCATGACATCGAAGCGGACGGGAGGCTGCCGCGGTCTCTTGCGCTCCCTCGCAGCGACACATTTCGCGGGATGGTGTTTCCCTTAACCCGCGTCTTTGCGAACGAGCGGAGCGGCCCCTCCTCCGGCGGGGCAGTTGTAGGGTAGGGTGGTGTGGAGGGGCGGCGAAACATCACGGGCTGGTTAGTGTCCACTCCGCCCCGCAACCCACCAGCAGGGATTTACTCCATGTCACTGGTTTGGTGCTTGTGCAGGGTCTGGCGCAGCATGACATCGAAGCGGACGGGAGGCTGCCGCGGTCTCTTGCGCTCCCTCGCAGCGACACACTCCGCGGGATGGTGTTTCTTCTAACTCACGTCTTTGCGAGCAAGCGGAGCGACCCTCCTCCGGCGGAGCTGAGTTTTTACCCAGTGTTAACCTCCAGTCCTCATCTTCTTAACACAGAAGTGATAGATTCAGTAATAGAATGGTTTTAATTTAAGATGACATTTTTAAGGGGCGTGTCCTGAATACATGCTGTGTAGGAGGGAAACATTTTGAAAGCACGCCAAAAATTTATTTTTTCGGCGTGCTCATCCTTTAACAATACCGGGTTTCTGCATCGTGCATCTCACTGATCATACGATATCTCTCAACAACGCCATTTTACCTGCGTCCAATCCATCATTTACGTGCCACCAGGTCCTTGAGATGAGAATAGGAGATTTATCCTTATCGGATTGTTGTGTTGATCACAACCTCTCCGTTCGCGAAATTACCAGGATGTTTGACCAGCACCCGGACTGGCCGGGGGTGATCCTGACCAGCAGCGGCCAGTTTGTGGGGATGCTGTCGCGCCAGCGCTGTTTTGAGATCTTGGGGAAGCCGTTTGGGGTGGATGTTTTTTCCAACAAAACCGTTCTTGAATTCCATAATACTTACGGGACGTATAATTTGCTGCTGGATGCCAATACACCGGTCCCGGATGCGGTGAAGCAGGCTTTGGGCCGTGACGGCAATCAGGCCTACGAACCGATTGTCGTCCGGCAGGGAGAACGCCGGTACAGTCTGTTGAAGGTGCACGATTTGCTGCTGGCTCAAAGCGACCTGCTTGAAAACCTCTATTCCGAGGTCCAGCAGCTTTCGGTGATCGACCCGCTGACGAATCTGAACAACCGGCGGGGCTTCTTTGAGGCGGCGCAGCAGGAAATCAATGCGTTTCACGCCAACCACGGCGACCTCTCGGCTCTGATGATCGACATCGATAACTTCAAGATCACCAATGACATCTACGGTCATTTTGTGGGAGATCAGGTGCTTTGTGCTGTGGCGGAAGAATTCAAAAAGGCCCTGCGCCAGACGGACCTGTTGGGGCGTTTTGGCGGGGAAGAGTTTATCGCCCTGCTCCCGAATACATCTCTGGAAACCGCGTACAGGATTGCGGACCGTCTGAGGATCAAGGTTGAGGAACTGGTGGTGTATGTCAACGGTTACCAGGTCTCGGTGACCATCAGCATTGGGGTGTGCCATATTCAGGACGCGCACGGTTCGCTGGACGCACTGCTTTCTCAGGCGGACCAGGCCATGTATTGGGCCAAAGCTTCCGGGCGCAACCAGGTGATCGTTTGGGATCAGCAGCTGGCTTACAACATCCGTAAACGGAAGAATGAGCTGGCAAAACCGGGGGACAGCACCAGTGGGAGCGCTTTAAGTGTACTGCGGATTGATGCCGCCCGGATCTATGATGAAACCATTGAAGGGTGGGCAAAAGCCCTGGAAATGCGGGATAAGGAGACCGAAGGGCACGCCAAACGGGTGGAAAAAATGACTCTAGCGCTGGCCAGACGATGCGGGATTGAGGAAAAAGATCTGGTAGATATCCGCAGGGGTGCGCTGCTGCACGACATCGGAAAAATCGCAGTGCCGGACCCAATCCTGTTCAAGCCCTCCTCGCTGGATGACGAGGAATGGAAAATCATGCGCAAACATCCGACCTATGCTTTTGAACTGCTCTCCCCGATCACTTTTTTACAGAACTGCATCGATATTCCGTACTGCCACCACGAACATTGGGACGGCAGCGGGTACCCGCGCGGTCTGAAGGGCGAAGATATTCCGCTCGCAGCGCGCATCTTTACGATCATCGATGTGTGGGACGCGTTATGTACGGACCGCTGCTACCGCCCGGCCTGGGGAATGGATGAGGCCCGGAAATATATCCTCGAACAATCCGGAAAAATCCTCGACCCCCATATCACGCCGATTTTCTTGCAGATGCTGGATGAGGCGCAGGGGATGATGGGGACAGGTTCGACGTGCCCCGGGCGGGTGATCAAGTAAATGTAAGCTGGGTGGGAGGGCCTGTGCAATGGGGTCTCTGTTGATCAAATTTACCCGGGCCTTGAAATCCAACCGTTCTTAAAAGTTAAGAAATTGGATGGGTTCCAGAACCCGATTGGAGAGATTCTTCCTCCCTGCGGTCGTCAGAATGACACTGCCCGATGTCATCCTGAGCGGAGCGAAGGGTCTCTGGCTGACCGGGAAGGCCTGCCAGGGGCAAAGTGGGTGTCATCGAGGCGGGACGTAGAGATTCTTCTTCCCTGCGGTCGTCAGAATGACACTCCCAAATGTCATCCTGAGCGGAGCGAAGGGTCTCTGGCTGACCGAGAAGGACTGCCGCGGGTAAAGCGGGTATCATCGGGGTGGGATGCAGAGATTCTTCCTCCCTGCGGTCGTCAAAATGACACTGCCCAATGTCATCCTGAGCGGAGCGAAGGATCTCTGGCTGACCGGGTGCCAGGGGTAAAGCGGGTGTCATCGGGGTGGAACGCAGAGATTCTTCCTCCCTTCGGTCGTCAGAATGACAAACGGAGCTGGAATAAAACGGTCAACACCGGGCGAGAGCTCGCTGTGGCTGAAGGAATGGCCCCCCTGTGTTTTGGGTTATTGACAAACTGCTTTTAATTCTGTAATATGTAGTTAAACGACATATTGGAGAACGATATATATGAAAGAAATTCTTTCCCGGCTTCCTCTGCGAGAACCCACATTTTTCATTTTATTAAGTCTGGCGTCCGGCCCCAGGCATGGCTACGCTATGATGAAAGCGGTTGAAAGTCTGAGCGAAGAACGGGTGAAGTTGAGCACCGGCACGCTGTACGGCGCGATCAAGCGCCTGCTGGATGACGGCTGGATTTTCCGTGTGGAAGATCCGCTCCCGAACGGCACCGACCGGGAGCGGAAGGCTTACGCTCTCACAGAGCTGGGCCGGAGAGTGCTGGATGCCGAGGTCGCACGCCTGAAAAAACTGGTCAAAGCAGCGCAAATCCGGACGGTGGAGGAATCCTCGTGAGTGGTCGGACGGGCTTCATCCTGAAGATTTATCGCGTTCTGTTGCGCTTTTATCCGGCAGCGTTCCGGAGCGAATTCAGCGAAGAAATGCAGGCTGTTTTCGCGAGGGCGCTGACCGAAGGACAATCGCCGGGTGGAAAACAGCTCTGGCGGGAGATTCGGGATTGGCCCGGTTTGGTTTTGCAGGAGCATCTGCGAGAAAGGAGATGGGAGATGTTCTCGAATGGATTGGGAGAGAAAAAGCCGCTGCCGCGCAGTGAGCTGTTGGCCGCGATGATCATTTTTGTGCTGCCCCTGTTAAGCATTTTTGCTACCAACATCATCAGCCTGCCGCAGTGGACGGACATTATTTTGGTGGTCCTGTTCTGGGGAGCCGTGCTTTTTGCATTTGGGTTAGCCGTTATCCGGGGCGTGCCGGGCTGGTCGCTGCCTTATCTGGGTTTTATATTGCTGCTGGGTCTGATTATGCTGCGGTATGACCGCATCTGGGGATGGATCTACCCGGTCTTTCTCCGGTTGTTTGGGGCGCGGTCCGACTGGCCGCTGGTGGTGCGGACAATCTATGTGGGGGTCTTTTCGTTCATCATGTTGTTTTCGGTATTATTGGGTGCATTGATTGCGGTCAGTCTCTTGCGATTACTGCCGTATACGCGCGGCATCTGGCAGCGCCTCCGGGCGGATTGGACGCAGCTTTCTTTTATGCTTTATGGCGGATTGGTATTTGGAATTATGATTGTGTTTGACGAATACCACTACGAAGAGTTCTGGAAACTGGCATCCTGGGCGTGTCTGGCTTTGGGCGCATGGCGGTATTTGCGGGCTGAAAACCAGAAACAGCGCTTCCTGTCATTGATGTATGGCGCCAGCGGATCGATGTGGGTTATCGCGCTTGCCAAATGGGTGCTGATTCCTTTCCAGAAATGGCCGATGGGATACCCGGTGTCTCCCTCACCAACCACGCGCTGGGTTGAAACAGGCGGAACATTAATCGGCTGGATTTGCATCCTGGCTGCTCTGACAGCACCTGCTTTATTGAACCTGTTCCCCGGTGCTCCGGGGGCGATCCTGTCAAAGGAGGAAAACACCACAACGGCGTGAGCCCTGTTGGGAGACAGGGCATATTTCCCTTGCAATGGGTGTGTTTTGAGTAATTTTCCCGGATTGGCGGGGGAATCGTTGACATTCAGAATTCAGCATCATATAATATTTTTAATCTGTTCGTCCCCTTCAAATAAGTGCATTACGGTAAGCGTTGCAGTTATTATTTGTTGAAGGAATGTCAGTGGGTTTTGCACGGGGGACAATTATTAGGTTTCTGTGATTCTACAATGAGGGATGTCGTGCCTGTATATTGCCAAAAGGCGTTCAGGAGGCTCTTAACCTGCGGCCTGAAAAGGTTTTAAAAAGGAGGTGGGGTCAGCCTTTAAATATCTTCTACTCATTACCATATATCTTGTCGGAAATTTCAATCCGGGAATTTGTCATAAGATTTTCTCCTTGAATAAAAAAATGAATCATCAGGTTCAGCTTTCCTGCGCGGGTTGAGTATGGCGTGTTTCGGAATGGTGATCCGCATCATTTTGTTCCGAGTGAAAATTGTTGATAGTTTGTGGCTGGCAAAGATCGAGTTTCCCGCCACCCGATAATCCGGATTGCTCAGTTCAAATCATTGGAGGACATAGGTGAAAACAAAAATGCAAAGTAAGATGTGGCAAGGCCTTTCGGTTTTACTAATCTTTGGATTGGTCGCAGGGCTGTTGGCGTTTACTCCGGTACAGCAAGTTGCCGCGGCGCAAACTGCTCCGGATGATTTGCCGGAAGATGCCATTGTAATTCCAGGCGAAATTGTGGTTTCTTTCCCGACGGGGACAAGCGTGAAAAGTACCCGGGCGCAGGCTGCTGCCCTGGCAGGAGAAGTGGGTGCCCAGGTGGTGCAGGCTTACGCTAACCTGGCGTTGTTGAGTGTTGATACAGGTGCCGATGTAGAGGCACTGGCAGCACAGATCAATGCTCAGGTAGCCGGGGCGTATGCGCAGCCCAACTATGTTTATCGTATCCCGACACCCATTGTCAGTGCTTCTCTGCCTTCCACCAACACACGGCAGGATATCACGGCCGAAGGGGATTCTACAGGGATATCCTGGGATGCGCTGTCGGAGATGAGGCAATTGGTTCGCAAAGGCTCACGTGTGAAGTCTGTCCCGCTCGTTCCCAATGATGGGGAATATGCCTGGGCCTGGGATCAGATCCAGGCGGATTATATCTGGGATGATAAAGCTGCCAGCCCGGTGGTATGCCTTCCGGATACCGGTGTGGATTACAAACACCCCGACCTGAAAGGTAAAGTCATCAAGGGACCTGACTTCTACAATATGGATAAGGAACCCGAGGATTCCAACGGACACGGTACCCATCTGGCCGGGATCATTTCCGCAAAAATGAACAACGGTGAGGAGACCGCCGTTGGTGTTTCCAACAGCAAAATTCTTGCGGTCAAGGTAGCGGGCAGTGAGGGCTGGGGTTCAACCTACACCCTCGCCGCGGGACTGTATTACTGTGCTAACAACAAATCCGTCAAGATCATCAATGTCAGCATGGGGAGCCATCATCCGGATGGGGTGGTTTACGATAGTCTGGACTATGCCATCAATACGAAAGCGAAGCTGGTGGTAGCTGCAGCCGGAAACGACAGCCGCAGTGCCATCATGGATTGGGCACATGAGGATCAACCGGATTGGCGCAATCACCCGGCGTTCTATCCTGCCGGCTGGGCGGATATGAATGTGGGTTGGGACGAAGGCAACGGTTGGGTAGCCTACAACCCTGATGAAGATCTGAATGAAGCGGACAACTCGATTTATCAGGGGTTGATTTCGGTTGGCGCGACGCGCTATCAGGACGGGCATGAGGATGGCAGCGATTTCTGGCATTGGGTGGATACCAACGAAGACGACGTCATGGATGAAGGGGAAAATTACAATGGTCAATATTGTCTGGCCCAGTTCAGCAACTATGGTCGCTGGGTGAATATAACCGCCCCCGGACAGGGCATCTACTCGACGACCCCGGTCAGCTATCCTTTTGCGATGAATTACTATGATGGCCTGAATTCCGGCTATGGCTGGCTGGATGGTACCTCGCAGGCCGCCGCATTTGTATCCGGTGCTGCCGCCCGGGTGTGGAGTCTTGACCGCACACTGACCAATGATGCCGTCAAAACCCGGTTGATCGAGACGGGAGAGGACCCGGCAAACTACTACGGCGAAAACTTTTTTGCGGTAGATGAAGCTGTTGCCGATCCCTGGGCGTACATGGATGAGGAAAAATACGGCTGGCACCAGGAGGATGAGGAAGATCCGAACGATGATTACGCTCGTGAGGCGTTCTGCTACCCGACATCCGGTGAGGACGAGGATGGAAATGCTAACCCGTTCGGGGACGCGGAAGATATGTCCGGCACGCGTATCCTGAACGTGGCTGCCGCCATGGACCGCTTCCGGATCTATGCCAATGTGCGCGATGCTTTTACCGGTCTGCCTCTGGATGGAGCTAAAGTCCAGATCAAACTGGGCACTAAAGTTGTCGATAAAGTGGTGGTGAAGTCCGGCGCTGATGATTTCTTCTCGTTGGTTTTCAACAATATCCCTTACCAGGATGGCGGAGTGTACCAGTATCAGGTCAACCGCAAGGGATATACCGCCGGGTTCCAGACTTATTACCAGTTCACATTGGATGCGCTGGATCCGAACAGCCCGGTGCCGGGTTCAGGAATTGCTGAAGCCTATGGCAACGTGAGTGTGCCTGAATCGAATGCCAACCTGCATGCTGTGCTGGACTGGACAGCCTATCCATGGGAATCCGGATTAGATGGGGCGAATCTGGACTTTTATCTGTGGATGCCGCAGGACTGGCCGACCTATGATGAAGATGCGAATGGTACGGTAATCAACCGTGGGCGTCTGTTCGGCGATTACCAGCCGGCGTATGACCTATATCCTTCTCCACATCCGTGGGAAGGCTGGGACGGTAATGGCGATATCGGGAACCTGTTGGATGCCTCGATGTATACCACAAAACCAGATATTCCCCCTTATGCTCAACATAATTTTGAACGCTGGGGTGATGACCGTGCTACAACCGAGTCCATCACCATCCGGACCAAGAAGGGATATCCGTGGTATACGGGTGATTACACCTTCATGGTGACCGATTACAGCTCCAGCTATCCGGACGGCGGATTTGGGGATGAGCCTAACCGTCTGGATATCGACAGCGACCAGTTTGTCCATCCGGTGGTGCGTCTGTGGATGAAAGGGAAACTGCTGGCTACGGTTCAGTTGGACGGTAATGCGGTTGACCCGCGGTGCTATGACGACGGTGTTAATGCAGACTTCTGGAAAGCGCTGACCGTCAACGGTAAAGTCTACACAACTTCACAGGAATGTGGAACGGCTGAGCTACCCGGAGAAGGCGACTCGATCTTTCCATATTAATTTTGATGTTTGAAGGATGGTAACAGGCTGCCCGGCAAGGTTCTTGCCGGGCAGTTTTGATTTGCACGAAAAGTGCGATTTGTGATGTGTTCCGTTTTCTAAAGCAAAGCTACAGAGCCGCAGAGCTTTTTTGGGGAAAAGAACCGGTGCTTGACGGGAGATTGCCCGGTAATTCGCGGCGATGCACAACAATAAGCAAACACAAAATTGGTGCTTGACCGATCTCCGGAAATCCGGTAAACTCTACCCAAGGATTTAATAATGAGCCAATTACCCGAAGTTTACGCCTTTGCAACCTTAATGATGGTC
Organism: Ornatilinea sp.; assembly: GCA_018433975.1. Lineage (GTDB taxonomy): Bacteria > Chloroflexota > Anaerolineae > Anaerolineales > Anaerolineaceae > SM3-B121. The sequence continues at coordinate 55,829 of JAHDQE010000013.1, read as the reverse complement.
TCCATGATGTCTATGGTCATGCGCAGTCTACATACTCGGGCGGCTCGTTTGAGGGTCCTGGCTGTGTAATTCGGCTATTTGACCTTTATCATCGGCAGGCTGCCCATACGGGCAGCCTGTTTTTTTTTATCTCTGGAAATTAATTTGAAATGGAGCTGTGAGATGACCTTATCTAAAGTTATGACCCCTGAAACCCAGTCCCTGATCCGCTTTCAAACAGCGGGCGACTCAACCCGAGCGGTACACGCCGGTGCGCGGCGCGACAAACCTTTTCACGCCCTGATCGATCCGATTGTACAGACCGCGACGTATGCCTTTGACAGCCTGGAGGATATTCAGGATTTCCTCGAGCGGCATGAAGCCGGAGAGAAGTTCGACCGCTATGAGTATGGGCGATACGGCAACCCGACGGTTGAAGCGGTGGCGGAGCGCATTGCTGCGCTGGAAGGGGCGGATGACGCGCTGCTGTTCTCCTCCGGTATGGCCGCTGTGACCACCACACTGCTAGCCCTGCTGGGCGCGGGCGCGCATCTGGTGATTACCGACGATATTTACCGCCGGACGCGCGAATTCACCAACGATTTCCTGAAGCGTTACGGTGTGACGTGCAGCGTGGTGCCGATGGGTGATTATGACGCTCTGGAAGCGGCCATCGGCCCGGAGACCCGTATCATCCTCTCGGAAACGCCCACCAATCCCTATCTGCGGGTGCTGGATGTAGAGCGGGTGGCAGAGATTGCTCACCGGCGGGGCGTGCTGACAATGCTGGATACGACCTTTGCCACACCGATCAACCTGCGTCCGATTGAGTATGGGATTGATCTGGTTGTGCACTCGGCGACCAAATACCTGGGCGGACATCATGACCTGCTGGCAGGCGCGGTGGTGGGGCGAACCGATCTGTTGAAAAAAATTGAAGAGAATATGGCGTCGATGGGAGCGGTGCTGGCTCCGCAGAACGCCTACCTGCTGGGGCGAGGGTTGAAATCCCTGGCGCTGCGGGTGCGGCACCAGAATGCCAGCGGCCAGCAGGTGGCGGAATACCTGGAGGGGCATCCGGCGGTCGAACGGGTGTGGTATCCCGGTTTGGCCTCGCACCCCGACCACGCGGTGGCCCGCACGCAAATGAAGGGCTTTGGCGGGGTAATCTCCTTCAACGTGCGTGGTGATCTGGAATCTACGGCGCGCTTCATCGACCGGCTGCAAATCCCTTACACCACGCCTTCGCTGGGTGGGACGGAAAGCCTTGTGGTGCAGCCGGCGTTGATGTCTTACCATCATTTGACGGCGGAAGAGCGGGCGGCAATTGGCATTGAAGACAATCTGGTGCGGTTCGCGCTGGGGATTGAGGACCCGGCGGATATTATTGCCGATCTGGAACAGGCATTGGCCGGAGTCGCGTGAGAGCGGTGGGGTTTGCTGATTATAGGTAGAGAATGAGGAATTTAATGGCAGGAAAACCGGGAAAAACATTGGTGATGAAGTTTGGGGGAACTTCGGTCGGCTCGATTGAGGCGATTGAAAATGTACAGGAAATTGTAGCATCGGCCCGGCTGGATTGGCCGAGACAGGTGGTGGTGGTTTCGGCATTTTCGGGGATCACCAATGGGTTATTGAACAGCGCGCAGAGTGCAGCCCGGGGGGATATGGAACCGTTCCATGAAACGGTTCGGGCGCTGCATGAGCGGCATGAGAGTGTGATAGAAGCATTGGTGCATGATCCGGTGCAAACCGCGCAAGTCCGGCAGGAGCTTGAAGAACTGATCGCCAATTTTTCCAATCTGGCGCAGGCCATTGGGGCATTGGGGGAGGCCACTCCTCGTGTCCTGGATACGGTTTCCTCGTTGGGAGAACGTATCAGCGTGCGGGTTATTGCAGCGGCTTTGCGGGCGAATGGGCTGCCGGCGCAGGCGGTGGATGCCACCCGATTGATTGCGACCGATGACAATTTCCAGAGCGCAGTGCCCGACCTGACCGTTACCGAGGCCCAGACCCGGGTGGTGCTGGAACCCATGCTGGTAGAGGGGCAGATCCCGGTGGTAACCGGCTTCATTGGGGCGACGCCCTCGGGCGTGGTCACCACACTGGGACGAGGTGGAAGTGATTACTCCGCGGCTTTGTTGGGCGCTGTCCTGCCCGCGGACGAGGTATGGATCTGGACGGATGTGGACGGCGTGATGACGGCCGACCCGCGGATTGTGCCGGAAGCACGCACCCTGCCGGAGCTTTCGTATCGCGAGGTCTCCGAGCTGGCGTATTACGGTGCAAAAGTGTTGCATCCCAAAAGTATCCGCCCGGTGATTGAGGCCGGGATTACATTGCGGGTGCGCAACACCTTCAATCCGGAGCATCCCGGCACCCTGCTGACGGATGGAGTGGGGAAAGTGAACGGGACCACAATTAAAGCGGTGACTGCTTTTCGGGGAATGAAGCTGTTTACGGTGGAGGGGCGCGGTATGCTGGGAGTCCCAGGCGTGGCGGCGCGCATCTTCAGCGCCGTGGCGACCACCGGAGCAACCGTCCCGCTGATTACCGAGGCTTCCTCGGAACAGTCCCTGACTTTTGCCGTGCCGTGTGACGCTGCCGACGAAATCCAGATGGTGTTGGAACGCGATCTGGCAGAGGAGATCCGGCGGGGCAATATTGACCGGGTATGGGCTACCGAAGAGGTGACCATTGTGACTACGGTTTGCCCCGGGATGCGCTACCGGCTGGGGGTGGCGGGACGAATCTTCAGCGCGCTGGGGGATGCCGGGGTGAATGTGCTGGCGATTGCACACGGCTCTTCGGATGTATCGATCAGTATGGTGGTGACGGTGGAAGATACGCACCGGACAATTCAGGCGCTGCACCGGTTGACGGAGCCGGTAAGGGCCAAAACGGAAGCCGAAATACAGTTTTCTTAAAGAGAGTTCATCAGTCTGGTAATGCGGTAAAAATGCTTCGTCCGGTAGACTCGGCATGATACGTATAGCGTTATAGGATGCAGGGGTTACCGCAATTTCTGATGTTAAAAGTAGACATCCTCGGGTATTCTGACGCCGAGGATGTTGTTTTAAAATGTAACCAACCCGTCTACAGGGCTCTTCGGTACTTTACAACGGTATAGTAGTGCCACTGCACATAGCGGTCGGCTTCCTGCCAGCCGGAATTTCCGCAGATACTATTGATCGTCGCGACGGAAAGCCCGGTGCAGGTTTCGTCTTCCTGCAGACAGGTAGGGCAGTTGATGGTGCAGGTGCAGGGGAAGCCGGAATAGCCGGAGCAGGTCTCCGCGTTATCCCCGACATACTTAAACGTGCAGGAAGAGGCTTCACGTTCTACTGTGGTACGGGTACTGGGAGGAGGGGGTTTCGTGCCTGCAAAAGCAATCGATGGATTAACCATCAGGAAGAGTAATACCAGCAGCAGGGTAAGTATTGTCAGCGTAGTGCTGGAGGGGAAGTGCGCGACCTTTGTTGTGTTCATGTGATGTTCCCTTTCTTTTGTGTGTAATGGTTTTGCAGGCTCTGCTTCAAAAATCCGGAAAAGTGGTTAATATGATCCAGAATGATCTGTATGAACAGTGTACAGGATTTTGAAAGGGGATGGCTTTACAGGAAGTTAACAAGCATTCCCGCTCATTCGGGTGAAATTGTGGGTGAAGTGCGCAGTTGAATTGGAAGGATATTCAGGGGAGCAGAAAATCCGGCATCCAAAAATTGCCAATGCCAAAGTAGTGCGGCAGAATAAAAGATACGACCAGCATGACCACACTGTAGGCAATCAGGACGTAATCACGGGGCTGGTACTGCAAAGTATGCAGCCAGGTGCGCTTTTCTCCGGAGCTGAAACTGCGCAAATCCATCGCGTTTACCATGTCCTCACCGCTGAGCAGAGAGTTCATTGTGACCGGGATCAAAAGAGGGGCCATCCGGGCAATCTTTTTAAAAATATTGCCGTCAAATTTTTCCAACTCATAACCGCGTGCCTTCTGCGCGTCCAGAGTAATGGAGAAATCCCTTGCCAGGGTGGGCACAAAGCGAAATGCCAGGTCCATGGTGAAAGCCAGCTTGTCGCCGAACCCAAGACCTTTAAAGGTTACGCCGTACCGGCGCGGATCCATGGTGAAGGGAATGACAAGGAACAGAGAGGTAATGGCAAGGATGCGGACGATTTGAGTCAGCGCGAACCACAGGCGCTCAATGCTGAGGGCAAAATGGAAGGGCCTGTAGAATTCCAGAATGACATGGGGTTCGCGGATGACATCACTGATGGTGCCGGCGCTGGTGATGATGGTATTGATGAAGATCATCACAAACATCAGGAAAAAGATGAACATCCAGGCGCGGCGGGTCTCTTTCCAGGTCAGGCGGGTGAGCCGGTACTGTACCAGAGATACGACCATGAAGTACAGCAGGAAACGGATATCCCAGAAGTTGACAATGGTAAAAAGAGATAGGATGGAGAAGATCCAACGCGCCCGCGGATCGAACTTTTCCACAATGCTTTCGCGGGGGCGATATCCAAAAGTGACGATCATCGTATGTGTCCTGTTTCGTAAATTTGGAAAGCCGTGTCAGGGCGAAGGCCTTCGCCCTGACACGGAACATTGTATTACCGTCCTGACCGACCGCGGATCGCACTGTAAGCAATCATCAGTAAGGGAGTCAGTACCAGACCGTTGATAATATTGGTGACAAAAGCGGGTACAAAATTGGTGGCCATCGCGGTGGCAAAATCCAGACCAGAGACCCACATTTCGGAGAGGGACGCGACAAACATGCCCACTGCGCAGCCCAATACTACGAAGATTTCGGCGATAACGATGTCTTTGACGCTTTTGTAATCCACCATCATCCCGGCGCACAGTCCGGCTACCAGACCGATCAGCCCATTACCGAGGTCCCACCAGATCCAGAAACCATATCCGGAGAGCAGGTCGCCGATGATATTGCCCAGTATACCGGTGATGAAACCTACAATGGGGCCGAAGGCCACCCCAAAGAAGAGTGGAATGACAACGGCCGGCCGGAAGGCGACATTGCCTGAAGCCGGAAGCTGTAGAAAGTTAAACACGAAAGACAGTACGCCATACAGGGCTGCACCGATGGCCGCAAAGACCACCTGCCGGGTCCCAAAGGACCAAAGTGATTTCTTTTCTTCCATAATAGTTTGCCTCCTTCTAAATAACAAAAAATAGGACACGGTGTGAAGCGGTCGCGCTTCAACACTGATGAGCCAGAGCTTCCGCCCGCATGAACTTCCCGGTTTGAGGCAGCAGCTCCAGGTTCAACCGAAGTAATGAGGTAGGCAGCACCCGGCAGCTTCTGAGAAGTTCCTCGTCAGCCAGAACTTTCTCTGGAGGACCATCCGCCATGATGCGGCCATTGTCAATCAACAGCACGCGGTTGGCATATACTACTGCCAGGTCTACATCGTGAGTGATGAACAGAATGGCTTCAAAACCCGGCATCTGCAAAATGGCATCCATGAACGACATATAGTTCCAATAATCCTGGCCGGCAGTGGGTTCATCCATCATCAAAATACGCGAACGCATTGCCAGGATCGCGGCAATGCTGATGCGCTTCTGCTGGCCGAAGGACAACGCCAGGGGGGGCATGTTCATCTCCGATTTCAGATGAACGGTTTCGATTGCCCAGCTGACATCTTTTTCGGTCTGTTCTTTGGAATGTCCCAGATTCAACGGGCCAAAAGCGAGCTCTTCCCGGACCGTCTGAGCGAAGAGCATCTGGGAAGGGCTTTGAAACACGTAACCAATGGTGTGGGCATTCTCGGCAATGGAGGTCTTTTGGGTATCTTTTCCCTGCAATCTGACCGCGCCGCTGGTGGGTTTGAGAAGTCCCAGCGCGTGTTTGACCAGGGTGGTTTTGCCCGCGCCATTATGCCCCAGAATGGCGATGACATCGCCTGTGTGGACGGTGAAGTTAACATCATGCAGCACTTCCGGAAAGTCTTCCTTGTAACGGAAATGAACGTTCTTAAAATCGATCAGGGGTTCCGTGCCCTTTTGCGGCAGACCGGAGTGGAATACCGGGGCCGGTTCTTCCCGAGCACGCTCCATGATGACTTGCGCCGGGAGTTTGATCTGGGAGTGATCCACTTTATTCAGTAATCCCGGCAAATCACCGAAATACATTTGCCGGCCATCCTGTATGTACATGACCTGGTCGGGATGGATGGACATCACGTCCTCCACGCGGTGCTCGACCAGCACAATGGAAATACCGTCGTCCGCCAGCCGGCGGAAGAGCTGAAGCGCCTCCTGGGCTGAAACGGGATCCAGACTTGCCAGGGGTTCATCCAGCAGCAGAATCCTGGGACGCATGGCCAGGACACCGGCTACAGCGACTTTCTGCTTTTCGCCACCGGAAAGTTGGAAGGTTTCGCGTTCTTTGAGGAACTCGATGTTGAGATAGGCCATGACCTCATTCACCCGTTGATAAATCTCTTCACGAGGCAGTCCCAGATTCTCCAGTCCAAAAGCGATTTCATTGAAGACATAACTGGCAACGATCTGCCGTTCGGGGTCCTGCAGGACGGTCCCGATCTGGTCGGAAATTTCTGCCATGCTCATCTTACGCACCGAGTGGCCGAAGATGTAGATCTCCCCTTCCATCTTTCCGTGATAGGTTACTGGAATGAGACCGTTGATGCAACGCATCAGGGTAGTCTTTCCGCACCCGCTTGAACCGGCTATCAACAAGATTTCGCCGGGTGCCATGGAAAAATTTAATCCCTGGATGGCAGGCGTATCCCGCCGGAGATATTGGAAGGTGAGGTTTTCAACAACGAGGGGCAACGATTGGTTCATTAGATTGCAACTCTGAATAGTGGGTTTGGTAGTTTCATTTTACAATATTTTCACGTTCAGGATTGGGCCTCCATAATTTTGAAAGAGTCGCCCTGCGATACATTGAGATGCCCGGCAGCACTGCCGTTTACCACGCTGACGGCAATCACACCGGAGCTGTCGATCATGGCGACCAGATCGCCAACTTTGCCTTCTCCGAAAGTTTCTACCAGGCCGTGGATAGTTACGCCGCCCACCAGAACGTCCACCGCGCCCATATCCGCAATCCGGGACGCATCGATGTTGCTTTCAAGGTTGCCGAAGTGATCTACCCGGGTGATCACGCCTTCCCATCCGCCTTTGATAGCCCGTGGTTCATCCAGGTCGAGCAGTATGGGATCGTCTATGATTTCGCCCAATTCTTCCAGTGAAACCCCCGCTGCCAGATGAGCTCCAACTGCGGCAAAAATATCGCGCCCGTGAAAAATAGTACTGACGTTTTTGAGCCAGTACTGCGGCTCGTTGGTATGTACGACCTGAATGGGCTGCCCATCACGGCGGGCATTGCGGAGCATCAGCGTGAGAACTCCATTATCGGGTCCAACGAAAAGCTGTTTGCCCAGACGAGCTGCAATCGGCCGGCGGGGAGTTCCCACGCCGGGATCCACAACCACAATGTGGACGGAATCTTGGGGGAAGTAAGGAGTATGGCGGCCCAGGATGACGGCCGCATCCAGAACATTCTGGGGAGGTACGTCGTGAGTCAGATCGGCAATGCGCACGTTATCTCCGGCGATGCTGTAGATCACGCCGAGCATCTCGCCCACGCCAAAGTCGCCTGTTCCAAAATCGGTTGTCAGACTGATTATGCGGGTCATGGTATTCTCCGATCAGTTGAACAGTACTTCAACAGGTTCATCCACCCCTACGCCCAACCGTTCCGCTGCGCTGCCATTGACCTGCGCGATAACCAGGGTGCCGAAGGTGCCATGCACAGCCACCAGGTCACCCGCTTTTCCAAAGCCGAAGGAGGGGAGCAGGCCCCGGATCTCCTGTCCGGCGATGTGGATGCGGAGCCGGACAGGGTCGAGTTTCTCCAGATCCGCGAGGGGAATATTGGTAGAGAGATTGCCGTAATTATCCTGTAACAGGACCTGACCCAGAATACAGTCGGTTTTGATCTGCGGCCGGGGCAGTTTAAAACGGACGGGGTCATCAATGGGCACTCCGACTTGCTCTAATGGCACCCCGGCTGCCAGATGGGCACCGACCGGGGAGAAGATATCCCGACCGTGGAAGACGTGGCTGATATCCTGAAGCCAGTATTGCGGATGAACCAGATCGACGATCTTCACCGGCCAGCCCTGGTTTTCTGCCTGGTCGAGCACCGGGGAGAGCAGACCGTTATCAGGGGCCACGAATTGATAATCGCCAATGCGGGCGGCGATCGCCCGGCGATGGGTACCCACACCGGGGTCCACGACGGCCACATGCACGGTGTCTTCAGGATAATAATGGTAGGTGAGGGCCAAAACCAGAGCACCTTCGCGTACATTTTGCGGGGAAATCGTGTGGGTGATATCGGCGATGTGCGCATCGGGGCAAATATTCCAGCTGACTCCCTTCATGACCCCCACGTAGCCATCGCGCACGCCGAAATCTGTCAGCAAGGTTACAATTTTCAAGACTTCACCTCCGGGATGCGAACAATTCGTTTTTTATTAATCTAATTCTAATCTATTCCTTTGTACATTTCCACATAAAGACACAAAGTGTATAGGATTGCAGGAGGAAAGAAGCGATTATGGGGATTTGAGCGTGGAGGAAAAAGACAGAAACTCAATTTTTTAAGGAAAATTGAGTTTCTTGAGTGCAAAAAGCAGTAGAAAGGCTTTTGTGATGCGTTAAGATTTGGGCAGCAAGCCCTTCAATTCAGAATCGGTGTAAAGGCGGCCTCCGGCGATCAATTCGCGGGCTGCATCCACCTGATCCCAGGTGTTCCAGAGCAGTACACCGCGCACCTTGCGGTCTTTAAGGTAATAGACCACACCTTTTTGAAAAGGTTCTTTCCAGTCGGAATAGGTTTCCAGGCGAGGATCAAGCCGGCCCACGGCTTCATAGCCCAGATCAAACAGGTCGGAGTAGAAATAGGGCTGGTGGTTATAAGCGGTTTCATGCCCGGCCATATTCATCCCGGCAGCTTTGCCCATGGTGTTGGCGTTGTCTTCATGCTCGGCCCGCATACGCTGCTGGAGGGCAGAATTGTAAAAAGAGGCCACATCACCGGCAGCGTAAATATCAGGCTGGTTGGTACGCAGGTATTCGTCCACAATGATGCCGCTGCCCTGGTCCGGGCCGGCAATGGAAATGCCGGATGCCGCGGCCAGTTTGGTGTTGGGGATAAGGCCGATCCCGGCAATAATGTGATCCACTTCCACGCTCTGTCCGTCCTTTGCCCGCAAGATAAAGGCGCTGCCCTTGTGGTCAATGGCCTCAATTCCCATCCCGGGGTTAACCTGCACGCCCTTTTCCCGATAATATTCGTTGATAAACCGGGAGAGGTCTTCAGGGTAGACCCGGGCTCCAATCCCGATTTCCGGGAAAACCATTGTAACGGACTGCTCGCCATTCGACGCCAGTGCCGCTGCGATTTCGGAACCAATGAACCCACCGCCAATCACGCCGATGCGCGCGTTCTGATCTGCCCATTTGCGGGTGGTGTGGTAATCTTCCACAGTGCGGAAATACAGAGTCTCTTCAGGTGCAAAGGGCAGGTGGCGCGGGCTGCCGCCCGTTGCCAGCAGCAGTTTTTTGTATCCATACGAACGATTTGCATTGTCCTGTACTTGTTTCCGGGCAGGGTCCAGTGAAATGACCCGGCGGCCAAGGAGGAGCTCGAGGTTTTTCTCCGGAAGTTTGCGCCAGATGGTATCTTCGGATTTGCCATACCAGAGCTTTTTAGTCAGTGGGGGACGGTTGTAAGGGGGGTGATCTTCAGCGCTGATCATGCCGATGGAACCTTTGGGATCAACTTCGCGGATTCCCCTGGCTGCTGAGGCGGCCGTCATTCCGCCTCCGATGATTAAGTAATCAAAATTTGTTGCCATGATTGTCTCCTTTACGGCTGCGCAGCCGGAGCCATTTAAGCTGTGTCTTTTGGGGAGGTTCCGGCCGCGAAAAGTTTTATTAAATTGTTTCCAGATAGCGACTGCATTACTCTAAGCGAATCCCTTCACTGTACGAGAGATTAACCGGAGTTATTTTTAGGCGTAGAAAAGCTTTGATTAAGCTATCTCTATCGTTATTCTAGCGTGCCCAAATTCCCAATTCCATGCAGTGTATAGGTTTGCAAGCGGAAGTGGGGCGGCTGGTTGGGTTTTGCGCTTGAAATAAATAATGCCTCCGGATTTTTGAGTATCCGGGGGCATAAAAATAAAAGTTGAGGCGGCGGTGTTGGACGGGGTTATCCTGAGACGGTGTGCCGGGAAGTAAAGATCTTAGACTTATTGGGAGACCGGTCCAGCATAAAACAGGTGAAGTGTTAGCTCTTCGGCGAGGCGTCTGCCGGACGAAGGGTGGGTGCCAGGAACAGACTGCGATATCCGATGATGGCGATGGCAACATAGGCCAGAGTCTTGGGAATCATCAGCATCCCGACCGGCGGGGCGACCTGCACAAACAGGATGACCGGAATGTAGAACACGTAGGAGGCTAAAATGCAAATGGCGATGTCATGAAAAACGCGGTCGTTTGTGCGGACAGCATCCTGCAGGATCAGTGCGGCTGCACCGAGGCCCTGTATCATAAGGGGAATGTTGCGAGCCATAGACCAACCAAAAGGCGGCACGAGACTGCTCCATTGATTCTGGGGGAAAGCCATGATAACCAACCGGGCCACACCGGAGGCTAACAGGAACCAGCCAAAAGAGCCCAATTGTCTTTTGAAACGGGTCTTCCACATTAAAAGCACCAGCATGTAAAAAATTGTCACAGTGTATGCTGTGAAAAATGAACCCAACCCGACCAGCCCAACCGAATGACCAAACAGGTTAACGGTGGTGGAGAGGTCACCCTGGAGATAAGCCAGGATACGAAAACCGACATGCCCGGTATCGCCGAAGGCCAGCAGAACAAATGCCCAGGTCAGCAGGCGGCGCAGTGGACGGTGAGCTTCCGGCAGACCCGGTTCGCGCCGCAGCATGGCGATTACCAACCCCCAGATTGTGACCAGGTACAGCGTATTAAAGATTACTTCAATCCACATTCGCATGGATTCAGTCAAGAGGAACCTCCGAGTTTATTGATTGTTTCAGAAATTAAGGATGTTGAGTTAGACCCTCAAAGAAGATGTGTAGCAAGGCGTCCAGCCCGGCTCCGGGTTCAATTTGTGGAGCATCGTTTTCAGCATAGAGGATGGGCAGTGCCATGCCTAACAGCATCCGGGCAGCCAGGGAAGGGTCCAGTGAGGTCAGCTCGCCGCGGTCCATGCCGTCCTGCAGGATGGCTTCAATTTGTTTATGGAAGCGGCTGTGGTAATCTGCCAGAAAACGCCGGCAGGTATCGGGGTCGAGATGTTTGGCTTCCTGCCTGGCGAGATAGATGATGGCCCGCTTTTCCGGCGGCCAGCGAAGAATTGCCTGTAGAAAGGCTTCGATCTGCGCGCGGGCGGTTGAACCGGAAGCATGGGCCTGTTCCAACAGCTTTGCGGCCGCTTCAAGATGCTCCACCAGAACGGCAAAGAACAACTCGGATTTGTTGTCGAAATGGTAGTACAGCAGGGCTTTGGATGCACCGGATTCGCGGGAGATATCGCGCATGCCAACGCCATGATAGCCGTGGGCCACAAACAGCCGGGCAGCGGTCTCGAGAATAGACGCACGGAGCGTGCCGGTCTCGGAAGAGGTGTGAGGGGGTAATGTTTGAGTTTGCACCATGCGAATATCTCTTTTTGGGTCAAGCGTACTGACCGGACGTCCAGTCAGTAAAAAGAATTATAGGCGTATGCGCGAGGGATGTCAAGGGAGTGGTTACAGGTAAATTTAAAAAGATTCTCCGATAGTTGAGTTTCGCAGATTTCTATGATAATTTGCAATATTTAAGATTTGCATCCATAATAACAACAGACAATCAACTATTTAGAAAACTGGTTGAAAGAATATCCAAACCGTTATGCCTTTCGTAAAGGGGGGATTGAGTTATGGCGAGAAATATGGGCCGTGCTGGAAAATCGACACGAGAAATGGCAGCAAAGAGGCGCAAATCTGCTATAGTCACTGTGATAGCCAACCTGGTTTTCATTGTCTTTTTTGTGATAGTTATAAATGTCGCATCCGTTTCAGGTGGGCATTTTGGCTTGATTCTTGTTTTATTTGTTCTGATGATTGTTGTATGGAATGTGTTTGATCACCGAATAGGTCATAAGCTTAAGACCGAGAAGAGGGCTATTCGGGGAGCAAAAGGAGAAGAAGCTGTAGCAAGCACTCTTGAAGAATTAGGCGAAAATTATTATATTCTTCATGATGTTGAAAGTCCTTATGGAAATATTGATCATGTAATCATAGGCAAATTCAAAGGTGTTTTTCTGATTGAAACCAAAGCTCATGGTGGAAGGGTAGAAGTAAATAACAGCTGTTTGTTGGTAAATGGGAAAGTACCAGAAAAGAACTTTATTTCTCAAGCGTTGAAAAATACTTATTGGTTGCGAGATGAATTGAGCAACATAATAGGCGAAAAGCCTTGGATTACCCCCGTAATTGTCTTCTCAAATGCTTTTGTATCGCAAACATCACCTATAAAGGGTGTGGCAATTATTAATAAAAAATGGTTGCCAGTTTTTCTTGAACGTAATGGGAAATCAAATGTAAGAAACCAGAAAATCTGGGAGCATAGGGAAGAGATAGGTGATTCATTGATCTAAAAAGTAAAGATATCGAATGATAAATCCAGAAGAGGCCATCTTGTTTTTTTAAGGCAGCCTCTTGTCTTTAGCTAAATGCACCTTAGGTGTTGCATTCAACAGGCATGGGGTTATCTAACAGCACAGTTACTAAAAAGTTAATTGCCTGATTGGTTTTATGATCCAGTTGACGGAATTTTAAGCGAGGCTTTATGGTTCCCGTTTGAAGAACTTAAAAGCGAAATCGTCATCGCCCGAGTTGGCCTGAATGACGGCCATCCAGGCTTGAGTGAGGTTGGCTTTGCCGGGATAGATCAGATAACGCGGGGACCATTCAGGGCGGAATTTTTCTTTATAACTGTGTAGTCCTTTGAAATTATAAAATTGGTTGATGTGCTCATAGACGAAGTGCATGGTTTTCTCAATGATGGGATCATCGGGATTCTGACCGACCCCGGAAAGCGAGCTTAATCCCAGGTTAAACCCCTGGTACCCTTGCTTTTGGGCCCACTGAATCAGAGATACAAACAAGAAATCCATTGTGCCCGGCTCGGTTTCAGGACGGTGGCGCATCAGGTCGATGGTGATTTCATTTAGCTGGTATTCCGGGACCAGGTTGGCAAATGCGCTGATCCAGCCTTCCGGGGTGTGTACGGCTCCAATGGGTGAGTTGCGGATGTAGTCATTGTCAAACCAGCCAAGTGAGAACTTCTTTTCTGAACCGTGCATCATCGTCAACCATTCATCACTGATGGCATGAAGTTCCTCTAATAGATCGTCTGAGATTGGCGGTTCGTGGAGCATGAACCGATAACCATCTCTGGTTAATTTGTTGAACGGTGAGCGCAGCGGTTTCCCGACTTTCCCCTCCAAAGAGAAAGTTTCCAGGTTAACGATGCCTTCTTCGCCAATACTGATAAATTCGAAACCGGCCTGTTTGTACAGATCAAGTGTTTCGGGAAGAGTCTGGTAAAAAATGGGAAGCCAGTCGTTGCGCTGGCAGAGCAATTTGAAATTCTTTATGGCGGGGAGCAAATCATCCGGTGGGCCAATAGGATCCCCCAGGGTTACCGCAGCCCGCCCGACTTGCGCATAGGCGATTACCGAGCCGGTGGGAGTGAAGAAGTAATATTTATCATCCAACAACAGGAAACGTCCCAGGGAAGAATGCCCATACTTTTCAACGATTTCTTTTGCCCGCATCCGTTCATTATTCGATGCAGGTTTGCGGATGAAGACCGGACGCAACAGCATTAATCCGGCGTAGCTCAGATTAACAATACCAACAATGTAAATGGAGTCGGCAAAGAATCGACCGAAGTGGGTGGTAGGGACCAACCCGGGGTCGTAGAATTGGGTGAACATAATTGTGGTCTGACGCAGAGCCGACCAGAGTCCAAAGCTCACGCTGTAGTGCCGGTCCAGCAGGAACAGACCACTCACGCCATAGGCCAGTGTGAAGACCAGCGCGCCAGCCAGTACTTCCAGCCCTTGCCGTATGGAGGGGGTGTCCGATTGGGCATGGAAGTGATGGCGCATTCCCCAAAGCAATATTGCCAGCCCCGCTGCCAGCAGGGCTTCTTCGTAGTCCAGTCCTTTAACCAGATGGCTGACCACTGAAATCGCCAGCACTGCCAGGGTCAGCAGCCAGGCCACATGTTTGCGCCGTGTCAGACCGCGGGCCAGCATGAGCAGGGCAAAGCCGGAAAACGCTGCTGTCAGGTGGCCTCCATGCTGGATGATGAGCGGCAAATAATTTCGAAGAATGGACAGCCGGTTTTCCAGCGAAGGGGTTACTGCCGAAAGCACATTAATGACCCCCATCAGGGCAACCAGAATGGCTGCGAAACGCACACCCCAGGTGTCCGTGCGGGTGCGCTGGTTGGAGCCAAAAGTGTGGATACGCTGGACGGCAAAGAACCCCAGCAGCATTGGAAGCCAGAAAGTGAACCCCCTGAAGACCAGGGTGATGGTTGCTGCGGCCGCGCCGGATGTGCCCAGAGAAGTGAAGGTCAGTGCCATCATCCCTTCAACCACGCCAATCCCCTGCGGCGTGATGGCAACAATTAAAAACAGGATGCCAACCGCATACCCGGCTACCAGTGTCCCCAGGCCTACCGGCTGATTAAAAGCCATGAATAGAAAATACAATGTGATGATGTCGAGAAGATGGGCCGCGAAAGCAACCAGGACCGTAAGGGTGAGCCGGCCCGGATGGCTGGCGACAGCCGCTGTGGCTTCGCTGAATTCCTGAGCATTTTTTTCTGCCCAGTCATTTGCCAGCGACAGCGACCGATTAAACCGTCCAAAAATCCAATTGACGGTATGCTGTGACCAGTTCAACAACCGCCGCAGCCATTCCGGTCTCCATAACCCCAACACCAGAAGGCCGCTTAATCCAACGGTGCTCACTACCAGGATAACGGCGGCTGCAATTTCGTAACCCTTTAAATCGTGCTGGATAGAAAGGTAAACCAGACCGGGAATCAACACCAGTATAAAAGCGGTTAAATCAGCAATCAACTGTAATAAGACACCGGTGGCGGCCCGCGCTGCCGGCTTCCCCCGCCGTGCCAGGTCTTCGGTGAAGAGCGCCGCACCCCCTGCGCCTCCCGCAGGCACAACTGTGTTGATGAACAGAGAACCCAATGTTACCGGAATGAGTTCAAGCAATGAGGTGGAAATATTGACTGTATAAAAGGCCGATTGGTAGGACCCTGTGAAAACAATGTAATAGGCGAGCTGAGAGAGCAGCGCCAACAGGATCCAGTTCCATTGGCCCTGTGCCAGAGTGGTTTTTAATTGTTCTAATTGCGTAAAGCGCGATAAAACCAAAAATAAAAACAATACAGCGAGAATGATCAGTATCCACCGCTTTTTCATCCTGTCTCCCTATATTTTTTCGTTAACGACGGCGTCAATATTTCAGCACTTTTTTACCGCGCTGCGCGGTTCCTCCCACAGGGACGATGCTGATTGAGCCATCTATTTCCAATACGGCCATCTCCACGTCACTTAAATTGGCCACACCATGTTCTCGGACTGCGGTCAGCAAAGTTTCCTCATCCAATCCTTCATGGCGCATATGCTCCGGGATTAATTCACCATGCAATACCAATAGCGTGGCGCTCCCTTCTACGAGGTGCCGCAAACGGGGTGATTTCAAACGCAGATGCGCAACCAGCATATTGGTCAACAGCAATACGGCCGCCGCCAGAATGCCGCCCACCAGGCTTGTATCCGGTCCAACCATAGCATTTTGGACCGCATTGGCAATTAGAAGCAGTACGACCAGATCGAAAACGGTCATCTGTCCAATTTCCCGCTTGCCGGATATCCGCAAACCGATAAGAACGACCAGGTAAATAACCAGAGTCCGAATCACAATGTTAACTGCAGAAGAAAGACTTATCGAAAACATAGTTTTAGGACCGCCTGTTGTATTTCCGTATGGATTGGCATCCTTGACGGTTATCCCGATAAAACAGTGGAGAGGCATTTTTTAGCATGCATCTGAGCCTGATAAGCTGTTTTGAACAGATATATATCTTATCTGCCTCATGTTTCATGTCCCGTGCAAGAATCACGATTTAAGCCTGTTGGATTGTTGGATATCCATGATGTGATCAGCGTTGTTGGGAATGAACAGTGATTTTCTTTATTATAACTTGCAGATATGGACCGTAGGCGTAAATTGACCACCAATCTTATAGTTTTTATAAGGTTGCCGAATGTTTAAGATGATCCGAATCACATCCCGGCCTGGTGGAGTTATTTTGTTTTAATTATTTAAAGTTTGGTTTTGGAAGAATTGTTACGTACTTTTTTCATCCCTGCGTTGGAGGAAAGCCAACCTAAAGGAAAGGCGAGCAGATGTGCCAGGTCTGCCGAAAATTTCATCGAGGCGCTTTCACCGGTTCCCGCCGGCAGAAAGATGGCGATTGCAAAGAACAGCAGCAAAATGCCACCGCTCGTCCAGTTCCAGGGACGCTTTAACCGGGCGCTGACCAATCCCAGACAGGCAAAATATCCCGCAGAAGGGCCCACGTCGCGGGTTAATTGGGCAGCTTCCAGTCCGATGCTGCGCAATTGGTGGGTTGCCAGCGAGACGATCAGCGAAAGCAGCACCAATGACAACAGGTGTATCCCCCAGAAAGTGGCGGCTGACCGTTTCCAGCCGGTCATCCATTCTGCCACGCCAACCGCAAAGGCTACGAAAAACAGGGCTTCCCAAAAGACCTTACCCCCAGATGTAACAAAAGCAGATGTAAACAAACGCTCGAGCCGCCCGTACCACAGATCATTGGGTGCGAAACCGGTACGATTAAGCCAATGGCTGGTGATTTCCTGAAAATAGGTATTCGTCACCAATGCGGCAATGATGAGACCGGATAGCATTATCAGGGTAAACGGCAGGCGGCGGACAAAGGAAAATGCGGACTTTATCAAAATTTTCCAATCGGGTGGGTGCTTTTCAGTGAATTGATTGCTGAAAAGACCCAATCATAGAATTAATCCATCTTTAAATCAATGTGAAAAGCTGCGCCATTGCCGGGTTCGCTTTCGGCGCTAATGCTGCCTTCATGCATCTCCACGATGGAGCGGGCAATTGCCAGGCCGAGGCCGGATTCACCTTCGTTGGTATAGCGCGCCGAATCGCCGCGGTAAAAGCGGTCAAAGACATGCGGCATATCCTCCGATGGTATCCCCTCGCCAGTATCCTGTACGGTAATGCGGAGTCCTTTCTCGAACCGGGTAGCGGAGAGTGTGATCTGCCCACCTTCGGAGGTATGCCGTAAAGCATTGCTGACCAGATTGCCCAGCACCTGCAGGATGCGGTCCGGATCAATGTTGGGCACAGGAAGGTCGGAATCCGCTTCCACCTGAAGGGAGACATGCTTTTGTTGGGCCTGATGGTTATACATGGCAGCGGTCTGTTCCAACAGAGGCTGGATGGGTTGGGCAAGACATGTCATGGAAAGTTCTCCGGCGTCGGCCAGGGATAGGATGCGCAGGTCTTCCACCAGCCGCTGGAGGTGGGTGGCCTCGGTGTGGATCAGGGTAAGCCGTTCCGGGGTGGGCTTGAGGACACCATCCGCCATCGATTCAAGATAACCGGAAATGACGGTCAAGGGAGAGCGCAGATCGTGGGCAATATCGGCAGTCATTTGCTTGCGAAGCTGAGTAGCGTTGGCCAGATCCTGGCTCATACGGTTGAAGGATTGGGCAAGTTGGCCGATCTCATCCTGTGAGCGGATGGGAACCTGATGGCCCAATTTACCTGCGGCCATTTCCTGAGTGGCAGCGGTCATCTCGCGTAGAGGGCGGGTGAAAGAATACGCCAGTAAAAGGCTCAGAAGAACCGAGGCGGCAACTGCGCCGATCGCTGTGTAGATCAGCACGGTGGATGTCTGTTCGAGAAAGCGTTCCTGCTCTTTGCTGCGCTCAATTGGAAAACCGGGGTCGAGGACGCGCCCGATCTCCACTCCATTAAAGATGAGAGCCGTTCCTTCATAAAAAGGTTTTCCGGTCACAATTTGCCCGGACTTAAATGGCCCGGCCGGGATGATTACTTTACCCTGTGGGTCTGTCACTGCAAACTGATTGACAAAATTGTCATGCGGACCAAAACCTTCCGGAGGACTGGGAACGATTGTATTGTTAGACTCCCAGATACTCTTTGCCGCGGTTTCCAGAGAACCACTGCTTTCATAGATTTCCAGAATTCTTTCGGAGAAATAAACTTTTGCCTGATCAAACAGCAGGGTATCAAAGCGGCGGACAACTGCCTGACGGCTGAAAAAGGCCATCAGACCAATGGCGATCAAGCTGATCACCAGGAATGATAAGATCAGTTTCAGGGTGATAGAACGCATAGTTTATGCCCCCGGCACCGGAGAGGTGGTCTGGAAGCGGTAACCGACTCCATAAACGGTTTCGATATAACTCGGATTGGCAGGGTCCGGCTCAATCTTGGTGCGCAGGTTGCGGATATGGACATCGATGGTACGCACCACACCCTCAAAGGCAGTGCCCTGGAGGTGTTCAAGCAACTGCATCCGGGAAAATACCCGCCCCGGATAGGACATAAGAACAGCAAGCAGATCAAATTCGGAAGGAGTCAGGCTGACTTCTTCATCACCAACTTTAACCGCATGCAGGTTGCGGTCCAGCGTAATTTCTCCGACGCGCAGGATTTTCTCCTGGGCAGGCTCTTGACCAACGCGGCGCAAAACAGCGCGAATCCGGGCGAGCAGTTCGCGCATGCCAAAAGGTTTTGTAATGTAGTCATCGGCCCCCAGCTCAAGGCCAAGCACTTTATCGGTCTCTTCCATGCGTGCAGTAAGCAGGATGATAGGCGTCTCGCTTTCCAGCCGGAAGAAGCGGATAAATTCGTACCCATCCATTTCTGGCATCATGATATCCAGCAGGACAAGATCGGGTTTTGAGTGGCGGGCTTCGTAAAGGGCATTGCGACCATTATCAGCCGTAACCACGTGAAAACCTTCCTGTGTCAGATATTCCCGGATCAACGTTCGGACATTGGATTTATCATCAACCACTAAAATGGTTTTCATGTTGCAGTAATCTCCTTGCATTTCTCTTTCATTTTACTTGATCCAGCCTGTGTGTAAAACAGAATTTTGCTCCATTTTTACTATTGTATCGAGTATAGAAGAGAGTTGTTTAGAAATTGTTCAGATCCTGTTTAGAAAATTTACAGGTTGTTGCGCATGACAACCGGTATTTGGAGGCGAAGGTCCCATGTCAAGTTAAAAGAAAAAGTTCCCGAACCGGGTTGGATTATGGGGCAAAAGAAAAAGATATGGAGAAATGCAGTAAATCAACTGAAATTTGTCATATTTCTAAGCGTTCAATAAAGGGAATAAGTTACGAGATAAATAGCGGAAATAATGACATTTGTAACTGGTATGAGTTGTGAAATAAAGTACAATCTGATCTGCGAGTGTAATAAACAGTTCGGGAAACCGACTTCTTATTTGTAAGCAACTATTTATCAGTGAAGGAGAATATTGATCATGGCATTAGCAACTTTTACGGCGGTTTCAAAACGTCTTTCCGGATTAGCCGTTGAAAATACTGTTCGAGATTTCAAGACAGTTATGGATGAACCCCCAAGCCTGGGAGGCACCGACACGGGTATGAACCCGGTAGAAGGTTTGCTGGCAGCTCTGGGTTCCTGCCAGGTAATTGTCGCCTCTGCATTCGCCAAGGCGAACAAAATTGATTTACAGGATTTCTGGGTTGAGCTGGAAGGCGACCTGGATCCGGATGGTTTCCTGATGGGAAAACCCGGTGTCCGCAATGGTTTCCAGGAAATACGCTTCACGATGCATATCAAATCCAACTCTCCTGCCGAGAAGGTCGAAGAATTTCAGAAATTCATCGAGTCCCGCTGCCCGGTTGGAGATACTCTGTCTAAAGGCACCCATATTCTTCCCAGCAAGATCGTGATAGAATAGGCCAAGTGTAAATGAAACAGAAATGCACCCGCTCGAAAGGGCGGGTGTTTTTATATCCTGTTCCGGAAGATGAGGGGCAGAAGGCTCCAATCATCAGGGCTGCTTACAATCCGATAAACGCTTAAGCGTATTGTCAGACAAGTTGCATGCAACTTGTCTGACAATTAAATGACATCTGACCTATTGAAATTCTTAGTGAATCAGGTAAAATTTATCTTGTTCAGCACAACAAACAGTTTTTTATTCGTCGTCCTCCTCCTAAAAATGTGACGGCAAGATTGGATTGTGGTGGTTCTTATCTCAAACTGGTAACATATAAAAATTTACTGGTTTCGAATGGATTGAAAATTCCATCATCCACTTAAATCCCGCCCTCCTCCTCCCTTGGGCGGGGTTTATTTTTAATTCTGTTGATGGGCTTTGATTCCGGAAGGATGCGCAGTGCAAGTAAAACCAGCCCAAGATCGCGTACCCTGGCCAGCAAGCCGTGGAGAACGGCCTGGTCGGCTACCGGCCCGGTGAATACGGTGTTGCCGTTGTGGTCGAGATGAATTTTTAGCCCGGCGAACCATGCCTCCCAGCGCGGTTCCAGTGAACCCTGCACAGTGATTTCATATTGGGGCGGTGGTTTCGGCTGCATCAACAGTTTTCCGGATCGGTCAGGCAAAAACGTACCACGACCATTTTGGTGGACATTTCTGCCAGGCGCTTTGGGTCCGGTTCTCCATTGCGGTTTACAGACAGTTTAAAGAAGCGCGCATAGCGGGGGTAGAGTCGAAAAATTTCTTCTAATCCCACCCGGGTGCTCGCTTCGGATCCCAATGTGACAGCCTGGGCCGGGCGCACAACTCCGCGCAGATGGAGTGAAACCGGGCGGGCACTGCGGAAGTTGCGCCACCACACGCGCTCCCGCCGGCTGGTGACCAGCAAGGTCTGTCCAGCATAATCCCCGACGATATAGTTTACCGGAACGGTATATTCCCGACCACTGCACACACCGGTGTACGTGATCAGCATAATGCTGCTGCTGAACATGCTGTGCAGCGGCGATTTCAGTACTGCTTTAATGAAGGTGTTATTCCTCATTGAATTCTCCCTTGAGCTCTATGTGATGAAGCTGTTTTCATTATTGTAGGGACAACCTGTCGGATGAGCATCGTCCCGAAGTTGGATTTAAGGTTGGATTTGAGTTTAACGAGAGAAAGATAAAGGATTGTGGGAGTTTTTAATCCCGAGTGCGTCAATTATTTTATGTTGACTATCCGGGAAAATTGATTCTTTTTTTGATTCAGCCCTCTGTAAAATAGGTGTAACTACTCTGTTTATCAAAATGTGACAAATGACACCCAACAAGTGATCAATCATACTTGAAGTTGAACTCAAAATTGTGTATAGTCATGTATAGACAACCCGGCAGAAAGAGTGCCGAATAGAGGGGCAGACAAAACATCAAAGTCTTCATGGAAGTGTGTCTTTCCCACGGGGGCGGGAGAACCCTTCCGGTTGCCCAAACTCCCCTGTCCTTGCAGGGGAGTTTTCACTGGTTAATTAAGATGTATCAGTGCTTGGAATAATCGTATGGCGTCAGATTTATTCTTTCTCTTTCCAGCCCCAGGCTTGAGCTACAGATGGATTGCGTTTAAAGAAAGCCTGCCGGTTGGCCTTGCTGACATGGTTCAGCGGACAGGCAAAGTTCATACACTGCGAACAAAGAAAAGTAATCAACGTGCTCCAGAATGCAGCTAAAGAGAAGAGATATACCATTAGCAGAAACCAGGCGGCTCCCAGAATGAGGAAAATCAATGGCATACCAAACACAAGGATAAATCCGGAGAAAAACAAAAAATTCTCGGTTTTACTCATGGGGCCGGGGCGGTAGCGCCACAGTTTGGGTGCCCCGTAATTAGCCCAGCATTTGAGCGAATTGCCCGGTTCGGCATAATGCGGGCAGTGGGAACACATTACACGAATTTCCAGGCCGCCGAAATATAATGGCAGCAGCACAAACCATCCCGCCAGCCAGGGCCAGCCGCCAACCCTCCAGATTCCAGCCGCGGCAATCAGGAAAGCCGGTATTACCATCAAAATGAACTGCATCAGTTCTGCGGCGTGGAAATGACAATGCACGATTTTTCCTGCCGGACAGTCCCGGCAGGTTGATGCAGTACAGGTGGCGATGGGTTGGTTGGGGTCCAGAAACAGTTGGGTCTTTGCTTTCATTTTTTCCCTGTGGATTGCTTATCAATCCGCCTAGAACAGTTCTAATTCACGCCCTCGGGCAACTGCCTGGGTCCGGTTCTTGACTCCCAGCTTGGCATAGATGTGGTTGGTGTGCGATTTTACCGTACGCAGGGTGATGAACAGGCAGTTGGCAATCTCCTGGTTGGAGCAGCCTTCTGCCACCAATCCCAGTACCTCCAGTTCGCGTTCGCTGAGCGGCTCAATCAGTTCTTCCTGGGCAGGGAGTGAGGGGCTGGGGGTTCCGATCTTGGGAGCCTGTTTGAAAGCGGTCAGGAGGCGCTTAAGGTATTCGCGGCTGATTGAGGTAAAGCCGCCCTGTCTTTGTGCCCAGGATAACTCGCGGAGCATCTGTTCCATCACTGCACCGACATCTACAAAGGAGCGGATATAGCCGCCCGGCTCGGCCATGACCAAGGCCGATTCCAGATATTCCAGCGCACGGGTAGCAATATCGTCTTTATCTTCCAGCAGGTAAAACCACCACAAGGCAGCTGCTTCCAGGGCCTGGACCCGGATCAGCAACCCGACCAGTCTATGGGCGGTAGCAAATTCTTCCAGACGATCCAGCAACCGGATTGCCTGGGAAAGCGCAAGCGGTTCGCTGCGCGGCCCGCCTTGAGCAACCCAGACCCGGGCTACTGTTTCATAGAGAACCCGATTTGTATAGCTGAGAGGGATTTCCGGTTCAGGGTCGTATTTGATCGTCCAGCGGATGGCAGCAGCCAGGTTGTGTTCTCCCAACCACCAACGCACCCGTTCGGCGATCACTAAATCGTCTATACCGGGGCTGAGGGTCAATTTATGGCTCAATTTTTCCGAGAGCTTCAAGACTTTATCCGCTGCGGGGAGGTTCCCCTGAGCAGTGTGAACGGCTGCTATTAATAGGGGGGAACGGGTAAGAACGTCCGAATTGCCCCACTGCTTGCTGAGGGCTACACTCTGTTCGCCAAAAACCAGGGCTTTTTTGAGCTGGTTGCGTTCGTAAGCCAGTTTGCTCAACCCGGCATAGGCCCGGGCCGCCAGGGGAAGCAGTTTTCCGGCAGGGGTGTGGGAGGTATCCAGCGCATCCTGAAAGATGCGCTCGGCTTCATCCAGATACCCCATCTGAAGCAGCAGCTCAGCATGTGAGCACATGGCCGGAACGGCAATGTGCAGGTTTCCGGCAGTCCGTCCTATGTGGCCTGCCCGGGCAAAAGCTGTATTGGCCGTGATCAGGTCATCTTCCAGAACAGCCGAAACGGCCAGCGTAAATTGTGCGATAGCACGGATGGCGCCGTCTTCTATGGGGAGATATTCCAATGCCAGCTCGGATTGGGTGCGGGTACGCTGGGTATCCTCGTTGAATCCGGCTAAATAGGCCCGGATGGCGGCAATATGGCCGGATAGACGGGGCTCCGGTCCGGGTGAAGTGGCTGGGGAGCTCTGCTCGGCGGTTTGCAGCCGGGCTTCTACACGTTCACTCTGCCCGCTCAACAGCAGTACCCAGGCATCATAGACGGCCAGCCAGGGGCGTTCCAGAAACAGGGCTGCCGGCAGTGTGTTCAGCCAATGGCTTAACTGCATGATTTCACCGCGCAGCAGCATATCCAGACCGTTTTCTTCAATCAGGCCGGCAGCCTGTTGGGGATTATCTCCAGCCAGGGCATGCCGGACGGCTTCTTCAATCTGTCCATTGGCTTCAAACCAGGCGGCCGCACGACTGTGCAAAACGGGAATCTCCTCCGGTTGTGTTTGAAGTAAACGGGCACGCAGCAGGTCGGCAAACAGGTGGTGGTAGCGAAACCAGAGCCGCTCATCATCCAGGGGAATCAGGAACAGGTTTTCTGCCAGGAGATTTGTCAACAAGGTGTGGGAATCGGAACGCCCGGTGAGTGCGTCGCACAGTGGTCCGTTCAACCGTTCCAACACGGCAGTTTGATAAAGGAAACGGACCAGCTCAGGGGACTGACGCTGGAGGACTTCTTCAACCAGATAATCGAGGACAAAGTGGTGGCTTCCACTAAATGCTTCGACAAAACTGTGGCCTTCCTCCCTGCCGCGTAAAGAGAGCGCCGCGAGTTGCAGTCCGGCAATCCAACCTTCCGTACGGGTTTCTAAAGCAGTTATATCCTCTTCAGCCAGAGCCAGCCTCATAGCATTCTTGAGGAAATGGGCAGCTTCCTCCGGTGTGAAACGCAAATCTTCTGAGCGCAGCTCGGCGAGTTTACGCTGAGCGCGCAGACGCGAAAATGGGAGGGGCGGGTCAGCGCGTCCGGCAATCACCAGATGAAGCCGGGCAGGTTGATTTTCCAGCAGAAAAGCCAGCACCTGATGGACATCCATTCCGCTGATGCGGTGGTAGTCATCCAGCACGAGAACAATATCTTTGGGAAAGGCAGCAATCTCATTAACAAGGTTGCTCAGAAGGACTTCGATGGGAGGCTGCTGTGGAGCGGAGAGCATAGCCTGCACGGTTTCCCCCGTACCGGGCAGAATCCGCTGTAAAGCGGCAATGAAATAAGAAAGAAACCGGGTGCGGTCGCTGTCATTTTCATCCAGTGAAATCCAGGCTACAGGGAGAGCAAACTGATCCATCCATTCAGTAAGGAGGGTCGTTTTGCCAAAACCGGCCGCGGCGGAGACCAGAGTCAGCGGTCCCTGCGTACCTGCATTGAGGTGTGCCACCAGGCGGGGACGTTTTACCAATTCTCCGCAAGTCCGGGGTATATTTAATTTGGTTGATAACAACACCTGTTGGGGAAAGTTGCTCATCCAGCCCATATCCCTTCTGCATATTTCTGTTATTCTATCATCAAACCATCCAAAGAATTGATGATGAGAGAAGCATCCCAGCCTGATTCTTATACAGCCAACCCGGCGGTTGCAACCGGAAGGAAAGCAGTTACGTATATTAAGATAAGCTTATTTACATTCAGTTTAATTGGATTAAAAGAAAGCCACGGCGCAGAAGAACGCGGAAAATTGGAGGACGGTGATGGTGCGAAAGTTAATTCTGGTGGGGATGGTCGGATGGATAATGGCCTGCTGCTGTAGTCTGCCGGTTTTATCCCGGAACACTGGAGAGGTAGTGGATGGATTCGCAGGCTGGCAAACTGTGCGCGGAAAGGGACCGGTCGTTTCAGAAGAGCGCTCATTGCCGGAGTTTTCCGAATTGGATCTTTTAGGCGAAGGCGATGTTTACATTGAAGTAGGTGAGCAGACAGCAGTACGGGTTGAAGCACAGGAAAATTTGCTGCCCTATCTTGAAACTGAAGTCGAAGGCAATACCCTGCGCATCCGCACCCGGAAAGGTGCGAATCTGTATTCCACAGAGCCGATTCGGTTTTATGTGACTGTGAGAGCCCTGAATTCGATCCAATTGAGCGGTTCGGGAGATATTTTCGTAAAGACTCTATCAGCGGATCGGTTGAATGTGAATTTGATTGGCAGCGGCAATGTCCGGATGGATGGTCTGGATTCCGACCGGCTGAAATTGCGCCTTGGCGGGAGCGGTAGAATTGAGTTGGATGAACTGAATGCGAATGAAATCGATACCGATGTCTTTGGATCGGGCAACATACGAATATCCGGGGGGACGGTGGATACACAGGAAGTCCAGATTACCGGCAGTGGAAACTATAACTCTGATGATCTATCCAGCCGGACTGCGGATGTGAAAATTCCCGGCAGTGGATCGGTGACATTACGCGTCAGCGACCAGCTTTCAATTTCCATTTTCGGCAGCGGAGATGTGCGTTATTATGGCAGCCCTTCTGTGGACCAGACCATTGTGGGATCGGGGGCGATTCTCCAGCTTGGAAAGTAGATTGTTGGGCAGGTTTTTGGGGTATGAGCGAGCCAGCCCTCCGGTTTTTCTGTGAAAGACCGCGGGGCTGGTGTTTATTATGTTTCGGCGAACAGCCGCTCGAAGCCGGGATACGCCCGCAGGGGAATCAAATCAAAAGCGATTAATCCGGCTTTGACCAGCGGCAGGGTATTCAAAATTTCTTTAGCCTGCTCAATCCCCTCGCATTCCAAAACGAGCACTGCGCTGGGCCGGTCCTGGCGGAAATATAACTCGCGGAAGATGCCTTCCTGATACAGCTGCCAGGCGCGCCGGGCTTCGGCTTTGCCATGTATCTGGAAATCCTGCAGGGTTGCGCCGGGAAGATCTTTTTCAATGGCCAGAATTTTCATGGTGATGCTCCTCATCTGTCTATGGAAGTAGTGTTGATTATATGCCGGGAAGGCGGAAAATGCTAATTATCCAGATTAAAGGATTGCGCCGCATTTGTCGTGGACACCGGATAGTGGCTGTGCTAAACTGGTGAAAGTAATCTTTCTGGCGGGAACCGTGACGGAAAACAGCAATTCCTCAACTGCAAAATCCATTCATCCTCCACTCATTCCGGAATGGAAGATTCTCCTCCCGGCGCTTGGGTTGGCAGCCGTGCTGCTGTGGCCGCTGGTGCTGCACCCTAATGATGTCCCGATGCCGCCTGTCCTCCAGAATTCGGATCTGCTGATTTCCCATTTGCCTAATGCCCAGTATCTGCACCGGATGCTGGCAGAATACGGCCAGCTTGCGCTGTGGAACGCGCAAATGTTTGCCGGACAGCCCTTTGCCGCCGATCCGCTGGCGGGAATGTGGTATCTTCCAAACTGGCTGGTGGTGCTTTTCCCGCAGCCTTTTGCATTTAACCTGCTTTTTTTGTTCCATCTGGCGTGGGCCGGATTAGGACTGTTTGCTTTTCTGCGCGAGGAAGGGCGGAGCACCTGGGCGGCCGGGGTCGGCGCTGCTGCGTTTATGGGAACGCCCAAGTTGTTGGGGCATCTGGCTGGAGGGCATGTTTCGCTGGTCTTCGCAGTTTGCTGGACGCCCTGGCTGCTCCTGCTGACGCGGCGGGCTTTCCCGGGAGGGGGCTGGCGGCGGGGCGCGCTGGCCGGAGCCTGCCTGGGGGTGATGGTCCTGATCGATATTCGATGGGGCTTTTATTCCGCACTGCTGTTCGGGGCATATGCTGTGTGGCGGTTGGTTTTTCAGTCGCGACGCTCTGCTTTCCCTGTTTCTATGCGCCGGGATATTGGAGCAGGATTGGCTCTGCTGTTGTTTGCTGTGGTCCTTAGCGCCGGTTTGACTCTGCCGCTGCTGGAATTCATGGGCCTGTCACGCCGTTCCGGGCTTTCTCCGGTGGAGACTGCCATTTTCTCACTTTCGGCGGGGGATTTGCTGGGGTTGGTGCTTCCGAAACTGGGGGTATATTATGAGCTGATTGTTTATCCGGGTCTGGTTCCACTCCTGCTGGTAGTGCCGGGGCTGCGGCGCAGGAATGGCTTTTGGGTGCTGGTGGCTGTTCTGGCCGGGGTGTTTGCTCTGGGGCCCAACACACCTTTCTTCCCTCTGGCTGTCCGGATGGTGCCGCTGCTGGGTTGGCTGCGGGTCCCCTCGCGGGTATGGTTCTTTGTGGTACTGGCTATTGCCGTGCTGGCATCCAGCGGTGCAGATTGGCTGCTGGCGGGTGAATTCTCTGCTGCTTTGCGGCGCTGGCTGCCGTTGGTAACATCCGGCCTATCCCTGACCGCTGTGCTGCTGGTTGGGAGCATACTTCTGGCCTCGAAATCCGTTCCGCCCGGATTGGCTGCGTTAGGGATTTTCCTGCCGCTGAGTCTTGGAATCATTACCTTGATTGTTAAAGCGAAACTTTCTCCCCGAACCGGGCTAGTGATGTTAACGCTTCTCCTGCTGATCGATTTGGGCTGGGCCGACTCACACCAGCTTTCTGCAGTGCCGCTGCCCGCGATGGCACCTGCCGAATCCTGGCTGGATACGCAGGAAGGTTTGTTCCGCGTATATTCGCCATCCGACAGCCTGCCGTTCCCAAGTTCATTGGAGCAGGTGAACGGCGTCAACCCGCTCCACCTGGACAGCATGGCGGGTTTCATCGGTGAGGCGGCGGGTTATACCACGGGCTCTTATTCGGTCAGCCTGCCGGATATCTATGTTGACGAGGATACGCCGCCGGAAATCCGTGAAGCCGCGGCCCGGCCGGACCTAGAGCAATTGGGGCTGCTGAATGTGCGTTTTCTGGCGGCCGATTTTGCGCTGGAATCGCCCGGTTTGAATACAGTGGCTGCTTTTGGGGATACGATTCGGTATGAAACCCCTCTGGTTCGACCGCGTGCCTGGATGAAAACCGGACGGGTTGAAAATCTGGTGTGGACGCCGAACCGAATTACTCTTTCGGTAACTTCTGAAGCAGGCGGAAGATTGATCCTGAGTGAAGTCATGTACCCCGGTTGGAGCGTATCCGTGGATGGGGATATTGTTCCAATTGAGACGGCTTTTGGCGTACTGCGTTCCGTTACGCTGCTGCCCGGAAAGCACAGGGTTGTGTTTGCGTTTCGCCCGACCTCTGTTTATGTGGGCGCAGGGCTGGCAGGATTGGGCTGGCTGGCGCTGGCGTTCAGCGTGTTTATAAAGCCACGTAAAATTTAGATGGAACGGTATGCCGACCATGAATAGAATCAAAA
Organism: Ornatilinea sp.; assembly: GCA_018433975.1. Taxonomy (GTDB): domain Bacteria; phylum Chloroflexota; class Anaerolineae; order Anaerolineales; family Anaerolineaceae; genus SM3-B121. The sequence continues at coordinate 26,902 of JAHDQE010000013.1, read as the reverse complement.
ACTTTTTGAAGACCTTGAACCGGAAGACGGATTTTCTTTTTCCGGAGCAGAAAATCTTTAAGCGAGAGTTTCCTCTGTGGCAGGAAGGGCTGATTTTTGCGTTTTTGTTGGGGTTTGGCAGCCTGCTGGGAAGCTTCCTCCCTGCGGATGGGTTCATCGGCTTTGATTGGGTGAATTTCTGGAGCATTGGGCGAGTAGCGCCTTTTCATCCCCCATGGACGGAACTGCTGGTGCGGCCGTTAACCTGGCCGCTGTTGGTAGGGCTAACATTGAGCGCGTTCAGCCTGGCTGTGCTCAAGCGGGCCGTCCATCCGGTCAGCGCGGCTATGGCGGTGATCTGTTTGCCTTTGTTGTGGACGGTGTTCCTCGGGCAGTTGGAGGGGATGGTAATTTTGGGACTGCTCGGCCTGCCTTACCTGGCTCCGCTGGCATTGGTCAAGCCTCAGGTCTCGTTTTTTGCTTTTGGTGCCCGGAGACAATATATTTATGCCTTTTTCACCCTGATCGCCATTTCATTGGTCTTATGGGGACCCTGGCCGCTGCGCACCCTGGCGGTGGAAAGCTATTATGGGGAAGGACGTTACCCGCAGAATATCGGCCTGGGGTGGTGGGGATTGCCGGCTGCAGTGGCACTGCTGTGGCTCTCCCGCGGAGATATGGATATGCTGATGTTGGGAGGGATCTTTGCGATTCCACATTTAATCCCTTACAACCTGCTGCCGGCTCTGCCTGCGGTCTCACGCCTGAGCCCGAAGGCGGCGGTGGTGGCTTTTGTGCTTTCCTGGCTGCCTTTCTCCGCAAACTATATCGGTCCGATGGGCTGGTGGCTGGGGTGGTTGTTTGTGATCTGGGTGTGGTTGAACCTGGCTGCCAGACGTTACGCGGACCGGCCGCTGGCGGCGGCCTTTCTGCGCTGGTGGGGGTAAGACCGGAGGGTCTTCAAGCGTTTATTGTCAAAACTTCTCTTAAGAGAAAACTTATGGATAGGTAATCCGGTAATTATCCCGAGCGCAATGATATTTTGGCTCCGGGCCATTTCGGGATTTAATTTTGGAGATGGCAATATCCCGGATCAGCCGGTCGTCCTGGATCGCAGAGCGGATGTTTTTATCCCATGAATCCCAGGCAGCAGTGTATGCCGACATTTGCTGTTCAACGGGGATGGGTATGGGAGGGTAAAGAGTTTGCCAAGGGTAAAATGAAAAAGGCCCCCATACATGGGAGGCCTGGGAAGCAGCACCTATTTTATCCGGTGAATTTCAGAGTTTCAATGATCCGGCGGATCATATCGTGTCCATTCATTTGATAGTCTTCAAAAGTAGCATCCTGGCGGGTGGTGGAACCAAACCCAACCCGAAGTCCATTTTCAAAAACAAGATTCAGCATCTCGGTATGACCGGAAAGAGTTTCATCCGGACCAATCAGCTCGAAGCCTTCGGCTGTGTATTCTGTATGGTCAATGGTTAAAGTTTCGCTTCTGTTGAGAAGCTCTCCGGCTCCTAATCCCGCGTTGCCACACAGGGTGTATTTACCACCGTCTTCCATTGGAGCAACAAAGTAAATTACACCAAGTGCGTATTCTACCTGAACACAAATCTGATCACCGTACTGGGCCTTAAGCTGTGCTTCGTATTCCTCAACCCCCATCCCTTCCGGGACCTCTTGGGTAGGGACGCCCATTACGCCAAAAGAGGTAATTGTGGCGGTATCTGGATAACGAAATTTGTATCCGTAGCGGGTATTCTGGTAGGTTTTCCAACCTTCTGTCAAATCTGTAACGACAGTTTGATTGGATATGCCCTGATCGGCATTGCCGATAGTTTCCAGCGCAGTAACCTGGATGCGGCTGCCGTTGACGTCCGGCACGCCGGTTATCAGATCGCCGGAAACACGCACGATAGAGGTGGCTCCTGATAGCGCGGAGATCTGTTCTTTGAGAGCAGGATCATTGCTGTCGATGCTGAATTGCATAGGATACTCTCCCAGGAGGGTGAGGACATGCGATTGACTGCTATTGAATACAGACTCGCTGATCAAGCCTTCCCATCCGGTGATTGGCTCAGGGTCCGTGGCGGTGTCGCCAACGCGAATGCGGGTTACAACAAGCTGGCTGTTGTTGAAATCTTCAACCCCGTTTGCCAGATTACCCCAGAAATGTGCATATTTTCCCGGTTCATCTGCGTTGCGGAGCGCGATGATTTGCGATTCCAGTTCCGGGGTTGCGCCTGTCAATCCGACTGAACCGGTTCCTTCGGGCATCCAGACCAGTTTATCGTCCCCGCCTTCAGCCGGGCTGACTACATAGCCCAACCAACCCACGACTTCCTGCGAGCCGGGTGTTGGCTCAAATTGGGTCTGCACGTTCTGCGTGATAAGTTCGTCTTGTGATGAGTCTGCCCCACCTCCGCCGGACGCTTCTTTCAACAGTTCAGCGGCTGCCGTGTCTACAGGAGTAGAACCACATGCGCCGAGAAAGGCTCCGCATAGAAATATGCAGAGGGACAGTGATAATTTGTTCTTCATCTGGGTTCTCCTTTTATTAGAAACGCATACTCGAGACGGACTAACCCGCTGAAAGGTTCCTGAACGGATGAAGTTTATTGAATCAAAGCAGCAGTTAATGGACGGAGCAGGTGTTTCCAGAATTATTTACCCTTCTTTTTGTCTCAAGCCCTGATCAAAAGAGAGAACCTTACACTGCTTTTTCATCCAATCTGAGCACGCTGCCAGAGTATTCGGCATTGGGTACAGATTTTTTGGTTCTAAGCGCATGATTTAGGGCAAGAGAAGAGAAGGTGCGTTTTCTCTTTTAAATTGGAACAAAAGTTAAAAAAAAGAGATTTTAAGCTCCGGAATGTGGGATAATCAACGTGTAATTCTTTTCCTTTTTCATCACGGTTTGCACCATTCAGGAAAAAATCTCTCCAACTGCGATTGCTGCAGATCGGGATGATGTAGTGTCGAAATGGCCCGGACACCGGGCTGATACTTTCCGTAATGGGGAAAAGACAGTCTCCACCCGGATGGGATGGAACAGAATGCGAGGTGCTTATGGATATGGAAATTCTTATGATCGGACTCGGCGCAATGACGCTGATTACGCTGTTGATTTTTGTGATCGTGGCAGTGGCCGCTTACCTTCAGTTCCGCCGTACGGAAGGTGAACCGGGGACGCTCCAGGCATTGAATCAACTTATCCTGCAGCAACAAACCCAGATTGCCATGATGGGGGAAAAGCTTTCGCATATCGAGCCGGTTACTCAGGTGATGAATCTGGTTAATAATGAAATGCGCGGTTTGACGGAGCGTATTTCTACAGTAGAAACCAACCAGAACGAGGTCCAGAGGGGTGTTGGAAATCTGGCGACAGATTCAATTTCTGCACTTTCAGAACTAAAAACGCTCACCAATCGTCTTGGAGAGGCTACGGCTGTGATGCGTTCAGAACTGGCAACCGCTAAAACGGATTTAACCGAACTGCACACCCACATCCGTTCCCGGCAGGAGATGGATATACAGATGTCCGAATCAATCCGTCGACTGGAAACGGTCATTGCGGGGACGCAATCCAAAGGCTCCGCAGGAGAGAGTATTCTGGATGTAGTTTTTGGAAAACTCCCACCTGAATGGCAGGTTCGTAATTTCAAGATCTCCGGAAAGGTTGTGGAGTTTGGGCTGCGGCTGCCGAATGATTTGATTCTGCCGATTGACAGTAAATGGACAGCCACGCATTTGCTGGAGAAATTTGTTGCCAGTGAAGATATTGAAGAGCAGCAGCGGATTAAACGAGACCTGGAAAACGTGGTACTGCAGAAGGCTAAAGAGGTCAAGAAATATATTGATCCCAGCGTGACGGTCAACTTTGGAGTGGCGGTTATTCCTGATTCTGTTTTTGATCTGACCTATTCTATTCAGCCGGAGGCGTTCCGGTTGAACGTGGTTCTGGTCAGCTACAGCATGTTTGTGCCTTATTTGCTTCTGGTTTTTCAGACTATGCTGCGTACCTCTCAAAGTGTGGATTTACAGAAAGTGGAAGCTTATTTACAAACCGTACAGGAGAGTACCCAGGCTATTCAGGAGGAGCTGGATGGACGTTTCTCCCGTGCAATTACGATGTTGTCCAATTCCCGGGATGATATGCGCGCCATCATCAGTAAAGCCGGAAGCAGTCTGACGGCGCTTCAATTGACCGAGATACAGCATGATTTCCCCTCTGTCGCTGCGGATATTATTCCGGAAGAGAGATGGGGCGTTACCCGGCCCTTTACCGAAGAACCGGAAGCAGGGGACTAATCCCACCGATCTTCGTTTTGGGGTAGACGTTTACGGAAATACCAGTGGGAAGGCATTGCGCCGACGGCAAACTGGTGGCGCATGAAACTCCAATTGCGCGCGATGGAAGCGGTAAGGTGGGCCCCAAAGATCAGGATGTAATTACTGAAATAGAGCCACATCAAGGACGCGATGGTGGTTCCCAGTGAACCGTAAACAATGTTGTAGCGCGCGAAACCACTGCTTAAATACCAGGTGAGCACGGTGGTGAGCAAGCGCCAGCCGGCAGTAACCATTGTCGCGCTGAGCAGCGATGCTCGCCAATCTACTTTCGTTTTTGGAACCCAGTAATATAATCCCCACAGCAAACACAACCTGGCGATCATTGGAAACAGATTGGACAATACCCCCCGGATAGGAGCGCCGTTGAAAATATTCCGCCACAGCGGTAAGTTCAGGGCATCCATCAGTTCAACAGCAGATGTAGCAATGATCGAGAGGATAAAAAGCACCCCCAGCAGTACAACGATTCCCAATGCTTCTAACCGGGTCCGCACGAAAGGGCGTGGCTTAAGGTCCGGCCAGGCGCGGTTCACGCTGCGCACTAACAAGCTGAAATACCCACTGGCTGACCAGAGCAGGCCCAAACCGCTGACCAGCGTGGAAGTTACTCTGCGATCTACCATGGTCTGGATCATAGCCTGGAGAAGATCGGGAGAAACAGGGAAAATATCGGTGATATAAGAGATCGCATGGCTCTGGGCAGCCTCTTCGGTCAGCCAAGAACTTGCTGTTGCAACCAAAATGAGCACCAGTGGAAAAAAGGAAAAGAACGAAAAATAAGCCAGTCCGGCTGTGGCTTCCACAGCCGCGGAGCTGGAGAAACTCTGCAAGGTATCCCGGGCAATCCGGTACATTCCCCGGAGAATATACTTGATACGGGTTGTTTGTTTAGCCACCGCTATGGAAAAGCTGGTATTTTTAAATTCAATCATTCTTATTTCTTAGGCTTCAGGGAAGGGATGAAAAAACTGAATATGGATGATGTTCTTGAAGCAATTTAATTTATATTTCTCAAATTGATTTTAATACAATTTGAGAAAAAAAGTAATTTTGGGATGGTCTCGAAAACTGCCTGTAAGCTTTGTCGATTGTAATCTTTTACTTTTTCATGTTTAAACGAATTTTCTTCTCTTGTAGAAGCACAAGCCACAAAAATAATTGAAATGGAAACTTACGCAGGCAAGGATGGTTGAAAGTTTTTTGTTGGAGTATTTTACCCGGTTAGAGAATGTTTGGAAAGAAATCGATTTTTTAAAAACCAGACCCCGTATTATTTATAATGGGATCTGGTTTATTCTTACAGAGACTATGGATATGAAAACTACTCGATCACGGGCTTGTTATGTACCAATCGGGTGCCGTGAAGAAGCGTATCGGTTACCGGGCAACGAGATTCGATAAATTTTTGAAATTGCAGCAGTTTTTCTGCCGGGGTGCTGCTGCGGAAGTGCATGGTGGAGCGAATAGTCTGGAAGCCGGGACGTATTGTCGGTGTACCGTGCATAAAACCTTCCGGATCCATGTCGCCTTCTACTTCAACCCAAACCTCCTCTATATTGATTCCCATAGGTTCGGCGAAAGAGTAAGCCGTAATAACCAGACAGGAACTGTAAGCTGAAAGCAAGGCTTCCATAGGTGTCATGCCCGAGTCTGAACCGCTCATGGACGGCGGTTCATCAATGATGATTTTAAATTTACGGGAACTGCTCTCGACGGCCAGTCCCCCCGGAATTTTTTTGGCAATTGATTTAAAAGTTTGCATTATGGGTCCCTTTCAATAGATTGATTTTGTAAAAAGACCGTTTCTTTATCTTAAAGACGATTATAGAAGGTTCGTTGCTCGCTTTATTAAATGTTTTATGCTCCAATCCTATCACTTTAACAAAAGAATAAAATTAAAAAACCCCCGGCCGGGTGGGGATCCCGGCCAGGGGTGGGAGTATTAATATTTCGGATTGTGAATTTATCGGCAGTGCAAAGTGTTAATCCATTGGCTTTTGGTAGAGGCCACCTGCTTAAAAATGGCGGTCTCTCAAAATGCCGTGCTGACCAGCGCGGTCAGGAAAAGCAGGTTCCCAAAGAGGAACGTAATTTGCGATTTAAAATCGATCTTCCCCGGAATGAATTTCCGGAAAGTCTGGAAATTACTGAGTTGTAGTTTATTCTTCCCGGATCTCGCACATAACAATACTGATGTTATCCTCTCCACCGTGTTGAATGGCGGTGCTCATCAGCTTTCTGACAGCACTTTTCGGTGTTTTTGAAATATCCAGAATAGATGCAATGTGGGGATCGTAGACCATTTCCCAAAGGCCATCTGTGCAGAGTAAGAGACGATCACCGGGTATAAGATGGATCGTTTTTAGATCTATTTCGATGTGTGAATCGATGCCCAATGCACGGGTGATAATGTTCCGGTTGGGGTGGCTGTAGACGTCCTGCGGGTTCAGAAGCCCCTTTTCTACCAGCTCGTTGACGGCGGAATGATCCGTGGTGAGATGCGCGAGTTTTCCACCCCTGTGCAGGTATATGCGGCTATCCCCGACATGGGCGAGGATGGCCTGGTTCCCCCGAACCAGAGCACAGGCCACGGTGGTTCCCATGTTTTCTAGCTTGGGATTGCGATGCCCTTCATTGGAAATGGCGGTGTGAGCACGTTGAATGGCCCAATGTAGTTTTTCCTGCAAAAGCTCAACGGATAAAAATGTAGATGAAACGGGACTCAAATCCGGCATTAAAGTTTCGGTTATGGTTGTAACTGCCAGGGCGCTGGCAATATCTCCGGCAGGGTGGCCCTCACCTCCAATTCCGTCAGCAACAATCAGCAGTGCAGTGGGTGCGCCGCGGTCGGACACCCACGCATATGCTTTATCCTGATTGGTCTTTCGAACGAGACCAATATCCTGATCGGCAGCCACGTCATATTGTAGCGTTGCAATCATTTTCCCTCCCCAGAGTAAAATCGCAACAGGACTCTTGAACTGGATGAATGGCGTGCGCTCTTTTTTCTCTTGAGCCGTGATAGTGGGATTCGGATTGCTGCGCAATGAGATGAACGCTGGTTGGTGGAATGGTTAATCCGCTCTTTCAAATCGGGAAAGAAAATTTCGTGATTTGGCAGCGCATTAAAAATGGTTTTTGTGTTTTGTTAAACCCCGCCTTTAACACCAGGTAATATTATTGTAGTGATTATATTAGAATCAGGCAAGTGGATATTTTCCAAAAAAATGTATCATTTTCTGATGCGCGGTTTGAGACCGTTGTAATAAAGTCCGGCTTTTGTGGAAAGCCGGACGCCATCCTGAATATCAGGAGAGGCGCTGCTACACTTTACCGGTTTTCTTTCCGAGCGCAATTGAGGGTATACTATTTTTATTCATGATTGAGAATTTTGGTTTCGGTGTGCTGGTTTTATCGCTGGTGGTATCTCTGTATGGGATTGCTGCCGTGATCTATGGAATCTGGAAGAATCGTCTGGTTTGGGTAGAAAGCGCCCGGGTGACTCTTCTGATTAATTTTTCACTGGTCAGCATGGCTGTTCTATGTCTTATTGACTTGCTTGCCACCAATTCATACCAGGTGGCGTATGTGTTTACCGTTACCAGCAACAGTACGCCGGATATTCTGCGTTTGACCGCGCTATGGGGCGGCGAGAGTGGTGGTTTGCTGCTGTGGATCTGGATACTTTCCGGATGTGCCGCGGCTTTGACATTACGCAAATGGAACCGTGAGCGAGAATATCTGCCTGTGGTGATCCTGGTTTTACTGGTTACTTTTACGTTTTATTTGTTTGTAGTTTTAAATTTTCAAAATCCGTTTGTGCGTTTCTGGCAGCTCCCAGATGAAACTCGAGTGACGTCCATGTTCCGGCCTGCGGGAGGACGACTTTTGTTTCCTGTTAATGGGGTTGGCCTGAATCCAATGCTGCGCTCGCCCTGGTTGAGTTTATATCTTCCGATCCTTTATTTGGGGTGCGCACTTTTTCTCACTCCGTATGCGTTTGGTGTTGCCGCGTTGGTGATCCGGAGGACAGACCACCGCTGGTTCAAGGTCTCTCATCGCTGGGTGCTGTTAGGATGGCTATTTCTTGGCCTGGGGGTTATTCTCAACAGCCGGTTGATTACAACAACAGAGCTTTTAAGCGGATTTTGGAAATGGGAACCGACCGAAATGGCCATTTTTTTGCCGTGGTTGAGCGGAACGGCTCTTCTGCATGCGATGAAAGTACAGGAAAAACGCGCGCTGATGAAGCGTTGGAATATGATTCAGGCATTGATGACCTACCTGTTGGCCCTGTATGGAATCTATATTGCCCATGCCAACCTGTTTCAGAAACCTGATTTTCTAACTCAAACTGATGTCGGCCCAATGATTGTTAGTTTTCTTCTCCTGGCGGGATTTATTTCATTAGCGTTGGTGATTTACCGCTGGCGGGACCTGGATTCGAATGGGCAGCTTTCTTATCTTCTTTCCAAAGAATCACTTTTGATGTATTCCAATTTGATTTTTATAGGGCTGCTGCTGGTAACCCTTAGCGGCCTGATCTTTCCCATGCTGGCGCAGTGGGCTGTTAAACAGGACGGGACAATAGACAGCTCTTATTATGCTCAGGCTATGGTGCCTTTGCTGGTGGTTGTCTTGTTATTAATGGCTCTGTCTCAACTTGCCAGTTGGGGGTATTCCAACGGGAGAAAACTTTTTTTTGATCTGTGGAGGCTGGTTACTGCTGCTGTAGGTGTGGTAACTGTGCTTTTTCTGATGGGGGTTCAGCGCATTTGGGCCTTGTTGGGCTTCTGGTTGGTTGCTTTTGTGATTATGACGATCTTCTTTGATCTCTTTCGGGGGGCGTTGATGCGCGGCTATCACTATGGCGAAAGTTTCCTGACAGGGTTTTGGCAATTGGTGGTCGGCTTCCGCAGCAGATTAGGAGGTTCAATTATTCATTTGGGCCTGGCATTGGTTGCGATGGGAGTCGTTGGAATGGGCCAGTTTCGGGTGCAAACTCAAGAGACGCTGGCTCTGGGCGAAAGCACCATGCTGAATCAATATACCATTACTTACCGGTCCTTGGAGATGCTGGATTCCAGCGGCGGGCGTAATGTACTCAGGGCCGTGATGACGGTTTCATCCAACGGGACGGTGCTGGATGAAGTATTTCCCCGCCGGGAGTTCTATTTTGATACGCAGCAGTCGATTGTCACTCCCGGCCGCTATAGCAGCTTATGGGGCAGTTTATACATTGTTCTGGTGGATTGGCAACCGATCTCGGCCCAAAGCGCGACTTTTAAAATTTATTACGACCCGCTGGTAGTCTGGCTGTGGATCGGTGTCCTACTTGTGTTTTTGGGGATTTTGCTGGTGTTGACCGGAGACCGTTCTCCCGAACCGGAATTTCGTTTTTCCGGGGTACAACCTCGGGAGAAAGACTCTTGGCTTGAAGATCGCTGACAAAGCTACTATTCAATTTTAACCTTTTTATTAGATTAGGTTAATGTCTATTCGATATAATGACTTTGTTGATTCGGTTATGTTAGATGGACGGGGTAGTTGATGGATTGGGGCGCCATATTCTTTATTCTGGCATTGCTCATTATGACAGTATTATTTTTGAGCCAGCCCTTTTTTAACCGGGAGACAAAATCCCGGTCGATAGTAGAGCAGCACTTTTCTGATGATTCCAGAAATGTGAACTCTTTGTGGAGCCTGGAGGAGCGCCGAGATCAACTTTTAGGCGCACTTCAAGACCTTGAGTATGATCGCGAGATGGGTAAAATGCCCGTGGATGATTATATGACCCAGCGAGAAGGATTATTAGATGCAGGGGTTAAAGTTATTCAACAAATCCGAGTGATTCGCCCGACTACAACACCTGCCTTGATTGATGCCAACCCCCATATAGGTACTTCCAATTCTTTATCACGTTCTTTACGTTTTCCCAATTTTGAAGAAGATGAACTTGAGGAAATGATAAAGACCTATCGCCGAACGCGGCAGGAAAAGGCAATTGGTTTATGCCCAAGATGCTGGAAGGCGATAAAGCAATCTGATCGGTATTGTGCTCAATGTGGCGCACCAGTTGAAACTGAGAAACTGTTGAAAAACCTATGATCGATCACCAACAAAAACAAGGCATGTGGATTGCACTTTTCCTTCTGGGATTTGTATCTGTAGCCTTTGGCCCTGCGCCGGCGTTAAGTGTTTCCACAAATGGCGATGGCGATGAATTAACCCCTACTCCCCAATTTTTTACAATTAATAGTCAGGTAATTAATGCTTCCGGTGGAAAAGTTCCGGAGGAAATGGATGTGGTGCTTCAAGCCTATAATGGTTTGCAAGTTGTTTTAGAGGAAAACATTGAAATTGCTGAAGGGGGAAGTTATTCTTTTACCAATATCCCCCTGGTGAGTAATTGGGTTTATCTGGTAGGTGTGAAATATAAATCGGTTTCTTTTTATTCCGATTTGCTTTACGGTGATAAGGTTTATTCCGGGCGTGAAGTGGAGCTTCCTATTCTGATTTATGAGACCAGCACGGATACTTCGGTTTTGCATGCCGAACGAGCTCAGGTTTTGCTTGGTTTTCCGGATGAACACACGCTTAAAGTGACTCAATCCTTTATGATTTCAAATTCCTCCAATTGGGTGATCGTTCCACGGGGGGAAGATTCGACGGTGTTGGAATTCATGCTCCCGTCCGGCGCGGAGAATCTATCGTTTGAGCAGGGAGTGTTAGACGAGCGATTTGTATTGACTGAAAACGGATTTGGTGACCGTTCAAAAGTAGGCCCCGGGCATGTGGAACATCAGGTGATGTATTCTTATACCGTACCTTATGATGGAGAATGCATGCTGCTTCTGACGTTGCCGATGGATGTGAATTCTTTCCTGGTAGAACTGCCTTCCAATGGGGTACGTTTGAGCAATCCGTATCTGCACGATATTGGTGAACGCGATTTGGAAGGAATGGTTATGCACCTTTATACGGCGAATGAACTGCGTGGTGGAACGCAGCTCCGGCTGCAATTTTCAGGAGAGCCGCATCCAACAGGTGCAGGATCGCAAAATGAACTTGGTATGACCGTAGTTGGGTTCAGCGCTTTTATACTGGCGTTGATTATCGTAGTGGGCTGGATGAACCAGCACCGGCCTGAACCCGTTCCGGTTGAGGAGGCTCAGGATTTGCCATCCCTGGCTGAAGATGTGCTGAATTCAGCGGGACATACCGTGGAGATGCTGCTGGAGTCGATCGCTTCATTGGATGACCTTTACCGTACGGGAAAGCTTTCGGAGGATATTTACAAAAGTTTGCGTACTGAATTGAAGCGCCGTTTGCGAGATGCCCGCGAACAAAAGAGCCAGCCGGATAGCTAACCGGCCGGTTGGTGTTCAGATTTGTTCCTGCCCCCACTTCTGAAAAGTGGGGTTTTTGTTTAAACCCGAAATTGTTCTTCCGCGGCTTGATAAAATCAATAGAGGATTTTGTGTGTTGTTTTAATTTTTTCCGGCAAAAAAGACAGGATGTGCTGCTGCGATTTTACCAACGACACGTGAGGTGTCATCCCCAGTAATATTTCTTGAGGATATGTTGTTCTTCCCGGTCATCAAAACTTCCGAACCAGGCGGTGAAATCCTGCCTGTTATCGAATCCCAATTTTTCGGCCAAGGAGAAAGAAGCGCGGTTGTCTTCACGGCAAATCCAATAGACATTCAGGCCACGTTCTTTGGATTGTGCAAGGAACGTCCACGCTGCCAGATAGGCGAGACCCTGCCGCTGGAATGCGGAGTGAGTCTCAATCCCGGCTTCGCATGCGTGTTCAACGGTGTTTTCTGCCATGCACCAAGCAGCCAGTTGGTCCCCCACCAGGATGCAAGAACCAAATCCGTACTGTACCAGGCGTTCGGGGTCCTGCCAGGTATCGTGAAGCCATTTTGTAAAGGGACCGCTGGACATCACAGACGGTGATTTCAAAAGGGCGGCAGTGAAAGGAATGATAGTGGTTCCTGCCGCCTGGCGGCGGGGAGGAGGGAGGTCACGTTTGAACGGAAAGGTGTACACACGTCGTTTTTGTCGGATGGGGTGACGACCGGGCAGCAGGCAGGACAGAGCGCTTTGGGCAATCTTTTGTTGGCTCAACAGAACATAATAGTTTTGCCCGTGGGCGAGCATGGCCGGGCTAATTTCGCCGGTAAGAATCTGCCCCATTGACCTGTGAAACGAACACTCCTGTCCATCACCGGCCAGATAGAGATGCGCGGCACCATCCCAGATGAGGGCGTGTTCAGGATGCGTTGGATGATCTGCGAAAACTCTTCCCGGACAGTGATTGGTGAGGATGGCCTCAGGTGCAAGTATATGCTGGAAGCCGGCAAACAATGGACGGACGACAATGGATTGGGATATAGAGAGCTCAACAATCATAGGTCTTATTTTACAGGAAAACCGGAGATGGAACCATCCATCTCCGGTTTTTAGAATTAATTTGGAGAGAAAACGATTATTGAGAAGCCATTTGTTTGGGCTTGTTGTCGAGAATCTCTTCGATCTTCATCATGACGTCCTCGGTCAGCATCGGTACAGCTTCAAGTGCTTTTAAATTTTCCACGAGTTGAGAAAGGCGTGAGGCTCCCAGAATGACGGTGGAAACGTTGGGATTTTTGAGCGTCCAGGCAATGGCCAGACGCGGCATGGTTGTCCCTAGATCTTTGGCGACCCGGGTCAGTTTGCGAACCTTCTCAATGCGCTGTTGGCCTTCCGGGCTGGTGAGGCGGCTTTTAAGCCACTCATAGCCGGGCACATTCGCGCGCGAATCGGCGGGGATGCCGTCGTTATATTTTCCGGTCAACACACCGGAAGCCAGGGGAGACCAGATAGTGGTTCCCAAACCAACCTGTTCATACAGCCGCTTGTATTCAACCTCAAAGCGCTCGCGGTGGAACATATTGTATTCCGGCTGTTCCATGGTTGGGGGAATCAGGTTGTATTGGCGGGCAGCACTGTAAGCTTCCATGATTTGCTGTGCGGACCATTCGGAGGTGCCCCAGTAAAGGACTTTGCCCTGCCAGATCAATTCGGTCATGGCGCGGACGGTCTCTTCAATGGGAACATTGGGGTCCGGCCGGTGGCAGAAATACAGGTCTAGATAATCTACACCCAGGCGCTGCATGGCCTGATGCGCAGCTTCATAAACGTGTTTACGACTGAGGCCTTTTTGAGTCGGTTTTGGCTCTTTCTCTGAACCGAACATGACCTTACTGGAGACGATGTAACTATCACGGGGAAAATTAAGCTTTTTGAGCGCGGCGCCCATCACCTGCTCGGATTGTCCATGCGCATAAGTTTCCGCGTTATCGAAGAAGTTAACTCCGCCGTCATAGGCAGCCTTCATAATTTCTACTGCGCTATCTACGTCTACCTGGTTACCAAAAGTTACCCAGGAGCCAAAAGAAAGCTCGCTGACTTGCAAGCCGGATTTTCCTAATCTGCGATATTCCATAAATAAAAACCTCCCATTTTGTTTTAAATATTGTTTTTTTAATTATAAGACTTATCCGTGACCTGATTGAAGATCGTAGAAGCTGCAGAGAGGGGAAAAACAGGTTTTGGCCCAGGCTTTGCTTCAGGATAGGATGGAAGGCATATCTGCTTTTTAAGAAAGCTGCGTGCTTTGCCATGCCCAGCGTGTATAAGCCCCAGCGATTAAGATGTTTAACTTTTTGAAACGCAGAGTATATGGAAATGGGTGGGTTATCCACTTTCGGATTTTTCGTATTCCGAAGAACAGGTGAATGAGAATAAAAAATGGCCTTGCAAGAGTGGGGGGGATTCTCTTACAAGGCCAGAAGTTATTTTGATGAATAATAATCAGTTTTACTGACAGCCTCCCAATTCGATTGGGGTCTGGCATTTTGTGGGCGTAGCCGATGGTAACGGTGTGTTGGATGGCAGTGGCGTTCTGGATGGCAGCGGTGTGTTGGTCCGCGTCGGTGTCTTGGACGGGATTGGCGTGTTGGACGGGATCGGCGTTCTGGACGGGATTGGTGTTCTGGACGGGATGAGCGTGTTTGTGTTGGTGGGCCTCGGCGTGGGAGTTGGACCACTGACGTTGTATTGGTAAACTTCCAGAGCCGATTTTTTACGGTTGTCGCCGTCATTGTTCTGCGCCATGACCACAAAGGTATAGGTGTCATTGGTGATCAATGGGCCGGGCTTGCTGCTGCTGCCGTACCACCAGTTATCCACATTAATTCTCCTGGTGGTACAGGAAGAATTTCCACCGAACAGACAGTATTTGGCTGAGGTGTCGGTGTACCAGTGCACCAGGGTTCCTGAACTGTTGTAGACAAAGAAGCGCACCTCATTAACGTTGCTGTCCGCGTTGGAGGAAGCTCCATTTCCGCGAACAACAGCGCGAAGCGTCATGTCGTTGTCGCTGTCTACCGTGTAGGTAGGTTGGATGACGGGCCCTAATAGACCTTCGAGGTCCAGTTCACAGCTCAGGGTTGGCCCGATTTCCGGGACAACATCGTAATAAATTGTGCTGCCGAAGTCGCCGGACCAGTAGAAATTGCGGTATACCGTGGATCCATCAAATGGATCACGGGCAGGTGTTGGTTGCCCCGGGTTCGGCATGGGATAAGAGCGGACGTAGGGTGTGACCCAGAAGTTAAAGACGCTGCTGTTGTAAGTCCACTTGAAGTAACTGGAATCCTCAGGGTTAAGCTTCTTGGGGCTTGGGAAAGTATGCCCGTATGAATAAGTAGTGATGTTTGGACTGACATTATAGATTGCACTGGTGTTTCCATTCCAGGCATACATATCGAATTCATAGTCGGGGTCCCGGGGCTGCATTTCGTTGTGCCAGGCACCGTTGTAGCTCATATCGGACCCGGTCAGATAAATATCATGGGGTCCCAGGTTTTTGAGTTGTGACTCGAGCAAATACCCGCCATAGTTATAATATTGATGAAGCAGGGTTTCTCCGGAACGCACGCTGATAAGCTGGTCGCAGTTGGCCGGCGGTGTTGCAGTGGGGGTGCGGGTTGGCGCGACAATAGGCTCCAACGGCACCAGATATTGGCCATCAATGATGGTGGGGCTTTCCAGGTCGCCGGTGATGTTCGGGGCTGACCAGAACACGCTCAGGCTGTCGCCACCAGTGCCTTCTTTCTGGATTGCTTCGATATAGTAGAGCTGCCCGCCGGCCAGGGTTTTGACACTGGATTTTTGAGAGGAATATTTATCATATTCGAGGTGGCTGGTCCAGCCGTTGACGTAGGCAATCAATTGGCCTGCGCCCTCGTCCTGGCTGGGGCTGAGGTAAAGCTGGCTGTAGTCATCGCTGGAGATCCAGAAGCGGTATTCCCCGGTGTAAGGCGGACAAAGATAAGCCCGCATGCGGGTACCATAATTATCAGACCAGTTTACAGGAGCATCAAAGCTGGTGGGGAAATTGTGCCCGGAAGGATACCCCGGATAGTCCGCACTGTTGAGCAAGTAGTTGAGGCTGCTGCCGCTGATATCGGAATACCATTCTCTGAGGACAGAGCCTGTTCCGTCACAGTAAGCCGGGGTTGGCGTAGCGGTGGGAATGGGCGTTTCGGTGGGTGGAGGCGGGGTGTAGGTCCAGGTGGCGGCAAAGGCGATGGCGCCGCTCAGACCGGTGACACGGGAGGTGCGGAATTTTTCAACCAAACCTTCCCGTTCGGCATGCAGGGTGAGGGTCGGCCACCAGGAACTGAGGAAAGGCGTGATTAAAGTATGGCGATAGGCCAGCATGACACGGACGCGATCGCCGGGGCCCCCTGCATCATCGACATACCGGACGATATCACCAGTCACATTGCCGCTCGAATCGAGCTTGGCCTGCTGGCAGTAAGTGGGGAAGCGGTAAGCGCCATCCTGTCCCACCGGATGAGGCTCGTAGTAAAAGGGGTTGGGGTTGAACATGCGGATGCTGCCGTAAGGCGCACCGCCATCGGGCGCACTGACCCGGTTTGAGCAGATGGAGGTATTAAAATAGCCGGGTTCGCTGGGGTTGCCGCGATAATCCTGTTCCAGACTGCTGGTGTCGTAGGCATTATCCAGATAGCCGAGATAATCTCCGGAAACAGTAGGATCTTCGCTGAGGGCGATCCCGGTTGCGCCGGAAAGGCCCGCTTCGCGGATGGAGGGCAGACGCGCCCAGTCCTGCAGAGCCGCTGTCTTTTCCTCGGAATCCTCAATCCAATCACCAACCATGCAGTCGATACTGCCGTCGGCGCCATCATCCGATGTCAGGCCGAGAGCAGCACCGGCTTCATCGCAGAATTGGGGATCATAAGCCCCGGTGACTGCATAACGTACGGCAAAGCGGGCACCATTTTCGAGTGCCAGCCAGGCTTGAAGCAACCGGCCAAATTCGATGATGCCAAAGACCATCAAGAGCAGGACCGGAAGCGCCAGAGCGAATTCAACCATACCCTGACCCGGGTGGGAGCGAATATGAGAGGCTAACCTCCGATAGATTTTTCGAGCCATAACTTAAGTCCTCCTGATGACCGATCCCGTTTTTGGGGCTTCCGAAAACGGCGAATTAATTCGTGATTCTGGTGTAGATACGGGTTGCGATGTCCTCAAAGATCGGCAGCAGGTCTTCGCCGCTGGGGGCGTAGTAATACTGGCCGCAGGACTGCTTATTTGCAACATTTTTGCAGGGGTCTGTGGTGCGGTCGCCGTCATCTCCCACGGCGGCCATATAGCGCAGCAAAACTTCACCGATAGCGCCTTTTCCGGGAATGACGTCTCCTGCTGCACCCAAGCCGATGGTGTAGATGGCAATATCATTACCGGGTGGTTCGGATAGATTGAGAGATTTGGTAAGAGCCGCTTCATCCGTCATGTCGCGTGCGTAATCGATGACACTGTAGTTAGAATTGGGAATGACGCCCTGCCAGGTGGTGTCGGGTGGGCAGGTGTCGGCGGTATCATCAATGCAGTAGCGCGGTGAAAGATCCAGATCGAGACAGGCTTTGGTCCAGAAACCTGAACCAAGCTCGCCGCTGCAGAAACCGTTGGGATATGCAGCGGGAATATCCCCATTGGTCAAAGGAGTATCACTGAGGTTGGCAAATCCATCCGACAAGAATACGACAACCCATACCGCGCCGGGGCGGCCGGAAGATTTAAGTACGTTAGCGGCTACCCGTATGCCGGCACCGGTGCTGGTGGAAAGCGGCGAGAAAGAGGCTTCGAGTGGGCCGGTGCCATCGGGGTCGTGGCTGGCTTGCCAGGCTTCGGCAATGGTGTGGTCCTGGTCGGTGTATTCGCCATCGCCGTTCCAATCATAGGCATCATTCTTATAACTGTCATCACAGGGGATTCCGCCCCAACCAAAGGGGTCTTTCGTCTCGTCCCAGCGGTCTTCATCCAGTGTGCAGCATAACGGATGGTAAGGATTGATGTAGCAGGGTGGAAGGTTGGGGTCTGTGTCGGCGCCATCCCCGTCGCGGTCCTCCGGGTTGACCGGATTGAAGATCTGCTTATTTCCCACCAGAGAGCTTTTCCAGTACGGCCACATCCGGGCGAAGGCCGGGTCGTCGTGGAGCGGGATCGAATCCACTACGGCCTTGGCTTCTTCCATATCATCACTCAGATTGACCGGGTTCCCAAGTTTGTTGACAATGGGATGGGCCAGGGCGACACTATCAAAGGTGACGATGGAGACCTGGTCGTAACCTTCGTAAAGCGTATCAATGAGGGCTTTAGCCGCAGTCTTCGCATCCAGCAGCGGCTGGCAGGAATTGGTCGTGTTGCAGCCGAGAGGTGCCGCGGCATCGGGGTTGTAATCATCCACGATGTCGGGATAGGCGGATTTGAGATAATTGATGGTGTCACTGGCCATCGATTCTGAGGTGTCGAGAACGATGACCACATCGACAGGAGCCGCCTCAGAAATGGAGTTGGTATTCAAATTAACCGATCGAAAGCCGATCAGAGAGAGGAAGTAAAGCGGTGCTTTGAGCTTGGCCTCCACCCAAACCAGTTTACGGGGGGAATAGCCTGCGGTGGTATCCGGGCAGCGGTTGTAAAACTCCTCTACGGTGGTTTGAAGGGAAGCGTCTCGAATGCCGTCGCCGTCGGCATCGCAGATGTACAGTTCCAGATCGGCGCCGGTATCAATATTATGGAATTTCAATTCTTCGTTGGCTGCCTCGCGCATGGATGCCAGCGTTGAGCCGCGTTTAAACTCATTGGCTGCTGCTACAGCGGCCGCGTCTACGGCGCGTTTAAGTTGACCGTAGGTAATGTAGAGTACACCCGCGTCAATTGCCAGGCCAACAAACAACAGCATGGCGACGAGGGCAACGGCAAATATGACCAGCACCTGACCGCGGCTGCGGCGGGGCCGCATGGCCCTATGGTTTGGGCGTGGCCGTCGGTTGGGCAGCCGGGATAGGCATGACTGTATATGCATGGATCCTCATCGGGTTTGGAATAAATATGTTAATAATCGGAAGGTTGAGTGCCTGATGATAGCAATAATAAAACTCAATGGCGACAAAGCCGTTGTTGGTAGTGGCTTCCAGTTCGCCCTCAATTTTGTATTCATTATAGTAAGGCTCGGTTTGTACGACGTTCCCATCGCAATCCTTCTTCCAGTTTTCATTATGGGCTGTGTCGGGATCATGATCAGAGAGCGCCCAATAGCCATCCGGGGAAGGCCAGATGTTGGTCACTGCCGCTCCGCTGGTTTTAGAGGGATATTTGGAATTGGGGTTCTTGGTGGTGGTATAAACCGAGATGACCACATCGTCGGTGGCGGGGTCAAGCTGGAGGAATGAATTCAAACCGTTGCAGAACTTGGGATCGGTGCAGGAAGAACTGGCGGGCGGAGAAAAGATGCATGCGGTGTGGTAGTAGAAGTGGAAAGGTTCCGGATTGGAGCAGCTCACGTCCTCGATGGGTACGGTGACAAAAGGATCGCGCACCGAAGCGAACCGGGCGGCCTCACGTGTCAGGTCCAGAATATCGAGATAGCGGCCAATAAAGAGGCTGACTTCTACAAGCCCCATCAACATGATCAGCAGGATGGGAAGGATGAGTGCCAGCTCCAGAAAAGACTGCCCGCGGAACCTGCGAGGCGCGTGTAGATTTTCTGCGCCGGATTCCGGTTCGCGTTCCGGCCGGATATGCATTTTAGTGAGGCGTTTTAAAAATTTAGGCATGAGATCTCTCAGAATTGATAAATTAACCTGATTTTACGATACAACAGGGCCGGTGAGATGTCAATCATTCGGCGGTCTTTGCGTTGAATCTGTGAAGTCGCATACACAACTTTGTAACAAAACTTAGACATTTGTTTGAAAATGCAAAAACAAGCGGGAATAAGCTATTTTAGCGGGATACACCTGAGCTCAGTGAGGGAGATAACTCTCTGCGGTTATTTGGCGATGCGGGTCGGGAACTCGGGGTATCTTACAGATAACGGACTGAACATTGAAACATACCACCGCGATTTTTTCTTTTGGCTGCACGGCTGCCGATTTATGGGACGGCGACAAAGGGCTTTCCGAGTCACTCCGATATACTGTGTAAATCTGACGTCTATATCCATAAAAAGACCCGGACGTGATACAATCGGAACGATATCCCTATTGGAAAAAGAGGAAATAAAATGGAAAAAGAGCAGGCTACGTTTACCGTAAAAAAGGGGCTGGCGCAGATGTTGAAGGGGGGCGTCATTATGGATGTGGTGACTCCTGAACATGCCCGCATCGCAGAGGATGCCGGGGCGGTGGCAGTGATGGCTTTGGAACGGGTTCCCGCGGATATCCGCGCGGATGGAGGCGTTGCCCGTATGAGCGATCCGGAAATGATCCTCAAGATCATGGAAACGGTTTCCATCCCGGTGATGGCGAAAGCCCGCATCGGCCATTTTGTGGAAGCGCAGATTCTGGAGGCAATCGGGATTGACTACATTGATGAATCCGAAGTGCTGACTCCGGCGGATGAGGAAAACCATATTTACAAGCATGATTTTAAAGTGCCGTTTGTGTGCGGCGCGCGCAACCTGGGTGAAGCCCTGCGCCGGATCGGAGAAGGGGCGGCCATGGTGCGCACCAAAGGTGAGGCCGGCACCGGCGATGTGGTGGAAGCGGTGCGGCATGCCCGCCGGGTGTTCGGTGAGATCCGCTATTTGCAGAATTTACCGGTAGAAGAAGTGATGGCGTTCGCCAAACAGATCGGCGCGCCTTATGAGCTGTTGATGGAAACCCGCACTCTGGGACACCTGCCGGTGGTCAACTTTGCGGCGGGTGGCATTGCCACCCCGGCGGATGCGGCGCTGATGATGCAGCTCGGTGTGGATGGGGTGTTTGTCGGGTCGGGAATCTTCAAGTCCGGCGATCCGGCCAAACGTGCCGCGGCAATTGTAAAATCCGTGACCCATTACAACGATCCGAAGATCCTGGCAGAGGTGAGCCGCAACCTGGGCGAGCCGATGGTGGGACGGCAGATTTCGGCGATACCGCAGGAAGAGCTGATCGCCGGGCGCGGCTGGTAGGGACAGGATGAGAATTGGGGTTCTGGCCTTACAGGGCGCGTTTTACGAACATCAGGTCATCCTGGAACGGCTGGGCGCCGAAGTGGTTCAGGTGCGGCTGCCGGAGCATTTATCCGGTCTGGATGGTCTGATCATTCCGGGCGGAGAATCGACAACGATTGGGAAGCTGGCGGTGCAGTACGGATTGATGGAGCCCCTGCGCGCGTTTGGAGGGGAGCACGCCATCTGGGGAACCTGTGCCGGGGCGATCTTTCTATCCGGGGATATTCACCGCGACCAGCCTTTGCTGGAGCTGATGGATATTACCGTCCAGCGCAACGCTTTTGGACGGCAGGTGGACAGCTTTGAGATTGACCTGGATATTTCGGTGTTGGGTCTGGGCCAGGATGGGGAGGCACCTTTTCATGCCGTTTTCATCCGGGCGCCGCTGATTGATTCGGTGCATGGCAAAGCGCGGGTTTTAGCCACACTGCCCGATGGACAGATTGTGGCGGCGCAGCAAGACCATTTGCTGGCGACCTCTTTTCACCCGGAACTGACCGATGATCCTCGTTTTCACCAGTATTTCCTGAAGCTGGCAGGAAGATCTGCCGACTGACCGTTCGTTGCTTTCTAAAAATTAAAGCATGTCTCGTATAAAACCTTTCCGATGCGGAGAGGTTTTATTGTTGCCGGTGCCTGTTCAACCCGTAAAACGGGTTTTAATGCCGCATCCATTCCCGGGTAGAGCGTTTTTGGAGGACAATTTCCGCCTGGGGATGGGCTTGAAGAAAGCGGTGAGCGCTCTCCGGGTTGGAAAAAGTCAGGATAAGGGGATAGAGCACCGGCCCGAAGCCGGGTTGTCCACATTCGAAGCCGATTACCGCAGACAGCCCCCAATGCCCCGAGATATGGTGAAAGTCCCGCAAACGGCGGCTGAATCGGATCAGCAGGGAGCGGGGCAGCACGATAAAAAGGAATTGAAGCGGGTAAAACAAAAGAAAGGGGGCGGTGACCGCAAAGCACAGGGCATCTAACCAGTTAGGGAAATGCCAGGTCGCGAGCGGGTAGAGAATGTAATGCAGGGTCACCAGCACGGTAAGCCCCATGCCAAGGGCCTGGATGAAACGGACCGCCCACGGGACGGGAGTGTGTTCGGTGCAGTAGGGGATCTTGAGGCGGATAAGCCCTTTCACTTTGCTCCCGGTTTCGTTACGCTGTTCGCGGAGCTCCATCCGGCCGGTTTCCGGATTTCTCTCCCAGTGACGGATGGTGATGGGGAACTCTTTAACTACCGGCTGAGTCCCTTCCGCGACCGGACGGCCGCAGTATGTGCAGGGGGGTGGAAAGGTAATGGTGGTAAACGTCCTGCTGACAGGCAGGCGGACACGAATGTTTTTGTTCATCGGTAATCTCTCTTCCCCCAGGGCTGCTGCGATGAACATTACAACGGGTAAAAACAGATGGTTATATATTTATTTTAAGAGGTTGAAATCCGAAATACAAGTTATAGAAACGGGATAGTTTTTTTAAGACCCGCACGGGATATATTTTATCCCGCGCGGGATGCTAGGCGGTGAGGATCTGCCGGTTTTCCACCACGGCGTTGGGAGAGAACAAGCGGATATATTCCTCAATCTTCTGGAATTGGGCTTCTATGGCCCCGACCGGAACACCCGCCGGTGCATAAGCCACATAGAGGACGTGGGTGGTCTGTGGTGAAATGGGGGAACGGTTATCCTGTCCGTAGAGGATCGAACAGCTCACACCGTCTGCATCTCTCATCACCATGTCTCCCGCGCGGATGGTTTTGGTGCTGCCGTTTAATTGGACGATTTGATCTCCTTCCCGGGATACATCCAGAATGATGGGGCGGCGGAGCCGGGAGACATCATGCCCGGCTGTCAGGACGAGTGTTTCCACTTCCGCGATGAAATTCAAATCAACCAGGGGAGATACATCCGGCAGGCTCTTTCCTTTTAATACAATCGACTCGACCTGGAGCTGCACATGATAGGTTTTGCTGAACCGTTTATAGTACTGCTGGTAAGCCGACATCACGGGCAGGGCGAGGAAGTCCTGCCGGGTAAAGCCTTTGTAACTTGTTCTCAAAAGCGCTTCCGTCTCGCGTTTCCGATCGTTGAGCTGTGGGGAGGTGCCGGTATTCTCTACGCCTGTAAGCTCCAAAAGACCGACAGCACCTCCGGGGTGAGCAGCACGCCATTCATCCGTCGCCGATATTAAAAGCATGTATGCCTCCATAAGTATCCTTAATAGGGAGATTATATAGTCTTGTGTGTCCGAATACAAGCCGGTATTCACGGGCCTGGAAAGACACTTCTTTATTAATTTTCAGCCGAAAAAGATGGAGGCTTGTAAAAAGAAGGGGCGTCTATGTTGCTGACCCGGTTGCGCCCATTATGTTTGGCGTTATAAAGCAGCCGGTCTGCACTGCTTAACAGGTTTTCCGGCGTAGTAACTTCGCTGTTCAGCGTGCTCACACCCAGGCTTACGGTGACTTTCACGATACCGGCGTCGGTAAGCAGATTCCTTTTGGCAATATGCTCCCGTAAATGTTCGGCGACCTGGCAGGCAGCGGAAAGTTCGGTTTCGGGCAGCATAATTGCGAATTCGTCCCCTCCATAGCGTCCTAACACATCCACTTTGCGTACGGATTGGCGGCAGCATTCGGCGATCTCTTGCAGAACCTGATCGCCGACCGCGTGCCCGTAAGTATCATTGATCCGTTTAAATTCATCAATATCCAGCATAATCGCCGATAAGCAATGCTGGTAGCGATGGGCACGTTCAAGCTCAAGTTTTGACAGCTCAAAAAAATAATGGCGGTTGTACAGGCCTGTCAGGGAATCGGTGTTTGCCAACAACTGCGCCTGGGCCAGCGCATTTTCCAATGCCGATTCGCTTTGTTTTAAGGTCCGGAACATCAGGAGCTGCGGCCTTTCCAGTCCCATTTCGACAATGGCTTTATAAACAAAATAAAAAGCCATGATCTTGAAAAGGTGCCCGATCAGATTGGAGAGTCCGTATACATTAATGTAGAAGGTGAAAGCCAACTCGGTTCCGATGGTCAACAACAGGGCTATGGTTAACCATCTCAATACTTCACGGTCGAAGAACTCACGGTTTTGAAGCAGCAGGGTGACGGCAAACAGGAGGGTAAATGAGATGGTGTATTCGCTGATGATTTTGAAGGGCGTTAAGCCTTCTCCTTCCACAAAACAATCCGGAAAAACGCCGGAAAAAATGGTTACCAGCAGCAGAATGGTGATCGCGAAATAACTCGCTAAAGCCCACCGGATATTCAATTTGTGGTGCAGAAATAATGGGGCGGCTAACAGGGAGAGACTTTGAAGGTAGCGCGCGGCGATCCAAAGCTGGGTTGGCAGATTCGCGTCATAATCCGTGAATATGCCCATACCCTTGTAAGCCAGCATATGCGCCAGATCGAGCATGCTGACAAACAAGTAGGCAATTCCCACTAAAAGCAAGTACCCGTTATCCAGATGGCGTTTTGAATTCCAGACCAGAATGAAGATACTGCACCCAATGATGATGCTGAAGATTTCTACAAGACTATGATAGAGGAGGTAGTTGTAGAGACTGGTCAGGTACAACCCAAGTATAGCCAGTGCAAAGATCAGGATGATCCTGAGTTTGCTGAGAAGGGGGATAGGGTTTTTTACCAGGTCCTGATCTTTGATAGAAGTATCCATAGGGTTGAATAAGTTATGAATGAAAAGCCTATAACAAGTCCCTTCATAATATTATACAGAGAATCGAACCTGCAGAGGAATAAAAATTTCTTTGCCATAGGACAGCCGTTGAAAAAATAAAACAATAAGTGCCCTGATTCCTAGCTCCGATGTCGTAACAGGCGGACGATTCCGATTACAAAATTTACTCTGGGTACCTTTTGCATATACCGCTGGTATGCGTCGCCGAATTTCTCCATGCAATATTGATCGGCTTTAAAGGTGTCTGCATAGGCGAGGCCCATCGAAAGCAGACCGAGCGCCATGCTGGCCCAGTGCCAGGTGACCAGCATCACGCCCAGATTGATCAACAGCCAGGCAGTGCCGCCCTGGGGGTGCCGCACGATGGCGTAGATACCGGTGTCCACCAGTCTGGTGGTTTTTATGTAGCTTTTGCCTTTAGGGACGCCGCCCTTTCTGCGGAAAGTGATGACCGGCAGCACCCCAAAGATGGCCGAAGTCCACAGGCAGATCCACCCCAGCCACTCGATAGATTCGGAAACCTCTCCATAGAGGAAAAAAGCCAGCGCGATCTGCACAATGGTCAACACGCTGGCAATGGAGGACAGCAGATAGGCAGGCAGGCCGTACAGGAAATCCGGCGGGTGTTTCACTGCCACCTCCTTACTGTGGTTTGATGCCGGTCGGGGCAGGCCAACGTAAAAAATAATTTGTTCATCGCGGCAATCATGGGAAAGGGATATTTTCGATGAACATTTGGATGGTTAAAAATTGGTTTTTGGCCCTGATGCGGATTCTGCCATCCGCGGCGCGATCGGTTACCAAACACCGGGGATCAAGCGGTACCGGGTCATCCCCATGTATTCCTGATAGCCGGGCAGCTCTCTTGACAGCACAGCCTCTTCATTAAGTATCCTGGCGATCAGCGTGGGGATGACCAGCAGTGCGGGGACCAGCGCCCAATAAGACCCCAGCCCCAGCGGTAAAGCCAGGCACATCACCAGCACTCCCAGGTACATCGGGTGGCGCACCACGGTATACAGCCCGCTGCTGGTGATGTGCTGCTCCTGCTCCACTTCAACGGTGCGGGAGGCATAGCGGTTCTGATAAATGGTGAGGAAACACAGTCCGTAACCCAGGAGCACAAATACATCGGCTGCCAGCACGACCACCACCGGGACGGCAGACCAGCCGAAACGCCTGTCAAAGCCCGGCAGCAGGAAGGTCAGGATGAAAAGGACCGAAAATATTTTGATAATCCACTGTTGTTCGGTTTCTTTTTCTCTACGCTTCAGCCTTCGTTCAAGGAGCTCAGGGTCTTTTTTAAGCCAGAAGTTGAAGCTGACCAGCATGGGGATAAACAGGATGGCTAAAACCACCCAGGCTTCCCAGTAAGCGAAGGTGCCCGCGGGCAGGAAATACACTGCCAGCCAGATGAAGAAAAATGCCAGCATCCTGGCGTAAAAGGTGAATGCCAGTCTGTTGTGTGAAACACGATGGTTGTTCATTGAACTTTTCCAAATTTCAATGACGGGCAGGGGCCGGCGGCGCTGTTCAGAGCGCGCTTTCCAGAGGGGTTTGGGATGCGTTTTGCCGGGAAAGCAGGTGCGAAAAAGCCAGCCCGGTAATGAGGATATAGACCAGCGCCACCACGATGTAAGCGATGACTTCAAATTGGTTGACCAGATCGGTTGCCAGAACAAGCCCAATCGCCGCAGGCAGGCTGATGGTGCTGCCCAAAAGCCAGATGGAAGCACCGGAAATTTTTGGCCGCAGGAGAAGCCACTGCGGTACGCCGATGGTGAAGCCCATGACCATGTACAGCGCGGCGATCACCAGGATGGATTCATCGTCCACCTGAAGCCACGATATTTCGGGGATGTTCCGGTAGAACAGCACTGCGGCGGCCATGCCGGCCGGGATGGTGAGGACCCACAAGGCGGAGACGGGCAGGATGCGCCGCAGGGCGATCCACTGGGCGAGACTGACCGGGATCGAGATTACCAGCACGGGAACCAGCCAGCTCCGGATGTTCATCAGGGAGGGTGCCCCAAAAATGAGCGCTGCCAGTGTGCAGAAGCCCAGGGTATTGGCGAGGGCCCAGACCAGAAACAGCCTGGTCCGAGATGTGTGAGACATGATTTACTTCCATTTCCGGGTGATCTTTTCTGTTGAAGGGGGTTGGTGTCAACATCCCAGTTTTAGTACCACCTGAAAGTGGAGACCATTATGATTTGATCGCCATAAACTGATATGGCGGTAGTCCTCCCAGTGCTTCGTGAGGACGAACTGCATTATATTCTTCCAGCCAGTC
>JAHDQE010000113.1 GCA_018433975.1 Ornatilinea sp. | reverse complement strand
TCAAGGCTTATTCGGAGCTTCTGGAGTATGACTTTTATAGCCATGCTGAGCCTATCCTCGACACAACAATTAAGACAGTTAACAGGTTTAATGAGTCTCTAGAGAAAAACAAAGAGGCAATAATGCCAGAGGCATTAGACGAAGAGCCTCCGAAGATAAACATAGACAGCTTAAAACCTTCTCCAGAGGCAATAGAGAAGATGAAAAAGTCAATAGACATATACGAAGCGCCATGGACTGAGCTTTTCCAGATACTAAGAGGCGATGCTTAATGAAAAGCCAAAAGAAAACATCCGCTATTGAAGAGGTTAAGAAGAGGCTCACAGAGGCTCACATACTGGAAGAAGAAACCATAAACAAGCCAGGTCTTCTGGAGGCAAAGTCTCCTGAGACAGTCTCTCCTACTACAGCAAAAGTAACAGACTCAGGCTCATATAAAGTACCGATGCACTTAGACTTGCAGAGCTTTATATCTGAGAAGTCCTTGAATAAGTCAGAACAGATAGAGCTCTTTAGTAACTTTGAAGCAAGAGAGAGTGAAATCAAGATAGGACTCTCTCACTTGAGTGATGCTGGCTTCAATGCTTTAGAGGCCTTCAAGAAGCTGATATCAAGGTACTCTTTTGCCGGTAATAGAGAAACTGAGGAAATGCTATCAAATACTTTCGGAAGAACAAGGTATCCCAGAATCAAAATATCAAAGAGCGAGTACTACGAAGCATATGGAATTGAGAGAGACTCAAGAGGCTGGTTTGGAGGAGCAAAGGTACTACGGACAGCTTTGAATGGCCTTCTAGAACTCACAGAGACTCAGCATATGCTGATAACTAGAAAGAGATGGACAGAAAAAGGTAACTCCAAAGGAGAGGTAACTGATATCCTGAAGATACACTCTCCTCTGATAACAGTTATCGAAGGCTACGAAGGCCTCACTTCTAAGGAGGCAGAACGAGTAGAGGCAGGGAAAGAGATAGTAAAAGACTCTTTTCTGGTGATAGAGCTTTCTCCTGTATTTACTCTGGACAGCAATGACTATTACCTTGTCAGGAGACGTGACAAAGAGAATGTAATTAAGTCTCTTGCTGGCAGAAGTACAAAGACATACTCTCAGCTGTTTAAGCTCACTAACTGGCTAGAACAAAGAGGAATAGAAAGGCTTGAGATAGGTATAAAAAGGCTGGCAGAGGTAACAGGCCTTGAGTATTACATAGAGTCAAGGCACACTACGAAACTTATAGACAGACTCAAAGAACTGATGAGACTTGCTACC
>JAHDQE010000052.1 GCA_018433975.1 Ornatilinea sp. | reverse complement strand
TCGAGGTGCAAATGTGCGGCTTACAGACTGGCCTCAGGGTACCTTTTTACCTGTTTGTTGGACAGAACACCGTCGAGGTGCAAATGTGCGGCTTACAGACTGGCCTCAGGGTACCTTTTTACCTGTTTGTTGGACAGAACACCGTCGAGGTGCAAATGTGCGGCTTACAGACTAGCCTCAGGGTACCTTTTTACCTGTTTGTTGGACAGAACACCGTCGAGGTGTAAATATGCAGCTTACAGACTGGCCTCAGGGTACCTTTTTACCTGTTTGTTGGACAGAACACCGTCGAGGTGTAAACATACGGCTTACAGACTGACCTCAGGGTAGAGTATTGATTTTCGATGACATGATCCAGGAAAAGCCGTATACGGACGAAAACGAGCCAGCCTAGTTATAAAAAATGAATTGATTCGTGAGATGATTCAGGTTTGTGTGCATAACAAACTACTGTTTCGCTTTGTTTTGTTCGACGCCTGATTTTCTTCCAAAGAAAACATGCGCTACATCAAAGAAACCATCCAAAGAGATTTCATTTGTGCACTCAAATCCAATCGCCTGGTTGCGGTGAGCGAAGCAGGGGATCCAACAAAACGTTTCATTCGGATTGAAGATCTGCCATGGGCAGAAGGAACAATCTTCACAGGTTAGCTCAAAGAAATGCCTTTCCTGTGAAACTCGTGCGCCAAATCTATGAAAACAAAGATGGCAGCACGGGGATTTTCTATCTGGCTTGGAGTGATACAACCATGACGTGTGAGCTAATTCTAACGACCTATCAAAAACAATGGCCGGTGGATGTCTTCCATAAATTCCTCAAACAAAATGCCGTTCTGGAAAAAGCGCCGGTACACCGTGTGGTGACCCAGAACAAGCATGTGTTTGCCGTTTTGCATGCCGTTTTCAAATTGGAATGCTTGAAAATGAATCAGCATTTCAGTCATTTCGCCTTACGGGCTCATTTGTATCTTAAGGCCATTCGCGTGGTTTTTAATGAACTCCAAGTTCTCAAGGCTGCATAACATCAGTTATTTAGACACCAGAAGAGTTGGACAGATAGAAACTTTATTCAAGAAAATTGTGCAATTCATAGACACTACTTCAATCTCTAAGTCTGAAGATTAAAAACAGCACAATTTAACTCTTCCCCTGTAAATAAGAGCTATCTTCAATCGTATTATGTACCTCTTTTAAGATCCATCAATTTAATTTTTTGCTCAACAATTTTTTGCACTGCAAGTACAGACGTCTGCATTAAATCCAAGAGATCTCCATGCGAAGACATTCGAATAGAATCAAGATAAGCCTGACGCAAATCCGTATTCACATTAATTTTGCAAATTCCTAATTGAATCGATGTCTCAATCATTTCATTTGGCAAACCCGAAGCACCGTGCAAGACTAATGGATTCGGTAACAATTTTCGAATGGCTTTCAAACGCTCAAAATCCAAATTTGGTTCTTTTGGGTAATGTCCATGCACATTTCCAATGCAAATCGCCAGAAAATCTACCCCTGTGGAAATCAAAAACTGGCCGGCCTGATCAGGGTCTGTCATCTTTGCTGCTAGTGCCAGATCATCCAATCCATCTTCTTTTCCACTGATCATCCCCAATTCGGCCTCTACGGAAGCTCCAAACTTTTTTGCAACTTTTACAACAGAACGTGTAAAAGAAATATTCTCCTCATAACTCATATGTGAACCATCCGCCATAACAGAATCAACGCCTGCCTGCAAAGCGTCATGGATCATCTCTATGGATTTGCAATGATCAAAATGCACCGCTACAGGAGTCTCTGCAACATCAGCGGCAACCATGCAGGCTTTCAATAAAGGATTTCCACCAAAACTGTAAGCTGCTGGATGTATCTGAAGGATCACCGGTGCTTGTAATATCTCTGCTGCTTTGACTACAGCCTTGATCTCTTCTAAATTGTAGACATTGAAGGCCCCAACAGCATACTTTCCATTTTGTGCTTCTTTCAGAATCGAGAACGTAGATGTCTTCATAAAATAGCTCCACGAAGCTTTAAAACCACTTCCGCAATGGTATCTTCATCACCAACATTTCCTGGAAAAACCACATACACCAAACCCGGAAAACGGCTCTCACCACCCAACTGCCAAACCGGCACACCCGTAGCTGCCTGACCCAACACTTCCGCTTTAACAATTTTTAAGCTTTTTGTTGCTATATCACTTGAAGTAATTCCTCCTTTTGCGATAATCCAACACGGTGGAATATTCAAACCACTAACAATTTTGACCAAAGCATCAGAAATACGATTGCCCATCTCAAGAAATCTAACAGACGATTGCTCATGAATAAGCTTTCTGCTCGTATATACCAAAACATCCTTACCCTCTCCCAGGGCGACATTTACCCCCTCTACCACTCTCTCAATTTCGCTTTCAGATGCCTTTTCATCCAGTAATTGTTCCACCTGTACAACAAAATTCTCAATCCCTGACAGTTTTTTCAGGTGCTCAATCTGCACAGAGCTTTTCTTTATGTAAGATCCAGCAATCACCAAACCGCCCCCCGGTTTCATGGGAATCGGGAAATCACCGTTTGCAAGGATATGTTTTTTCTCAATCCCTGCACGCACCCGAACAAATGAAGCTGCCGTGCGGTATATGAAGTTTTTACCTTCAGCTTCAGCAGCAAGTAATCCGGCAACAAACACGTACAGATCCTGATAAGAAACTGCATTGACAATACATATTTGCCTGTTTTTCAAACTCTTTAGGATAGTCTGCACACCTCTCTGCCCATCTCTACGGATCACATCCAATGAAATTGAACACACCTGTTCAGCTTTTATCCGGCCCTTTGTTTTTTCTTCAACCCACTCTTTCAAATTAGAAGACTGGTAACCAAAAGCTGTATCCTGTGCATACTCTGTTTCACCCATTGGGATGAAATACTTCCCTTTTTCTACATAATGAATGTCCTCGATCGTATAACGCCCTCCTTCTATGAAAAATGGAATGACGAGAATACCATCACACGGTTCATCCAACTCATCAAGAAGCGCATCAACTTCGGTCAGAAAATGACCTCGCAAGGTGGAGTCACTTCTGCTTATCACCCGAAACGGAATGGATGTATGGGCTGAAGCTATTTTTAGATTCAGCGCTATCTCCTTATTCAAATCTGCTGCCCTTTCAGGAGTCATGCTCCTCGTATTGGTGAGAATATAAAACACAGAAGCAGGTTCCTTCAAAGCCTGAATAAGAATATCTATAGACCATTTTGTGTAAATCGGCACGCCCCAAACCGTTTGTGAGCCTGTAGGGTCATCATCCAAAACAACAAGTTTCTTACCTGCTGATTGAACCAAATGTTGAATATAGGCAAAATCAACTTCTTCCGTGATTACGGGTAACTGCGCCAAAAGATTGCTTTTCAATTCTCTCGTCATTCATCGTTCCTTTTTAATATGTTAAAGTTAATATGCATTTATCCCTAAATATATTGAGAACGACTTCAACACAAGCCAGGTGAATAAAAACAAGCCAGTTCTGCGGCTTACACCAACGTGTGTTAATACTTCTGCAATTTCTCAATCAACCAAAGGTTCACTCAAGCACCCATTGTCAGACCAAAAAATTTGTTTTACTTAGAACATCGTCTTTTGGCCCGTTACGTTTACGCCAATGTTTTATGTGCTCAAAGTATTTCTTCTACTCAAAAGAATTCGTGCGCATTTTCATCATCACAACCCTTATCAGTATAAAAAATGCTGTCGTTGTTTGGTCATTAGACAACGAAAATGAACAATTAAATCATCGGCAGACCATTTGTCATATTCATAAGCTCCAGCAATCCAAATAACCAGAGGAGCATGGCATTCACCCATTACAAACACTGTCCTTGTTTGAAAATCAATAGAAATGAATTTCTACCAAGTCCCATCGCTTTTTCCGCCATTTTGCGATAGACATTAAATATTATTTTGCTACTTATATACAAATTTGGCTCTCCTGATTGGACAGCCAAATTTAAAAACCATTGAATCAGATAATATTTTTATTTTTCACCAACGTTTTTAGCTGCAGATATAAATTCTTCGGAGGTGACAGAAACGCAATACAGAGATTCCATCATTTTAATCATCCGTTTAGTGCCCAGAAGCTCTGCTTGCTCCTCCGGGTAATCATTCGCTAAAGTACAATCCCGTAAAAGAATACATTTATAATCATGCCATAGCGCATCAACGATGGTTGTAAACAAACAAGCATCCGCTGAAAAACCAACAACAAACAGATTCTTGATGTCCAGGTGACGGAGCAAAAGGTCCAAACGAGTCCCAACAAATCCACTATACACATGTTTTCGAATAAAATATTCGTTTTCTCTAGGCCGCAACAGTTTGGAAATTTTCAAATGATCTGAATCACCATAATGATATTCTTTTGGATCAATCTCGTTTTCTGTAAACACTGTTTCCATATTGGTATTCAGTTGTCGCATAAGAACTTTACCAAATTCTGAATGTCGCAACCCGATTTTTGGAGCACTATTATTTAAATAGATCACAGGCATACCACACTCACGCGCAGCAGTTAATGCTGGAAACAATGCATCGCGCACAATCACTTTTTCATGTTCTGCGCTGTCATACCAGCACAAGGCCGGTCGCGCACCCTCTAAATGAACATCGCCGTTATAGGATGGTAATAAGTCATCTGGGTGATGTCCCAATCCATAAACATCAATAACCAGAAACGCAGACCGATCGAGGTCAGCAGCATATTCTTCAAAAGCATATCCAAGATACTTGTTTTTATCTTCTTCGCCTGTAAAAAGTCGATAATATCGTGTGTTTAAAGACAGTTCTTTTTTCACCTTGATCACTCCTGGTTGAATGTTCTTAGTTTAACACCTCAATCATATTCAAATTTCCTGACACATATTGAAGCACATCTGCCTTATCTTTACTTCCATTCGCATATTCTTTAATGATCTTCCCATCACGCATCACAAGCAACCGGGTCGATAAACCCAATACCTCGTCAATTTCAGACGATGTAAGCAGTATAGAAATTCCTTGCTTCGCCAATTTATGAATCAATTCGTAGATTTCAGCTTTCGCCCCAACATCAATTCCACGCGTTGGGTCATCAAGGATTAAAATAGTTGGTTCGCTCGCAAGCCACTTAGCTATCACCACTTTTTGCTGATTTCCGCCGCTTAAGTCCGTTAATTTCTTTTCAGTCGAATCAGTAGCTATATTAAGATTCCTGATAAAGTCCTTTGTAATTTTAAGTTGTCCTTTAGAACGAATCAACCCCAGTTTATTTACCAAGCGTTTTAAAATAACTAGCGTCATATTTTCACGCACAGACCAATTCAACAACAACCCATGATCTCGCCTATTTGCCGGTACCATTGCCCACCTTTTCTGAATGGCCTGATCCGGAAAGTCAATTTTTTGAAGTTCTCCTCGAAAATTCACTTCCCCTTGCTCAACATGATCCAAGCCAAACAAAATATGGTAAAGATCCCGAATTCCACTACCTTCCAGACCTGCGAAGCCCAATATTTCTCCCTCGCGCAGTTGAAAATTAACATCATTCAAACAATCTTGTTTTTTAAGACCTTTCACTTCCAATACAATTGGTGCATCCTCTGTAACCGTTAACCGTTCTGGGAACTGATCACCAATATCACGTCCAACCATTTTCGTGATAATAAAAGGAATGGTTGTCTCATTTTTGTCCCATGTACCAATATATTTTCCATCGCGAAGAGCTGTTATTCGATCGCAAATATCAAAAACCTCTTCCATACGATGAGAAACGTACAATATCGTAATTCCTTGCTGTTTTAAGCGTTCAATCATTCCAAATAAAGCTTTTGTCTCTTTATCTGTCAGCGCGGAATTGGGCTCATCCATGATGACGATTTTTCCTTCGTATGCCATTGCTTTCGCAATTTCAACGATTTGTTGTTCGGCAATCGACAATTCATTTACGTTGGCATCCAAAGGAATATCAACTCCCAACCGTTCAAATACACTTTTCGCAATTCCTCTCATTGCCTGCTCATCCAAAAAGCCGTTCTTTCTTTTCTCCCTGCCTGCAAAAACATTTGCAACTACTGAAAGATGAGCAAAATTGTAAAATTCCTGATATACAATATTGATACCAGCTCTCTGTGAATCGGATGGTGTTTTTAATTCGATTTCTTCTCCATCAATAAAAATAGAACCCTTATCTGCCTGATAAGAACCTGCTAAAATCTTCATCAAGGTAGATTTTCCAGCACCATTTTCTCCAACGATGGCATGCACTTCCCCCTTCCGAACCGTAAAGCTAACCTGATCCAAAGCCTGCACACCGCCAAATCGTTTGTCGATAGCACAAATCTCTAATATATTTTCGCTTTTATCCATATTGTATCCTTGAATTATTATTCAACATCCAAAGCAATGACCCTGCCGGACTACATAATATTTTTGCATATTCCTGAAGGTTTACTATCTATTCAAATATGTGTGCTCCAGGATGGAGGTTCTTCCATCCTGGAGCCAGCAAAGGTCAATTACTCAAACGGAATGATATTGGCTTCAATATCGCTTAAATTTTCAGTCAGGAAATTAGCATACCACTGCTCTGCAAGTTCTGTATCATTCTGCCGATCAAGAACTGTTTCAAGATTATCCTTTGTAACAATTTCTGCCGGTAACAAAACCTGCCCTGCGGGTAAATCTGCACCCTCGACAACATATTTTGCCATATAGTACATGGGTAGATAACCCTGCAAGTATGGGTGTTGCCCAACAGCAGCGTCAACGTACCCTGCCTCAATGGCATCCAGAGTCTCCGGGATCAAATCCGCTGTCACAGTTACAAAGTCAAAATCAAGTGTTGGCATCAACTTTGCAAAGCTTGGACCTGAGAAAGTGCATAATCCTATTCCTGCTTTGATGTCAGGATTTGCCGTAACAAGATTTTCCCATGCTGCGTAATTGGTTGTTTGTTCCGCAGTAATATCAATCGGTCCCAACAATTCAATTTCAGGATATTCATCAAAAACAGCCTTTGCACCATCAAAACGGTGCTGGAGAGAAAGCGCAGGGGGATAACAGGAACCAATGATAACTTTTCCGCTAGTAACACCGGCATTAATCACGGCTTCTGCTTCTGCAGCGCCAAAAGCATACTCGTCTGCGCCAAAATAAGCTTGCCGAGGTGTACCAGGTGCATCACCATTTGAAACCATGATGATTTTCGCTTCTTCCGCATACTGATTCAAAACCGGGATCCAAGGATCTTGAGGGTTAGGCACAAGTGCCATACCGCTGGGGTTCCGTGCCAAAAGGCTTTCAAACATCGAAATGGCTTCGGGAGCATTCATTGCTGTGGGGCCTGTCACCTCACAATCCACGCCCATATCTTTACAAGCATTTTCAGCACCAATTTTGATATTTACAGAAAACTGAGACTCGAAATTGTGCATAACAAAGCCAAAGAAAGGAACACTCTCTTCTTCCACTGGTTCAGCGGCTCCTTCGGCCTCTTCCTGAACCTCCACATTGTTAGAACTTTCTGCCACAGGTTCTCCTGCAACATCTTCCTGAACAACTTCGGATGCTTGCTGAGTGCAACCAGCTAAAAAAACCATCAAAACAACCAACAGAATCGGCAACACTTTCTTCATTTCACTCTCCTTTGGACTTATTTAATAAAAAGATACGTTGGGTTAAAACACATCCCTTTAACTATCCCCGTTTCACCTCCTCTTCTTAAAATTGATTCTTCAGACATCCATTAATAAATCTACTTTCTGCTCGCTTTAAACCCTGCGCTTACAGCCACTGCAATCAGAATCACTGAACCAGTTACAGCCTTATTCCAGTAAGCACTGATTCCCATTAAAATCAACCCATTATTCAATACCCCGATCAAAACAGTACCAAACATCGCACCGAGAACAGAAGCATACCCACCGCTTAGATCGGCACCTCCAATCACTGCTGAAGCAATGGTATTCATCTCAAAGAAAGCACCTGTATTAGGATCAAATGCCTGGAACTGGGCCAAAATAACACCCGCTGATAATCCAGCCAACAGCCCCATCAAAACCATCGTTGAAAGCAATACTCTACGGTCACGAATACCTGCATAGCGCGAAGCAATGGCATTAGATCCAACTGCCAGGACATGACGACCATAACAAGTACGACAAAGTACAATTTGACCAATAAGTACACAGATCAAAAAAACTGCTAATGGGACCGGAACTCCCAGAAGCTCCCCCTGACCCAACCAGTAGTAACTAGAGTCCCCACTTAAAACAATAGGTTTTGAATCACTCAATGCAATTGCCAATCCCCAAAACAAGTATTGAGTGCCCAAAGTTACAATCATGGGGTTTACATTCAGCAGCAAACTTAAACCACCATTCAGCAAACCGCAAAGACCACCAAGCAAAATTCCCGCAATAAAAGCCAACCAGGGGTTCACCCCCACTGAATTGATTAGCCATGCACTAAAAAAGGTTACAAGCGTAATAATACGACCACAGGAAATATCAATTTGTCCCGAACCAATTACAAAAGCCATACCGACAGCCAGAATGCCAATATATGCCATCTGACGACCTACTCGAAGCAAATTTGTCATAGTAAGAAAATAGGGACTTCCAAAGCTAAGCAATGCTCCAAGAATTATTACTGCCCCCAACACACCAAGCTCATCAAATTTGATCTTCTTTTTTCTGATTTTTGGTCTTTCTTGCAAGTCCGCTTCTTCTAACATGTAGCACACCTCCAGTATATGCAATGAAGTCAGGTAAATATATTTATTTTTTCAGGAATATATCTCTTATGTATTCCATTCCGCATTGACCACTGGTGAAGACAGGCACACCAAAAGTCTCAACAGCATTTGGGTAGGACAGCAAAAATACGGTCATTGATAACTGTGCCAATACCACACAAGTAATATCACTCTCTTGTTCAAGCTTCTTTTTAATCGCTTCTGCCAATATTCGATTATGCCCCTCGACATCTCCAACTGCTAATCGGTCCCAGGCCTCCTCATTAGTAAGGCCAGAAAAATTGACAGGTTTGTTAAGGGCTTTAGCAGTTTCCTGTAACAACGCCTGTGTACTCTTAACAGTTGGGCCATGGGTTGCCACCACCAACGCTTTTCCCCCATGCTGAACAGCTCGTTCCATCATAGGCCGGTCAATCTGTATGACCGGTACGTTATATCGATCAACTGCTTGCTGAACAGCAGAAAAGGATCGGTTCATGGTAGAACAAGTAATCAATATCGCATCAACAGATCCGAGTTCAACTAACTCAACAGCGTACCGTACAAAGGCATCAATATTCGGCTGTGGGGGAATCGGCTCATGCCGTTGATAGGCTTCCATGAAATTAATTTGCACTGCTTCACTTCCTGCATTCACCAGGTGAACACCAGGCAGAATTTTTCTCCCGAAGAAGTTGGCCCAAAGCGTGATCCAAGATGACCCATTAACCAAACCAAGGCGCTTACCAATAAATGCTGAATCACCTTCTTTTTCAGAATCGGTATGAGCAACACCAGTGATCTTCAAATAATTTGAAAACAGGGACAAAGCTTGTTCATTATCTAAATCCATGATCTATTCCCTTTTCGCTCCATCACATTTCTTGCTGCTGAGCAAATGTCCGCCGGCTGCATTTTAAATTCATTCAAAAGTTCTGTCACGCCACCACTGCACACCCATTCATCGGGCACACCCACCCGCTTCATCGGAACCGGTACACCCTCACACAATGCTTCCGCAACAGCAGCCCCAAAACCACCAATAATGCTGGCATTTTCAGCCGTGACAGCACAGCCAGTTTTTGCAACTGATTCATTGATCAAATCAGTGTCAATTGGTTTGATAGATGCAAGATGCACAACTTCAGCAGAAATAGACTCCTGGGCCAGTATATCAGCAGCCTCCATACAAAATGATGTCATCATCCCAGTTCCAAACAGGGTTACATCTGTTCCCTCTCTCAAAACCACGCCTTTTCCCCACTCGAATTTATGATCATGGTCAAAGAGTTTTGGAAGGGTATATCTTACAACACGGAAATATACAGGACCTTCTGTATCTATAGCTGTACGCATGATTGCCATTAAATCCTGATTGTCACCTGGTGCAGCCACCCTCATGTGAGGAAGAACCCTCATAATTGCTAAATCTTCAACACAGTTATGAGTTGCGCCAGCACGGCTAGTTGGAATACCAACATAAGAACCAGGAATTTTTACGTTCAAAGACGGATAACAAATCGAAATAGCCAGTTGATCCAGCGCTCTACGAGCCACGAAGGAAGCAAAGGTGGACGGAAAAGGAATAAAACCTTGCGTAGCCAATCCAGCTGCAGCGGCGAACATGTTTTGCTCTGCAATCCCAAACTGAAAGAACCGTGTTGGGAACGCCTTCTTGAAGTATTCTGCCTTTGAAGAGGTATGGAGATCGGCA
This sequence comes from Ornatilinea sp., assembly GCA_018433975.1. Lineage (GTDB taxonomy): Bacteria > Chloroflexota > Anaerolineae > Anaerolineales > Anaerolineaceae > SM3-B121. The sequence goes on along the minus strand of JAHDQE010000052.1, from coordinate 50,986 downwards.
TCCAGAACAAGCATCTTTGGATAAATTCCACCCAATTCCACCAAAGTTTGACCAAAAACATCCCTCATTTCAAGATTCTTGGGGGGATTACTCACCACCATAAAACGCCTCCTTAACATATTCACTGTTTGCTAAGCTATACCCTTCCTCTTTTTTTTCATACCGACGAGAAAGCTGTCGTAGCATTTCATCGGCAATTTCAGCAGAGGGAGCATGGGTATGCCATTTATAATTAAATTCAGCAAGATCCAACCCTTTTCCCTTTACGGTATGCGCAATAATCACAATAGGCTTACCGCTGGGCATAACCCAGCGTGCCTTATAAAAAACTTCACATAAGGCCTCAATATCATGACCATCCACTTCTACTACATTCCAACCAAATGCGCGCCACTTATCAGCGAATGGCTCCACGCTCATTTCGTCCCACACAAATCCTTTGGCCATTACCTTGTTGTAATCAACAACAGCAATCAAATTATCAAGATGGTAATGAGAGGCAGACATAGCCGCTTCCCAAACATTCCCCTCATTACATTCGCCATCTCCTAATACACAATAAACACGCGCCGAAGGATTTTCAGCTAACCTGAAACCTAAAGCCGCACCAACACTAATAGAAAGCCCAACGCCTAAAGCCCCTCCGGATGATTCAATTCCATTCACACGAATCATGTCCGTGTGGCCTTCCAATCCGCCCAACTCACAATAAGTATAAAGTTCAGAAACAGGGAAATATTCACGCAGTGCCAACGCTGCATATAACGCTGGAGAAGCATGAGCTTTTGATAAAAAGAGGCGATCACGGGCCTCCCAATCCGGGTTTTGAGGATCAATCCGCATTTCATTAAAATATAAACAGGCCATGATCTCCGCCATGGATAGCGAGCCACCAATATGTCCCCATCGCCCCGCCACAATCATTTCAATACTTAGTCGACGAATCTGATAGGCGATATCTTCAAGCTGTTCATACTTCTCTTTAGTTAATCGCACTATACACCTCCACTTTAAGATAGAAATCAGAAAATATTTCAAAAGTCAATTTTGTATACAAAAAAGTATACTATATCATATTCAAAATGTCAAATTATTGAGCTCTATTAGGTATACTTTGCACTTTTAGTGTATAATATAAAGGTAGGAATTAAAGTAACAATAAAACAAATTTACGACATCTATAAAAACGAAAAGGACTATGGCCAATTCCACAAGCACTTACCAAGAAAAAACGTATAAATACATGAAATCTCAAATAATGAATTTGGGGTTTAAACCGGGTGAATATGTCACTGACACGCAAATAGCAAACGTGCTCAATGTAAGTCGAACCCCCGTTCGGGAAGCATTTCGAATTCTAGAGCATGAAGGATTACTGATATATGAGACCAGAAGGGGTTGGAAAGTGTATTCTCTCACATTGGAAGACATCAAAGAAATCTTTGCCTTAAAAATCATCATTGAAAAAATGATTGCCGTTCGAGCTGCATCTTGTGAAGATAATCAACTTCGAGAGAAACTAGCTGTTTGCTTACAAGAAATGAAAGAAGCCATGATCAACAACAATGTTGATCTATGGATCAAAAAAGATACTGATTTGCATCATATTATTCATCAAATGGCTAATAGCAAACGTGCAGAAAGTATTGTTGAAAACCTAAACGATCAATGGCATCGACTCAGAATTGGATTCACAGCCCGAACAGACCGTATGCAGCGCTCATACAAAGAACATGAAGAAATTGTGAAAGCTATTCTTGAAAAAGACAACACCCAGGCCGAAAAAGCAACTCAAATCCATTTAGCTCTTGTACAAGAAGAGCTTATCAATCTTCTTAAAAACTTAGTCCTTCCTTTTGTTTCCAAAGGAATTTAAGACCTTCAACTCATACACTATATGCAAACAGCACGATTTAATCTGAGACCTTCAACACAATAAAAAGACCTATAAGTGAAAGGTGATAGGGGGCCCAAAAGTCATAAAGTAGAATCGCAGCAATTAGCCAGGAAGAATTTGGGGAGGATTTCATAGAGTAGGTAAAGCGATCAATGCAGATCACAGTCAAAGCACGAAAGGTAACGCTGCTCAAAGAGGAGCATCTTGTTAATGTGTGTATTATCAAGGAAAGCGTTTGAAATACAATTGAGACACAGACTACTTCTCAAAGTTCTAGCGCAATAAAAATAAGATACCATTACGCTGCTCGAATCATGATCTCTAAAATCTGTTCCCAATTTCAGCTATAATGAATTCGAGAATGCTGTTTTCGGGCAGGATAAATTTGCATTGATTGAATTAACTGCCTGTGGATTGAACAGGTTGAGATCAGGGATTATTTTCAATGGAAAGACCAGGCAAATCGCTGTTGATCGGGAACGGGGTCAATCGCCTTTCAAATGATTCGGTTTCCTGGGAAAATGTCCTGAAGGAACTGGTCCAAACCAACAACTTCCCAAAAGAATCCCTGAACCTCATCCCCAACACGATCTTTTTTGAGTGCATCAAATTCCAGTCGTCCCCCCCATTTCGCACCAGCGAAGCAGCAGCCCAGCAGCGCATTGCCAACATGATGGCAGCAATCCAGCCCAACCCGTACCATGCTCGGTTTTTGGAAAGCGGGGTAAAACACATTTTCACTACAAATTATGACTACAGCCTGGAGAAAGCCGCTGCTGCGCCGGCCGATTCGTCCGGTAATGAGACCAAGTACAGCTTATTTCGCCGCAAGAAAGTCGGCGAGCTTTCCATCTGGCATATCCACGGCGAAATTGACCGGCCAAAAACCATTATGCTGGGCTTCGATCATTATGCCGGCTGTCTGCAAAAGATGAGAAAACATCTCGTCGGAGAGCTGGAATCGGACGAGGAAAAAGCCCTGATAGCTCTCGCCAGCCGGCTCTCCGGAGAGGAACCTAAAGAGCCCGCCTGGGTGGAAATCTTCCTGAGGGACCAGGTCGACATCATCGGACTGACCCTCGACTTCACGGAAATCGACCTGTGGTGGCTGTTAGGGTTAAAGAAAATGATGGGCCTGTTAAAGGATGGAATCGCCGGGAAAACCCGGTACATCCATTTTTACTTGGAAAACCAAACCGGGGAAACCGAAGCCAGACTGGCCGCAATGAAATTATACGGAATCGAAATCTTAGAAATCCCTGTAAAAAGCAACCAGTGGGAACAGGCCTATACGGATTACTTGAATGAAGTTCATGAAATATCCTGAAGGATATTCCGCAACCCCTTGCAGATTTAATCGTAAATATATTTAATGAGAACAGATCAATATTCAGGAGAAACTCATGAGTGAAAATCCCGAAACCAAGTCCAACTTATCCGAAGAATTCCGTAACCTCGGAAAGAGTATGAAGAATTTTCTCGAATCCGCCTGGAGCAGCGAAGAGCGCCAGAAGCTCCAGCAAGAGTTGGAAAGCGGCATCAACGAACTGGCGAATTCTATCTCCGGTGCAGCCGAAGAATTTTCCCAAAGCGAAACCGCCCAGCAGCTTAAACAGGACTGGCAGGATCTGGAGCACCGCGTTGAAAGCGGTGAACTGGAACAAAAGATCCGCACCGACCTGAAAACTGCTTTCCAAAAAGCCAGCAGCGAACTGGACCGGGCTGCCAGGAATCTTTCGAGCAAAGACGAAACGCCACCCGGGGACGAATAACGACGAATAAGCAGTCGCCCCTTTAAACATCGCTTATTCCGGCAGTACTCTCCCGGCAGGAGAGCAAGCAGTATAACTCTATCAAACACAGCGGCCCAATTTCGGTTAAAATACAACCATGCAGATCATTCTGACTCACGAGCAGGCCGATTTCGATGCCATTGGGGCACTGATGGGAGCTTATTTATTGAACGAGCACGCAGTGCCCGTTCTCCCGAGGCGGGTTAATCGCAATGTCCGTGCCTTTCTGGATCTATACGGCATTGAACTACCTTTTGTAGAAATGGAAAACCTCCCTGCAGAACCGGTTGATTCCATTATTCTGGTGGATACCCAATCGATGACCTCCGTTAAAGGGGTTACCAAAGATGTCCGGGTGAATGTTGTAGACCACCACCCTCTCCGGGACGGGTTACCCAAAGACTGGAATATCCGCATCGAGACGCTTGGTGCCACCACCACCCTGTTTGTGGAACAGCTCATCGAACATAACGGCAACCTGAATGTAATTCACGCCACGCTGCTGATGTTGGGGATTTATGAAGACACCGGCGCTCTGACCTATGAAAGCACCACTCCGCGTGACGTGCGGGCGGCAGCGGCATTGATGGAGCACGGCGCCAACCTTGGAATTGCCGCCGAGTTCCTTAACCCGCCGCTCTCTGCGGAACAGCATCTTCTTTATAACCGCATGCTCGAATCCGCCGAATCCCTGAGAATCAACGGGCAATTGATCACGCTGTGTCACGGCGATGCCTGTGATATGGATGAGGAAATCTCCAGCGTGGCCCACAAGCTGCGCGATCTCCTGGACCCGGACGGCCTGGTCCTGTTAGTCAGCACACACGAAGGAATCCGTATGGTAGCCCGTTCCACCTCGGACAGGGTGAACGTGGCGGGAATCGCAGCTTACTTTGACGGAGGCGGCCACGAACGCGCTGCCGCAGCATTGATCCATCCCGAAAAATTTAGCTGCGGGATCCAGCAAAAAACAGAAGATCAGTTAGAGGAAATTTATCTCCAACTGAAAGAAATTCTCCCGGATTACATCCAGCCGCCTGTTACCGTCAAACAGATCATGTCCTCCAGCCCAACCATCCTTTCCCCCGAAACATCTGCTCAGGAGGCCGCGAAATTGATGCAGCGGTTCGGATACGAAGGCTACCCGGTGGCGAAAGACCAGCGGATTCTCGGTTTACTCAACCGCCGCGCAGTGGACCGTGCCCTGGCGCATAAGTTGGACCTCAACGCTGCCAGCCTGATGGAAGCCGGCGAGGTCTATGTCCATCCCGAAGATTCTCTGGAAACGCTTCAACGTGTGATGACCCGCAGTGGATGGGGACAGGTCCCCGTAATGAATTCTCCCTCCACAGAAATTATCGGTATCGTAACCCGGACCGATTTACTTAAAACCTTAAGCGGAGAAAAGTCCGGTGCCGTCCAGCAGCAGAACTTTGCCTTCCTGCTGGACCAGGCGCTGCCGGACGCACGCCTCGCCCTGCTAAAAAAGATCGCCCAACAGGCCCACGACCAGCACATGGCTATTTATATCGTTGGAGGGTTCGTGCGCGACCTGCTTCTGCGGCGGCCCAGCCTGGACTTCGACGTTGTTGTTGAGGGAGACGCAATCGCGCTGGCAAAATCCCTTGCGGAGGAACTGGGGGGACGGGTAATCAGCCACAAGCGTTTTGGAACGGCAAAATGGTGGATCGAAGATATCCGCAGCGGGCTTGCCGAGCAGCTCCCCATGTTAAGGAAGTTTGAACCAGAAGATATTCCATCCAGCCTGGATCTGATCAGCGCACGCACAGAGTTCTACACACACCCCACCGCGCTTCCAACGGTCAAACGCGGGAGTATCAAACTGGACCTGCACCGCCGGGACTTTACCATCAACACCCTTGCCCTGCGCCTGGACGGCCGACATTATGGCGAACTTTACGATTATTGGGGAGGGCTGCTGGACCTGCAGAATAAACTCGTGAGGGTGCTGCATTCCCTTTCTTTTATTGATGACCCCACCCGCATGCTGCGTGCGGTACGGTTTGAGCAGCGCTTTAAATTTCAGATTGAAGCGCGTACACTCCAGCTTATGGAAGAAGCCCGCCCTCTCCTCAAGCAGGTCAGCACCCAACGTTTGCGGCATGAACTGGACCTCATCCTTATGGAAGAGCGGGCAGGCGCAATGCTTTCCCGTCTGGAAGCGCTGAATTTACTGCAAGCCATCCACCCCAGGCTTTCCTGGAACAAGGAACAGAACCTCACCCTCCATAAAATTCAGCAGAAGCAGCCCGCCCCTGAGTGGAAACTGCCTGCTGAAATAAACAACCAGCCGCTTCAACGCATCCTGAGCTACCAAATCTGGTTCGCTCAATTGCCTTACGGTGATGCCCAAAACCTCCTGCGCAAACTGCGGTTTCCCGGTGTCACCCGCAGTGCCGTACTGACCGCCAATAAGCTGCTTCGGGATCTTCCCCAGCTACAGAATGCCCTCACCAGCGAGGTGGTCACCCGCCTGGAAAAGGCACCGCCCTCCTCCCTCTATGCTGCCTGGTTGTTAAGCTCGGATGAGAAAGCCAGAGGATTGATTTATCAATACATCACAAAATGGCAATACATTGCTCCAACCATAGACGGAAATGCCCTATTGGAAAGGGGTTTAAAACCGGGGCCACTGTTCAAGCAAATTCTGACGAAACTGCGCACAGCCTGGCTGGATGGTGCCGTTACAACCCCCGAAGAAGAACAAAACTTGTTAAACACCTTGATTCAGGAACTTTACCCACCAGTGGAGTAAAAGCGCCGATGATCTATCCCCCTCCAGGCCAGGACTCTCGCAGTCTGTTCACGGAACTCCGCATCCGGCATGTGCAAGAAAAAGATCTTCCCGCGCTGGAATGGGAAGGCGAATATACCCATTTCCGGCGGGTTTATCAAAGCAGTTTTAACCGCCAAAAGCAGGGCAAAGGCATGATGTGGATTGTAGAACTACCCGGCAGCAATATTATCGGCCAGGTGTTTATTCAGTTTATTACCGATCAGCGCAGGCTGGCCGATGGAAAAAACCGCGCCTATCTTTACTCTTTCCGGATCAAACCCCTTTACCGCAGCCTGGGGATCGGCTCAAAGCTGCTGAAAACCGTCATTTCCGACCTGCGCCAGAGGGGTTTCCGTCAGGCCGTATTGAACGTAGCGAAAGATAACCCGCGTGCGATCCAATTCTACAAACAGCATGGCTTCCAGATCATTGGCGAAGACTCGGGGGATTGGTCTTATCCTGACCATCAGGGAATCTGGCGCGAAGTACACGAGCCCGCTTTCCGGATGCTCAAACGGTTTTAAAGCCAAACAATAAAAGAGATGCCCAGCTAAGCTTCTTAAAGCGCGATCTTCCCAGAAATCAGCAAAACGGGGAAAATCTGCTGATATAATTGGTAACGGAATCAAAGGAGGATACTGCCTCTTTGACAAGAACGCAAGCTTCCTTTACAATTGTAATTCCGAAAAAACCTTAAAAAAGAGGGTCTTCATTCATGAAAGAGTATTCAGCCGATTCTATTCGCAACGTTGCGCTGGTGTCTCACAGCAGCGCAGGTAAGACGATGCTTGCAGAAGCCTGCTTGCATTTTACTGGAGCTTCCACACGTTTAGGGAAAATTGAGGATGGTACTACGGTTTCCGATTACGATGAGGAAGAGATTCGTCGAGGCATTTCTGTTTATACATCTGTCCTTCCGGTAGAGTATAAAAATGTCAAAATCAACCTTTTAGACACGCCGGGTTACACCGACTTTGTCGGCGAGGTGATTTCAGCTCTGCGTGTCTCCGATGCCGCCATCATTCTCCTCGACGCTGTTTCCGGCCGCGAGGTTGGTACAGAGGTGGCCTGGAATTATTGCGATGAATTCAACCTGCCACGCCTGCTGATTATCAATAAAATGAATCGGGAGAACGCTAACTTCCAGAAAGCTCTGGCTTCAATGGAAGCATATACCGATACCCGCCTGATCCCCATCCAGCTCCCCTGGGGTGAAAAACAGGAATTCCAGGGCATAATTGACCTTCTGACCATGAAAGCCTACCAAGGCGACGGAAAAACCGTGACAGCCATTCCAGCAGAAATTCTTGAAGAAGCAGAAACCGCCCAGATGGCCCTGATTGAAGCTGCTGCTGAAGGCGAAGACGAATTAATGGAAAAATACTTCGAAGAAGGCAGCCTTTCCCCCGAAGAAATCATCCGCGGCCTGAAAGCAGGCGTTATGGAAGGTGCCTTCGTCCCCGTGTTAGCTGCCGCAGGTTCAGCAGAAATCGGTATCGCTCCTCTTCTGGATGCAATGATTGGTCTTCTTCCTTCACCGGCCGAAGCTCCGGTTGTTACCGCTCAAGGAGCAGCAGGCGATGAAGAACTGACCGCCTCCGATTCCGGCCCGCTGGCACTGTATGTCTGGAAAACCACTGCCGATCCTTTTGTCGGCCGACAGACTTATTTCCGCGTATACTCCGGCATGGTGACATCGGACAGCCGGTTATGGAACCCCACCAGCAGCAGTGAAGAACGCTTTGGGACCCTGCATTTCCCCATCGGGAAAGATACCATCGCTACCAAAGTGGTCCATGCGGGCGATATCGGTACCGTTCCGAAGTTAAACGACACCTACACCGGAAACACACTGTGTGATAAAAACCATCCCCTTACCCTGCCCATTCCGGAATATCCGCATTCCCTCTTCCAGGTTGCTGTCTTCCCGAAGACCCAGGCAGATTCTACCAAGATCAGTCCCACATTGACCCGCCTGTGCGAAGAAGATATGACCCTCTCCTGGCACAACGAACCTTCTACCAAGCAAACCATCTTGCAGGGCATGGGCGACCAGCATATTGATGTCGCCATTCGCCGGGCAGAATCAAAATTACAGGTCAGCTTATTACCACAAATTCCAAAGGTTCCCTTCCAGGAAACCATTGACGGCAAGGGCGATGCAATGTACCGCCATAAGAAACAATCCGGCGGTTCCGGTCAGTTCGGCGAAGTGCATCTTCGGGTAGAACCCATCAAAGATGCCGAATTTGAATTTGTGAATGATGTCTTTGGTGGATCCATTTCCTCCAATTACATGCCCGCCATTGAAAAAGGAATTCGGAACGTGATGAAAGAAGGTGTCCTGGCAGGATATCCCATTCACGGCATCAAAGTTTCCGTATATGACGGCAAAGAACATCCTGTCGACTCCAAACCAGTCGCCTTTGAAATTGCGGGTAGAAATGCTTTCAAACTGGCATTCCTGGGCGCAAAACCCGTGCTCCTTGAACCGGTTATGAATGTAAAAGTTACCGTCCCCGATTCGATGATGGGCGATATCATGGGTGACTTGAACACCCGCCGCGGCCGGGTAATGGGCATGGGCAATGAAAAAGACAAATCCATCATTTCCGCCATGGTTCCATTGGCTGAGATGCTCCGCTACACCACGGACCTGCGTTCAATGACCGGCGGCCGGGGAATTTTCAACATGGAATACGACCACCACGAAGTGGTCCCATCCCATATCACTCAGGAAATTGTCGCGGCACGAGAGAAAGAAAAGTCCGAAGAATAGTTCTTGATTATTTTAGAAGACTCTTTTAAAACTGGAAGGCCAGGCCTTCCAGTTTTTTATATCCCTTTACATTGAGACCCATTCCGGATTTTCTCAAACTGCACACCGGCCAATACGAGGTCCCTGTTGTTACTGAAGAAAATGCCCTAAAACTCGTTGGACAGCGCTTTTACCGGCTCAAAAAAGAAAGCCTTTTTTATGAAAGAGCAGACTATAATCAAAAAATAAAATGTGACTGCGGTCCATTCCGGCTTTCAGGGAATGACCGGTTAACTCATCAAAAAACCCGGAAGGAGAAAAAAACAATGGGCGATGTCATTGACAGACACATCGGAATTCAAGTTATTGATGAACAGGCCCAGGAAAATGAGCTTTCGGATATCAAAGCCATTAAGGATCTTCTTGGTGATGCCGGTGCAGCCGGCACAGACACCGCTCACCTGGTGCATCAGCTGCTGTATTCCTGCGATGTAACCATCAATTTTCATCCCGACAGGTTCTCTCAAAATGGCCGCTTGATCATTGATAACCTGCTTGAAGATGGAAAGTACCATAACCAGTACAGGACCGGCACCAGCAACGGCGGCAGGACGGCCTATGCCGGTGGTGACCGCGATTTATGGGAAAAGCGATTATTTTCCGGGGCATACCACGACCATGACATTGAGCTCTTCGACCGGCCAAAATATGGGGCGTTGAATATTCACAACTATATTGACGGTGCTTCAGCAAGGTTTGGCTCATGCTTTCTCACATTGAAACCGCATGTCATTGACAGGTGTACTTTCGCTTTTGGAGACAGCTTTACCAGCCCAGAGGTCATGGGGACGGCGCAGCATTTCTTCGGTATCCTGCGAGCCCTTTTTCAAGAAACTCATGAAACGGGCAGACTGTTAGGCAAACCGGGCTTTGATATTCCCAAAACTGTGGAATATATCCTGGCTATGAAGCAGGGCACATTGCAAGATGCAGGTCGAAATCTCGATCACTGCATAGAGACGCATATTCACGGGGATATCAGCCTGCTTGATGATGTTGACAGCTTTTACATCGATGCTTCTTATCAGGGCACACATATCGAGAAAGTTTCCGAATCGTTAGCCGACCGATATGATATCAAGCTGTATTCCATCCCTAAACGGCAATATGCTGTTGCCGACATAGACGACGAATGGAAAGGCCCAATGGCAAGGCCGCTTGCAGAAAGAATCATTGAGAAATTTGGAGACAAAGGCGCACAGATAGACGCAGCCCTTATCGGACTCGGCTCACAGAACAGCGTTACAAACCTGGGCGATTGGCTGGATATCGGCAGTGAATATGAGCTGTTTCAAAACTTCAAATACCTCTGGCACTTTGTCGCATATAAAGGCGGATAACGAGTATTTGCAGGAATAAAATGAGGCAAGCGTAAGAACGATTCTCCCCTGTTGAGGTGTTTGTTGGCTGCTTCTATATGAGGAAGAGGGAGCCTTTCAAGGCGCAGAATGCGGGATTTATTGTTAAGGTATAATTCTGTATCAATCGAAAAACACTAAAAACGCTGTCCGTTCAGGCCATTCCTGCCGAGGACGTACAAAAATGAGGAACCATGAATATCGCTGTGTTCGGCAGTTCAAAACCACATCCGGGAAGTCCTGATTACGAGGAAGCTTATTTGCTCGGTAAATTATTGGGGAATGCCGGGCACACGGTTTGGACGGGCGGGTACGGCGGAACAATGGAAGCCGTTTCTAAAGGTGCCTCACAGATGGGCAGTCATGTAATCGGAGTAACCTGCCAGGAAATTGCCGATTGGCGCGGATCACAAGCCAACCCCTGGGTACAGGAAGAGTTTTGTGCCCCCACTTTACAGGACCGCATCATGAAAATGATCAACTCCTGCGACGCAGCTATTGCGCTTCCCGGCGGTGCCGGAACGCTGACAGAAATCATGCTGACCTGGAACCGCTTGCTGATTGAGGCCGATCCGCCCAAACCTCTGATTTTGATTGGAAGCGGTTGGGAACAGGTAATCGGCTCCTTATTTTCCAGCCAGAAAGACCATATTTTGCCCGCAGACAAACAATGGCTCTCCTTTGCCGAAAACCCGCAGGAAGCCGTGCAATACCTGAACCACGCATCTAAAACACCCGCCGATTCCATATCGTAAATGGACGGTTGAACATCCCAACAGACCCAATTTATCCAGGTGGAAAGTGAACTCATGAGCGAAGAAAAATTACCCAAAAGAAGCGAAAATTATTCAGATTGGTACAACCAGTTAATCCAGCGAGCCGAACTGGCAGATTACGCACCGGTTCGAGGCTGTATGGTCGTGCGCCCTTATGGATGGGCCCTATGGGAAAACATTCAAGGGTCCCTGGACGGCCGTTTCAAAGCGACCGGCCATGTCAATGCGGCTTTTCCCCTCTTTATCCCCATGTCTTTTCTGGAGAAAGAGAAAGAACATGTGGAAGGATTTTCCCCTGAACTGGCAGTGGTAACCCACGGCGGCGGCTCCAAACTTGAAGAACCTCTGGTTGTGCGGCCTACCTCTGAGACCATCATTGGCTATATGTACGCGAAATGGATTAAATCTTACCGCGACCTGCCGGTGCTGATCAACCAGTGGGCTAACGTGGTACGCTGGGAAATGCGCACCCGGCTGTTCCTGCGAACGCTGGAATTTTATTGGCAGGAAGGCCACACTGCTCACGCGACCTATGAGGAAGCTGAAGAAGAAACTCTGCGCATTCTGGAAGTCTACACCCGGTTTGCTGTGGATGACGCGGCTATTCCGGTTATTCCCGGACGGAAAAGCGAGAAAGAGAAGTTTGCAGGAGCCCTGCGTTCTTATACCATTGAAGCCATGATGGGCGATACCAAAGCCCTGCAGTCCGGTACTTCTCACAACCTGGGACAAAATTTTGCCAAGGCGTTTGATATTAAATATCTCGACACCAATAATGAGCTCCAGTTCTGCTGGACAACCTCCTGGGGTGTTTCGACCCGGCTGGTGGGAGCCATCATTATGGCTCACGGTGACGACCAGGGATTGATCCTGCCGCCTCATCTTGCCCCTATTCAGGTTGTGATTGTTCCAATTTATCGTAATGACGAGCAAAAATCGCTGGTCATGCCGGTCATCCAGAAAGTTGAAGAAGCGCTTTCCCAATTCCGAATTAAAGTAGACGACCGCGAAGAAGTTACGCCCGGTTTCAAATTCAACGACTGGGAAATGCGCGGCGTACCGCTACGGTTGGAGATTGGCCCCAAAGATGTGGAGAAAGGCTCCGTGATGGCTGCCCGCCGCGATATGCCGGGCAAAGCCGGAAAGTCTTTCCTCTCCATGGAGAACATCGCTGAAGAAGTCGGAGAACTCCTTGAAGTCATCCAGGCTGCTTTGCTAGAGCGCGCCACAAAATTCCGCGATGAAAACATTCATGATCCGAAAGATTATGAAGAATTCAAGGATACCGTTCAGGGCGGTTGGGCTTTCTCCTGGTGGTGTGGGGACCGGGCCTGCGAAGAGAAAGTACAGGAAGAAACCAAAGCCACCATCCGCTGTGTCCCCTTAGAACAACCCGGGGGCGAAGGAACCTGCATCTATTGCGGCAAACCGGCAAAAGAAAAAGCTTATTTCGCGCGGGCCTATTAATCCGCACGAGATCTATGCCTCAAAAGCAAATTTAAAAGGGTGGGAATCATTCCCACCCTTTCCACTCAAAAATATGCCTGCTGTCCAACTTACCCAGCTAAAACCACAAATCGATGATCTCCTCTGGAAATATACTCGTCCGGAGGAATTTTTAGCCGGGCTCCACCAGCTTCTGGAATTTTACTCTTTTCGGGTCCTTCGAACGGGAAAAGGTGTCCAGGCCATGGACCTGATCCCAACCTATCATACCCCGCCGCTTGTACTGCACCAGCTTGAAATCGCATTGGGACGCCAATGTGCAGAAAACCCGGATGCCGCCCTGCCGCTTGCCGAGACCCTCTGGCAAGATCCTTTTTTGGAAGTAAAGGAAGCTGCGGCCTTTTTGCTGGGACAGGTACCGGTTGATTCGCCGGAAGTTGTCATTCAACACCTTATGGAGTGGTGCCAGCCGGAGGAAAACAAAACGGTTCTCAAAGCCCTGCTGGATAAGGGCGGTGCAAGAATGCGGCAGGAAAAACCAGATCAATGGCTGGAACTGGTTTCTCATTGGCTCAACCTCCTCGAAATCCCCTGGCAGTCTATGGCATTAAAAGCACTGCTCCCACTGTTAGAATACCGGGAATTTGAAAACCTGCCTCCGGTATTCCGGATGATCAATCCTCTGGTCAAGGTTGCCAAACCGGAGCTTCAGGCAGATCTGCTGGCAGTCCTCAACGCACTGGCAAAACAATCCCCTACGGAAACCTTCTTTTTGCTGCGCCAAATTTTAACCCTCGGGACCACTGCCAGTGCGCACCGGCTGATCCGGAGAGCCATACCGGCTTTTCCCGCCGCTGAAGCCGTACGATTACGGGAAACCCTCAAAGATTTTGCGGAAAACTCCAATTAATATCCCATTTCTCGAATTAACCCTCTACACAGGATACCTTCCCTGCCCATCAAACCTCTGGTATAATCTGTCCAGATGACTGGTCCTGTGCCCGGCATTTGCTGAGCGCATGGAGACCTGCACAAACTAACAAACAATAAGGAGTATGCAGACGTCATGACGTTAACAAAAGAAGGAAAAGCTAAGATTATTGAGCAGTATCAGTTGAAAGAATCCGATACAGGTTCCCCTGAAGTCCAGATTGCCATCCTGACTTACCGGATCAATGAATTAACGGATCATCTCCGAATTCACAAACACGATGAATCTTCACGACGCGGCCTTTTGAAGCTGGTCGGCCAACGCCGCCGCTTGCTGGCCTATGTCAGACGGAAAAACTACAATCGATACGCCAGCCTTGCAGATAGCCTGAATATCCGCAAAAAATAATCAAAAGCAAAAAAATTGAGTAGATGGCAACTGCCATCTACTCTGTATATATTCGACTGTGGCCGATGCCACACAATATCCCTTGCGGTTGGGTATTGAAATGAGAAGAGGAGCATCTCCTCAACTGCTTTCAGCACCTAACCAAGCGGGGAAAGGTAAAAGGAAAATTTATTATGCAACAACAAGCTAAACGATTCACGACCACCGTAGGTGGACGTGAGGTCATTATTGAGACTGGCAAATTAGCCGGTCAAGCCGGTGGCGCTGCCACCATCCGTGTAGGCGACGCCGTCGTATTCAGCGCTGCCACCATGTCCTCTAATCCCCGGGAAGGGTTGGATTTCTTCCCGCTCACCGTGGATTATGAAGAACGTATGTATGCCGGAGGGAGAATCCCCGGATCATTCTTCCGTCGTGAAGGCAGGCCCAGCAGCGACGCCATTCTGGTCGCCCGCCTTACAGACCGCCCCATCCGCCCCCTGTTCCCCGAGAACATGCGCAACGATGTGCAGGTCACTCTGTATTCCTTCTCTGCGGATATGGAAAATCCTTTGGATATTCTAGCGATCAACGCGGCTTCTATCGCGCTGACCATCTCGGACATCCCGTGGGACGGCCCTGTAGGCGCAGTCCGCATTGGACGGATCAACGGTGAATTCGTTGTCAATCCCACCTATGCGCAAATTGAAGAATCCGACCTCGACCTGCGGATCGCGGGAACTCGCGACGCGATCCTGATGGTAGAAGCCGGTGCCAATGAGGTTCCGGAACAGGTCCTGGTTGATGCACTGGCTTTCGGCCACGAAGCTCTCCAGCCCCTGGTAGATATTCAAGATAAAATGCGGGCCGAAGTTGGCAAGCCCAAACGGGAAGCCATTTTTGAGGCCACCGACGAGCAGCTCATGGATGATCTCTATTCCAGCTTTGCGTGGAAAATAAACGAACTTCTCGACGGGCCACACACCAAAGCAGAGCTGAATGACGCAATGGACGCTCTGGAAAGCTCCATAGTGGAAAAAGTTGACCCTGAAGACACAGCCCAAATCAAACAGGTCAAGAAAGCTTTTCACGATGTCAACAAACGTGTCGTCCGCAACCGCATCCTGGAAAAAGGACTGCGCCCGGATGGCCGCTCTTTGGATGAAGTTCGCCCAATCTGGTGTGAGGTAGATACCATCCCGCGCGCGCACGGTTCAGGAATTTTCACCCGCGGTGAAACCCAGGTTCTGACCTTTGCCACTCTGGGTACCCCAAAAGACGCCCAGGAATTGGATAACCTGAGCCCGATCACTACCAAACGCTATATCCACCACTATAACTTCCCCCCGTTTTCAACCGGTGAAGTCAAACCTTTGCGCGGCACTTCCCGCCGCGATATTGGGCACGGCGCACTGGCAGAACGGGCTCTCGAACCGGTAATTCCTCCCGAATCAGAATTCCCGTATACTCTGCGGCTGGTTTCTGAGGTCTTATCTTCTAACGGGTCGTCTTCTATGGCTTCCGTATGCGGTTCCACACTGGCATTGATGGATACCGGCGTGCCGATCAAGGCCCCGGTAACCGGTATTGCTATGGGGCTGATCAAAGAAGGCGAAAACTATCGCATCCTGACCGACATTCAGGGGTTGGAAGACCACCTCGGCGATATGGACTTCAAAGTAGCTGGAACAGAAGCCGGGATTACCGCCTTGCAAATGGATATCAAGATCAAGGGTATCACTCCGCAGATCATGTCCGAAGCATTAAAGCAGGCCCGGGAAGGCCGGAAAATTATTCTGGAAAAAATGCTGGGCGCAATCCCGAGACCCAATCCCGAACTGAAACCGCATGTACCGCGCATCACCGTGGTCCAAATCCCGGTGGATAAAATCGGCGCTCTGATCGGACCCGGCGGGAAGAACATCCGCAGTCTCCAGGAAGAAACCGGCACTCGGATCGACATCAACGAAGATGGCTCGGTATTTATTGCGGCCTCGGACGGCGACGCAGAAAACATGGCCCGTGAAAGGATCCTTCTGCTCACCGAATCTGCCGAAGTTGGACATATTTACACCGGTAAAGTCGTGCGCGTTGTAGATTTCGGTGCTTTCGTGGAAATTCTGCCGGGCGTGGATGGCATGGTCCATATTTCCCAGCTTGACACGGAACGTGTCAATAAGGTTGAAGATGTGGTTGGTGTAGGCGACGAGTTAACCGTTATGGTTACCGACATTGATCCTTCCGGAAAGATCCGCCTTTCCCGCCAGGCCGTATTGGAAGGCTGGACAGCGGAAGAAGCCCGGTCGCACGATTCCAAAGGCCGAAGCAGCGGTAACAGCGGCGGAAGAGGCCGTTCAGGTGGAGGCAGGTCCGGCGGAAGATCTTCCGGCGACCGCCGTGGTGGTAATGACCGTTCACGCAACCGCTAAAACCAGCAGAAAACAGTATCTATAAATGAACTGCGGGAGATTTCTCTCTCGCAGTTTTTTATTCACCACTCGACTATTATTACTCTGATTTATTTTTTTTCTGAGTGGGAAGATAAGGCATATCCGGCCCCGATTTCCCCATCAATTCCGCCAACGCACTCTTCATGGCCGTGCGATCGTCCCAGGGATGTTCTACTTCGCCAAAACACATGGACTGCTCGTGTCCTTTACCGCACGCCAGCACAATATCTCCGGGCTCAGCCATTTGAACCGCCATACGGATTGCATCTCCCCGGTCCTGCACGCGCCAGAAATTGCGTCCTTCCTCTCCCCGATTTTCCGAAGCTGCAGCGGCCATTTCAGAAAGGATTTCCTCAAGGGATTCCGTCCGTGGATCTTCCGCGGTGAGAATGGTCAAATCGGCTAACTGCAAAGCGACCTCTGCCATTAAACGCCGTTTTTCACGATCCCGCAAACCCGCGGAACCAAACACCACCAATACTTTCCCCTGAGACATTTTACGGGCCGCGGCAAGCGTTTGTTTGAGCGCATTAGGGGTATGGGCAAAATCAACAACCGCTATAAAATCCTGGCCCAGATCAATCCGCTCCATCCGGCCCGGAATGCCCGGAAGATTCGCTACACCCCGTTGGGCCGCCTTTTCCGGCACGCCCAGGCCCACTACTGTAGCTGCCAGCGCCGCCAGGATATTCGAGACATTGTATTCTCCAATCAGGTGGCTGGTGATGGGTATGCGTTTGTCCCGGGTCACCGCGTCAAATTTCAGGCCGGAAGGCGTATAAGCCACGTTTTCGGCCCAGATATCCCCATCCTGGGAATCAAGACCGTACGCAACCTGATTGATTTCTCGTGTCAGATCATAAAGATACTCGAAGGATTCATCCTGCCGGTTCAATACCGCCAGGCAGGGCCGGAAAGTCTTTTCCTCACATCCATCCCGCACCATTTCGAACAGACGACCTTTTGCCTTGCGATAAGCTTCATAATTTCCATGATAATCCAGGTGCTCATGAGTGATGTTGGTAACGACACCCACATCAAAGGCACACCCTGTAACCCGGTGCTGCGCCAGACCGTGAGAGGTCGCTTCCAATACCACATGGGTCAAACCTGCGTCGACCATCCGGGAGAGGTATCGCTGCACGTCTGGGGCCTCCGGAGTGGTCACATGAAAGCCTGTGTCCATCACATTATCGCCAATGACGGCATTGACCGTTGAAATGATCCCGGTATGAATTTTTGCATTGAGGAGAATCTCGTAAATCAAATTGGCCGTAGTGGTTTTTCCATCCGTGCCGGTCACGCCGATGACGACCAAATCACGGGCAGGATAATCGTAAAACGCTGCCGACAAATGGGCCAGCGCCTCGCGGGCATCCTCCACCTGAATGTAAGGCACTTGCATAGGTTCCCGGGCTTGCGTCCCAACAATTGCGATCGCACCGTTCTGTATTGCGCTGGGGATAAAAAGATGCCCATCAAAATTAGATCCCGATAGAGCGATAAAGATATTCCCCGGTTGTACATCTCTCGAATCAAAGGCTATCCCGGTAACCGGAAGTGGTGGAAGTTCACCTACAAAATTACTCTTTACCGGGAGCTCTCGAAAGAACTGATCCAGACTTTTCCTGATAAAACCTGTCACAAGGCATCCTTTAATTAATCCAGAAGACTTTGATACGGGGCAAAACCCACCTCTGGTAGTTAAGACTCAATCAAGCACAACGTCCAATTAATGAACCTCACCAGGGAAAAATAAACACTTCTACTGTGCCCTGCTGCAATGGCCTTTTATTTCCCTGTTTGATCTATAACAACTCAATTTATATTATTTTACACCCGCTGGCCGATACTGTAAAAAATTCCCAACAAGAGAATCGACTCAAGAATTGCCGTGCAGCCAGACCTGCTGTGCAACCACCTTATCCCTTTGGGAAAAAACAAATACCTGCTTTCTAGTCCCAATAGATCTTTACAGATTTCGCTCACTAAGAAAATGATTCCCATAGGATGAAAACAAAAAAAGGCAGCTGTCATCGAAAGATTATCGAATTGTCAGACATTGTACGCAATTAGGGCTTTTGGGACTGTACATATCCACAATGTAGTCCTATAATAAATTTGTTGCGGTAAGTTTTTGCTGACCTAACTTCCAAGTTTTGCGGCGAAAACAAGAACAGAGCCCGAACAGAAGCGTTCCGTCCGAGCCCCATGGCCACAAACAAAAAAAATAAATTTATTGACCTACAACTTTTATAGGATGAAATTAATTGATCGATAATTCCTTTCACAATATAAAGAAAAAGGTCGTCGGTCAGGTTTTAAAAGTTCAGATAGAAAAGGAGAGTTCTCTTGAACGAAGAGAGAATCAAGCAACTTAAAGAGATCGAGAAAAACGCTCAAAGCTTATATGAGGCAGCAGTCCAGGAAGCGCAGCGCCTGCCCCAACAAGCAGAGACGGAAGCCCGTGACCTGCTCAAAACATCGCACAGCAAGGCCCAGGCGGAAGCAGAGCGCATCCTTTCCGCTGCCAAAGATCAAAGCGAAGACGATCAAATGATCAAACAGGCCGAAGAAGATGCCAAACGCAAAGAAGCTTTGGCGATGAATCATTTTGACCGGGCGGTGAATTACGTGCTCCATCGCGTTGCAGGCAGGCAATAACAATATGTGTGCTTCAGGTGTTGCTGGATACGCTGCGGTTAATGCGCAGGTACGGGCGATGTATTCAAACATGCTTCCCCCAGAAAGCTGGGAAAAGCTGTGCGAAGCCAGCGATTTCAATAATTTGATGGTGATTTTAAAAAATACGGCGTATGGGCCATGCCTTACTTCTCTGGAAGAAAAGGAGCTCACCCCCCGTCGTGCAGTTTTTGAGATCAAGAAGCACCTGGCAAATGCTTATACCACCCTTTCATACCTGGTTCCCAGACATATCCGCCCGCTTATTACTCAACTATACCGGTCCTATGAAATTGACAATCTGAAAGCCGTTCTGCGCGGGGTAATGCTTGGCGAATCCTGGCAAACAGTGCGCTTTACGCTCTTCCCGCTGGGCGACTTCACAGTTTTTCCGGCGCAGGCCATGACAGAATCCAAAAGTGTGGAATCTGCCGTAGAATTTTTACGCGGAACCCCCTATTATTCAACACTATCGCATGCCATGGAACGTTTTAACTCCGAGCAAAGTCTCTTCCCGCTGGAAGTTGCCCTGGACCTGGATCACTGGCGCGAGATGTGGCGAGATATCAACCGCCTGGACACCAATGATAGAAAGCAGGCTTTGCGTTTGGTTGGATCAATATTGGATAAAAACAATCTGACCTGGGCCATGCGTTATCGTGTGTATCATAATCTTTCTGAAGAAGAAATTATTAACTATACTCTTCCTTTTGGTTATCGCGTAAAAGACGAAGATATCCGCACCATTGCCGCCGGCGGAGACCCTGCCCATATCATTGCACGCATCTACCCTTCCCTGGCTAACAACAGCTCCTTGTTAGGAAATCTGGACAAGAGTCTGCCAGAAGTGGAATTGCAATTACAAAGGTTTACCCTGCATGAATGTCAAGAGGCATTCAGCGGTTATCCTTTCAATGCCGGTATCCCCATCGCCTTTCTGGTGTTAACCGAACTGGAAATTCAGGATTTGACCGTATTAATGGAAGCAAAATCCATGCAAATCCCTGCTGACCGGTTTAGCCGCTACCTCTTATTTGGGTGCCGGCAAGCCGATAAATTAGCGTAATAAAAACTTATCACTGTGGAGATATTATGTTTCACCCACAAGAAATGACAGAAGTAGAATTAGTTGTACCCGAAAACCACATTCTGGATGTAATCAGTTTTTTGGCAGAATATGGCGTTTTTCACCAAACGGATACAAGTTATCTCAGTTCAAACGCCGGTTTGGATTCTGCCAAGAGTTGGCGCAGCAAATCGTCCACTTTTGCCTCCCTTGAACATCGTCTTTTAGCAGCGATGAAGATTTTGGAGATTGAAGAAGGAGACCCCCCAACCGAAAAACTTTCCGCTTTAACATCCGTAGATACGGTATCTCTTACTACCGAATCTCTGGAAAAAGAAGTTCAAAGTGTCACTGAAGAACTGAGCTCCGAACGAAAAGAGCTGGAACGATTACAGCAAATTATGCAGCAATTACAGCCGATTAAAGAAGTGGGCATCAACCTGGATCAGTTTCAAAATTTGCGTTATCTTTCCGGTACCATCGGGATTATGCCCGTGGATAATATTGAACGTTTAAAGACCAGCCTGTTACGAGTGCCCTTTGTACTGCTCACCCTGGAACAAAACCAGGAACAGGCTGTTGTCTTATTGTGTGGGCCCCGCCAGAATGCAGATATTCTAGAACGTGCAGCGCGTTCGGCCTATCTTAACCCCTTTGTTCTACCCAAAGAATATCACGGCACGCCAAACGAAATTTTAAAAGAAATGCAAGCTAAAGCAGATTATCTGCAAAAGCAAATTGACGAGCAAAAAGCTACGCTTGCAGAACTGCGCCAGTCTCGCAAAGACCAATTCCAGAACTTGCTATGGCGGGTCCGTATCAGCCGCATGCTGACGGACGCCATGTCACATTTTGGCAAATTGCAATATACCTATCTGGTGGTTGGCTGGATCCCATCGGATCAATTTGCATATGCCTCACAAAAACTAAAACAGATCTCCAACGACATTGTGATCGAGTCACATATTCCACCAAGAGGAAAAGACGACCAAAACATCCCGGTTTTATTAAGAAATCGGGGTATTTTTGGCGCATTCCAATCCCTGGTTACAACTTATGGAAGACCCCGCTACGAGGAAGTTGACCCAACCATTCTGCTTGCCATTACCTTCCCCCTGCTCTTTGGGGCTATGTTTGGAGATGTTGGGCACGGCCTGATACTTGCCTTGCTCGGCGGCCTTCTGGCAAGCGGTAAGATTAAAGCTTTACGCAGCATGTCCAGCTTTGGAACCATTATTATCACTTGTGGTTTAACCGCTGTCGGATTTGGCTTTTTGTATGGAAGCATTTTTGGTTTAGAGACGGTGCTGCCGGCTATCTGGCTGCGCCCTATGGATAACATTTTAACGATCCTGATCATCACCGTTATAGGCGGTGTGGTTATTCTCAACCTGGCATATCTAATCAATTTTTGGAATGCCTGGAACTCTAAAGACTGGAGCCGCTTGTTACTGGGGAGCACTGGTGCAGCCGGATTTTTACTTTACTGGTCCTTAATTGGCCTGGCAGCCAGTTTGCTGCAAAAAACCGTTCCCTTGCCGACGACACCTTTCGTTGTACTGGCGATCATCGCCAGCATTTTGGTCATGTTCTCGGATCTGCTTAAGAACCTGATGAATAACCAGCGGCCATTAATTGAAGGCGGTTTAGTCACTTACGCCATTCAAATCTTTTTTGAGCTTTTTGAAACTTTTATCACCTTATTCAGCAATACCCTGTCGTATGTTCGTGTGGGCGCTTTTGCGGTGGCCCATGCCGGTTTGAGTGGAGTAATTTTCATCCTGGCCAATATGGCAAGCGCCACACAGGGACCAGGCTATTGGGTCGCTCTCATACTTGGAAACCTTTTTATCATTGGCTTTGAGGGCATGATTGTCGGTATCCAGACCTTGCGTTTGGAATACTATGAATTTTTGAGCAAGTTCTTTACCGGAGGCGGGAAAAGCTTTTTACCGCTGGCGTTGAATAAATCATAATTTTTAAGGAGATTAAAGAATGATCACATTTATCATTGCAATTTTAGTTGGGCTCGTACCGATGATTCCAGCTGTTATCTTTTTCCTGCGCAACCGCAAAGATGCACCTGAAAGCGCAACTCGCAGTTTGCTCATGGGGTTAAATGGCTTCAATGTCGTGATTGGCTTAATGGCTTTTGGTATTGGCCTGCTGTGGTTGGCCACACCTTCTTCAGCAATGGCTAACAGCCTGCTGCAAACCACCAGCACTACTTCTGACCCATACGCGTCCCTGGCAGCCGGTATCTCAACCGGTCTGGCCGCTATTGGCGCTGGTATTGCAGTAAGTGGAACAGGTGCTGCCGCCGTTGGCACAATTGCAGAGAAACCCGAATCTTTCGGTCGTTCTTTGATTTTCGTGGGCCTTGCAGAAGGTATCGCCATTTACGGTTTGATTATTTCCTTCATGGTCCTGAACCGGTAAATGATATGAAAGTCATCGTGATCGGTCATCCCAAGGCTGTGCAAGGCTTTGCGCTGGTCGGTGTTCAAGGTCAGGCTGCAACAACCGCTGATGAACTTAATCAGGCTCTGGATGAAGCTCTGTCTGCAAAAGACGTCGGCATTATCCTGGTTACTGAAGATGTATCAGACTTGATCAAGGACCGCATGGACCAGCTCAAGTTACGCAGCACGGTCCCCCTGGTCGTCGAGATTCCCGGTCCGGAAGGCACCAGCCCTGGTCGCCCAACACTAAGTGCCGTCATTCAACGCGCCATCGGCGTCAAAATATAGGTTCGCAATGAATACAGGTGCCTAAAAAAGAGGTAATTTGAATGATAAAAACGACAGATGAAAGAATGCAGGCGCTTGCCCGAACTGTCATGAAAGATGCCAGCTCGGAAGCAGAAAAGATCAAAGCGGACGCCCTGCAAAAAGCCGAAAAAATCCGCTCAGAGGCTCAACAGCAAGCAGAAGCCAAACGGAAAGAAATTATTGACCATGCCCGTCAGGAAGCTGCCAACATTAAAAACCAAAACGTTGCTTCCACCAAACTGAAAACACAGATGCAGTGGATTGAACGCCGTGAGAAAATGCTCAATAAAGTCTTTGAAACGGCCCACCAGCGAATAGAAAATATCACGCAGTGGAGCTATTATGACGAGATTGTCCACCAGCTGGTACAGGAAGCAATCGAATTTTTGGATTCTAAAACAGCCCGAATACATGCCGACAAAATCACCTATAAAATATTGTCGGATGGTATGTTGAAACAAATTGCCAAGGAATTGCAGATTGAACTTCAACTGGGTGAGGTCTTGGAGCACGGTACCGGCATCATCGTTGAGACTTTAAACAAACATCGTCAATTTGATAACACTTTTGAAGCTCGCATGCATCGTTTACAAGACTCCTTACGTTCATCGGTTTACCATATCCTTATGGGAGAAACACTATGAGCCAACAGATAGGGGTAGTAACCTGGGTTAATGGGCCTGTTGTTCGGGTACGCGGTTCCCGACAGGTAAGTATGTTGGAAGTCGTTGAAGTCGGTGAAGAACACCTGGTGGGTGAGATCATCAATCTAAACGATGATCAAATGACTGTTCAGGTTTATGAAGAAACTGCCGGGATGCGTCCCGGCGCGCCAGTATATGGAACAGGCATGCCTCTCTCTGTAGAACTTGGACCGGGTTTACTTCGCAGCATCTTCGACGGGATTCAACGTCCTTTACCTGTAATTGAAATGCGCAGCGGTTCCTTCATTGGCCGAGGCATTCGCCTCACTCCGCTCTACCGCGGCGACCAATGGAATTTTACCCCCGTGATGAAAGAAGGAACTCAGGTAACCGGTGGAGAAATTCTGGGCACCGTTCCCGAAACACAGACTATTGAACACCGCGTCATGGTTCCGCCAAACACTACCGGTACGATCACCTGGGTAGCGCCTAAGGGCGAATATACCATCGATGAAACCATTGCCCGCGTACAAACGGAAAAGGGTGAAAAGAATTTAGCAATGCTGCAGAATTGGCCTGTAAGACGACCGCGCCCCTTCCTGCACCGGAAAACCCCGAACCAACCCCTGGTGACAGGGCAGCGCGTGCTGGATACTTTCTTCCCCCTGGCCAAAGGTGGTGCTGCGGTTATTCCCGGCGGATTTGGTGCCGGAAAGACCATTACACAGCATCAGGTGGCTAAATGGTCCGATGCGGATGTGGTCATTTATATCGGCTGCGGTGAACGCGGCAATGAAATGACGGAAGTACTGCAAGAATTCCCTGAACTGATCGACCCACGCAGCAACCGCCCCTTGATGGAGCGTACTGTGTTAATTGCCAACACCTCCAACATGCCTGTGGCCGCCCGTGAAGCCAGTATTTACACGGGTATTACGATTGCGGAATATTATCGTGATATGGGTTACCACGTTGCGTTGATGGCAGATTCAACCTCCCGTTGGGCAGAAGCCCTGCGTGAGATCTCGGGCCGTCTGGAAGAAATGCCCGCCGAAGAAGGTTACCCGGCGTATCTGGCTGCCCGTCTGGCCGAATTTTATGAACGGGCCAGTGATGTTGAAACGCTGAGTGGAAAGGAAGGCTCGGTTTCCGTTATTGGCGCCGTTTCACCTCCAGGCGGAGATTTCTCCGAACCCGTTACCCAACAAACCAAACGTTTTATCCGCTGTTTTTGGGCGCTCGACAAAGAATTGGCTTCCGCCCGTCATTTCCCCTCCGTAAACTGGTTGGACAGTTATAGCGAATATCTGGACGATGTTGTCGACTGGTGGAAAAAGCAAACTGATTTGGATTGGCGCAGCATGCGCGCGGAAGCAATGGGAATTCTGAACGAAGAAAGCCGTTTGGATCAAATTGTTAAACTGGTTGGTACCGATGCTTTACCAGATGAACAACGACTTACTCTGGAAACTTCTCGTTTACTGCGCGAAGGCTTCCTGCAGCAAAACGCTCTGGACGAGATCGACACTTACGCAACCATTCAAAAGCAAATCAAGATGTTGGATCTGATTCTCCATTTTCATACGCGAGCCAAATATCTCATCCAGCACGGCGCTATGATCCTCACGATCCAGGCATTACCCGTGCTGAACAGCCTGGTCCGTATGAAAACGTTATGCGCCAATGACCAGTTGGAAAAGTTGGACGAAATACACAAAGAATTAGATGATCAAATGGATCAATTGGAGCAAAATAACTCATGAGCGAAATTAGCTTTCAAGCAGGAAACAAAGTTAATGGCGTCGCGCGCATAGATGGCCCAATCGTATTTTTAAAAGGCGCGGGCAATATTGCCTACGACGAAGTTGTAGAGATTATTGACTCACAGGGTAATTTACGGCGCGGACGAGTTCTTGAAACCGGTGAAGATGTCACCGTAGTAGAAGTTTTTTCCGGAACCACCGGTCTCTCTATTGAAGGCACCAGTGTACACTTCCTGGGGGAAACCTTGCATATTCCGGTTGCTACAGAAATGCTGGGACGAGTTTTTGACGGCATGGGTACACCCATTGACGGTGGCCCGCAGCCGTTGGCGGATACATATCGTGATGTCAATGGAGAACCCATTAACCCTACTTCACGTGTCTATCCCCGTGACTATATTCAGACCGGTATTTCAGCCATTGATGGAATGAACACGCTGGTCATGGGACAAAAGGTACCGCTTTTCTCTGCCAGCGGTCTGCCACACGACAAACTCGCTGCCCAGATTGTGCGACAGGCTACCCTGGGTTCTCCGGCCGGCGCAACCGAAAGCCACAGCGAGGAATTTGCTATCGTTTTCGCAGCAATGGGCCTCAAGCATGACGTGGCCTCTTTCTTTACCGAATCGTTCGTCGAAAGCGGCGCCCTTAACCGGGTAGCCATGTTCCTGAACCTGGCCGACGACCCTCCCGTTGAACGGCTCATCACGCCCCGAGCAGCCCTGACTCTGGCCGAATATCTGGCTTTCGATCAAAACATGCATGTTCTGGTCGTTCTCACAGATATGACCTATTACTGTGAAGCCTTGCGGCAGATCTCAAACACGCGTGGTGAAGTACCCAGCCGTAAAGGATACCCGGGGTATCTGTACAGCGACCTGGCTTCATTATACGAACGCACCGGACGTATCAAAACCAGCCAGGGTTCAATTACTCAGATCCCGATCCTGACCATGCCCAACGATGATATTACCCATCCGGTACCGGACCTCACCGGTTACATCACCGAGGGACAGATCGTACTGAACCGCAGCCTGAACCAACAGGATATTTATCCTCCCATTGCAGTATTACCCAGCCTTTCGCGTTTGATGAAAGATGGCATTGGAGAAGGGCACACACGAGCCGACCACAGCCGTCTTTCCGCACAGCTTTATGCTTCTTACGCACGGGTCCAAAACATCCGGTCCTTGGCCTCGGTGATCGGAGAAGAAGAATTATCATCGGTTGACCAGAAATACCTGAAATTTGGTAAAGGATTTGAACAAGAGTTCGTCAATCAGGGTCCCCAAGAGAACCGTACCATCGCAGAAACGCTGACCATCGGGTGGCGTTTGCTTTCTCTGCTGCCACGAGATGAACTGACCCGCGTTCGGGAATCCGAATTAGACCAATACTACGGAAAGTAATATGAGCCGATTAAATATCGCCCCCACACGTAGTAATTTGATGCGCATCAAGAAAGATCTCTCTTTTGCACGGGAGGGTTATGACATCCTGGATAAAAAAAGAGAGGTCTTGACTACAGAGCTTATGCATCTGGCACATGATGCCGATGTGCTTCAAAACCAGGTGTGGGAGAAATTAGCTGCTGCTTACCGTTCATTGGAAAATGCCCGATTGACAGTGGGTCAGGAACGTGTGGAATGGGCTTCTCTGGCGGTCAATAAAACCATTGAAGTTGAGATTAAAAGTCGCGGCGTAATGGGCGTTCCTATTCCAATTGTAGAGAGCCACGGCGAACCCCCTGAAATGTCATACAGTCTGGGGGATACCCAGGCCACTCTGGATGATGCCAGTTTCGCTTTCCGCACCGTCTTAAACCGGGTACCAGAATTGACGGAAACCATGACCTCCGTATGGCGATTGGCCCGAGAGCTGCGTAAGACCCAACGCAGGGTGAATGCTCTTAAATATATCTTTATTCCAGCCTATGAGGAAACGGTTACATTTATTGAAAGCGCCATGGAAGAACGCGAACGTGAAGAAACGTTCCGCTTGAAACTATTAAAAAACAGGGCAGAAGATGAATCAGACCCGGAATCCATTGAAGATTCGTCAGCCCCTGAATTTTCTGGGGAAACTCCAGAGAATTAAATGAACAAAGCTGATTGGCTATAGGATCATTTCTCTAAAAACCGAAAAGGTAGCCGGTCTACGAAAGCGAGATATTCTATGGAACAAACGCAGTCACTCTTTCATCATATTTTGGTCCCTTTTGATGGATCAAAATCCTCATTAGCCGCGGGGAGGCTTGCCATTCAACTGGCCAGGCAGAACCAGGCGCTAGTCACTTTTGTCTACGTTGTTGATCTCAAAGTTGCCGAAGAGTTAAGCGTCTCGCTGCACAAAACAGTAAGCGAGACAAAAGAAGACATGGTAAAAAGTGCCCAGCAATATCTCAATTACCTGACACGCCTGTCTGCCAACCTGAATACCGAACAGGTTATCCTCTACGGCATGCCCTATATTGAGATTGAAAAACTGGCCCGCGAAAAAGGTGTGGACCTGATCGTCATCGGCCAGATCAGCCACGGTGGCCCGCGCCGCATGCTGATTGGGAGCGTTGCGCAGAGAGTTATTGAAACTGCACTCTGCCCGGTGCTGATTGCTAAGCTCGACTTCAAATAGTCCAATGTAATAGAACTGTTTCTGAAGAATATTTCACAAGAAACGCCCTGAAAACCGATCATTTTCCTGGACGTAGTTCAAGTTTTTTCTACCGAGAACCTTCATCTAATTTTTTATAAATAAAAAATCCCTTTTACCCCAAATTTGTTATCCTGATGGATAACAAATTTTTTCAACTTTCTATTAATCCATCCCTAACCGGTGTCTTTCTCGCCGTTCCTTGAACAGGTCTTCCTGAAATGCAGCATCATCCGCAAAGCGAAAGTATCCCATCGTTTTCCCTGTAATTTACCGGGAAAACTCATTCATAATCGTTTTAGACACAAGGGTTATATTCACAGCAACCAGCGCCCTAACACAATCTAAGGGGATTTTTCCATTGAAGCTTCGTCTTCGCCTTCTTTTCCAAAACTTTCATCCTCTTTTGTTATCCCAGAAGGTTCATCCTGTGCAGGCGTTATTTTCGCAATCGTTTTTCTTAGAAAATACGACAATGCAACTATCGTTAAGGGAACGCTGACAAGAAGCATGGATAAAGTTAAAAAAGGCGTTGTATCAAATGTTTTATCCAACCACAGGCCTAATAAGACCAGCGGCAGGACAATTGCCAATACAATTCCACCAACCTGAAGTAAGACTCCCCCCATTACTTTCAATAATGGCTGATTTGAGTTATCAAGAAGATTCTTTTCCGGCTGCATAATATTGCGATTATAACACTTACCCGTTAAGGATTAGCTCTATACACGGCTGTTCGGATGCAAAACATCCGAAAGTTGTCTGCCTTCTTTCACTTCTTTGGGCTTTTGGCTAACTGCCTGCGCCTCATTCCAGCCCATAAAGCTTTAAAATACGGGAACCCTAAAATCAGCGAAAAGCCTATCCCCATTAGGCCTATCCGGCGCGCCCAATTTGTTGCCAGACCCAAAACGGAAATCGTTTCAATTTCCAGCTCTTTTGCCAGCAAGGGCATTCGATCGGCCGTCCCCTCTTCCGTCTTTGGAATCGCATTTATAAACAACCACAACGTTCCTCGTACAGAACCGGTCTGCTGCGGCTGAATATTCCAATAGAAATGCAGGGTTTGTCCCCGGCCCAGCGGCTCCTGTATAAGCCCTTTCGGGAGGACGTTGACGCCGGCCATATCCAGTCTTGCCTCCGCAATCAGATTGTGTGTATCGAATAAATCGGCCGCCTCAATCGATGTCTCTGCAACTTGCTGACCGGTCCTACCGGCCGCGGGCGTAATTCTTCCTATTTCATCCACTTCCAACAAAAGACTGATGGTCTCGTCATCTCCCAGACGAATTTTCTCCGGCCAATCTATTGAAATCCGGCGCGGCTCTTTAAGAACGGCGTTGGTGCTGGCGGACAGAATCGCGCTCTGAACAGGCAGGGTTTGATGAGAGCGTCTCAAAGGCCAGCTCGACCAAATGATCAATACCAGGGAGAACAAACATAAAATCAAAGCCAGCCCGTTCCGGATTCTATTCAATTTCTTCATTATGCCTATTGTTCCTTTAAAATACGGGTTGAATCAATTTTTTGCTGTAACCCTGATACGGTTCGCACACCCGCTTTATGCGGCCAAACATGGAGCGATTTATTCCTGTTGTGTAGCATTTTCTTCTATTGATGTGGATTCAATCCTGGGATCTCACGAATGTGAATACCAAGTTTTTGGATTATACCATTGTGTTCATTATAGGCTTACAGGTGGAATAAGATCGTTACGATCCATTTCTTCCCAGGAACATGTTCTTCTCAAGCTCCTTAAATTTTTGCCTCAGTTTCTTCAACAATGTTCGGAAGAACGTACCTTCATTAACCAGATGATTTGATTACAGTTTTCACTTTTTTTCCAATAATAGTGGTTCTCAAATCAATGGACTCCCTTTTATACTGAAAAATCGGAGATCTGGTTAGTCATTTTCTGCAAGAAATTAGAATAAGATTGCCATATTCACTGACCGAAAACCCCTCGCGCATTTTAAGGAAATGGGTTAAAGTAATAGTAATCTATATCTGTGCTCTCTTTAAATATCTCATAGGGCCAGAAGCACAGAACATTCTACTTTATTAAGGAGGAAAAACAATGCCCCAACACCCCGCCGAGCCGTTTCGCATCAAAATGGTTGAGCCGATTCGACTGGTCTCACCTGAGGAACGTCAAAAAGCAATGAAAAAAGCGGGTTACAACCTGTTCGCTTTACCAGCAGAGGATGTATTTATTGATCTCCTTACGGATTCCGGCACCGGAGCCATGAGCCAATACCAATGGGCGGCCATGATGGCCGGTGATGAATCCTACGCGGGTGCCAGATCGTATTTCCGGCTCTCTGAAGTGATGCAAAAGATATTCGGATTCGAATACTTTGTACCCACCCACCAGGGGCGTGCCGCCGAAACCATTCTGACCGATCTGCTCGTGAAACCCGGAATGTACATTCCTTCCAATATGCACTTTGACACGACCGAAGGAAACATCCGCGCTCGAGGAGGCCGACCAACCAACCTCGTCTGTGATGAAGCATTCAATCCAACAATCCGGACTCCGTTTAAAGGCAATATGGATTTAGAAAAATTACGTGCTTTTATCCTGGAAAAAGGACCCGAGAATATTCCCTTTGGGAGCATTACCATTACCAATAACGCAGGCGGCGGACAGCCTGTTTCCCTCAGCAATATCCGCGCTGTTTCAGAAATCTACCATGAATTCGGCATCCCCTTCTTTATTGACAGCTGCCGCTTTGCTGAAAATGCTTATTTCATCAAACAGCGAGAAGATGGCTACGCGAATAAATCAACCCTTGAAATTGCCAATGAAATTTTCAGCCTGGCAGATGGGGCCTGGATGAGCGCCAAAAAAGATGCCATTGTCAACATTGGCGGGTTCCTTGCCATGCGTGACGCAGATCTCTTCCAGAAAGTGTCCAATGAATTGATCCTTCGTGAAGGGTTTGTTACCTATGGCGGACTGGCCGGCCGCGACCTGGACGCCCTGGCCGTTGGCCTGATGGAAGGACTGGACGAGTCTTATCTGGCATACCGCCTGGGGCAAACCGCGTATCTCGCCGACAGATTGCTGGAAGCCGGAATACCGATCATTGAACCGGCCGGCGGCCATGCTGTCTATGTAGATGCAGGAAGGATGCTGCCTCATATTCCACATGCCGAATTCCCGGGACAGGCCCTGGATGCTGCCCTTTACCTCGAAGGCGGTATCCGCGGTGTAGAAATTGGTTCCGTAATGTTTGGTTATCAGGATCCAGACTCCGGAGAAATGGTTTATCCTCAATTGGAGCTGGTCCGCCTGGCAATTCCCCGCCGGGTGTATACTCAGAGCCACCTGGACTATGTAGCCGATACGCTGATCACACTCAAGGAAAAAAGCCAGGAACTCAAGGGCTACCGGATCACCTATGCCCCACCCCTGTTGAGACATTTCACCGCCCGATTTGAACCACTTTAGAGTGATTGTGTTTCCATAAAAAAATACCCGCTCGTAGAAAACTATGAACGGGTATTTTTTATGTTTATAGGAAGTTCACTCCAACCCTTTGGCCTCATCCCAGAAGGCATCCATCTCCTCCAGAGTCATCTCTGAAAGGTTCTGGCCTGTTTCTTTCGCACGTTCTTCAACATGCCGAAAACGCCGCTTAAATTTCTGGTTGGTTTCACGCAGGACACTTTCCGCGTCGACATCACACCAGCGGGCCAGGTTCACCAGGGAAAACAACAGATCTCCCAACTCCCCGGCCTTTTCCTGTCCGGCAGCAGCTTCCTGAAACTCCACCAGTTCCTCTCTCACTTTATCCAGCACACCCTGAATATCCGACCAGTCAAAACCGACCCGCCGGGCGCGTTTCTGGTATTCCTGGGCCTGAGCCAGAGCCGGGTAATCCTTTGGCACACCATCTAACATTCCCTTGCGAAGTTTCTTCCCGTTATCCCCGCGTTCTTTTTCTTTCAATTTCTCCCAATTTTTAAGGACATTTTCAGTGTCTTTCACATCCACATCCCCAAAGACATGGGGATGCCGCCGCATCAGTTTGCGGTTAATACCCTGCACAATATCCACCATGCTAAATTCGCCCAATTCAGAAGCAATCTGAGCATGCATTACCACCTGCATTACCAGATCTCCAAATTCTTCCTGCATGGCTTCCGGATCGGCTGCATCAAGGGCCGTAAGCGCCTCATAAGTCTCTTCTAACAGGCTGGAGCGAAGGGATTGATGGGTTTGCTCACGGTCCCAGGGACAACCGTCTGGTGCCCGCAAATGAGCAATCACATCCTGCAGCGACTCAAACGAAGCATCCGGGCTGATGGCAGGCAAATATAATCCGGATAACATCCCAATGCGTTCAGACCGGCCCGCTTCTGCCAGAGTCAGCTTCTCAATATCCGGGGAATTGTTTTCTGCGATATGCACCAGTGTCACGGGATGGTCTTCCGGATAGACGGCAAGGAGAATCTTTTGAATTTTCTGAACCGATTCACGGTTTCCCAATTGGGCAATCAACACAGGCAGGGCAGGCGAAAAAGGCGGAAAACGGAAGTCTTTTAATACCAGTGAGTCCAAAATCGTCAAATTCTGGCAGATATCCAGCTCCAATCCGGAGCAAATCAGCCCCAGATAACTGATGCCCTGAATCACCCTCACCGGCATCCCCGATTCACGGCAACTCTGGATAATTGCTTTGCAGGTCACGTCGCCAAACAAAGGATGTCCCGGAACAGCATACGTCACTCCCCCCGGCTTTTTTCCAAGTTCCAGAATCACGGATACGATTTGTTCGTGAATTCCTTGAAGTGAAGCGCCGTATTCATATAAATCATCGAAGCCGTGCACGGTTAATTTTTCAAAATGGTCCTGAAGAGCGGGGTGAGATGCCGTACGTGCATAGATCTCAGAGCACCCCAACAGCCATTCTTTTGCTTCTCCGGTCAAATATTCAACGCCGCCTGGTCCTAAACCTAACAGTGTAATTCCAGACTCTTCTAATGATGTGGTCATCATAAACTTTTCCTCTCAAATCTCAACCTTTATTATCGCTCCCCGATACCCATAATTCATCAACAGCAAATTCGAAATTAAACAAGGATGCTTTCCGGCAGATACTCTGCCGGAAAACACCCTGTCTTTTCCACGTGCCTCACCCATAGATGAAGCTCCACGGGAATAGGATTCTAACGTTTGGTGTAAGTAGGTGCCTTGCGGGCGCGTTTGAGGCCTGGTTTCTTGCGCTCTTTGATACGCGGATCGCGGGTAAGGAAACCACTTCGACGAAGACGGGAAATTGCATCCGAATCCATCTTCACTAATGCGCGCGCGAGCCCCAAAAGGACCGAATCGGTCTGGCCTGTTACGCCGCCACCCATGACTTTAACCGTCACATCGAACTTCGCTCGAGCAGTAGGATCGAAAGCATCTAAAACTGCATAAATTGCTTCCGTATCTCCCATGCGGGTGAAATAATCTTCGATGGACTTCTCATTGACAATGAAACTGCCAGAGCCAGCCATCACACGCACACGTGCGGTACTTTCCTTTCGGCGACCAACACCCTCGTAATATTGAACGGACATAATAACCTCAAACTCCTTTATCCAACAGGCTGCGGTTTTTGAGCTTCATGTGGATGCTCATTCCCAGCATAGATCTTCACACGTTTCAACAACTTCCGCCCCAACTTGTTATGAGGCAGCATGCCCCAAACAGCCCGGCGAATGACGCGGTCCGGATATTTTGCCATCAAATCTTTCAAATCAACCGATTTGATTCCACCAGGGTAACCGGTGTGCCAATAATAGCGCTTATTTTCCAGACGCTTTTGGGAAAATCGCAGCTTGCTGGCGTTCAGTACGACAACAATATCGCCCATGTCAACGCCTGGTGTATAAGTGGGTTTATGTTTTCCCAACAAATAATAGGCAATCTGGGTAGCCATACGGCCCAGACCCTGTCCATCTGCATCCACCAGGAGCCACTGGGGCTCAGTCTTTCCCTTAATGACGTAGGTTTTTTCCACGTTCCAATACTCCAATTTCTGCCAACACATCAATTCTGGCAAAGTTTAACTTGTTTCCTCTCACTTGGATGGATACCGTACTTCCGTCAGGTATAATCCATTTGGTGGAGCCAGGCCGGGGGTCAGCGATCGAGTCTGCTGAACTGCCTGTGAAAGGTCTTCAAGGCTTAATTGTTTTTTTCCAATCAAGACCTGTAAGAACACAATCCGCCGCACCATATGATACAAAAACGCATTCGCCGAGATTTCAAATTCCAGGTCTCCTGCGTTCGACTTCCAGCTCGCTGCGTAAACGGTTCGCAAGGTGCTGCCTCCGGTTTGGGGCGGGGCTCCAAAAGCAGCAAAATCATGCGTTCCTACCAGCAAGGTCGCAGCCGACTGCAAGAACTCCGGGTCAACTGCGGGCCATACACGCCAGGCAAAGCGGTCTAGCAATGGATTTCGCACTTCCGCACAATAAATTCGATAACGGTATGTACGAAGAAAAGCATCAAACCGGGGATGAAAATCCTCCGAAGTAAAGCTCACATCCACTGCTGCCACATCTGGCGGTAAATGAGCATTGACTGCTCGATTCAGCGCTGTGGTGGAATGTTTCCACTCAAAATCAAAAGTAATCACCTGTCCCGAAGCGTGGACCCCGGTGTCTGTCCGGCCAGCCGAAAGAATTGATCTCCCTTGCCAGCCCAAACAGCGCAGCGCTTGTTCCACCTCTCCCTGAACGGTTCTCACTCCCGGTTCCTGGCGCTGAAACCCCTGGAAGTGGGTGCCATCATAGGCAAGAATAACTTTGTAACGTGCCATTCCAATCCGGTACTCCCGGATGGATTAATCCTCGACCAATTCCAACAGGACCATCTCGGCAGAATCACCCAGCCGTGGTCCTAAACGGAACATCCGCGTATAACCGCCATTGCGGCTTTCGAACCGCGGGCCAATATCTTCAAACAACTTCTTGACGATTTCCGGATTGCTCAAGCGAGCAGCAGCCGTACGGCGTGCGTTCACTTTATCCGTATCACTGCCCTTAGCACTATTGCGGGCCAGGGTAATTAACCGTTCCGCATCCCCACGAATAGCCAGGGCTTTGGCACGGGTAGTCTGGATGCGTTCGTGCTCGAAGAGCTGGTTAATCAGCATTCGGCGTAAAGCAATCCGTTGATCTTTCTTTCGTCCTAATTTATAACCTGCAACCTGATGTCGCATCTTTTATTACTCCGATTCTTCTTCAGTTTCATCAGGCAGGAAACCTTTTTCCCGCATTTTATCACGCAATTCCTGGAGGCTCTTCTCACCGAAGTTCCGGATGGACATTACGGCCTCATCACCTTTTTCCAGAAGCTCAATCACATTCCCTACCGTGGTAATTCCGGTGCGTTTCAAAGAGTTGAAGACGCGAACCGAAAGATCCAGATTCTCGATAGGAGTTTCTACGGCTTCACTGGTCAGGCGCGTCCCGGTTACTTCTTCTACCGGTTCAACCACCAGCATTTCTTCATTGATCCCCGAGATAAAGCGCAGGTGATCAATCAAAATCCGCGAAGCCATCGAAAGAGCATTTTCTGGGGTAAGTGTGCCGTCCGTCCAGATCTCGAGTTCCAAGCGATCGAAATTCGTGCTCTGACCAACACGAGCTGAACCAACCGTCCAATTGACCCGTTTGATTGGCGTAAAAATCGCATCGACGGGCAATTCCCCAATTGGCAGACGGCCATTTCGCTCATTAGCAGGAGAATATCCCCGCCCTCGCTCAACTGTCAGATCAATCTCGAGATTCACGTTCGGATCATCTACGGCAAACAGATACAGCTCGGGGTTGACAATCTCAACCTCGCCCGGCACCTGAATATCTGCCGCGGTTACCTCTCCCTCACCCCGCACCTCAAGATGAAGGTGGGCAGAGTCCACATCATAGAGGAACATCCTCAATTGTTTGATGCGGAGCATAACCTGGAGAACATCTTCCCGCACTCCCGGAATATCACTGAACTCATGCAGTACATCCGTAATCCGAACGGACGTAACCGCGTTGCCTTCTAAAGATGAAAGCAGTACCCGGCGAAGAGCATTTCCTAAAGTTACACCATATCCTCTTTCCAGAGGACCAATGACGAACTTACCGTAGTTCCTCGCTTCGGCTTCTCTTTCAACTTTTGGCGTTACCATATTACTTAAAGCTGTCACTATGCACCCCTTTCCGGCAAACCCTCATGGAACCGCTTACCGGATAAACTGGCATTAGCGTGAGTAGTACTCAACAATTAACTGCTCGTCCAGATTGCCGTCAATTTCGCCACGTTCCGGCAGACGCAATACACGACCAGTGAAATTTTTCAAATCTCGATCAAGCCATAACGCACAAGGGCGGTTCTCGGCATCTTCAAAAGATTCCTTGAACAAGACACTGCTTCGCGATCCTTCTCGGACCTGAAGAACATCACCCTCTCTGAGCAACATAGATGGGATATCGGTTCGCCGGTCATTAACCATAAAATGGCCATGGGTTACCATCTGGCGAGCCGCAGTCCGGCTGGGAGCCAGACCCATGCGGAAAACCACATTATCCAAACGAGACTCTAACGTTTGCAGAAGATTTAAGCCGGTCAGGCCGGATCTTCGCAACGCGACACTAAAATAACGGCGAAACTGTCGTTCCAAAACACCGTATACCCGGCGGGCTTTCTGCTTTGCACGAAGCTGCCGGTTGTAATCTGATTCGCGTCCCCGACGCATCGATCCTGAACGACCGTGCTCTCCAGGAGCATAAGCACGTCGTTCAAACGCACATTTTGGCGTAAAACAACGTTCACCTTTTAAGAATAATTTCTCACCTTCGCGCCGACATAATTTACATGCCGGACCAGTATATCTTGCCATATCTTCCCTCTCTTACACGCGGCGTTTCTTTGGAGGCCGACACCCATTGTGGGGAACCGGTGTGATATCCGAAATCGATCGAACCTTAATACCCAAAGATTGAATTGCACGAATTGCAGATTCGCGACCAGGGCCAGGTCCTTTGATAATAATGTCAACTTCCTGAACACCCATTGACTGTGCACTTTTCATTGCCTGCTCGGCAGCAAGCCGGGCCGCAAACGGTGTGCTTTTTCTGGAGCCTTTGAACCCAGAAGATCCCGCACTACCCCAACAAACCGTATTACCTTGCTGGTCGGTGACCGTCACAATGGTGTTATTAAAAGTCGCATACACATATACTCGCGCAGAGGAGAGCGTGCGCTTAGTTTTCCGCGCCGCACTACCTCGCCTTGGACGTACGCTTTGAGCCATAATCCCTCGCTATAAACCTCTCAAAACCAACTTCATATTAATATTTAGAAAATTGATTGCTGCTCTCAGCCAGGAGCCGCGGGGTGGGAAGGTCCCCCACTGGCTGAAAACGCACAAACAATTTAACTATTTCTTGGTTGCCCCACGACGGCGACCGCGACCAGCAACAGTCTTTTTCGGTCCCTTGGCAGTGCGGGCATTCGTCTTTGTTCGTTGCCCGTGCGCAGGCAGGTTGCGACGGTGGCGTAAACCACGGTAACAACCGATTTCAATCAGCCGTTTAATATTCATCTGAACTTCACGGCGTAAATCACCTTCAACCGTATAGCTTTTGGCAATAAACTCACGCATGGCGCTCGCTTCGCTATCGGTCAGGTCCCTCACACGAGTTTCCGGGGAAACGTTAGTTGCCGCCAGAATCTGCTTCGAACGCGTTGGTCCAATTCCGAAAATATAGGTCAACGCTACATCAATCCGCTTATTACGCGGAAGGTCAACACCTTCAATTCTTGCCATAGATCCTTATCCCTGTCGCTGCTTATGCTTTGGATTTTCACAAATCACGTAAAGGGTTCCTCTACGTTTTACAATTTTGCACTTGGAACAGCGCTTTTTAATCGACGCTGAGACCTTCATATCAACTCTCCTTCATTCTCTCAAGGTACAGCCACAAAGTTTATATTATACTAATTATCTCTTATCCTGTCCAGTTTCAAGCCAGGGCCAATCTGTCCGGGGCCTTTTCCATTCTCTAAAAGAGTAAGAATTAGCGGCCCGTTATTGGTAACTGCAATCGTATGCTCAAAATGAGCTGTGAGTGAACGATCCGCAGAGGTCACCGTCCACTGGTCCTTCAGCACTCGGGTAGCCCGGGTACCCACCAGGACCATCGGTTCAACCGCGATCGTCATCCCTTTCCGGAGCAGCATACCCTGCCCGGGAATACCATAGTTTGGTACCTGTGGGCCTTCGTGCATATCCCGTCCTACGCCGTGTCCGGTGTATTCATGGGTCACATAAAAGCCATTGGCTTCGGCAACTTTTTCCACAACAGCCGAAACATCCCCGATATGGTTTCCAACGATCATTTTCTCAATCGCTTTATACAGGGAAGCTTCGGTTACTTCCAGCAGCCGCCGGGCATCGGGAGAAATTTCCCCAACACCGGTTGAAAAAGCCGAATCGGCCACAAATCCTTCGTAAACCGCACCACAGTCCACGGAAACAATATCGCCTTCACGCAGTTTCCGCTTTCCGGGTATACCATGCACCAGTTCTTCATTGACACTAACTGTTGTGCTTGAAGGATAAGGATACGGGCCCGGATAATTTTTAAAAGGTGAATAAACACCATACTTCTTGAGCACTTCTTCAGCGGCGGCATTGATATCTGCTGTCGTTGCGCCAACGCAAACAGCGTCATGCGCTGCCTGCAATGCTTCGGCGTTGATCTGCCCTGCAGAACGCATAATCTCAATCTCGTGTTCTGTTTTGATATTGATATTGCGAAACCAAGCCATTACATTACCTTACGAATCTCTACGAGAAGTGTCTCAGTGACATCTTCAATGGGCTGCGTGCCATCCAACTCAACCAGCAAACCCTTTCCCCGGTAATATTCGATCAACGGAGAAGTCTGTTCAAGATACACTTCAATCCGCCGTTTTACCGTTTCAGGTTTATCATCTTCACGCTGGTAAAGTTCTGAACCATCCAGATCACACACACCGGCCTGTTTGGGCGGGTTATACATTTGATGATAAATATGCCCCTGCGCCCGGCAGGTCCACCGGCCACTTAACCGTTCGACCAGAATTTGTGACGGAACCGAAATATAGGGCACTAAAACAACCCTGTCTCCCAACTCCGCCAGCATTCTGTCGAGTTCTTCTGCCTGGGCTGGTGTCCGGGGAAATCCATCCAGCAAAGCACCCTGCGCACAGTCCGGGCGGCTTAACCGGTCCCGAATCATCGCAATGGTTACTTCATCCGGCACCAACTCTCCACGTTCCATATACCCCTGAGCTACTTTGCCCAGTTCGGTCATATTTTTAAGGTTTTCCCGAAAAATATCTCCCGAGGAAACATGCACCAGGTTTAACTCTTTAGAAACAACCTGTGCTTGCGTGCCTTTTCCGGCACCTGGAGGTCCAAGCAATACAAGATACATCTCTTCCTATCCTTTGATCAGGCTTTCTTCATAACCGTGGAGCTTGAGTTCGGTGTCAATAATATTAAACGTATCCCGTACAACACCGACAACAATCAGCATTCCAGCGGCCGAAAGCAGCGATAATGCGGCTTGTGAAACCGGCAGGATCAGGCTCAGAATAAAAGGCAGGACAGCAACCAAACCCAGGAAAACTGCACCCGGGAGGGTGATCCGGCGCTGAACCTTGGTCAGATAACGCTGCGTGGGCCCGCCCCGAGAAATACCGGGGATCTGAGCACCCTGCTTCTTCAGATTTTCGCCATAGTTTTGTTGAGTAAACAACACATCGGTATAGAAAAAGGTAAAAGCGACTACCATGAAGAAGAAGATCAAGGAATACCAGATATTTCCACCACCGAACAAATTCGTTACGCTGGTTGCAAAGTTACTCAACCATTCCGACTGGGATCGAGTGAAGTAACTTGCCACAACAGCCGGGAAAGTCATGATGGACTGGGCAAAAATCAGCGGGATCATGCCTGCCATATTCACCTTGAGGGGCAAATTGCTTTTAACCGGCATAGACATCCGGTTTCCCATCCGGCGGCCGGGGAATAAAACCGGCACGTTGCGTTGGCCTTCCTGCACGATTACAATCGCAAAGATCGTCAGTGCAAGGATTGCCAGCACTACCAGCATCAACCACCAGCCATTTTGCTTATCCGCCAGAATGGCGAACAATCCTGAAGGCATCCGGGAAACAATACCCGAGAAAATGATCAAAGATAAACCCTGATTCGGAATGCCATATTCAGAAATAAGCTGGCCCAGCCAGATCGCGAACATCGTGCCCGCAATCATACTGACAAGGGTGGTTATAGTTGGAAGAAGCGCTGTGCCGGTGAAACCATAATTCACCATAATCTGCTGTCCACCGGTAAGCGTCGAGAAAATATTGATCTGTCCAATTGCCGAGAGGATCGCCATCGGCACGGTCAGGATCACTGTCCAGCGCTCCATCCATTTCTGGCCTTCGCGTGGGTTATCTTTAAGTTTTGCTTCCAGGGCCGGAATAATCGGCGTAAGAAGCTGCAAGATAATCTGTGCTGTAATGTAGGGATACACACCCATTGCCAGGATGGAAAATCGTGATACAGTACCACCCGAAAGCAAATCCAGCAAATTCACCAGATTACTGGCGGCGCCACCTTGTTGAAACAAGGAGCTTAATGCTGCACGGTCAATTCCCGGGACAGGAATATTTGCCGCTAAGCGATAAACTGCCAATAAACCCAGCGTGATCAGTAATTTTTTACGAATATCCTCTGACTTCCAAAGATAGCGCCAAGCTGATCGTTTCATGCGTGGGTCTCTCCTTTTCCCAATGATTTCATCAGGCAATAATTTCCACACTGCCACCAGCAGCTTCAATTTTAGCGCGGGCGCCCTTGGTGATCCGATGAACTTTTAGTTTCAAAGGAACCGCAACTTCACCACGGCCCAGAATGACCACGGGATTGCGTTTTTTGTTCAACAAGTTGGCTGCTGCCAAAACCTCAGGATTAACTTCTGCGTTGGCCTCAAACCTTTCCAGCTGCTCTAGATTAACCTCGTTGTACTCAACTCGATTTATGGGAGTGAAACCTTCACCCCGCATAAAGGGCAGACGGCGGAAGAAGGGCAGGTTACCACCCTGGCGGTACAGTTTACCACCGGCACCCGACCGGGCGCCATAACCCTTTTGCCCTCGTCCGGCGGTTTTTCCACCACCTGCAGAGATACCGCGGCCTACACGCTTTTTGTTCTTAGTAGCGCCTTCATTCGGCGCGAGATCGTGTAATTTCATAATCTTGCCTACTCTTCTACTTTAACCAGATGGTTAATTTTTGCTAACATTCCTCGCAGTGAAGGAGAATCCACGTGCTCAACGGTGTGATTCATCCGGCGTAAACCCAAAGCCTTGACAGTCGCTTTGTGCCGCACGGAATACCCGATCGGGCTCTTCACCAGCGTGATGCGTACTTTCTTTTCGCCAGTGCTTTTCTTAGGCATTCTTCCTCCGCTCCCAATATGGGATCAATTCCTGCGCAGATTTTCCACGCCGTGCAGCTTCTCGCTCTGGAGATTTCAATTGATCCAGTGCATCGAAGGTTGCCTTGACCACATTCAATACATTCGCGCTGCCCATTGATTTGGTCAGAATATCACGAATGCCTGCAGCTTCCACAACGGCACGCACACTGCCGCCAGCGATAACACCTGTACCGCGAGAAGCTGGTTTCAACAAAACACGTGCGCCAGCAGTCCGGCCAACAACTTCATGCGGGATTGTTGTGCCGTACACATTATAGTTGCGCAAATTCTTTCGAGCACGCTCGCTTGCTTTCCGCATGGCATCCGGCACTGCGTTGGCTTTCCCTACGCCCATTCCGACCTGACCATTATTGTCGCCGATAACGACGGTCACCCGGAACTGGAAGCGGCGTCCACCTTTTACAACTTTCGCCACGCGGGCAATTTCAATTACGCGCTCGTCAAATTGTTCTTCCACTGATTGGTACTTATCCATAAGTAAGGTCCTTTATTGCTTTTTAAAACTCGCCTTAGAATTTCAGGCCAGCTTCACGAGCGGCATCTGCCAGTGCTTTCACACGGCCGATATACTTGAAACCACCGCGGTCAAAGACCACTTCTTCAACACCCTTATCCAGGGCCCGCTTTGCCACTAATTCCCCGACGAGTCGAGCCTGCTCTGTCTTAGTCAAACCTGCGAGCTTTTCGCGAAGTTCGTGATCAACCGTAGAAGCATAAGCTAACGTATTGCCAGCTTTATCATCAATGACCTGAGCATTGATATGTGTCAAACTGCGGAACACACACAGCCGTGGACGCTCGGGGGTACCTTCCATGTGCTTGCGCACCCGTCGATGACGTCGCAGACGTGCATCATTACGAGACATTTTCGCCATAACCAGTCACCTATCTCTTTAGCCAGCCTTACCAGCTTTACCAGCCTTGCGACGGACATGCTCGCCAAGATAACGAATACCTTTCCCTTTGTAGGGTTCCGGCTTTCGGATCTTGCGGATATCAGCTGCAACCTGACCAACAACTTCTTTATTAGAGCCAATAATTTTCACCAACCGAGTTTTGGTATCCACATCAAATTCAATACCTTCCGGCGGCTCAACAACAACAGGATGAGAATACCCTACATTCAAGACGAGATTTTTCCCGTCCATCTCGGCACGATAACCGACACCCTGAATTTCTAACACTTTGGTAAACCCGGTGCTGACACCGGTAACCATATTCTGGATCAAAGCCCGTGTGGTTCCATGAATGGCTCGTGGGAAGGGCTCATCAGAGCTTCTTTGAACCAAAATCTGGTTCGCTTCCATATGCACGGTGACTTCGGGCAGGTGCGTGAAAGCCAATTCACCCTTTGGGCCCTTGACTTTAACTTCACTTCCCTGGATATCCACCTGCACACCAGCAGGAATGTCCACAGGCAAACGACCAATTCGAGACACTTTTCTACCTCCTTGCTCCCTGGGGTCTACCAGACCTTGCAGATGATTTCGCCGCCCACACCAACTTTACGGGCGCGCTGTCCAGTCATAATCCCTTTGGGAGTTGTCAGGATTGCAATTCCTAATCCCGAAAGAATCCAGGGAATATCTTCTTTATGGGTATACACCCGGCGACCAGGTCGGCTGACTCGTTCTACTCCGGTAATCACGGGTCGCTTCTGACGTCGGTCACCCACATATTTCAATTGGATTCGCAAAACCTGGTGCGTTGGTCGGTCACCTTCAACGACATCATAATTCTGGATGAAACCCTCTTCTTTGAGGATTCTGGCAATTTCCACCTTCGTTTTTGAAGTAGGCATTGCAACCAGAGATTTTTCAGCCATCACACCGTTACGAATGCGAGTTAACATATCGGCAATCGGATCATTTACACTCATTTATCATTTCCTCCGGCAGACTACCAGGATGACTTCCTCACGCCAGGTAACTGACCTTTCAAAGCTAACTCGCGGAAACAAATGCGGCACAGACCAAACCGACGCAAATATCCTCGCGGTCTTCCACAAACTTTACAGCGATTGCGTACCTGATTGGGATACGTTCTGCGCTGTTCACGATAAGTCATGCACTTCTTCGCCATATTAATCCTTCCTGAAAGGCATCCCTAATAACTTCAGCATTGTGCGCCCTTGTTCATCGCTCAGAGCTGTCGTAACAATCGAAACTTCCATACCTCGGATTTTATCAATCTTATCGTATTCAATTTCCGGGAAAATCAATTGTTCTCGCAGTCCGAGAGTATAGTTTCCACGGCCATCAAATGACTCATCTGAAATCCCACGGAAGTCACGAACACGGGGCAGAGCGATGTTCATCAAACGGT
Organism: Ornatilinea sp.; assembly: GCA_018433975.1. Lineage (GTDB taxonomy): Bacteria > Chloroflexota > Anaerolineae > Anaerolineales > Anaerolineaceae > SM3-B121. The sequence continues at coordinate 6,879 of JAHDQE010000052.1, read as the reverse complement.
CCAAAAACGCCCACATCCGTTCTCCACGCAAAGTCACCTTTGCACCAATCTGTCTGCCTTCACGCAGCTTGAAGTTAGCAATGCTCTTTCGGGCTGCAATGACAACAGGTTTTTGCCCGGTAATGATTGTCAAATCCGAAACTGCAGCGTCCAGCGCCTTCGGGTTATCCAATGCCTCACCCAACCCGATATTCACGACAACTTTCGTGATCCGGGGAACCTGATTGACATTACCCAGGTCCAGTTCTTTCATCAAAACTGGAACAACCTCATTTTGATATTTCTCATGTAAAACGTTCATACTTCAACACTCCCGCAGGCTAGTCATCAATGATGGCTTCGCATTTTTTACAAACCCGCAGCGCTTTGCCACCTTCTCGGGAAATTCCAACCCGAGCGGGTTTATTGCATTTCGGGCAAACCAGCATCACATTCGAAATATGAAGTGGGGCCTCGAACCGCACTATTCCCGGGTTGACGGTGCGTCCCTGACTCTGTACCTGACGCTGGTGCTTGGTACGAACGTTGACGCCCTGGACCACAACACGATTTTCGTCTGGCAGAACCTTGATGACTTCGCCGCGTTTACCTTTATCTTCCGAGCGACCACTGATCACAACAACCTGATCGCCCTTGCGAATTTTGACTTTCATGCTTCGCTCCTCTATCCTCTAACCCTACAGTACTTCCGGGGCTAAAGAAACGATTTTCATAAAACCCTTCTCGCGGAGTTCACGTGCAACAGGCCCAAAAATACGGGTTCCTTTCGGATTCTGTCCATCCGTATCCAGGATCACTGCTGCATTGTCATCAAACCGAATAGAAGAGCCATCTTCACGGCGCCATTCTTTTGCACAACGGACAATCACAGCTTTGACGACATCGCTTTTCTTCACCGAGCCCTGCGGCGTGGCAGATTTCACGGTTGCGACCACAACATCACCAATCCGACCATAGCGACGCTTCGAACCACCCATGACATGGATGACCAGAATTTCTCGGGCTCCTGTGTTGTCTGCAACTTTAAGGCGAGATTCTTGTTGAATCATAGCTTATTCTCCTTCGACAACAATTTCAGCAGCTTCCTGTCGCTTTAAGATCGTTTCAACGACCCAACGCTTTTCACGAGAAAGCGGTTTGCTTTCAACAATTTGCACCTCGTCCCCAGTTCGGCAGCCCAAATCATCATGAGCTTTTACACGCTTAGAGGAGTGCACAACTTTACCATACAGCGGGTGACGAAAAGTTCGGGTAATCTCTACCACAACCGTTTTCATCATCTTATCGCTGGTAACGACACCGGTTATTCTTCGTCGTTGACTCATTTCTCACCTTCCTGCTGAACAGCAGCCAGCTCTTTTTCTCGCAGGATCGTCTCCAACCGGGCTATTTCACGCCGTGCCTGTGGCAGACGGCTGGTATCCGTTAACTGCCCGGTTACTGTTTGAAATCGCAGATTCATCAATTCCTGGCGTGCATCCGCCAATTTTGAATAAATCTCCTCTACAGATAAAAGTCGAATCGCTTCGGCCTTCATGGTTACTCACCTCCCAAGTCTTCACGAGACACAATTTTGGTCTTAATGGAAAGCTTGTAAGAAGCCTGGTGCAGCGCTTCAAGAGCCACGTCAGAGGGCAGACCAGCAATTTCAAACATCATCCGCCCTGGGCGCACAACGGCTACCCAGTATTCTACATTTCCTTTACCTTTACCCATACGGGTTTCTGCCGGTCGATGAGTATAAGGTTTATCCGGAAAGATCCGGATCCACAATTTTCCACGACGGCGCATCACACGAACCATTGCCCGTCGGGCAGCTTCAATCTGCCGTGCCGAGATCCAACCTGGCTCCAATGCTTGCAACCCATAATCGCCGAAGTTAATTTCCGCACCGCGCAATGCCTTGCCTCGCATACGGCCACGCATTTGCTTGCGAAATTTAACGCGTTTTGGCATTAACATAATCCATACCTCTTTCAATTCGCCAGGTTTGGCTGCCCGGCGTAATGTTTACTCGCTAACGTAAACGCCCTCGGTGGGCTGAACTTTCTCTTCCGTTTCAGGCATAACTGTGCCTTTGTAAATCCAGACTTTTACACCAATTTTCCCGTAGGTGGTCAGTGCTTCGGTCATAGAAAAATCAATGTTTGCACGGAGAGTTTGCAGCGGAACCCGTCCTTCACGCAGCCAGACAGTGCGGGCCATTTCAGCACCGGAAAGACGACCGGAAACAGAAATTTTCACACCCTCGGCTCCCTGACGTATGCCCTGCTGAATCGCGCGTTTCATAGCGCGACGATAGCTTACACGGCGATTAATCTGAGAAGCAATGTTCTGAGCAACCAGATAAGCATCCATGTCGGGGGATTTAATCTCTTTGATTTCGAGATCAATCCGGGCGCCGGTCAGAGCTTCCAGGTCTTTGCGCAGTTTTTTCACAGTTTCGCCTTTTCGCCCAATTAAAATACCGGGTTTGGCGGTGTGAATCAAAACTTTCACTTTGCCAGGGAAGCGTTCGACCTCAATTTGGGAAACGCCCGCGTTGCCAGCCTGAGCCTGAATGAGTTCACGGATTTTGAAATCCTGCTGAAGTTGATCAACATATTTGTCGCCTTCAGCGTACCACCGACCCAGCCAGGGTTTATTGATATTTAACCGAAATCCAATCGGATGAACTTTACGACCCATAATATCTCCTGGAATTATTCCTTACTCCAACTTTACTCTCGCTCACGTAAAATGATGTTGATATGAGATGTGCGCCGTAAAATCGGTTTGAATCGACCACGGGCTCCAAATCGACGCCATTTGCGGGTTGGTGCTTCATCCGCTGTGATGCGGTATACATAAAGATCATCTCGACTGACCCCAAAGTTTTCTTCGCCATTCGCAATCGCAGAAGCCAGCAGCTTCTCGACGTGACGGGCGGCAACTTTGTTAGCAAAGTGCAGGGTGTTCATTGCTTCGTTCACCTGCTTGCCCCGGATCAAATCTACAACCAGGCGGGCCTTCTGGGCTGAAACGCCACAATGACTTAACTTAGCGTGAATATCAGTTGCCATGACCTACCTCCTTTTAGATGATTTCTCAACGATATGGCCACGAAAGTGGCGGGTTGGCGCAAATTCACCCAAACGATGCCCTACCATATTGTCCGTAATATAAATCGGAACATGACGGCGACCATCGTGAACAGCAATCGTATGTCCAACCATCTGGGGGAAGATTGTGCTGGCCCTACTCCAGGTTCGGATCACTTTCTTCTCACCGCGTGCATTCATTTCTTCAATTTTTTTCAAAAGCTTTGGGGCTATGAAAGGCCCTTTTTTCAGCGATCGTGACATATTTTCGTCCCTCTCTCGCTCTCCAATTACTATTTACTAAAAGCGACTAGCGGCCACCGCTCTTGCGGCGTCGAACAATATATTTCTCAGTACTTTTATTTCGGCGGGTCTTGTACCCATGAGCGGGTTGGCCCCACGGGGTTTTCGGACCAGGCATACCGATCGGCTGACGGCCTTCACCACCACCATGCGGATGGTCTCGAGGAGACATCGCACTACCACGAACGGTTGGCCTGATACCCATATGCCGTTTGCGTCCCGCTTTACCCAGCTTGATATTGCTGTGGTCCAGATTACCTACCTGACCAATGGTCGCGTAGCAAACCTGGCGAACCAGACGTACCTCGCCGGAGGGTAAACGTACCTGAGCATAATCACCCTCTTTTGCCAGCAGTTGAGCAGCTCCACCTGCGGCGCGCGCCAACTGACCACCCCGTCCTTCAGCCATCTCCACATTGTGGATCATTGTACCCACGGGGATGCTGGAAATGGGGAGGCTGTTGCCCAGACGGATATCCGCCCGAGGACCCGCTTCTACCGGGTCGCCAACACGCAGCCCCACAGGAGCCAGGATGTATCGCTTTTCGCCATCTGCGTAGTGAAGCAGTGCCAATCGAGCAGTCCGATTCGGATCATATTCAATTGCAGCAACTTTTGCCGGAACGCCCCGTTTATCCCGTTTGAAATCAACGAGACGAATTTTTTGCTTGTGTCCACCACCTTGATGACGGACAGTAATGCGTCCATAAGCATTCCGACCCGAGTGCTTTTGTTTCACCACCACCAATGAGCGCTCTGGCTTATCTTTGGTGATTTCCTCGAATGTATAGCTGGTCTTGTGTCGTTGACCAGGGGTTACCGGTTTATATACTTTTACTGCCATTACTCTACCCCTTCAAAGAACGGGATTCGGTCTTCCGGTGACAGGGTAACGATAGCCTTTTTGTACATCGACTTTCGGATTCCCCATCGGCGGCTGCGTCCGCGGCGCGACCGTTTGGCCGGAACGTTAATGATGTTGACCTTCAGAACATCCACATCAAACAGCTTATTAACAGCTTCTTTGACCTGGGTCCGGGTAGCATCAGGTGCTACTTCAAACACATACTGGTGCAGCTTGCCCAACTGATAATTTGATTTTTCTGTCACCAGCGGACGGCGGAGAATATCGTAAATTGTGCTCATTTTTTCCTCCTCCTATCCCAGATAGCTCTGAATAACATCGAGAGCTGCCACCGGCATCACCAGTTTATCGAAAACCAATAAGTCACGAATATTCAGGTAATTTGCCAGCATAACTTTGGCATCCGGCAGGTTCCGTGCGGCGCGGAGAACATCTTCATGATCCTCTTTATTAGGGATCAAAACCAACACAGAGTTTTCCCCGACCAGAGCGTTGAGGGAGTTCACCATCAGACGGGTCTTCGGCTCAGCAAGCTTCAGTTCGTCTACCAGAACTAAACCCAATTCCGCAGCCTTCACAGAAAGCGCAGACCGCAAAGCAGCCCGGCGCATTTTGCGCGGCATCGCTTTTGAATAATCACGCATGTGGGGGGTAAAAATCTTTCCACCACCCTTCCAATGCGCAGCTCGGATGGAACCTTGTCGCGCGCGTCCAGTGCCCTTCTGGCGCCACGGTCGTTTTCCACCACCCGAGACTTGCCCACGAGTCTTCGTTTCGTGGGTGCCCAGACGTTTATTTGCCATTTGGCGAACATAAGCCTGGTGCATCAGATCCATATAAACTGGGGCTTCAAAAATATCGGCGGGCAGCTCAATTTCGCTGACCTTCTGCCCCTCCATGTTCATTACATCCACTAACATAATACCTTTGCTCCCTTTGTGCAGGAAAACATTACTGTTTTCGCGCCTCATTAATCAAGACTAGACCACCACGCGAGCCTGGAACAGCACCCCGCACACCGAGCAAATTCCGTTCAGGATCCACTAAAGCTACTTCCAGATTCTGAGCAGTAACACGGGTGTTGCCATAATGGCCAGGGGCTTTTACACCTTTCCAAACCCGGCCAGGGGTCGTGCCGGAGCCATGCGAGCCTGGGGCGCGCAGGCGGTCAGATTGACCGTGAGTTTTGGGGCCGCCACGAAAGCCAAATCGTTTTACTGCGCCAGCAAATCCCCGGCCCTTGCTTGTGCCGGTAACATCAACATGGTCGCCAACCACAAACTGATCTACCTTGACCGTGTCGCCTTCACCAACGCTGAGGTCTTTGGCTCGAAACTCACGCAAAAAGCGCAATGGGGGCAGATTATTGCGCTTGAGGTGCCCCAATGTGCCTCCAGTGAGGCGTTTCGGTTTCACTTCTTCGAAACCCAGTTGCACGGCGGAGTACCCGTCGCTTTCGGGCGCGCGAACCTGGGTAACATAGCAAGGCCCAGCCTCGATGATGGTCACAGGTATAGCCGCACCACTTTCATCGAAAATCTGGGTCATGCCGATTTTCTTGCCTATCAGCCCTTTAAACATCTCGATTTTCTCCTTCAATTTTTTAAGATACAAGACTGTCAGCTTGGGCTTCGCTGCATCATCTTGGCACCGTACAGTCAGCAATATTGCTGCAACACTCCGCATCTTGTCCCGTGCGCTCACAAGACTGCTCTTGCACGATGTAATGTTTAAAGTTGGGCACTGCCCAACCCAAACCGTACTATTATACCGCTATACTACTAATTTTGCTAGGTTCTGGGCAGCATTACAGCTGCCCAGACACTTATAGCCAAACAAGTTTACTTACTTCGTCGCTAGATTTTGATTTCGATATCGACACCTGCGGGCAAATTCAACCGCATCAACATGTCAATCGTTTTTGCATCAGGGTCAAGAACATCGATTAATCGATTATGAGTCCGGATCTCAAAGTGTTCGTGAGAATCCTTATCAATAAAGGTTGAACGGCGAACAGTGAATCGTTCGATTCGGGTCGGCAATGGAACTGGGCCGACAACCTTTGCTCCGCTGCGTTCCGCAGTGTCAACAATTCGCTTCGCAGATTGGTCAAGCACACGATGGTCGTATGCCTTAAGACGAATTCGGATCCGTTGTTTTGCCATACCTGTATCCCTATTACTCCAAAATTTTGGTGATCACACCTGCGCCAACGGTCAGGCCACCTTCGCGGATAGCGAATTTGGAACCCTGTTCCAGAGCAACGGGCACAATCAGTTCTGCGGTCAGATTGATATTATCTCCAGGCATAACCATTTCCGTGCCCTCGGGCAGGTGAATGTTGCCGGTTACATCCATGGTCCGGATGTAAAACTGTGGGCGGTAGCCATCGAAGAAGGGCTTGTGACGGCCACCTTCGTCTTTTCGCAGCACATAAACCTCACCCAGGAATTTGGTGTGGGGAGTAATGCTGCCGGGTTTGGCAATCACCATACCGCGTTCCACGTCGTCACGGTTGATACCGCGCAACAGCAGTCCGCAGTTATCACCTGCCATACCTTCGTCCAGTGTCTTGTGGAACATCTCAACACCGGTACAAACGGTCTTGCGGGTGGGTCTCAAACCAACGAT
>JAHDQE010000093.1 GCA_018433975.1 Ornatilinea sp. | reverse complement strand
GTATGCCCGAAAATCTGCGTTACCCTGCATCTGGCAATACTTGGTGATTGCGGCGGTGAGGGTGGTCTTACCATGGTCAATGTGACCCATTGTACCCACGTTCATGTGCGGTTTAGTCCGCTCGTACTTCTGCTTTGCCATTACTCTCTCCTCAAAAGAACAAAGACAATTTAATAAGGTATAGACGGTAAAAAGAGCCCTCAATGGGAATTGAACCCATGACCCCGTTCTTACCAAGAACGTGCTCTACCATCTGAGCTATGAGGGCTTACCGTTCCCAGACTTTGATCATTAAATTGATCAGTGGGCGGTGAAGGATTCGAACCTCCGAAGGCGTGTCGCCAGCTGATTTACAGTCAGATCCCTTTGGCCACTTGGGTAACCGCCCAGTACTGGAGCTGTTGTTAGCTCGTAAGTGAGACCTGTGTTTTACACAAAAAAACCTCACTTACCAGCTTACAACCTAAGCCGATGGTGGGATTCGAACCCACGACCGATTCATTACAAGTGAATTGCTCTGCCAGCTGAGCTACATCGGCGTATTAAATTTTTAAGTTTCTTTATTATCGAGCGGGCTAAATTATACCAAAGCCCGGTGATAAAGGCAAGACCTTTACATTTGTTAACTTCAATCTGGTCAATAGCCGCGAAGAGGGAGTCTATCAGAAGAATCAGGCAGCGTCAAGGATTTTTGGGAATAAGGATTGAAAAATGTAAGGGTAGGTTTTTCTCAAAATGGGCCGATCTTTGAAGACCCTGGTATTCCGACCCGGTTTTTATCTGCCATAAAAAATTGTTGGGAATAGAAAAACGGATCTACATCTCGAAAAGGATCATGCTGTTTTGATGTATAATCATAGCAAAACGTGGAGGTTGAATGGAAATTACGTGGTACGGACATTCATGCTTTCGCCTGACTGAACGTGGTATGGCGACAGTTGTTATGGATCCATATGATCAAAATGAAGTGGGTTTCTTACCGTTAAAACTAAAAGCAGATATTGTTACTTGTAGTCATGATGTTCCCGGGCATAATTACCTCAAGGGGGTGAGGGGTTCGGCTTATCAAATTACAGGTCCCGGAGAGTTTGAAATCGGTGGTGTTTTTATCACCGGTGTGCAAACTAACGGAAAGAAAAAATTTGAACAAGGCGAGCCGCGAAACACGCTTTATGTAATTGATTATAACGGCCTGACCGTGGCGCATTTGGGTGCCATAGATCATGTCCCCAGCCAGACCCAGATAGAAGCATTGGGACGGGTCAATATTGCTTTAGTGCCGGTTGGTGGTGGAAACAGTCTGAACGCCGCGAAAGCAGCTGAAGTGATCAGTTTATTGGAACCAGGGATTGTGATCCCGATGCATTATATGACTCCGGATTCAAAAATCAAGTTGGAGCCTTTGGGTAAATTCCTGAAAGCGATGGGCCTGGCAGATGTTGAACCGGTCCCTTCTCTCAAAATCAGCAGTGATAAATCCATTTCGGATGAAACTCATGTCGTAGTCCTGAGTTATAAGGAGTAATCGGGAGGTAGCTTTGGCGGTGAAACTTATTATGTCCTGGGACATTACTCCGGACCGGGAGCGTGAGTATTTTGAGTTTGTTGTCCGGGAATTTATTCCCGGCGTACAACATCTAGGGCTTGAGTTAACCGATGCCTGGGCGACTGCCTATGGAAACCAACCACAGATTATGGTAGGGGCTATCTCCCGTTCAAAAACACAGATTAGTCAGGTACTCCAGTCAGAAGATTGGCAAAGCCTGAATAATAAACTGTTGGATTACGTCTTGAATTACTCTCAAAAAATTGTCGAGGCAACTGGCGGTTTTCAGTTTTAAATTCCCAAATTTGTGATGACAAAAAAATTTGCTCCCCTGTTGCTGGCATGGTATGCAGAGCATGCCCGTCAGATTCCCTGGCGTGAACAGCCGGAACCTTATCGGGTCTGGGTTTCGGAGATCATGTTACAGCAAACCCGTGTGGATACCGTCGTTCCCTATTTTCAACGGTGGATGGAGCGGTATCCAACGGTCTCTACCCTGGCAGCTTCTCCGGAACAAGAAGTGCTCCAACTCTGGGAGGGGTTAGGGTATTACAGCCGGGCGCGAAATCTGCGCCGGGCGGCCGGGATTGTGATGGAGCAATATCAGGGTCGTTTGCCCGATTCGGTAGAACTGCTCAGGAAATTGCCGGGAATTGGGCGGTACACTGCGGGTGCGATTGCTTCTATTGCATTTGGCAAAGACGAAGCTGCTCTGGACGGGAATATTCGACGAGTGCTCTCGCGGCTGTTCGATGTAAGTTTGCCTGCCCGTTCTAAGGAAGGGGAAACATTGCTCTGGAGCCTGGCAAAGGAAAATTTGCCGCCCGGGAAGGCGGGAGAATATAATCAGGCTTTGATGGATCTTGGCGCGATGGTCTGTCTTCCCCGGAATCCATTGTGTGAACAATGTCCGCTCCGATCTTTGTGTAAGGCCTATCAATCCGGAAATCAGGCGGAGCGGCCCGTAAAGGTTGCTAGGGGGCCTGTTCCTCACTATATTGTGACGGCTGCAGTAATCTGGGAAAACGAACGCGTGTTGATCACTCAGCGCCCGGAAAAGGGTTTGTTGGGTGGCTTATGGGAATTCCCCGGAGGGAAATTAGAGCAGGGGGAAAATCTTTCAGAGGCACTGCGACGGGAGATCCTTGAAGAGTTGGGAGTAGAAATTATTGTGGGTGCTTCGATGGGGGTGTACCGTCACGCTTATACTCACTTTAAGGTGACGCTGCATGCTTTTCGTTGTGAAAAAACGACCGGAGTATTGCAGCGGTTAGCGGTGCGTGATTTCCGTTGGGTTCAGCCCGGCGAGCTGGAAACTTTTCCTATGGGCAAGATCGACCGCCAGATCGCAAGCCGTATTCTGGCTTCTCTTTGATCAAATTTCTTTCAAAATCATTCGGGGATATTTCAACAGGAATTTGTTTTTCCGGCTTTACCTCTTTATACTGATAAGTAGAAAAGGTTTGTGGTTTGAGTGAGGTGTGAATTGAAGGCGGATCGGCCAGATGCCTATCGAAGAACGCGAGAGTGGATGGTTTCCCGTCAGATAGAGCGCCGGGGCATAAAGGCGCCCCAACTGCTTGAAGCAATGCGTCAGATCCCGCGGCATTTATTTGTGCAGCCTTTAATGCAAGATAGGGCCTATGAAGATAACCCATTGCCCATCGGCGAGAACCAGACCATTTCTCAGCCTTATATTGTTGCGCTCATGACCAGTTTAATATATCTTGAGGGGGTGGAGAACGTTCTTGAAATTGGAACAGGCTCTGGTTATCAGGCTGCAATTTTGAGCCGGCTGGCAAAGACGGTACATACGATTGAGCGCCATAGGAGCCTTGCACGGCGTGCAGAATCTATCTTGAAAGAACTCAACATTCAAAATGTTACGGTGCACGTTGGAGACGGGTCGGTTGGTCTCCCGGATTTTGCACCTTTTGAAGCTATCCTGATTACTGCGGCCATGCCGCAGGTTCCGGGAGTGCTGTTGGACCAACTATCAAAGGATGGGCGTTTGGTAGCACCTGTGGGTAGTTCAGGAAAACAGATTCTCCAGCGTTGGACGAGAGAAGGAGAAACGTTTTCGCGTGAAGACCTTATCCCCGTGACCTTCGTTCCGTTAAGGGGTAAATTGGGCTGGAAGTCCTCGGAATGGTGATGGATGTCAGGAAGTAAAATGTTGAACGGGCAGGTGAATTTCACCTGCCCGTGTTTGTGTTGGATAAAAGGATTAAATTTCGTTTGCTGTTACAAAAATCATGGGTGAGCGCCGGATTTCACTGTATAAATAAGTCCGGACAGATTTGACTACGGCTTTTTCCAGGTTGCCGTTGGATCGGGAGACTGCGTCAATGATCCGTTGGCTGGCCTGACTGAGTACCTCGTCTGCCTCTTCACTTAACATAAATCCGCGGCTGATAATTTGAGGTTCCTTTGCCAATTCATGCGTCGCGCTGTCAATAACCAGGTTAATAATGAGTATGCCGTCTTTTGCCAGAAGCTCACGCTCGCGGACAATATCCGTGCTGACGTCTCCAACGCTCGATCCATCAACAAAAACATACTCTATCGGGAATTTTTCTCCCAAATTCATTTCTCCGTTTTGGAATTCAATGACTTGCCCGTTATCAACCAGAGCAATGTTTTCTGGGGGAGTGCCAACCTGTTGCGCGATACGGGCGTGCATTTTCTGTTGGCGGATTTCTCCATGGAGCGGGACCACATATTTCGGCTTGACCAGAGTCAGCATCAGCTTGATTTCTTCCTGGCTGGCATGGCCGGAGACGTGGACAGGTGCGAGCGCCTCGTAGATTACATTTGCTCCCCGCTGAATCAATCGGTTGATGGTTCGATAAACCATCTCTTCGTTACCGGGGATGGCTTTTGATGAAAGGACGATTGTATCGCCAGGCTCTACGGAGAGTTGGCGGTGGCGGTCGGTGGATAACCGGCCAAGAATAGAGTTGGGTTCCCCTTGTGTTCCGGTGCACATCAACACTACTTGATCTTTCGGCATTTTAAGGGCCTGGTCATTGGTTACCAGGAGTGAGTCCGGGATATCAAGGTATCCCAATGCGCGCGCCATTTTGGCGTTATCTACCATGCTGGTGCCGATGAAAGATAATTTACGTTGATATTTTATGGCTGTGTTGGCGACTTGCTGCATTCGCGATATCAAGGATGCGAAACTGGCAATAATGACCCGCCCTTTTGCTTCGCTGAATACCTGTTCAAATGCAGAAGTGATAACCTGTTCTGAAGGTGTCCACCCGGCTTCTACAGCGTTGGTTGAATCCCCAACAATCGCCAGCGTCCCACGGCGGGAAAATTCTGCGAGCTTTGCATAATCGGTTGGCCAATTGTCCACGGGGGTCTGGTCAAACTTGTAATCTCCTGTGTGGACGATCAGGCCGGCAGGCGTTTGAATCCCCAGACCAACCCCATCCGGAATGGAGTGGCAGACATGGAAAAACTCCACCTGAAAAGGCCCGATCTCAACGATTTTTCCGGCTTCAACAGTGTGCAGCTCCGTTTTTTGAAGCAAGCCATTTCGAGCCAGTTTGACTTCCAGCAGACCACGGGTTAACGGGGTTGCGTAAATTGGTGCTTGAATGGCCTCAAGAACATGGCGAATTGCGCCGATGTGGTCTTCGTGCCCGTGAGTGATGACGATGCCACTGATTTTATCTTTTCGCTTAATCAAAAAATCCAGATCGGGGATAATGTAATCTACCCCCAGCATATCGTTTTCCGGGAACATCAGACCGGCATCAACGACAAGCAATTGATTTTCATATTCATAGACGGTCATATTCCGTCCCATTTCACCCGCACCGCCCAAAGGGATAATGCGCAGGGTTTGTTTCTTCATAATAATTTACCTTTACTTTTACTTTGTTGTTTAATCACAGATCATTGTCTGTGGTGAGTTCTTATAAACTTGTTCAAGACTTAAAAATACCCCGGCGGTTCAGCCGGGGTACATCTGTTCCTTCTAAAGCTGCTCTATCAGATCATTCACAATCTTGTATAACCATATTCGCAATTGAAAATGTTTTCCAATTTCCACCAAGTGTAATTTTACCATGCCCTATCCTCTTTGTCAAAATTAACATACATTAGAGTTGCACAAGAATACAAAAATCTTCACTTGGATGTTGCAAGGTCAGGTCTTGGAAGTCATTTATTTTGTGAATATAGCATCGGTTAGCGGCTCTCCGTTTTAAAGTACTCTTGCTTTAAATCAAGTTGAAATTTTGAGAATATGCTACGTTGTTAATCGGCTTGAGGGAATGTTTTTTTTTGAAGTCGATACTGGATTGTATTGTCAAATCGTTGGTCCTTTCCCGGTATGGATTTGAACTGTGTTAACCCTGCCAGGCTGTATGCTGTAAACATTAAAAACTTTCAACCATGATAAAATTTGTGTATGAAAGAATTTTGTAGTTTAAGAGTTTGCTGTCATTTTGCGAATTCTTCTTGCACGTATGAAGTCCAGTAATTATTCGGTAATTCTTGTTTATGAGAGGAATTAACAAATGGAAGCCATTGATTTAATTTTGACACGGCGCAGTGTTCGGAGTTTCAGTTCTGAACCGGTAGATCAAGAAGAAATTGAGACCTTGCTCAGGGCTGCGATGCAAGCCCCTTCTTCTTCAAACTCTCAACCGTGGCAATTTGTAGTAATATCTGATCGTCGAATGTTGGAGAGTATCACAGAATTCCATCCATTTTCCAGCGCTTTGAGAACTGCCCCGATAGCGATTCTGGTTTGTGGGGATTCCCGATTAGAGGTTGGGACCGGAAGGTGGATACAGAGCTGTTCGGCGGCTGCAGAGAATTTGCTTCTGGCAGCCCACGCTCGCGGCCTTGGTGGGGTCTGGTTGGGTATTCAACCCGAGGAGCAGCGTATTCAAGGAATAAAGAGATTGGTAGAGCTTCCTTCCGGGGTACATCCTTTGGCCTTGATTGCCATTGGGCATCCGGCGGGTAAATACGAAGCTCCCATGAGCCATTACCAACCGGATCGGGTTCATTACAACGGTTGGTAATAGTACCAAAGACAAAAAACGATCCTTTTCGAAAAGAAAGGGATCGTTGCTTTTTAATGAATATTTGATTCTTGGGTTTTAGCCATAACGGAGAGTTGCTGCGATATTGCCGACTTTCTCGAGGTCTGGATTATCCAAAATGACTTCAACATCTCCGCCGAAACGCAGTACATTGTTTGCGGCAAGTTCAATCATATCGGATGAAGGGACGGTTTTTTCATTGCAGACCATACAAGGCTCTGCCGGATCATCGGTGAGAAATCCGCAGGTGGGGCAGTGATAACCTTCCTTGTGAAAATCTTTTGAAATAAGGAGCGTATCGACCTGTCTGTTGTTAATGGCCGTCAACGTTTCTTCCAGGCCGGTGACGGCATTGCCACCTTTTGCAGCGGTTGTTATGACGGTATTTACCAGTTTGGCTTCTCGCTCTTGTTCGTATGCCTCGCCGATCTCGATTGCCTTTTTTAAGACTTCCGAATGACTGGCTGTCATGCTGATCGGGAATGTTCCCAGAATCAGGCTTTGCCAGGCCTTGGGAAGCTGGCTGCGGAAGAGGGAAATGTTATCATCGCTTCCGCCGATCAGAACTTTTCGGGTTTTATTCATTTCAAAAAACTTTGCGGCAAAATCGGCGGATTCTTTCATGTTCCGTTCGATGGTCTGGTCTTCATACCGCGTTTGCCCGGCTGTTCCTCCACGCTGCCCGTGAACAGCCGACGCGCCGCCCTTTTTGGTGTGGTGAATCGTTTCGCCCAGAACACCTTCCTGTTCTCGAAGCTCGCCCAGATGGAAAGAAAACAAACGGGCGCCCTGTTTATCAATCAGAACGACTCCGTAACCGCCAAAATCGTCCAGCAAAGCAGTAAGCGGTTTTATGGTAGGGTGGTTTTCATAATAAACCAGATCGCGTACCGCCACTTCAATGGGGAATGCGCGAAAAAAGTCTTTTTCTGCACATGAAAAAATGACAACGCTTCGGCCGGACCAGTCGTATTCGTGTTCAAAATAGCGTTCTACGACTTCTACGTCTTTCGGAGCGTTGATTTTTTTCAGCATATTACGCAATCGGAGTTTATAAGCATCCGCATTGCCTTTTGTGGGTTCCGTGTTGAGATAGATACTCAAAATGGGGCTGGTTGCATCGTAATCCATGAGTTCCCGCAGATCATTTTGATTAAGCATGGCAATCTCCTTCCGGATTAAAGGTTTGGATCAGGTGATCGAATTTTTACGGGCGTCTCCCTAGGGTAATGGTAACCTCCTTTAATTGTTTGTCTCTTAAGACTGTGATTACAACCTGGTCGCCGGGGCTCTTATTCGTCATGAGATAACTCAACAGGTCTCCAAAAACGCGTACAGGCCGGCTGTCTATTGCGACAATCAGATCGCCCCCGCTCAACAACCCCGGAATACCGGTATCGCTTTTCGTTGCGCCGATTAAGCCGCCTTGATCGGCCGGGCTGCCGTCAACGACTTCTACAACATAGGCTCCTGACATGTATTCGCCATTTTGATTGGTGATATTCAAGGCTTCCTGTTCAATCAGGCTCAGTTCTTCACGGGCGGTAACTCCCAGGTAGGGATAATCGTAAACTCCTTGTTGGATCAAAGTGGGCACAACGCGTCTGATAATATTGGACGAAATTGCGAAGCCTACCCCACTGTTAATTGGTTCGCCTGAAATATTAACGCCATTGGTCCGGATCGCACGGTTAATGCCAATTACTTCACCGCTTAGATTTAGAAGCGGCCCGCCGGAATTGCCGGGGTTAATCGAGGCATCTGTTTGGATAATATCACCGGCGGAAAACACACCGCCTTCAGGAGATTCACGCAGTGAAGAAAGCGTTCGGCCTTTTGCCGATACTATACCCACTGTCATGGTGCTGTCCAGGCCAAAAGGATTCCCGATGGCTACTACAGTCTGGCCGATCTGGGTCAGATCGGAATCGCCCAGCGGCAGTGGGATAAGAATATCGGGGTCGGCGTTTGTTTTGATAATAGCAAGATCCGAATCCAGATCTGTTGCGATAACCTCTCCCCGCACTTTGTAACCGGAAGGGAAATCCACTTCGAGATCCTCGGCGCCTTCAACGACATGATAATTTGTGATAATGTGCCCCTCTTTGTCGTAGACAAAGCCAGAGCCCAATCCTCCTCCATCGGAGGTCAGGGTTTGAATAGCAACCACACCCGGATTAACTTTTTCGTAGAGCGCCACCAGCGTTTCTTCTGTCTGGTTAGGTGTGTTCATAATGGTCGCGTGGTCAGTAGGCTCAGGATTGATTGCAAAAACAGTTGGGACTGCAACTTCCTCTGCAACGGTTTCTGTAGCAACGTTGCGTTCGCCCAGAGAGAACGTGGATTGGCAGGCTATTGTACTTGCCAATAGTAATCCTATACTTAGCCAAACAAAATTTTTCTTCATGAATTAATACCTGCAGGCGTATATTTTTTGAGTATTTAATTGTTCCGGATTTGCTCAAAAAGTTCTTTTTGTTTCGATGTCAGTTTTTTAGGAATCTGCACTTTGATACGGACAAAGAGATCTCCGGAGATTTTTGGCGATCGCAATTTTGGCATACCACGCCGGGCTAATCGAAAAGTTTGTCCGGGCTGTGTGCCTGCCGGAACAGTCAGAAGGACATTGCCGGCAGGAGTGGGCGCGGCAACCTGACCGCCCAGAACTGCGGTATAAAGATCAATGCTCAGGTCTGTGTATAAGTCGTCATCTTTTCTTTCAAAATCGGAATTGGGCGCCACATTGATCACCAGATAAACATCTGCTTTCCGGCCATCCGGTCCCATCGGCCCCACACCCGACATGCGAACTTTGGTGCCAGTTTTTGCGCCTTTCGGAATTTTAATCTCGTAGCGCTGGTCATTGATTTCAATCATCCGGGATGCGCCATTGTAGGCTTCATGCAGGGTGATTGTCACCGGCTGTTCATATTTTGGCTGCGGGCGTGTCTGCTGGCGGCGCTGTACATTGGGACCGCTGCCGTAAACGCTGCGCCCACCCATTTGGCCGAAAATGGCGTTGAAGAAATCTGAGAAGCCACCATCTCCCCCAAACAGGTCTTCCATATTGCCCACTTCAACACGGGTACGGGTACCACCCCGCGGAGATTGAGTGACCCAATCCTCCCAATTGAAGCTCCCGCCCGGCTGCCCGGTTCTTTGCCATTGGTTATAGGAAGATCCGAGTTGATCGTACCGCTCGCGCTTTTCCGGATCACTTAAAACATCATTTGCTTCGTTGATGTCTTTAAATTTTTCTTCTGAAGATTTATCACCCGGATTACGGTCAGGGTGGTATTTCATCGCCAATTTACGATAAGCTTTTTTAATCTCTTCAGGTTTTGCCTTTCGGTCAACCCCAAGAATTTTATAGTAATCTTTATATTCCATAATCTCATTTTATTCTCTGCTGAACCCTAGAGTCAAGTGGATTAATAGATATCTTATGCAAATCTTATTAGATGTTAAAACTATTTTAATAAACCATCCTGCTTATCGTTATTGGTGACCTGATACAAAGATTCTTTTCATACCAAACGTGCATTTTATTTTCTATAAGAAAGAGCCGCCGGGATGAAAATAATGGGGACATGCTTTAATCACGAAGTATTCCAGTGGTGTGGATTGTTCTTTTAAAAATAGTTCAAAAATAGAGCTTGAAGATCGATAGCTTCAAGGGAAATGTGGCCCTATAATTATGAAAGAGTTGTTTTTAATGACAGCTTTTCTTATGAAGAAGATAAAAGAAGATCAGAATTTTTAGTAAGTTATGATTTTGTGAGTGATTTTTTGTGTAACTTAATTGTTTATCTGATAAAATGATTAATGTTAGAGATTGTAATTGAGCAGCAAAGAAGTGCCCCAAATGTGAATGGGATTTGTTTTCCCGTGCAAAGAAGAAAATCAAAGCCAATTTGGGGGGATTGAAATGGATTTATCCTTATCAAAGAAATTTTGTGAATTGAAAGTATTGGAAATTATGAGCTCAAATTGTAAGTTCGTGTTTTCTTCTTTCTCTATCATCACAATAGTTTGAAATGGTCAGGTAATTGCTATGTCTCCTGCTCAACAGTTGAAAGGCCGCATTCTCGTTTTGATATCGGATTCCAGAGTCAACAGGCTTCTGGAAAACATTTTGCTTTCCAGTGGTTATGAAGTGACATTCTGTGAAGAACAGCATTGCGCCGAAAAAGCAATTGCGTTGAAAGTCCCCACGCTGTTGATGCTGGGTGAAAAGCTGCGTGGTGGAAATGGGTTAGATTTTGCCCAGGTGCTTCTTAGGAAATATCCCGGTCTTCCGATCATCCTTTTTGTGGAGCGTGAAACGCCGGAAATTCTAAAAGAGATTATCCGGTTTGGCATATCCGATTATCTGTGCTTACCGTTGCGCGTGGATGATATTCTGACCGCGGTTGAAAATGCGCTTTCCAAATCGCAACATAATAAACAATGGGTATTATTAGAAGCAAGGCGCGCGACGGCCAGCTTGCAGCGAAAAGTAGACGAACTGGAAACGATGACTCAATTGGGGCATCATATTAATGGTTCGCTGGATCTGGACAGCGTGCTTTCTTCTATTGTTGAGGCGGCGGTGGAACTTACCGGAGCTGAGGAGGGCAGCCTGCTGCTTCTGGATGAGGAAACCGGTGAGCTTTATATGCGGGCTTCCCGGAATTTTCAGGAAGAGTTTGTCAGCACTTTCCGCTTGCCGACGCAAGACACATTGGCCGGGTCGGTGATCCAGACCGGTGAGGCAGTCTTGCTGGATGAATCTTCACCTACAAAAATTAAGACAGCTTATCTGGTTCACAGCCTGGTGTATGTTCCGATAGCCAAGGATGGGCGTGTTTTTGGTGTGTTGGGAGTGGATAATCGTCAGAAGAGCCTGCCCTTTAAAGCCCGTGATATTAAGCTGCTGTCAGCGATTGCCGAATTTGCCGTCACTGCGATTGAGAATGCCCGGCTCCACGAAAACACTTTGTTGGAGCGGAATAAACTCAGCACGATCATGTCTGCCATTGAAGATCTGGTGATTGTTGTGGATGATCAAAATCAATTGGTTTTGGTTAATGAAGCAGCCCATTCGGTGTTTGGTTTGGAGGATGAGGATGCAACCGGTAAGTTGTTCAGGGATGTTTTCTCTCAGCCGGAACTGATTGAATTGGTGGAATCGGCGGATAAAAGGAACTTCAACTGGCTGGAAGTTACCCTGGAAGGGGAGCGGGTTTATAGCGCGCAGATTGCTCCTATCCCCAATTTGGGGCTGGCAATCACGTTGAATGACATCACTTATCTTAAGCGGTTGGATATTATTAAGACGGAATTTGTGAATACCGTTTCTCATGATCTGCGCTCGCCCCTTACGGCAATTATGGGATACGTTGATCTGATCGAAAGAACCGGTGCAGTTTCTGAAATGCAGCATGATTTTATCCGCCGCGTTCAGATCAGTGTACAAAACATTACCAATCTGGTTGATGATTTGCTGCTCCTGGGACGGGTTGAAGCGGATGCGGATGCAGCCTTGGAGGATGTGTTCCTTGATCAATTGATCCATTTTGTTTCAGATCAATTCTCGGATCAAATCAAGCGTCACAAACATGAATATCATTATGATCATCCGGATACCTTCATGCCTATTCGGGCTCATCCCACGCATATCCAGCACATGATCGAAAACTTGCTGGACAATGCCGTGAAGTACACCCCTCAGGGTGGGGTAATTACGATCAGTGCAAAGATTGAAAAAGACCAGGCGGTGATGCAGATTCGAGACACCGGGATTGGGATCCCCTCTCTGGATCTGCCGTATATTTTTGATAAATTTTACCGGGCCAGCAATGTGGATAGCGATACTGTGGGAACAGGATTAGGGCTATCTATTGTGAAAGCGGTTGTTGACAGCCATAATGGTCGGATATGGGTGGATTCAAAGTTGGGACAGGGTTCCACTTTTACGGTGGTATTCCCTTTGAAGAAAGAATAAGAATGCAATATTTAAATTCTAAAAAACGCCGGAAGGCGTTTTTTGTTTTTATGAAAGTATAATTTGAGCCTTGACATGGAAAACGAAAAGCTTATAATAGTGTAAAAATTACACAAAGAGGCTGTTCCCCTTTAAGGAGCTGATATGAGTATTTTTGATGACAAACGTCTGGATAATTCCACTTTTAAACTGGATGTTGACCGGATGCGTAAAGGTTGGTATACCGATAAGTACTTTACAAATATTGCTTATATGTTGAAAGAACTTACCGAAAGTGGATATACCTATCAGGGTGAAGCTCATCATTTGCCCGCCGGGATATCACCAGAAGGGGTTTCCTGTGGAGACCTTGAAGTGGAAATGCAATGGTTTACACGACATCCTGGCAAGACCATTGTGGTAGGCGTGGATAAAGCGTTGACAATGTTGAAGCTTTGCACGGGTTATTGGGATGGTGAAACATTTATAAACACAGCCGATAAGTTAAAGGTCTGGGCAGTGCAGGATGGAAACATTGTCCAAAGCGACGGAGACCCCCTGAATGTCAAACCTGTGTTGAAGGTCCGTGGGCGTTATCGTGATTTTGCCCAGTTAGAAACGCCAACTCTGGGCATCCTGGCCAGGGCCAGCCGTGTGGCTACAAACGTGTACGAAACGCTTGTGGCAGCTCGGGGAAAGCCCATGCTGTTCTTCCCTGCGCGTTTTGATATTCATGAGGTTCAGGCTGCGGATGGATATGCTTACCACATTGCCGTGCAGCGCTATAACATGGATCACGCCCGCACGCTGGGACCTTTTATTTCTACGGATGCGCAGGGCGACTGGTGGGGCGGATATGGAGGCGGGACAGTAGCACATGCTGCTATCGCTTCCTTCTTGGGGGATACTCCCGAGGCCATGCTGACATTCTCGCGCGTATTGCCGACAGAAATCCCACGGATTGCTCTGGTGGATTTCAACAATGACTGCGTGAAAGATTCAAAAATGGTTTGCAAGTCGATGTTTGAAGCTTACCGTTCTTGTGTGGATGCGGGCAAGTTGAAAGAAGCCGAACAATACATTTTGTATGGTGTCAGATTGGATACCAGTGCTTCTCTTCGAGACGTGTCTGTTTCGCCGTTGGGTGATCCCGCTTTAGATCTGGGAGTTACCCCACGGCTGGTCTTTTCAGTGCGGCAGGCGCTGGATGCGGTGTGGAAAGAGTGGGATTTGCCGGAAGTCTGGCAGGAACGCGCCCGGGAATATTGCCAGGCTGTAAAGATTGTCGTTTCAGGAGGTTTTAATCCGGATCGGATCCATCGGTTTGAAAAATTGGGTGTGCCGGTGGATATTTACGCTGTGGGCTCTTATATGTTTGATAATCATGGCGGAACCAAAACGGATTACACTGCCGATGTGGTAAGGATTAAGGTCCGTGGCGAATGGATAGATATGGCAAAGGTGGGCCGCAAAGCCTGTGATAATCCGGAGTTGGAACAGGTCTGGTAAAGTTTACTTTCTCTTTAAATCTAAAAATGATCCCCTCTCATTGGTGTTTTGAGAGGGGATTTTTTGTAAATTATGGGAAACTGCGTTATTTCCGAAAGGTTATTTTTGGTAGGCCAAAGAGATCCAATCCTCTTGCTGAAGCTTGTGTATCAGTTTCAAGGAACTTTTTTGGGCCGCCTCTTCAATTTCTGCCGATTGGCCTTCCAGGATGCCGGAAAGCAATAATTTGCCCCCCGGTTCCACCAATTCTGCCAGTCCTGCATCAAATAGCTGGAGGATAACCGGTGCGACGATGTTAACCGCAACCACAGGGGCATAACGGATGCTGAATTGTCCCGCCAATATTTCCTGTACGGAACCCAGGCCGGTTTCGATTAATTCTTCTACAGCATTGTTGCGGGCATTCTTGCCTGTGGAAATCACGGAGGCTTTCTCTACATCCACACAAAGAGCATGGGACGCGCCCAGCTTGAGCGCGGCAATAGAGAGGATGCCTGATCCGCAGCCCACATCGATGATGTTTTGTCCCGGTTCAATAAACCGGTCAATCATTTCCAGACAGAGCTGGGTTGTGGGGTGTGTTCCGGTCCCAAATGCCATGCTGGGGTCAATCTTTACCGTTATCCGCTCGGGGTCAGGGGATTCTAACCAGGCCGGCACAATGATCAGGCGCTGCCCGACGGGAATCGGATGATAGTTTTTCTTCCATGATTCCATCCAGTCCTGATCTTCTATAGTACGAAAAACGGGTTCGGGAATGGACTGAATCTGACTTAAGTGCCAGATGGCCTCTTTAATGCGCTGCTTGGTGTCTTCGAGTTGTTCATCCACGGGGATGTATCCATACACGCGGACCGCATCGGTTGGTGAGCCGGGATCATATCCGTCCTTGTAGTCGACACCGCTCTCAACGACCACTCCATTGGATACATAACGCAACAGCGCTTCGGAGATGGCTTCTGCCAGTTCTCCATTTACGGCGAAGGATACTTCAACCCAATTTATATCACCCACCCAGCACCTCTTTTAAGATATCGAAGAAAGATTTTTCCTGAGGATGCACTTCGCTGCCCATTGTCTCGGCCAGTTTTTCAAAAAGCTCGCGTTGTTCTCGGGTGAGATGAGCGGGTACCTCTACATTTACAACCACCAATTGGTCGCCGTTTCCTTTGCTGTGTAAATGGGGAACTCCCTTGCCTTTTAAAGTGAATATCTTACCGGGCTGAGTCCCTGCAGGAATGTTTAGCTTTTCTGTATCCCGGATGGTGGGAATTTCGATGGCTGCCCCAAGGGCCGCCTGTGCGATGTTGATATTCAGGTCTAAAAGAATATCATCTTTGCGCCTGCGGAAGAATTTATGCGGTTTTACGTGTATCTCGACATATAAGTTTCCGTTTGGTCCGCCATTTGAGCCGGGCTGTCCTTCTCCGGAGACTCGAATGCGGTTGCCATTATCTACACCGGCCGGTATGGAAATTAATTTCTTAACTGTAACCCGTTCCAACCCTCTGCCCCGGCAGGTTTTACAGGGTGTTTCAAGGATTTCACCTTTGCCTTTACAACGGGGGCAGGTAGTTACCTGTACCATTGATCCGAGCAGGGTTTGGCGAACCTGGCGCACTTCTCCGCGGCCGTTGCAGGTGGCACAGGTGATAGGTTTTGTGCCGGGTTCAGCTCCGGTCCCATGGCATGCAGAGCAAATTTCATCCCGGGTGATTTCGATTTCTTTGTCGACCCCGAATACCGATTCTTCAAAAGTAAGCTGGACTGCGTAGCTCAGGTCGGCACCACGCCTTGGCGAATTGCGGGTCTGTCGTCGGCCCATTCCACCGAAGCCAAAAAAGCCTTCAAACAGATCGGAAAAATCAACCGTTGTCCAGTCCGGCATCCCTCCCATGCCATTTAAGCCTTCATGTCCATAGCGATCATAAGTTGCACGCTTTTCACTGTCGGAGAGAACGGCAAATGCTTCGTTGATCTCTTTAAATTTCTCTTCCGCATCCGGCGATTTATTTACATCGGGGTGGAATTTCCGTGCTAGATTTCGAAATGTGGATTTGATCTCATCCTGAGTTGCGTCGCGTCCAATTCCCAGGACTTCATAGTAATCTCGTGGGGCCATAAGCTTCTCTTGTGTTTACGAAATAGCCGCCCTGCAGGAGAAGGGCGGATGAATTAATAACGATAAATTATAACCACAAAAAATAGAAATTGCAGCATTCGGATCCTTTTCAACCCGAATGCTGCAAGATTCGTTTTTAAAGATTCTTAAATTCAGCATCTACAACGTCTTCACCGGTAGGTTCCGGACCGTCATTGCCACCCGTTTCGGGGCCGGCTGCTTCTGCTTCACCGGGCTGCTGGTACATACTGGAGCCGATCTGTTGGACCACCTGGCTTAACTCTTCGGTTGCTTTGCGAATCGATTCGATATCTTCGCTGTTCATCAATTCCTTCAGTCGGCTGACGTTTTCTTCAGCTTTCGTTTTCAGATCAGCGGGGACCTTGTCGCCCTGTTCCCGTAAGGTTTTCTCAGTGGTGTAAATGAGGTTATCGGCGTGATTACGGGCTTCGATCATTTGTTTGCGTTTCTGATCTTCGTCTGCATGCGCTTCGGCCTCTTTTTTCATTCGCTCGATTTCCTCTTCGCTCAGACCGGAAGAAGCGGTGATGGTAATCTTTTGGCTTCGGTTGGTGGCCTTGTCTACGGCTGTGACATTTAGAATACCGTTGGCATCAATATCAAAGGTTACTTCAATTTGTGGAATACCACGTGGCGCCGGGGGAATCCCATCCAGAATAAATCTTCCAAGGGATTTATTATCGGCTGCCATTGTCCGCTCTCCCTGAAGAACATGGATCTCGACCTGAGTCTGAGAATCGGCGGCGGTTGAGAAGATCTGGCTCTTGCGGGTCGGGACGGTTGTGTTGCGCTCAATGATGGGTGTGGCTACGCTGCCATAGGTTTCTACCGAGAGTGTCAGTGGGGTAACGTCAAGCAAAAGGATGTCTTTTACTTCGCCACCCAGCACGCCGGCCTGGATTGCTGCGCCGACTGCGACAACTTCATCTGGATTCACACCTTTGTGCGGTTCTTTGCCGAACTCTTTGCGGACGGCTTCTTGTACGGCCGGCATACGGGTCATTCCACCCACCAGCACAACCTCGTTGATCTCAGAGGCTTTCAATCCGGCATCTGCCAGAGCACGGCGAACTGGTCCTAAAGTGCGTTCAATGAGGTCATCGGTTAACTGTTCCAGTTTGGAACGGGTCAGGGTAAGCACCAGGTGTTTTGGACCGGTGGCATCTGCTGTCAGATAAGGCAGGTTAATTTCGGTTTGCATTGTACTGGAAAGCTCGATTTTTGCTTTTTCTGAAGCTTCCTTCAAACGCTGCAAAGCCTGGCGGTCCTGGCGCAGATCGATGTTGTTTTGTTTTTTGAACTCGTCGATCAGATAATCCATGATTCGCATATCAAAATCATCACCACCCAAGAGGGTGTCGCCAGAGGTTGAGCGGACCTGGAAAACGCCTTCGCCTACATCCAGGATGGAAATATCGAACGTTCCACCGCCCAGGTCATAGACAGCGATAATTTCATTCTTTTTCTTATCCAATCCGTAAGCCAGAGAAGAAGCGGTTGGTTCATTGATGATCCGCAGAACTTCCAGTCCGGCGATCCGGCCGGCATCTTTGGTAGCATTTCGCTGTGCATCATTGAAATATGCTGGAACTGTGATTACGGCCTGTGTAACCGGTTCTCCTAAATAGGCTTCTGCATCCGCTTTAAGTTTTGCGAGAATCATAGCCGAGATTTCCGGGGGAGAATATTCTTTTCCGTCTAAGGTGACTCGAACATCGCCATTGGGCGCTTTGTTTACTTTGTAAGGAACACGTTCTAATACTCGCTGAACTTCGGCGTTATCAAACTTACGCCCCATAAAGCGTTTTATTGAAAATATGGTGTTTTCGGAGTTAACAATCGCCTGATTGCGTGCTACCCGGCCGACCAGCCGTTCATGATTTTTGTTAACAGCAACAACCGATGGGAGAAGCCGTTCACCTTCAGCGGTTGGGATAACCGTAGGCTCACCACCCATCATAACAGCCATGGCAGAGTTGGTTGTACCTAAATCAATTCCTATTATTT
>JAHDQE010000047.1 GCA_018433975.1 Ornatilinea sp. | reverse complement strand
TGTTCTGTCCAACAAACAGGTAAAAAGGTACCCTGAGGCCAGTCTGTAAGCCGCACATTTGCACCTCGACGGTGTTCTGTCCAACAAACAGGTAAAAAAATACCCTGAGGCCAGTCTGTAAGCCGCATATTTACACCTCGACGGTGTTCTGTCCAACAAACAGGTAAAAAGGTACCCTGAGGCCAGTCTGTAAGCCGCATTCTGTCCAACGAGTGGGTCTCCTCCGTGGAGGACACAGCACCCGCCTGGGCGACCATCTATCTGGACAGGACGTTGCCGCCCTGTTCTAGCAGCCTACCCGAAACTCAAGGAAGACGAGCCGCCTCCCGCCCATCCGAAGATGGGCTTTGTCTCTGCTTGGCTTTGCTCCCGATGGGGGTTGCCCGGCCGCCGCATTACTGCGGTCGCCGGTGGTCTCTTACACCACCATTTCACCCTTACCCGGCTGCACAAGGCAATCCGGGCGGTTTGTTTCTGTGGCCCGTTCCGGCAGGTTGCCCCGCCCCGGGTGTTACCCGGCATCGCGCTCTATGGAGTGCGGACTTTCCTCGATCCCGCCTGAAGCGGGACCGCGATCACCCGACTGACCTGAGGGTAAGGTGATGATAACCTGTTTGGTTTGGGGCGTCAATTGAATACGGCCTTCGCTGGTATAATCAAAAAAATATGAGGTGATTATGCCAATTCAAATTCTTCCTGGAGAAGTTGCGTCACAGATCGCAGCGGGAGAGGTAGTTGAACGCCCTGCATCTGTGGTGAAAGAGCTGATTGAAAATTCGTTGGATGCCCATACCACACAGGTCACAATCCGGATTGAACAGGGCGGGCGGCGGCTGATTGAAATTTCCGATGACGGCGATGGAATTCCCACCGGCGAGTTGAAACTGTCCGTGGAGCGGCATGCCACCAGTAAACTGCGAACGGCCGCGGATTTATTCTCCATTCATACCCTGGGTTTCCGTGGGGAAGCGCTGGCTTCAATTGGCTCCGTATCCCGGATGACGATCACCTCCTGTGCGCAGGGATCTGAACTGGGCGGACGGGTCCGGGTGGATGCCGGTAAAATCGGTGAACTGGAAAAACTGGGCCTCCCCGCCGGAACGGTGGTGCGGGTAGAAGATCTTTTCTACAACGTCCCGGCCCGCCTTAAGTTCCTGAAAACCGATGCAACCGAAAAGCGCCGGATCAGCGCATTGGTCACCCGGTATGCTCTGGCATATCCCAAAGTGCGGTTTCATCTGGCCCAGGATAACCAGACTGCACTGCGGACGACCGGAAATGGAGATTACCGGGAAGTGCTGGCAAGCCTTTATGGCGTGGATATTGCCCGCCAGATGCTGGAAATCCATCTCGAAGAGGAGGGTTTCAAAGTTGCCGGGTTTATCAGCCCGATCGATCTGACCCGTTCGAACCGGCGTGAGATCACTTTCTTTGTGAATGGACGCTGGGTGCAGGATGCTGCACTCTCCAGCTCGCTCCTGCAGGCCTACCGAACCTTATTGATGGTGGGGCGTTATCCCATGGCAGTCCTTTTTCTGGAATTGGACCCGGAAGAGGTGGATGTCAATGTGCATCCTGCCAAAGCCGAGGTGCGTTTCCGGAAATCAGACCAGGTGTTTGCCCGGGTTCATCGTGCAGTTAAGCGGGGTCTGCTGACCTATTCACCGGTTCCTAAACCGAAAGCACCCAATTGGAGCGGTAGCTCTTACCTGCCTCCGCAGTCCTATACCCAGCGTACGATTGACCCTGCCTGGGAGATGGCTGCGGACCCGGATATCGACCTTGCGGTTGGAATCCCGGAGCGCAAACCGGTTGTTCCTTCAGACCAGCCGGTGCTGCCGGCATCGAACCTGCCGCTGCTGCGCCTGATCGGTCAGGTGGGGACGACCTATCTGGTTGCGGAAGGCCCGGATGGACTCTACCTGATAGACCAGCACGCTGCTCATGAAAGGGTATTATTTGAACGGATGATGAAGCTCCGCTCCGGAAAGATTCCCTCTCAGGCGTTGCTGGAACCGGAGGTTTTTCAGCTTCAACCGGAGAGCGCACAGCTTTTAACGGATCAGCTCCCTTTTTTGAGCGAACTTGGTTTTGAGGTGGAACCCTTTGGCCCCAACGCATTCCGCGTGTCGGCGATCCCCAGCCTGTTAACCGGCAGTGATCCCGTATCAGCGGTGCGGGTGGTCGTTGAGGATTTTGAGGCGGATGAGACGCCTCTTCAGGATGAGTTGGAAGCCAAACTGGTGGCCCGGATCTGCAAACGCGCGGCGGTTAAGGCCGGGCAGGTGTTATCTCAGGAGGAACAGGAAGCCCTGATCCGCGGGTTGGAAGCCTGTGAATCGCCACGAACCTGCCCACATGGCCGTCCAACGATGATCCATCTTTCGGTGGATTTGCTGGAGAGACAGTTCGGGCGCCGTGGGGCGCGGTAGGAATATTGTGGGATGTTTAAAAACAGAACATGGCAGGCTGTGAAAAGCATGCAATGTTTGTTTTTAGAAAGGGAAATTATAGGGGATGGGAATGTTTTTAAACGAGATCCAATGCTACCGGGGAAGTTGGACCGTGAAGGTGCTGCCTTCTCCCAGTTGTGACTTTGCAGAGATCTTCCCCCCGTGGCCTTCCACAATTCGTTTGCAAATGGAAAGCCCGAGACCCGTTCCCGGTCTTTTCCCTTTGGTGCGCTCTGAGCGGAAGAATTTCTTAAACATTTCAGGGACTTCTTCTTCCGGAATGCCCATGCCATAATCTTGAACAGAGATGGTGACCCAATTCTCGTCATGATGGGAGTGCAGGATGATTGTCCCGTTCTCCCGGTTGTATTTGATCGCATTGCTCAGTAAGTTCAGAATGACCTGTTTGATTTTGTCCCGGTCCGCTTCAATTTCAAGTTGTGAGTCTTGATTCTCAATGAGGAGTTGGAGACCATACTTTTCAGCTTCTGGCTGAATGTTCTGGACGCATTCCTGCAATAATTCCGGCAGACTAAACCGGATGTGATCAAAGCTTATCCGGCCTGATTCGAGCCGGGAAAGATCCAGAAATTGAGAGGTCATTCGGGAGAGCCGCTGGGTTTCCTCCCGGATAATTTGTGCCAGCCGGTCCCGTTCGTCGCAGTCAATGACGGATTGCTGGAGCAAATATGCGATGGTATTGATGGAAGTCAGAGGGGTACGGATCTCATGCACCAGTTCGGAAATCAGGTCGGATTGCTGGAATAACCGGGTGTTTTCAATGGCAATTGCAGCCTGCGCCCCCAGGATCATGAGGATTTCCTGATCTTCCGGAACGTAAGTTCCCTCTTTTTTATTGAGGACTTCCAGTACGCCGATCAGTTTTTCTTTGGCGATCAATGGGATTGCCAGGATGGATTGTGTAGGAAAGTCGATGTCTTTCTCGACTTTGTTGAAGAACCTTTTATCCTGGTGAACATCGGCTACAATAACCGGCTGGCGGTTCAGGGCAACCCAGCCCGCAATACTGTCGGTGGGCACGACAATGCCCATCAATTGCGGTTCGTTTTCTGCATTGGTGGCGCTTTGGAAAAAAAGCTGCTGGTTGACTTCATCATATAGCAAAATGGAAGCTGCCTGAGAATAGCTTAATTCAACAGCCATATTCACGATTTTCTGGAGCAGGCTGTCCAGGTCCAGGGTTGAAGCCAGATCCCGCGAAAGCGAAATCAGATGTTCGTATTGTTCTAATTTTTGATCTTTAGGACTTGTCATAATAATGCGGTAGCTATTTCCGGAAGAGTGGTGACGACATCGTACGGCAGACAAACATCTGCGTAAGGGTCAAGGTGGGTTTCAGAAAGAGTGTTGATGATCAGTTTGGCGCCGTTGCGCAGTGCTCCGTGGGGCAGGTGGGCAGCAGGCACGACTTCCAGGGAAGAACCGATAACCAATATCAGGTCCGCTTGCTCGCAGTACCATTCTGCAGTTGACCAGGCTTCCATTGGCAGCATTTCTTCAAAAAGGACAATTTGTGGTTTTAAAATACTGCCGCACCGTGGACAATGGGGAATCTGGGCCTGCCGGATAAAAGTTTCAGCAAACTTTTCGACGTCAAAAGATTGTTTACATTTTAAGCAGTCGAGCTGGTTGGTGGCCCCGTGGACTTCAATCACGTTTTGAGAACCTGCCCTTTGGTGCAGACCGTCGATATTCTGGGTGATGATGGTCCGGATATATCCGGCTTTTTCGAGGTCTGCCAGTGCGATATGAGCCGGATTGGGTTGAGCTTCCCATATTTTCTGGGCCAGGGGCTGCAGCCAATCAAAAAAGACTTGCGGACGGTAACGGAAAGCACTTAAGGAAGCGACCTGAAACGGATCATTTTTCGTCCATAAACCGGTTCTGGAGGAACGGAAATCAGGAATACCGGAGGGGGTAGAAATCCCCGCTCCGGTCAGGACAATGGTGTTTTGTGACTTTCGGATAAGGTCAACTGCTTTTTGAATGGTTTTGGATTTTGAAATCAGACTCATTACTGCTCAAGCCGTTGGACAACGGTTTCTGCCAGACGTTTAAACTGTTGTGTGATCAATCCTTCCGGCTGCATTTGGATCAGCGGCACAGAGCGCACAGCGGCATGGTAAGCCAATTCAGGAGCAGGTGGAATCACTTCAGAGATTTGTCTGCCCAATGCCTCTTGAATATCGGCCGGAGAAAGCTGCATATCGGAACGGACCCGGTTTACTAAAACAAAGTCCAGATACCTGCCCTTTCCAAAGCCCTTCTCCTGAAGCTCTTCCTTTAAAATTTTAGCTCTTTCAATCGTACCGGGATGAGGCTCTATGACCATAATGACCTCCTGGCAGAATTCCAGAACCTGGTCGATATTCGGAAGAATATTTGCGCCGATATCCAGCAGGACGGTAGACCCCAATCCGGTGAGGTATTGCAAAACAATCTCCATTTGAGAAGTAGTGTTTACCAGCTCAATGTCTTCCATGTGGTTGGAAGCAAGTAAAAGGCGCACACCAAACGAGGTTTGCATCAATTCATTTTCAATCATGGTAGAAGTGAGTTCGCCGGGTTTTAGCTTCAACAACCGGTTGAGACCTTCCGGGTTATCCAACCCGAGGTCAATGGCCCAGGTACCCTGGCCGGGACGCAGCTCAGCAGCGATCACTTCTTTTTTATGGTATTTTTTCAGACAAATTGCCAGGTTCAGTGTTAAACTGGATGCCCCCAAACCTCCTTTGGGAGCAATAACCCCAATCACTTTGCTGTTTTTTAGCTCCATGGGGCCCAAGGGACCCGTGCGTGACTTGGAACGAATCAGCAGCGCTTTGATGCGGGCTACCAGTTCAGCAGGGTGGATGGGTTTGGTCAGGTATTCATCTGCGCCGGCCTCATACCCCGCTACTTTATCATCTACCTGGGCCTTCGCGCTGAAGATTAAAATGGGCGTATCGGTTGTTTTGGGATTGCTGCGGAGCTGGCGGGTTACTTGAAACCCATCCATTTCCGGCATCATGACATCCAGCAAAATCAAATCCGGGTGTTCGGCATGAAGTAGATCAAGTGCCTGTTTGCCGCTATTTGCAGTGATGACGCTGTAGCCTTGCCGGCTGAGCATCAGTTTGACGAGACGTACGGTTTCTGGATCATCATCCACGATCAGGATTTTTTCAGCCATTGCACCCTCTTATTTTGGTTTTCAAAGTAAGGTAAGGTCGTTCCCCGCGGGTGGTTTTTACCTTGAATTGGGTATCTGTGCAGTTCCCACCTGTGCAGGAATATGATTCCGTTCCTTGTTCAAAAAACTTGATTAAAAGTGATTCTATTTAACATACGATCAATGTCAGTCTAGCATAAACTGTTTTGTGATGCAAGTTTAATGAGGTATTAAATTATTAAAAATCACTGCGATGAGCTCAACCCACAGAGCTAGTCGTGGTTTGGGAAGACTCGGTGGGGAAGACCGTGGGCGATCAGGTCAATAGGACATTTATAGGCGGCCTGTACCATTTCAGGGGTGAGTGTTTTATCACCGTGATAGTGGAATTGGCGGTTCAGACAACCTATCGATTTGGTATATGAGGAAATAGCACTCATATCATGAGAGATGAGCATGATAGTAACCTTCTGATTAAGCTCGTGGAGAAGCTCATAAATACTCCGGCTGGCTTCGGCGTCCACGCTGGCGGTAGGTTCATCCAGGATTAAAATTTTTGGCCGGGTGGTGAGGGCGCGTGCGATATAAACTCGCTGGCGCTGCCCACCGGAGAGTTCCCCGATGGGGCGTTTTTGAATGTGCAGCATTCCTACCTGTCGCAGAGATTCGGCCACAATTTCCCGGTCTTCTGCGGTGAAGCGGTTCAGCAGCCTTCGCTTTCCCAGCCTTCCCATCTGAACTACGTCCCATACATTGATGGGAAAGTCCTGATCGAAAGCCACACTTTGGGGCACATATCCGACCTTGTGCCGGTTTTCTTTGGGAGATGCGCCAAGAATTTCGATGCTTCCTTTGACCGGTTCCATTAATCCAAGAATGATTTTAATCAGGGTGGTTTTTCCTCCCCCGTTTGGACCAATAATGCCAATGAAATCCCTTTCCCTCAGGATGAGGTTGATGTCCTCCAGGATGATTTCGTTTTCATAACCCGCCCATAGATGTTCAATGCGAATGACTTCTGGGGGTTGAAGAGAATTGTTCATTGAGTTTTCCTTTCTCAGATATGATTATAAACCGGAAAATACAGGATTAGAATAGTCGTGAGACAGGTATAATCGAGTTATGGATTTGTATCAGTTCAATCAAATTTTATTGGAAAAATGTGCTCTGGATTTAGAGCGGCCTCTGGTGGTGGGAGTTTCCGGGGGGCCGGACAGCCTTTGTTTGCTGGATTTGCTGGATAAAGCAGGCCTTCCGGTAATTGTGGCTCACTACGATCACAACCTGCGCCCCGAATCGGGGGTTGAGGCCAAATCGGTCGAGCGGGAAGCCGTCCGGCGTGGGTTGAAATTTGTATTGGAGCAGGGGAATGTCAGAGAGGCCGCGCAGACCGAAGGGCTTTCCATTGAAGAAGCTGCCCGGCAGGCGCGCTATCGATTCCTCTTTTCGCAGGCCCGTGCTTCAGGGGCCGGAGCTGTGGCAGTTGCGCACCACGCCGATGATCAGGTTGAAACGGTGCTGATGCACCTGCTGCGCGGCAGTGG
The DNA here is from genome assembly GCA_018433975.1 of Ornatilinea sp. Lineage (GTDB taxonomy): Bacteria > Chloroflexota > Anaerolineae > Anaerolineales > Anaerolineaceae > SM3-B121. Next base: position 12,281 of record JAHDQE010000047.1, on the reverse strand, counting down.
GTTGTCCGGGCTGAAAGGGATGACTTACCGTGCTATTCTGCCCGTATGGGATTCGGAAATCCCGCTTATCCGGCCTTTATTGAGCATGTGGCGGACGGAAATTCTGTCCTACTGCAAAAACAACCGGCTGGATCCGGTCATGGACCACACAAATCTGGACACCCGCTATTTTCGCAACCGGCTGCGGCACGAACTGATCCCATCCCTTGAAAGTTATAATCCCCAAATCCGCGAAGGGATATTAAGAATGTCCCGTGCGCTGGCGGAGGATTATGAGTTGCTGCGTGAGGTGATTCGACAAAACTGGGATCGGTGTTTGCTCCGGGAAGGGGAAGGGTATCTTGTCTTGGATTTTGAGCTTCTGCGCGGATACTCCGGTGGATTACGGAAAAATATGATCCGTGAAGCAATCGGGCGGCTTCGTCCGGCGCTGCGGGATATTGATTATGAAGCCGTGGTGCGGGCAGAATCCTTTATCCTTTCCCCGCCTGCCGCCCGCCGGATTGAGCTGGTTGGCAACTTGTGGTTGGGCCTGGAGGGAAATTCGCTGTTCGTTGCAGAGAACCTGGACCGGATACTGGAACCGGATTGGCCTTTGATGGAGGCCGGGCATGAGATCGTATTACCGGTGCCGGGCAGCATCGAGCTGCAGCAGGGGTGGAGTCTGGTAACGGCCTTGGGTTCCATAGAAGATGTAAGCCGGGAGAAGCTGCTGGAGAGCAGCCCCAATGAGGCCTGGCTGGATGTGGACCGGTTGGAAGACCCGCTGGTGCTCCGCACCCGCAGACCCGGGGACCGGTTTCAGCCGCTGGGGATGGGAGGGCACTCCTTGAAACTGGCCGATTTTTGGATCAATGAAAGGCTGCCCCGCCGCGCCAGAGAAAAATGGCCGTTAGTTTGTTCAGGCGGCCGGATTGCCTGGGTATGCGGCAGCCGGTTGGCAGAGCCTTTCCGGGTAACCGGAACAACCCGGCGGGTGCTTCACCTGAAATTGCTGCCTTCTGTGTAAGTTGTTTGGCTTTCTATAATAAAAAACCACGAGTTCAAAGTCTCGTGGTTTTTGTGTGTTCAAGAGCCTGAAAGGATCAGTGGAAAAGGGTTAACCTTCTTTTCGTTTTTCTCCCTCTACTTTCAAATCCAGTTTATGGAGCTTGGCATGGATCTCGCGCCATTGAACCTTTGAGATTCCAAGCTTCTGGCGAATTTTATCCGTATCCATTCCGCTGCGCCAATCGTTCAGAGCGGATGTCCAGCGGCACATATCGAAAGAGAGATGCTTTTCCAGCCCGGCCGATTCTCCAATATCTTCCAGCAGATATTCTAATCTGCGGGGCGACCAGGGGAACAATTGCCCGGTGGGTTCATATTGATGTAGATATTCCTGGTAAACCGCGATCCATTCCTCTGAAAGCAGAATTTTGCGCTCCTTATAGCGGTAGCTGGGGTTGGGATAGCGAATGAACAGGATGGGACCGTCCGGGGCCTCAAGGTCGATGTGTTTCAGGGTGATTCCCAAACATTCTCCTTTTTTGATGCCCGTGGAGAGCAGCAGCAGGAGCAGGGCGGCAGATCGTGCATCCGGCTTTTGCCCTTCTCGCTGGCGGTTGACGATTTCCATCACTTTCAGGATTTCCTCAGAGGTCAGTACATCCGGCAGGGGGCTGATAACCGATTTCTGGACGACTTTCTCCGCGGGATCCATCATCAATACACCGTTTGTATGCAGCCATCGGAAGAAGGATTTGATCGAAGTAATGCGGCGCGCCAGGCTTTTGGGACTGCAGGGCACTCCCCGGCCTTCTTGAAGCCACTTGAGGAAATGATTCAGGTCGCTGGTCGTGATGGAGCCCACGCTGCGTCCCGGAGGCAAATAAGATGCCAGGAGATTTAGATCGCCTTTGAAGGCTTTGATGGTGTAAATCGAACGTCCTTGATCCTGGAGAAAAATTTCCCAGGAACTGATCGCCGGGAGCAAGGGGGTATCCGAGTGGATGTGCGCCGCGGGAGTGGTGGAATCAAGAGACATGAGAGACCTCCGAGTGGATAATGACTTTCGCATAGTCGTTTTGTCTGTAAAGAGTTTACACCTTTTACGGATAAATGTCAATCAATCTTGACCTGTGCTGCGGCGATCGCGTTCTGCTTTGGGGAACCACAAGAGATATTCCGGATTTTATCAGGAACAAAGAAGTAAAAAGGTTGTAAAGGAGAAATCAGGAATCCTTCTTTATTCGCAAGTTTTTTTAAACTTGCGGTGACGGATGGATAAGAAAGCCGGATAAGAGCATGTGCTAGGGGGTCAGCGCTTCGTAGATGATGGAGCGGATCGCGGGCTCGTTTTGCAGCAGCACGCGTGCGCCGGAGCCCGGGACGATGTAATCCCAGACCTGACCGGGGCCGATAGCATAGCGGCGGATCCGGCCGGATTCGGCAAGCTGCGGTGCCATGGTGATCAGAGAAGCTACATCATTGAGCGAAAGGCTGATTTCGACATTTTTCCGGTAAAGATCATATAGTTCCGGTACGCGGGAGACCGCATCCAGGCTTAGAAGTTTATCGAATATTCCCCGAAGCACTTCTTGCTCGCGGCGGGTCCGGTCAAAATCACTGGTGGTGTGGCGGGCCCGGACGTACCACAAAGCGGTTGCTCCATCCATGTTGATGGAGCCGGGTTCCACCGTGCAGTACCCATCCCAATTGGCCTGCGGCAGGTCGCATTTATCCGTGAGGCTTGAAGCTGCATCAACATTGATCCCGTCCAGGCTGTTCACAATATCCTTGAAACCGCTGAAGTCGGTCAGGACATAACCGTCGGGCCGGACTCCAAAGTTGGTCTCAAAAGTGGATGCGAGTAGGGAGAATCCGCCGTACACCATGGCGGTGTTGATCCGGTCCTGACCAATGCCGGGAATGTTAACAAGCAGGTCACGGGGGAAAGAAACCGCGCTCGCCGTTCCCTGTTGTGGATTGAGGATTAATAAAAGGATGACATCGGTTCTGAAACCGCCGTCTCCTCTGGAGTCGGAACCCAGGATTAAGATTTTGCGCTGGCCTTCCGGCAGTTCGGCATTGTTGACCCAGGGCGTCTCGGTTGGCCGTTTGGTGGGTTTGGGGGTGGCGGTTACCAGAGGGGTGGGGGAAGGCAGCGGAGTGGCGGTTGGGGGCTGCGGTTGGAATGGGGTGGACGTGGCAGTCCCTTCCGGATTGGCAGTGGCGATGACTTCAACGTATTGGACCGGATTGGTGGTAACCTCACTGGCCAGAAAGGGAAAGAGATCACAGCCTGACAGGAGGGTCGTCAGTAAAAAAATTAATCCGATTCTTCTGGGAATATTTCTCCGGGGCGGTACGCTGTAAAAGTTCATGGTACAGTCGTGGTTTCCGATGGAATGAGAGTCTCGGTAGGGGTAGCACTCGGTGGTACCGGCGTTTCTGTTGGAACCTCTGTAGGAATCGGTGTTTCAGTAGCCGTGTCCACAAGGGTCGCAGTGGGCGTAGCGCTTGGGACTGTTGTGCTGGTGCTGGCGGGCAGAGTGACCGTAAGAGTCCTGGTGGAAGTAGGCGCTTTTGTAGGTTTTGGCGTGGCCGTGGGTGGGGGTGAGGTGCGCGTATAGGTTGGGGTGATCGTCGGGACGTTGGGAACATAAATGATGGCCCCGGAAAAGATCCGGTCCGAACTCGCCAGACAATTCACACGCCGCAGTTCTTCAGCGGTCACATTATAGCGCAGGCCGATTCGGAATAAGTTCTCTCCGGGCTGGATGCGATAAGCAATCCAACCTGCCGGAATGCCGCATGAGCTGGACGCAGGCGTACGGGTGCTTGTTTTGGATGGTTCTGGCGTCCGGGTAGGCTTCTGAGTAGCCGTAGGTTTAAGCTCCGGAACGTAGATATCCGTTCCGGGTACCAGTTCATCGCTCAACAGGCAATTGGCGTCTTTTAATTCTTGCTGGGTGATTCCAAATTGCTTTGCCAATGCCTTCAGCGTATCACCGATTTCAATCGTATAAAGATGCCATTTTTTGGGATAATTACATGCCTGAACGGCCGGTGGTGTGGCAGTGATGAGGTGGTTGGCTTCTGTGGCCTTTGTTGTTCGGGTCTGTTCCGGCAGCAGGGTTGTTAAATTGAAATCCGAAGAATTCGATGTGGCCGAAAGTTGCAGGGTAGGCACAAACACCATTCCTTCCGTGATCGAAATGGATAGTGCCCCCAGGACGATCAGGGTGGTTGCCAGAGAGGCCAGAAGCCCCAGGAGCAATTCTTTTAGATGCTTCATTCCTGTGAATCTGCCGTTAGATCCTCTTCCGGTATGATGGGAAGAAGAACGCTGAAAGTTGTACCCTGGCCTACTTCACTGTGTACCCAGATCCGTCCATCCAGCGCTTCCGTTAACGTTTTTGCGATGGTCAGGCCAACTCCGGTATCGCCAATTCCTTTAACGACCGGGTTATCCCCGCGATAGCGGCGCGAAAAGACGCGTTGCAGATCTCGGGGCTCAATCCCTCCGCCGGTGTCTTCAACCTGGATCAGCAAGTAAGACAGGTCCTCGCGGTCTTCGGTTGTGACCCGTAAGGTAACTGTTCCCTCAAATGGGGAAGCCATCACTGCATTATTAAGAAGGTTGCCGATAATCTGCTCCAGGGTATCCTCGTCTGCAATTGCGTTGGGCAGTTGATCCGGCATATCCATCCGAAGCGTTACTTTTTTCTCTCGAAGCTGCTCTCCGGCGACCGAAATGGATTTATCGATTACGCTGCTCAGGTTGACCGCGGAGATTAATCGGGTGCTGGCATCATCAATTCCGTTCGGGTTTTTTAGGACCGAATCAATGCGGCCCAGCGACGCTTTTATGCGTTTCAAAAAGTTTTGTTGTAAAGCGCCGAGGATGCCGCCGGTTTCTGAGAGCAGCAGGTCGGTGTACCCGACAATAGATGCCAGCGGTTGGCGCAATTCCTGAAAGATGGCGTTGACAACCTGGGGGTTATTTTGGGGTAAAGAAGTGGATAACTCTAATTCTTTCTCAAGTTTGACATTCTTGAGATTGGTGTCTGCCAGTTCGTTTTGAAGATGGGCCAGCTCTTGTAACGCCAGCCGCAGCTCGGAGCGCATTTCGGATAATTTCGCGGCATGGGTATTTTCAGAAGATGGGCTGTTGGTGGTTGAGGCCAGCTTTGCCGTTAATTGTTCATTTTCGGCTTTCAGTTGTTCAACGATCTGCTGGGTCTCTCTCTGGAGCGCAATGAGTTTTTCCAGTTCTTCTTCTGTTTGAGGTTTGGGCCGCAGGCTCTCCGCCGTTGTGGAAGTGGCCGCCGGGGGCTGCTCCGATTTCAAACTGCTGAGTTGTAATTGGGCAATTTCTAATTCGTTCTGGAGTTGCTGGAGGGTCTTTTGGTTTTCGCCCCATTGTTCGGTTTTCTCAAGGAATTGAGCCAGCAAATCGACAGCCCCGGAGAGGTAAGTTTCATCCTGATTTTCCCAGATGCGATTGGAATAAGGAGAAAGCAAAACCAGACCGCCCCAGATGGTATTGGAAACGCTGATCGGTACTAATAAGAGATTTCCCGGTTTCTCCAGCCCAAGAATTTCTACCAGTGCGTCAAAATCCGGCAAGGATTGTTCCTGCGCTGTAATCATAAGGGGTTTTCCACGCTGTATTGCGCCGGCAATGGTTGGCAGCGTGCTTTTCTGGAGCGTCATTTGGGATGGCAAATCTTCTTCGCGGATCAGGTCGTATCCCCCGCGCAGAAGAAGTTCTTCGGAAAATGGGGATGCCTGGAACAGGAGACAAAGATCTGCCAGGAGAGTTTGAGCAACCGCGCGAGTCAGGGCTTCATAAATATCTTCTTCTTTTTCCTGGATGGCCAGGTTCAGCAAACCATAGGCTGCCCGGGGGTCTGCACTGTATCGCCTTCTTTCAATAAAAGATTCTTCCTTTTTGGAAGGGAGAGAGATGGAAGGTGCCGGGTGGACCTCAACACTTCGAAGGATCAGGATCGGTAGCAGCGGGTAGGCACAGATTTGGGCCAGCCTCAGGGGCGCGGCGAAATCACCGACCTGCCCCGTATAGAGAAGGTGAACAACATAGCCGGTAATATGGAGCAGCAGGACGCTTACCCCAATCCCCCAGGATGCCGGTTTTTCCAGAAGCAGCAGCAATATCCCTGTGAGCGACAAAAAGATGCACAAAATCCCCCAGCCAAGGTCAAGTACCGAGTTGTTAAAGGCCAGTGCAGGATCGGAGTTGCGCCAGGTTGCAAGAGTAAAAACAAGCAGGATCAGTACAACGAGGTTCAGCAGGCCATTGACTGCATCCGCGGCACGGTGGGTTTTGGGGAACACCAAAATCCAGATCAGCCAGATCAAGCTGAAAGCGGTGACTGCCCGATCCACAGGCGGAAGGTAAAATTGGGGATCTGCAATATTCTGCCATGCCAGGCCGCTGCTTAAGAACAAAAGCATTTGTCCGGCCAGGAGAATGCCCAACCCAAGCAGGACTCGCTTTGTTTGTTTGGGTTCGCTGCGCCGTTGGGAGGATAATGCAATTTGCAGGGCAATTGCGATCGAGAAGACCAGAATGAGATGATAAATCAAATTCCCCGGAGGGGAAGTCAGGATATTGAAAACTTGTTGGAAGAATTTTGTCATGCTACTTATCCCGGTATTCGGCTCATGGTTCCAAGTTTATGATCATGGTTTAAGCAGGCGCCATTCCATGCTGGGTTGTGCTGCCCCTCCTCTGATTATAGCATGGTCAATATCAGAGAGGTACTGTTTTCAAGGTGTGGGTTGCAAGAGATATTCCCAATTGTGGCATTTTTTTGTTCTTATTGCCGATTTTCAAACCGGCTAAAAGGTTGACGAATCGGTTTATTAGCGATAGAATACAGGAGTTCAAAAAAAGCCGAAGTGGCGGAATAGGCAGACGCGCTACGTTCAGGGCGTAGTGGGCAATTAGGCTCGTGAGGGTTCAAATCCCTCCTTCGGCACAGAACCTCTGTGATAAACGGAGGTTTTTTTTTATTTACTATGCTTCTTGTGTCCTGGTTTGAAGTGCGGTAAGATATGAGCATGAGCCCTAAAATTCCTAATCCATTTCTCCATTTGAGAATTAATAAAAAGCGCCTCCTCATCATGGGCCTGGTGCTGGTTTTTATGTTCTTGATCATGGACTTGAATTCCAGGCTGACTGAACTGGAGGACTTGCAGTTGGAACGGGATCGGATAGCCACGGAGGCGTTTGCTTTTGCGCAAACGGAAGTGGCTATGAAAACGGAAGTGGCTTATGCCAAATCGGGTGATGCGGTGGAAGATTACGCTGAAGATCAGCAAATGACGAATGATGACGGCAGGGTCTTGATTATCCCGCTTGCTGACACGGAGGTTGCCCCAACACCCCAAATCGTCGCCACCCCGACGGCTTTTGTCTATGAAAAGATAGAAGTCTGGAAAGAACTCTTTTTTGGCGATTAATTTCTTTTACGAATTCCCGAATTACACTTCAAAGTGAAAATAAGTACCGTTCTCAATTCTGTCTTTTAAAGCATTGTGCTATGTGCTTGATGATTAGGGCGGATTGGGTAAAAGCCAACTCTAAGTAGAAAAAAGAAAAGAGGCTGTCACTTTTTCTGGACAGCCTCTTTATCGGGTATAAAAAATTATCTGGCTCGCAGCACGTAAATCCCATCGTTATCGACGGCGATATAATCCACCCGGCCATCTCCGGTTACATCCGCGAAGTGGCAGGATTGATCGCAGCGGGTGGGGCCGCCTGTCCAATTGGTAAATTGCCCAAAGCTGGACCCGGTCGAGGGCAGGACGTAGATGCCGTCATTGTCGTATGCAATGAAATCGGCCATCCTGTCACCGGTTGCATCCGCAAAATAACAGGCGAAGTCGCAGCTGCTTGGGCCGCCTGTCCAGTTGGTAGGAGATCCAAACCCATTTCCGGTAGAAGGCAGGACATACACCCCATCATAATCATGGGCAATGAAATCAGAAATGCTGTCACCGTTTGCGTCCGCAAAATAACAGGCGATATTGCATCCGCCGTCGGACCATTTTTGGGGTGAGGCAAAGCTGCTTCCGGTTGAAGGTAATACATAGATCCCGTCATAATCTACTGCTACAAAATCCGCTTTGCCATCACCGGTCACATCCGTGAAGTGGCAGGATTGATCACAACTGCTGGGACCGCCCGTCCAGTTGGTGAATTGTCCAAAGCTGGAACCGGTTGAGGGTAGGACGTAGATGCCGTCATCGTCATGGGCAATATAATCGGCTTTACCATCCCCGGTGGCGTCTGCAAAATAGCAGCCTTTGTCACAACCGCTGGGGCCGCCTGTCCAATTGGTGTAAGTACCAAATGAACTGCCATCTGAGGGCAGTACGTATATGCCATCATTGTCATGTGCAATAAAGTCCGCTTTACCATCTCCGGTTACATCCGCGAAATAGCAAGCGATATCACACACACCGTCGGACCATTTTTCTGGTGATCCGAAATTTGTCGCCAGTGAAGCAGTAGCTGGTTGGGAGGGCGTAAGGGGTGTGGGTTGTTCGGGGGCAGTGGGGGGCGATGCCGGATTATCCGTTGAATTTTCGGTAACGGGAACGGCTAGAGCGGTCTGGGTCAACTGCATGGCATTTTGAGTTGCCAGCATGTTCATGGACTCCTGGGTTTGAGCCAGACTCATCACCATAGAAGTTTGCGTGATTTGCAAAGCCATTTCGGTTTGAGCTAGATTTGTGTCTGCTTTGGGGGTGGATATACAGGCCATCATGATGATGAGGATCGAGGTAATTAGCAGTGTTGCAACAATTTTTTTTGGCATATTTCTCCCTCTGAATGGGTTAGGATGGCATTATTATACATCTTGACTTTATAAAAACAGCGCGAAAAAACGATTGAACCTTAACGGATCAAAGCGGGGTAAAAATCAGAATAAGTGGTCAGGCGCCTTTTGCGATCTGCTTCGATGCAGTTCGGATGGCTGTGTTTTGATAATCCCTTCCCCTCTCGATTATGCCGGAGGAATTCTCATACCAGGCGAAATATAATGAATATTAATTAAATTTATTGGAGCGATGCGGCTTTTCCATTGGAACGTCTGACTGCCAGCAAAGTGACATCGTCTGAGGCAGGCAAACCCTGGCGGAAATCGGATAGAGTTTCATCCAGCTTGTCAAACATCTCCTCCAGCGTTTTATACCGGCGGCGGGTCAGGAACGCTTTCAGGCGTTCCTCGCCATAAGGCATTCCTGAAGGGGAGAAGGTTTCGGTAACCCCATCGGTGTATAACAGAAGGCAGTCACCGGGCATGATCTGAATGCGATAATCCGTCAAGGTGATTTTATTCAGGATGCCGAGAGCAATTCCGCCCTTGGGTAGGGTCTCAATTGTCGGACCGGAAGCCCTTTTCAGGAGGGGAAGGTTATGTCCCGCATTGGCATAGGTCAGCATTCCGGTAGCGAGGTCCAGCACCGCGTAAACGGCTGTAACAAACATCCCATTCTGGGAATTCTGGGCCAGTGGTTCGTTGACTTTCTCCAGGACGGCAGCAGGAGAGCTGAAAGTCTTGCTGTTGGACCGGATCAGTGTACAGGACACTGTCATATACAGCGCTGCGGCCATACCTTTATCCGCTACATCCGCGATGACCAGGCCAAGGTGGTTTTGATCCAGCAGGAAAGCGTCGTAAAAATCTCCGCCCACGCTTCGGGCGGTGTTCCACTTTGAGGCGATTTCCCAATCCCCAATTTCAGGTAAGGTGTCCGGCAGGAAAGTCTGTTGAATCTCTCTGGCGAGCTGTATTTCGCGTTCCATGTGCTCACGCTCAACCATTTCCAGGTTAAGTTTTTCGTTTTGAATGGCCAGTGCGATTTGCTGTGCAATTCCGGAGACAATTTCGATCCGTTTCTTTCGAAATGCAGGAGAAGCTCCCGAATCGCGGGCGATCATAACCCCGTAGATTTCACCTTTAACGGTGAGCGGAAAACCAATGAGCCAATCAAGCCCCTGGACGGCTGTCAGGGAGTCCTGATCCGGATCCGTGAAACAAACCAGGTCTTTCCATTGTTCCTGAGGCAGATCGGGAGAGTTGAGTGGGCAGAAGGCCATCTGGCGGCTTTTTTGGACACTGTCAATCAAGGGAAAATCGCCGGGTGCATAAAGTGTGGTTAAAATTTTTGTCCTGGATTCCTGCCAATCCGTGTAGGCTGTTTTGGGTTGAAAAATTTGCTCTTTTTCATTCCAGAGATAGATCACGCAGGTATCAATTCCCACCAGGATGGGCATCAAATGGACGATGGTTTCAAGGGTATCCTCTAAATTGTTTTGGCTTGCAATCGCCTGGGCTACCTGAAGCATGACGGCGGTGACGTAGCCCTCTTCCTGTCTGGCTTCCAGAAGCTGGAGGTTTTCCAATGCAAGGGCCGTTTGCCGGGTGATCCCTTCCAGGATTGAAATCGTCTGGTCGTTGAAGGTCCGGGTAGCGAAAGGCTGTCCGGTGGTGTGATGTGCCACGAGTAGCGCACCAAGCAGTTTGCCGCGTGCGACCAGAGGAAGCAAAACAAGAGTGGTCTGTTCATCCGGAGAGTTTAATTCCGGCAGGTCCAATTCGTCTTCAATCCGGGTGATAAAGACCGGTGAAAGGGTTTCCTGAAGGTTCCGGAAAGCGGCCGTTTCTTGAGGTTGAAAAACCGTTTTTGAAGGAGAACGGCGAAGGCCATACCAGGATTTGAGGAGAAAGACCTCCCGGAAATCCTCCCATAAGAAGACGCCGCATTGCTTTACCCCGATCAATAATGGAATCAGCCGGGTTGTTGTGGAAAGAAGTTCATCAATCGATTCTGCTGCCTGATAGGTCTCTGCAACCTGAAGTAAAACGGTTGAAATCCAGGCCTGTTGTTGTGAATCGGCATAAAGACGCGCGTTTTGAATGGCCGATCCGGCGTAGCTGGCAAAAGTGCTCGTCATGGCTGCCGCCTCGGAGCCATAGCGGCCGTATGTCGGGTGGGCCAGCGTAATGAGCCCCAGGGACTGGCCGTCCAGGTGAAGTGGTGCCGCGATGGAAGAATAGTCGGAGGGGTATGCCATTGCTGTCCCCAGCGGGCCGTAGGCTTGGTCCGGTTGGCGAATAGTGGGTTGCGTCTTTTGAAGCGCTTCTTCCAGGAAGGAGTAAGCGGATGGAGATTTGCGGTGGGCTGCAATCAGTTTTTCGGCTTCAATCCCATGTGCGGCGGCCAGTTTAAGCGTTGCTCCGCTTGTATAGTCATCCGGTCCCGTATCCTCTACCAGCCAGATGGCAGAAATCTCACAGGGCAGATTGCGTTCGAGTTCTGAAAGGATGCTGTCGAGAAGATCATTAAGCGCCACCTTCTCGGAAAGCAAACCGGCCACGTCATGCAGGCTGTCTGTGACCTGGCGGCGCCAGATTTCAGAGCGGTACAGGGTAGCATTCCGCAAAGCGGTTGCCAGGCTGGTAGCCACCGCTTCAAGCACGGGAAGATCCTTCACGTCGAAAGCGTTGATTTTGTCACTCTGGATATCCAGCACACCGAGGATTTCTCCGCCAAAAATCAATGGAATGGTTAACTCTGAGCGGGTATCTTCGGGAGGAAGCGTGGTGGGAATATAGCGTGGGTCCAGGGTAACATCGTTTGCCAGGACGGATTCACCATTCCGGGCGACCCAGGGGATAACGCCTGCCGGCGCGTCCAGGGCATAAGTGATTTCCTGTTCCTGCATGGCCTGGCTGCGCTGGCCGCTTCCGGTCAGGTAAATGACCAGCCGCCTCCCCGAATGAACGGAAAACAGATGCACATAGGGATATCCAAGACGCTCATGGATAAGCTCTACGGCCTCTTTGGGCAGCTTATCCAGTTCCAGGATGGAAGTCAGCACGCGGCCGATTTCGGAAACTGTAGAAATCTTTTCCAGGCTCAGCCGCAGGTCACTGTAAAGCCGTGCGCCTTCCACGGCGAGCGCGATGCTGTCTGCAAGGGCGTGAATAACCAGCATATCGATCTGGTGGAAAGCGTTGGGTTGGTCGCTCTGGATGTCCAGTACTCCCAAAATGCGGTTTTCTACCCGCAGCGGGAGGGCCGCTTCCGAGCGGGTTTTGGGGAGATAATCCAGCGACAGGTAATGCGGCTCGCTCCGAACGTTGCCGGCAATGATTTCCTCTCCGGTTTTTGCGACATGGCCGACAATTCCCTCTCCTATTTTAATATTGAAGCGAGGTGTCTCTGCAAGAGGCTCTTTCACGGCGCTTCTTCGG
>JAHDQE010000062.1 GCA_018433975.1 Ornatilinea sp. | reverse complement strand
TTTGAAGAACTTGCCTTTGCCATGAAAGGCATGGGTGCCGATTCCATTTGCATCAAGGATATGGCGGGGCTTCTGAGCCCGGCAGAAGCCTACCCGCTGGTCAAGGGGATCAAGGAACGGACCGGCCTGCCCATCCAGGTCCACAGTCACTACACGACGGGACTGGCTGCCATGAGCTACTTCGAAGCCTGCCGTGCCGGTGCCGATATCGTGGACTGCGCCATTTCCCCCCTTTCCATGGGGACCAGCCAGCCAGCGACGGAGGCCATCGTCGCCGGTCTGGCCGGAACACCTTACGATACAGGGTTGGACTTGGAGCGTCTTGTTCCTGTGGCTGAACATTTCCGTCGAGTCAGGGAGAATTACAGCAAGGATATCGTCAGCCTTCAGGGCATCAACATCAACATCCTTCGCTACCAGATCCCCGGTGGCATGTACTCCAATCTCGTCAGTCAACTGAAAGAGCAGAACGCCCTGGATAGACTGGATGCCGTTCTCAAGGAGGTCCCTCAGGTTCGGAAGGAGATGGGTTATCCGCCGCTGGTCACTCCGTCAAGCCAGATCGTCGGCACACAGGCCGCCCTTAATGTTCTTGTAGGAGAACGATGGAAGATTATCCCCAAGGAAGTCAAGCAATACTTTCTCGGTTATTACGGTCGTCCGCCCGCTCCCGTCGACGAGCAGATCCGTAAAAAAGTGATAGGGGACGAGGGGCCTATCAGCGGCCGGCCCGCCGAGCATCTTGCGGCGGAGCTTCCGGGGGCTCTTAAGGCGGTAGGAGTCTGGGCTCTGCAGCCCGAAGATTACCTGAGCTACGTCCTCTTCCCTGCCGTGGCGAAGGATTTTCTCCCTCGCAAATTCGCTCGGAAGACCTACCGGGATGTCGGCTTTGAAGAGGCCCTTGACGGCGTGGCTTACCCGCTTTAAAGCGTTTCGACGATGACCGTGTTATAATGTCTTAAGCGGAGGCCCGGAGTGTTCCGGGCCTCCTTTAAAAAAGCCGTTCTTTACGAAGACGGCCCAAAGGAGAGACTCTCTGTGATGGAACTGGAACAACGGATCCGGAATGTCATTTCCGAAACCATCCGGCCCGCTCTTCAGGGCCATGGGGGTGATATCGATTTCGTCTCTTTTGAATCCGCCTCGGGTTGCCTGAAGGTCCTTCTCAAGGGAGCCTGCGGAACTTGCCCCTTCGCCCAGGAGACGCTTCGTGTCCAGGTCGAGAAGGTCCTGATGAGCGAATTTCCCGAGATAACCTCCGTTGAGCGTGCTTAGGAACGACGAAACGACGCCCCTTGAGAGGGCCGGTTCCGTTCGGTCCCATAGCCGACACGTCACAGTCGACGGAGGCGAAATCCTGGCTCGCCTCGTTGGGCAGAACGATGAAAATCTTCGGGCCTTGGAAGAACGTTACCCCGTTTCCGTTATTCTCAGGGGATCGGAACTCACTGTCCAGGGACCTGATAAAGATGTGGTCGACCTGGTCTCTTCGCTTCTGGTTGAGCTTGT
>JAHDQE010000079.1 GCA_018433975.1 Ornatilinea sp. | reverse complement strand
CGACGGCCAGCCCGGTGAAAGCGGCACCCTGTCCAGCCAAGGGGCAAGATGTAGACGGGGAAGCAAGCACCCGGAGGGCGAGCCCGGCAGACGGCTGGGAGATCGGAGGCTGGACGGGAACAGAGGATGATACAAGTACTGCAGCCAGTAATGTTCTGACGATGCCAGCCGAAGCGCACAGCGTAATTGTCGATTACGAAAAAACCCCGGATATTACTTCGCCGGACGTAACTATCAACCAGGGTGCTGAACAGGCAGATCCCGCCAATAGCTGGCCGGTGGTATTTGATGTGGTGTTCAGTGAAGTAGTGAACGGTTTTGAAAGTTCGGATGTGAGGATTAGCGGGACTGCTAAAGGCACAAAGATGGTGGAAGTGAATGGAAGCGGGATGCGTTACACCGTTGAAGTACGTGGTATGAGTAGCTCAGGAACCGTGATTGCGACGATTCTGGAGAATGCTGCACAAGACGAAGCCGGAAATCCCTCATTGGCAAGCACCAGTGACGATCATATGGTGTACTACATTAAACCGGCCAAACCGGGTCGGCCACGATTGTTAACACCCTCCAATGGAGAAGTAATTGATACGTACACACCAGCTTTTGATTGGCGCGATTCAACGCCTGCAGCAGTGTATTACCAGATCCAGGTGGCTACCAGTAGTAAATTCAGTGCAGCGAAAATGGTGATCAATGAGACGAATATTGTCGAATCGAATTACACTTCGGGTATAGAACTGGTCCCCGGAATGCGCTACTACTGGCGGGTGAGAGGATTTAATGGATCGGAAGCAGCCGGTTCCTGGTCAACTGTATACAAACTGTATATCCCGTTGGATCAGGTTAATCTGGTCACAGTGGAAGCAGGAGAAGTATTATTGACGGACCGGCCAGATTTTAACTGGGATGATGTGACAGGAGCGACCAAGTATCTGATCCAGATATCCCGGACAAATACATTCAAGAAGTCGGTGGTGAGCAAACGAGTAACAAGCTCAGAACTTAGCCTGACAAAAGATTTACCTGTCAACAGTACATTGTATTGGCGGGTAAGGGCAGAGACAAATTATGTAAAGGGACCGTGGTCGGAAGTGAGGGATTTTGTCACGAGTAATCCGCCAAGTGTTCCGGTTCTGAAAAGCCCGAAAAATAATTCGTTGACAACGGATTACACACCACGGTTGAATTGGAATAACAGCAGCATGCCAAAACTGACAGTGTTTGATCATTATCAGGTGCAGCTATCCACGACAGAGGATTTTGCAGAGCCATTGGTGGATGATATCGTAGAAGGGAGAACCAACTCGGAGTACACCTTGCCGGATGGGAAAGGGCTGGATGCAAACACCAAGTATTATTGGCGGGTGAGAGCTTTCAACACGACGGGCGCATATTCGGGATGGTCAAAAGTATGGGCTCTGCGGACGGCTATTGCACCGCCGGAATTAGTGACGCCAGCGGATTTGGAAAATGTTACGGAGCTAAGGCCTGCGTTTGACTGGGAAGATATGGAAGGAGCGACATCTTACACGATTCAGATATCCAGCAATGCAAGTTTCTCGAAGCGTCTGGTGAATAAGAAAGTGAACGCATCAAGCTATGTACCAACCTCGAATCTATTGAAAGGACGGACCCTGTACTGGCGGGTCAGGGCGAATGGAACCAATGGGCCCAGCCAGTGGTCAGTTGTCAGGAAGTTTATTACACCATAGTCCATTAAACATCTCGTCAAAATCCCCTGGAATCGGTTTTCCCAGGGGATTTTGCATGGTCTGGTAAATCGGTAAAGAAGAGAACCTGGCTTCGAAAATAATTTTTGCGCTTCATGCTTCAAAACATTAAGATATTTTGAGGCGTGAAGCATCAATTGATCTGATAGTTTCTTTGAACGAATTTGGGCCTGTTTGCTTTACCGGGGAGTGCTCTGCTACAGAATTAAAAAACCAAATCGTGTTTTTTAGCTGGTTTTTGATTTATAATCTATTAAGAGTTATGATGTTCTGAACAGTTTCGTAGGTTGAGAAATCTATGCTTATTTGGATTAAATCAATCCGTAAAGTTTTGGAGGGAATATGTTCAAAATCGGTTTAGCGGGCTTTATTCATGAAACCAACACATTTTCACAGACTCCGACTCCTCTCGAAAATTTTTTAAATCAAAGTGGTTTTTATCCGGAGCTGCGCAAAGGTAAGGATATTTTTAAATTCAAAGAGGGCCGGTTTAACATCGCTGCCAGTGGCTTTATGTCTGTCGCAGATGAACTGGGCTTTGAAGTGGTTCCTCTGGTATGGTGCGGAACGGAACCATCCGGCTCTCTTCCGCTCAGTGTTTTTGACACCATCATGGAGATGATTGAAGAATCGCTTAAGGAAAACAAGCCGTTTGATGGGCTGTTTCTGGATCTGCATGGGGCGATGGTGTATGGCGATTTGATGGATGGGGAAACCGAAATTTTGCGCCGAGTTAGAAAGATTGTAGGAGATATTCCTATTGTTTGTTCATTAGACCTGCATGGTAATATCTCTAAAGAGTGTTTTGAGCTTGCGACAGTGATGATTGGATACCGCACCTATCCTCATGTTGATGGCTTTGAAAACGGACAGCGATGTGCTTTTGCACTCAAGCATTTGCTGGATGGCAAACCATCATTTAAAACCTTCAAACAAGCACCTTTCCTGATGCCTGCTACGACGCAGACTACGTCGCGGGAACCGGCAAAGTCATTGTACGAGATGATCCCGGGCGTGGAACAGGCTGAAGAGGTGATCTCAGCAACAGTAATGGAAGGTTTTAATGCGGTGGATCTTCCACATACCGGGCCTTCTGTTTTCACTTACGCCATTGACCAGCAAAGTGCAGACCAGGCAGCCGATGTTTTACTTCAAGCCATATTGGAGCGAGAACCTCAATTCAGTGTCGATTTGTTTCCTCCGGAAGAGGCGGTTCAAAAGGCAATGCAGATTGCAGAAAAAGCCAATAGACCCGTCCTTCTGGCGGATATTCAGGATAATGCTGGGGGGGGGAGCACTTCGGATACGGTATGGGTTTTGCAGGAACTTGTGAAAAATCATGCTCAAAAGGCGGCCTTAGGGTTGTTATGGGATCCGGAAGCTGCTGAAATTGCACACCAAGCGGGGGAAGGTGCAGTGGTTGAAATGGCCGTAGGAGGTAAATCTTTACCCGGGCACACGCCTTTTTCAGCATCTTTCTCGGTAGAAAAACTTTTCGATGGAGATTTTCTGGGGACCGGCCCGATGGTGAAAGATCGAAAAATGAATCTGGGGAAAATGGCCCAACTGAAAGTGGATGATGTTCGAGTGGTGGTTTCAACGGACCGTATGCAGGCATTAGATCAATCTTTCTTCCGAGTTGTGGGAATTGAACCAGCCGAGATGAAAATATTGGCTTTAAAGAGTGCCAATCATTATCGAGCTGATTTTGGTCCTATTGCGAGTGAGATTATCAATGTTGATGCGCCAGGAGCGATCATTGAAGATCCAAGTAAGATCTCATACCAGCATCTTCGAGAAGGGGTCCGGTTGAAAGGTCTGGGACCGGTATATAAACGTCCATAAATTGGAGCAACACCAGCCCAAGATGGTTCAGGGGTGACCTCCTTGTGATATTTTGATCTTGCCGGCTTTAGCGATTTGTTTTCAAAATTGAGTTTAGTAAGTGAGTTTAGTAAGTTGACATGCGAATCTAAAACCGTTAAACTAATACTGTATTTATTCAATGGAGGAATGACAAATGGCATCAAAATATCGTTTGGTTATGCGTTCTGGCCCAACTGTCGGGAAGAGTTTTCTGTTGGATATGCCGGAGGCATTCATTGGGCGTGATTTAAACAATGAAATTGTTATCAATGATCCAGAAGTTTCTCGACGACATACCCGGTTATTCCTGCAAGATGACAATTATGTTGTTGAGGACTTAGGCTCAACAAATGGAACTTCGGTCAATGGACAGCGATTGATGGGGCCTTATACACTCCGCCCAGGAGAATTGGTTATGTTGGGCGAGAATGTAAGCCTGTTGTATGAGTTGGTTCAGACTGGACAAAATGAAACCATTGCTTCTACTCCCAGACAACCGCAAACGATGCAGACGCCCCAGCAATATGTGCCGCCGATGGAAGAATCATTCCCCGATTATATGTCCAGTACACCGCCTGCAGCGCCTTTTCCGCCTGCTCCAGTTCCGGCCTATTCCGGGCAGATCCCGCCTTCGCCGGTCAATGAAACGCCCAAAAAGAAATTCCCTATCTGGATTATTGTCGTTGGGTTGCTGCTGATCATTGCCTGCCTGTGTATTGGATTTTTCATTTACGTAGATTCGAGTGATGCATGGTGCGATTGGTTTGGGTGGCTCTTTAACATGTTCACCCCAGGCCTTTGTTCGTAACCTTTCTTTTCTATGAAAGTCTATTAAAGTACTTCCCCTTCCATCAAGCTGGTGGAAGGGGAAGCTTTACTGTATGTGTTGGCTTTTCCATGAAAGTCTATATAATTAACATAGGTAAGGTAGCAAGTTAATTATTCTCTGAAAGTAGTTGAAGAATTTAAAGGGTAAAGATAAAATTTATGCGCCAGGATGCTGCATCTCCAAATTGGGAAAATACAACAAAGCTGGTGGTTGGTTTAACGTTGGTCGCAATCACTGCCGGTCTTTTGATCCGATTTAAGGACGTTTTAGGGCCTCTTTTACTGGCGTTTGTTCTGGCCTATATTTTTCATCCAGTTGCTGTACAAATAAAGAAATGGTTGAAACTTTCCTGGCGACTGACGGTCATTCTACTCTATGTTGTAATGATTGTTGTTCTGTTAGCAGTGATGGCCTGGGGTGGTTTTACGCTTGTTGATTATGTGCAAAATCTGGTGGATTTTCTGCAACGCGCTGTTCAAAACGTCCCGACTTTTTTTGAAAATCTCAGCACCTACCAAATTAAAATTGGACCTTTTGTGTATGATCTCAGTACGCTAAATCTCGGCCTTAAAGATCTGGCCAACCAGGCGCTGAGTATGGTTCAACCGGTTTTCTCTCAAATGGGGACATTCCTCGGCTCGCTTGCCTCCGGTGCTGCCACAATGATAGGATGGGGATTTTTTGTGATCCTTGTTTCTTATTTTATCCTCTCAGAGAGTGACGGTTCGGAAAGCAATTTGATCCAGCTTCACATTCCAGGTTACCAAAGTGACGTGCGGCGAATGGGTGAAGAATTATCACGAATCTGGAATGCCTTTTTACGGGGTCAATTTATCCTGATTCTTCTCACTGCGGCAATATATACCGTCTTTCTTGGAGTAATGGGTGTTCGCTTTTTCGTCGCTCTGGCGATTCTGGCGGGAATGGCGCGGTTTGTTCCCTATGTAGGTCCGGCGATCACCTGGACAGTTTATTTTCTGGTTTCATTTTTCCAGGTATTTAAGCCATTTGGTCTATCACCGCTTTTGTATTCACTCCTCGTAGTGGGAATCGCTCTTTTAATCGATAATTTTATTGATAGTTTTATTACTCCTAAAATGATGGCAAATGCGTTACGGGTCCATCCTGCGGCTGTTCTGGTGGCGGCACTGGTAGGAGCGAGCTTATTGGGATTGGTAGGCGTTCTTTTGGCCGCTCCTACTTTGGCTACCTGCCAACTGGTGTTAAATTATGTCACCCGCAAATTATTTGATCTTGAACCCTGGGCAGATCTGGATATTATCCATGAAAACGAATCTTCTCAGTGGAATTTCCCCAAACCTTTAGAAATATTTGAAAAAATTAAGCAGTTTATTGTGGCAATGTTTAAATTTATTAAACAAAAAATAACTCCCCAGAAAAGGAAATCAAAAGATGAGCAATCTCCCTGATCCTCAGACGTCCATAATTGTTGAAACCGAGAACTATCTTGCCTGGAAAGCGGATGAGCCGGATGAAGAAACAACTTATCATTTGGAATTGAATAATGTGACCGTTCACTTTTTTAAAGAAGAATGGGAAGAGTTTCTTCAGCTTGCCGAATCGCTTTTAAAGAGCAATCTAAACAGATAATCCAAGGTTTGTTTTAATGACAACATCTCGATTGAAGAATCGAGATGTTGTTTTGTGTTTAGTTTTGAAAGATCGGATCAAAGCTTGAAATTTAAGGCAAGCCTTTCACATAATTATTGGTAGAATGTTTTTGTATCTTTACTTAAAACTGGATGTGTTTGCCTGTTTCTTACAGATTTAAAAGGGCTATTTAACCATTTTGACAGGATGATATGGAAATTTCAGGAGGTGCTCCGTGATTTTGGACGATTTGCAACAAATAAAAAGCATTGATGAAGAGGATATGTATGGCAAAATTCAGGGCCTTCCGGATCAATTGTTGACTTCCTGGAATGAAGGACAACAACTTCCACTGCCGCAGGAAAGGGAAATAAAACAGATCCTAATTGCCGGAATGGGTGCATCTGCAATTGGAGCGGATTTGGCAGCGGCCTATGTCGCTCCAACTTGTCCGGTTCCGATTTTTGTTTTGCGGGACTATGATCTTCCGGCCTGGGCAACTGGCTCTCAAACGCTGGTGATCGGCTGTTCCTATTCCGGGGATACTGAAGAGACGGTCTCGGCGTTTTCACAGGCGCAAGAGCGCGGCTGCAGCCGGATCGCAATCAGTAATGGGGGAAAGATTTCAGAAATGGCAAGAGCCGCCAATTTACCCTTCTGGAACCTGAACCATCAAGGCCAATCCCGGACCGCGATTGGGCTCTCTTTTGGATATCTTCTGGCTATCTTTTACCGGTTGGGTCTAATTGAAGATCCATCTCAAAGCTTGGAAGAAACCGTTGCTGCAATGAAAGCTCAAGAAAAAACATTGCTGGCAGAGGTGCCGGTGGTTCAGAACCCGGCCAAGCGTTTGGCGGGTCAGTTTTTTGACAGGTGGGTCTCTGTTTTTGGATCAGGAATGATGGCTCCTGTTGCACGTCGCTGGAAAGGGCAGATCAGTGAATTGGCAAAAGCCTGGGCGCAGTTTGAATTTTTACCGGAAGCGGACCACAATTCATTGGCCGGGGTGATCAATCCGCCGGAATTGCTTTTAAGCACCATGATGCTTTTTCTCCGGGCTCCATCGGATCACCCTCGTAATTTTATTCGTGAAGACCTGACCCGAAATGCAATGATGATGGAAGGGATGGGAACAGATATGGTTTATGCACGCGGAAATTCTCCTCTGACCCATATCTGGACGGCGTTACACTTTGGAGATTACGTGGCTTATTATCTGGCAATTTCTTATGAGATAGACCCAACACCGGTTGCGATGTTGGAGGATTTTAAAGCAGAACTGGAAGAATAATAGACCGGAATGTGGATCAAAATTATAACAACATCCCGCCGCTACTGGCGGGATGTTGCCGGTTTAACATGACTTTATACCTTCTTTAAAACAGGATAGAAGCAAGTTCGTTTCGGTAGTTTCTGGTTTCCGGATCGTCATTGTTCATCAGCTCAAGGATACTTAAGGCAATCCTGTGCCCCTTATCCTTGTGGAAGTGTTTATCCTGGCGCAAAATGTCCAGCAGGCCATCCAGGGCGGCTAAAAGATTGCCCCGTGAGGATAAGCGAATGCTATTCACGAATGCTGCATCCAGAGTTGTATCAGTAGAAAGTTTTTCTTTTTTCATGTCCACCATTGCTTCTGCCAGAGGGACCAGTAACTGTGCCTGGTTGTATTCCCGACTGGCAGGGAAAGTGCGCAGAATATCCACTGCTTCAAAAGCTTTGCCTTGAGGAAGCAGTGCCTTGGCAAGTCCCAGAAGAGCGGCGTTTTGTTCCGTTGTCTGATCCAGCAAGTCCCGAAAAATCTTTTCGGCATCCTGCCATTGGTAATTTTTCAATAGGCTTTCGGCTTTTTCAATAGCCAATCCAAATGGACTGGGTGGAGTGATCCTGGTGAAGAAATCTCTCACCCGGTTTTCCGGCTGTGCACCTACAAACTCAGCAACAATTTGTCCCTGGCTAAAAGCTTTGACCGTGGGAATGGTACGAACACCATATTGCATGGCGAGATTGGGGTTGGCGTCCACATCTACTTTTGCGAGGCGGAAAGCACCGCCGGATTCAACGGTGATCCGTTCCAGAAGCGGCCCCAAAGTTTTACAGGGGCGGCACCACTCAGCCCAGAAATCTGCCACGACGGGTGTATTCTGAGAATAGGTTAAAACTTCATATTCGAAATCAGCTTCTGTAACGTTAATAATCAATTCAGGAGACATCCATTCACTCCCGTTGTAAGGTTTCTCATTTATTTGGATACTTCTTGTCTGTAATCATTTTAACAACTTAATGTTAGAAAACTATTGGAATCGGTACATTTGTTCTGGTATGTTAGAAAATGATTTTACAGATCCTCATCCGGGGAGGCAATACCGGGCTGTTCAACCTTGAGTACCAATCCGTGGATATCAATATGAATACGAAACCCCATCATCCCCATATAGGCACGTCCTTCTTCGGGAATGCCGGTTTGCATCAGATTTTCAAATTGCTCATCCAGTTTTTTGAGCTGATTCTGGATGATGGCGTGCGTGAAAAGGTCATCCTTGCCCAACATTTTTGCGGTTTGATCGGCAATCAGGCTTTCATTCCCCTCAACCATTTCCTTCATTTTCTCCAAGACCTGTCGATCAACCTGATCTGTAGGGATATGCCGACGAAAGCCCGCGTCGGTAACAACATAAAACGGCTCACTCCCCACATAAGTGAGTTCGACGGGATTATCGTATTCATCCACGATTAAACCGGCAAATAATGGTTTGTAAGTCATTGTTTTATCCTTTATCCTTAAGGACTTATTATAGGTTGGGAAGAAAAATTAAGCAATATTCTGTACTCGCAACTCAATAAGAACAATTCCCGCGCTGAAAAATTGGTTATACGACCATCACCGCTGTGCCCGTTTCTTCACTCCAGTAGGATTCATCGATGGGAACTTGCGGCAGAGTCCACCGGTAAATCCAGCGGGCAGCTTCGGAAGAAACATTAATGCAGCCGTGGCTGCGCGGACTGCCGAAATCATTATGCCAGTAAGTGCCGTGAAATGCAATTCCGCTCTTGGTGAGGTAACTAACCCAGGGAACTCCCGGCAAGTCATAACTGTTGGGAGCAGCCCTATCACCGGCAGCCATATGGCGGGAGGGTCGTTTCCGGTTTGTAATATATTGTCCTTTGGGCGTGCGGAAATCTCCATCCCGGAATTTGGCGCCAGTTGCTGCACGGGTCATGAAAACCGCCTGATCATTTTCAAACGCCATGACCATTTGCTCTTCCAGGTGAATTTCAAGCCGTTTGGCTTCCGGAGGCACTTCAGGAGAAATTGGAGCGATTTCTGTGCTGTGGATTAGATGAAGATGGCGGGCTTCTGCGTAATAAGACATCTCCCATTTGTCGTCGGGAATGCGATACCAGATTTTGCCATTCTCATCTTCAAAAACTCCGTTTACCCAATACGTGGTTCCAAAATACAGGCGGTAGGCTATTCGACCAGGAACTTTTGGGGTCCAGACGGCATCCGTAAACGGCACAGTGATTTCTGCCAACCGGCCAATTCTGGGGACGCGCCTGCGGACCGGGTTAAGGATGGTATCTACCGGTTGGACGCTGCCGGAGTGAATGTACCCCTGGTGGTTAATCTCATACCAGACCCGATTGTAAGAGGGCTCGTCATCGCCGACGGTGATCCCGGTTATGGGGACAATTAAATCCTGCCAGTACATTTGGATGAGCTCTCCGGAGAAAGACGGCCGGTTATACAGGGTAGTTTGATTGTTGAGGATCCTTCCTTGCTGATGCGGCAGGTCGGCAGCGCTGAGAGGCGCTGATTCTTTTACCAGAGGCAAGAATAAAAGTGCCAGTAATCCGGTTCCTGTTTTTTTGAGAAAATCCCGACGGGATAATCCCTTACAGTCTTCAGGGTATAAAGTGATCATTAATAATGAATATTCACTAAAGTTCCGACTGAGGCCCAATCATAGAGCCAGGCGGCATCTTCGGTGCGGAGATTTACACAGCCGTGGCTCATTGGAGTGCCAAAATTGTTGTGCCAGTATGTGCCATGCAGGCCATACCCTTTATAGAAATACATGACATAGGGAACCCCCGGGAGATAATAGCCGGGGCCGGACATGGGTGTGGAGATGTATTTGACATAAATACGGTATTGTCCGGTAACCGTAGGATGTTCCCAGGTACCTGTAGAAACCACAAAACTGTTGACCAGCGTATCTCCTGCGTAAGCGGAGGTGATCTGGTTTGTCAGGTCAACATCAATCCAGCGATCTTCTCCTGTTACTGCCGGAGGCGGATCGGATATATTTGCGTAATAAGGTTCTTCTGTAGGCGTAGGCGTTTTAGTCGGTTTGCGGGTTGGGGTTGCTGTGGGGGTGTGAGTCGCTGTTGGCGTTGCCGTGGGGGTGGAGGTCGGCGTCTGAGTTGGCGTAGCTGTGGAAGTAGGTGTGGGTGTCAGGGTCAGAGTGGGTTTGAACATGGCACTGACCGGATGCGGTGCGGATATTTCCTTTTGAAACATGGCCCATCCGCTGGAAAAGCCCATCCAAAGAAAAGCGGCTGAACAGAATACCAGCAGCAGCATTGCGAAAGACAAAACACGTTGATAAACAGGACGCTGTTTCCTTTGAGTTGACCGACCCGGTTTTCTGGTTCGAACCGGATGGGTATCTTCTGCTTGAACAGGCTGATTTTTACGTGTTTGAATGGGTTGAGTGTGCTCAAGGGGTGGCGAGGTGTCCGGTGGGGATGTTTGGACGGCAGAATTTTCCGCTTCCTGCAGGCGCCGGGCTGCCCATTCGATGCCGGATTGTGCGCGCTTGCTGGCCGGATTGATCTCCAATGCTTTCCGAAGATATTGCAGGCTCGCTCGGGGCCCGGCCAAAGAAGCTAAGATCAACCAGGGGGCTTCTTCACCCGGAGCAAGCTGTGCGGCTTTCTGCGCCCACCGGCGGGCCGCTACCCTGTCTCCATTGTGAAGGGCGGCAATCGACAGTTTTAAGTATCTTTGAAGCTCAGAATTCGGGTCGATATTCATTCAGTAGGTTGGACTTGTGATGTTGGCTCGTTGCGGACATAGCATAAAATGCCCTGAACAATGCCTTCTGCAATAAGATCCGGCTGTTTTGTTAAAATTTCTCGGTCCAGATTCATAAATCCGACTTCAATAATTGCAGCCGGGGTGCTGCTGTTGATTTCTTCAAAAGCGTGATATTGGGTCATATCATCTGTAATGGTGTTAAAGTGAAAATCCAATCCGGTTGCTCGCTGATACCGGTCCACCAGACAGGCGGTCAGGCGATTGGATTTCTCTTTGTTGGGCAATGAAATGGCAGGAGCAACTTTGAAGCCGGTTGCGTCCTCATTAATGTAATCACATGAATCCGAATGAATGGAAATCAGAGCAAGTGCCTCGTACTGGTCCAGGCTATTGTCAAATTCTTGCAGAAGATCAACTTCATATCCTTCTTTTATCAGAGCCTGTTTTACCATGGTTGCAATGCGCAAATTGACATCTCTCTCGGTAAGCCCATCAGGGCAAACCGCCCCTGCATCGTTTCCCCAGTGTCCGGCGACGATGCCGATATGCGGTGTGGGGCCCGTTGTGATTGTGGGTTGCGCATTGGGGTCTGAAACTTCGGGCTGCATGGTAAGCATAACTTCGTTTAAAAGTTTGTTGGAGAAAAGCTTGCCCGGAGTCCACATTGTAAACAGGGTTGCAACGATGAACGCCACTCCGAAAATACTTTGAAAGGCACGCCAGGGGGTAAAATCTTTCATTTTGGGCCCAACTCTCTATTTATTACAGATTAACAATTGTTATCCTATTTTATCCGATAGTACCTTAAATCTGCAGGAACCTGCAAATCTCTTGACGCGGGCTTGCCAACACAGTATAAAGATAATTAACGACAGCACCCTTGTTGAATCCAAACCGGAGCATTAAAAAATGTCAGAATTAAGTGAACCACTGAGACAAGTTATGCGCAAATGGCCTTCAGGTGTAGCAATTGCCACCAGCAGCTATCATTCAAAAATTCATGGGATGACAGTGAATTCATTTAATTCCATTTCCTTAGATCCGCCGTTGGTATCTGTTACGCTGGCGAACGATACCCGCACTGCAAACCTGGTGAGGGAAGCAGGTGTCTTTGGCATTTCAATTCTCCATGACAATCAGGAAGCCATTTCGGATCGTTTTGCCGGAAAGATTTCGGAAAAGGACAACCGTTTTGATGATTTGAATATTTTTACATTGCTGACCGGTGCACCTTTTCTTGAAAGTGGAATAGGTTTTGTGGATTGCAAAGTAGTTCATCAATACGAAATGACCTCTTCTACATTGTTTATCGGCGAAGTTCTTGCCGCAAAATATTTTGATGGGTTTCAGCCCTTAATCTATTTTAACCGAGGTTATCATAAATTAAACGATGATCGATAATCTATTGACCGAGAATGAAAGACGTGACCTTCTTCGGGTAGCGCGTGAGTCCATTGAATCGGTTGTAACCAGAGAGAAACTGTTAAAAGTGGATGTTCAATCCTATTCAGCTTCTCTTCAAGAAGAAGGCGCTTCCTTTGTTACCCTGACAAAAGCAGGTGCCCTGCGCGGCTGCATTGGAACCCTGGAACCTTATCAGCCTTTGGTGCAAGATGTGTGCGAGCATGCTGCAGCTGCCGCGGTTGAAGATTACCGGTTTGCGCCTGTTCGTCCCGAAGAGTTAACCGCTCTTATGGTTGAAATTTCTTGTCTGACCGTTCCGAAGGTATTGGTCTATAGAGACCCCACAGAAATTCCCGGGTTGTTGAGACCTTCAGTGGATGGTGTGGTGCTCCGGGATGGGTTGCATCGGGCTACTTTTTTGCCTCAGGTGTGGGAAAAAATTCCGGATCCGGAAGCGTTTTTGAGTCACCTGTGCTGGAAGATGGGAGCGCCGGAAAACTACTGGCGGATAAAACGATTGGAAGTGTTGACATATCAGGTGGAAGAATTCAGCGAAGCGGAGCTTGGTTGAATCAAAAAAATGGATCGATAGAAAATAAAGTGCCTGTCTGACAGGTACTTTATTTTCTACGAGGATATGTGCTAATGGGAGAAAGGAAGGTAATGCTCAACACGTTCCAGCAGTGAAGCTACATGAGGTTTGCATTGTGAGGTTACTGCGAAGCCAACCACCCCTGGCCCAATGTGGGCGCCCAACACGGGGGTTACTCCTACAGAAAGGGGAGGGTTTTCATCCGGGAAAAGGTTCAGGGCGCGCTGTCGCAGAATTTCTGCTTTTTGAGGAGCAGAGGTGTGAACCAGGGCCAACTGCTTGAGCGGACCGAGTTCCTGAACCAGTTTGATAAGCCGTTGGAAGGCCTTCTCCTGTGTGCGAATGCGCTCCGCAGAAGGTTTCCCATTATGCATTTTGAGCAAGGGTTTAATTTGAAGGAGGGAAACCAGACTGGCCAACACCATATTCATCCGGCCGCTTCGACGGAGAAAATCCACCGTGTCTAATGCGGCAAAAACATAGGTGCACGCGACTTCATTCTCAATAATCTGAAGAATTTGTTCTTTGGTTTGCCCCTCTTGAGCCGCCCTGGCAGCAGCGAGTACGATAAAACCTGCGCCAAGGCTGAGCTGGCGTGAATCAATGACCGTGACGGGGACGGCACGAGTTTGTTCCGCGCCTATTCTGGCCGACTCTAGAGTACTGCTCAAGCTGATCGAAATGTGAATTGAAATAATTTCAGACGCACCTTTGGCTGCCAGTTCTTCATAAACTTTTTGGAACATACCCGGCCCGGGTGCTGCAGTTGTTGGATTAACAGGATAGTCAGGTAGGTTCGTATAAAATTCTTCCCGGCTGATCTCAACACCATCCAAAAGGCTTTTTTCGCCGATGTTAATGTATAAAGGCACAACGGAAATGTCGTATTTCTTCACGAGCTCTAAGGGGATATCGCAGGCGCTGTCTGTAACAATTTTTATGGACATGAGTTACGACTCCTCTCTATTAAATCTATTATATGCCGAGTGTTCAACTCAATGAAATAAATTGTGTATGCTTTTTGGTGTACTTGAAATTCAGTTGCCTGTGATGAAAAACTGGTTGTAAAATAAATGCAGCGTTGTAACTTTGAGTTTCCCCGATGAGGTCTGAGGCAGAATCAATGAAATATCCTCCAAGAAAATTTTTTGTTCCGGTTACATTTCTGGTGGTTTTGGGACTTTTGGGCTGCGGATTGGCAAACCCGGTTCTTAATCTGCTGGATGAGTCCACTGATTCGGTTCAACAGAGCCAGGCTGATGCAAATGGCAGGCCCAAAGAGCCCCAGGTTTCTATTGAGCCATCTATTGTTCCGGTTGATATCGAGGTTGAAAACTCTGTTGAAACCGTGGCTCCGGCAACTCCGACTGTTGAAATTTACACGGCTACGCCCGATTTAAGGATGCTGCCTGAACAGTGGCGCGAATGGCCTGTTGTTCCGACGGTGACTCATCGGGCTGTTCAGATTTATCTGAATGGGTTGGCAAAAGGGAATAATCCCCACGCATTTTCCAAAGTGGGGGATTGCCACTGCGTCAACTCCGTTTTTTTTGGTGTCTATGACCGGGGGTGGTCTTCCCTTCCGCAAGAGGATTGGTACTTAAATGAGACGATCCAATATTTTGAAGGCTCGTTTAATCGTGAAAGTGCGGCGGTTCATGGCGGATTTACGGGGGCTTCGGTACTGTCTCCTTTATGGGCCGATTCAAAACGCTGCGAGCGAGGGGAAACGCCGCTGGCATGTGAACTGCGGCTGCAAAATCCCAGTATTGTGCTCATCAGCCTGGAGGTAGGGTGGACCGGGCGTAATTCGCAAACGTATAGTGATTACTTGCGTAAAATTTTGGATCAGGTGATTGATTATGGAGCAGTGCCTATTCTGGCGACCAAAGCGGATAACGTAGAGGGGGACTACAGTATTAACCTGGCTACAGCCAAGCTGGCTTATGAATATGATCTCCCTCTATGGAATTTCTGGCGATCCGTTCAGGGAATGGAAGGAGATGGAATTGATTATTCCCGAGATAATTTCCATTTAACGGTGGAGGCCTGGGATCGACGGAGCTTTACCGGGTTAAAAGCACTTGATTCGGTCTGGCGTGGATTGCTTGAAGCTCAAAACAACTCGCAGATTGAAGTTACCATAAGTCCAACCACTTCTGTTGAAATAAATACGCCGACTCTTGAAGATACGATAAGTGTGATACCAACCGCGACTTTGCAACCAATTTCGCCAATATCGACCCAGGTTATCACTCCCTGGCCGACCTCCACCCCCGGAGATTCTGTTTCAACGCCAACGCCTGAACCGAGTGAGAATCGGAAAGACTGATACAAAAAACACCGGCGGAATTCCGCCGGTGTCAGGTTTTAATTATGAAATCTAGAGTTTATGGTTCCGGAATTTCAAAAGATGCCGCGCTGGTGACCCTGCCGCCAGTAGCTTCTTTGTATGCCTGTCCCCAGAAATGTCCCATAATGGCCATTGAATAAGTGTAAGTAAGCAGTACGCCAATACCACAGGCGATTACACCCAGTTGTCCAATTAACCCTGCAAGAAGGGTGCCGACCAGAACGATCAGGTAAGCGGTTGGGGCTTTCTTTACCAGTTTGAAAACTTCACCAATTTTGAGGCCATCTCCGAGATTTCCGGTATCCGCAACGCGGCCATAGGCAGCAGGAAGCAGGAAGGCCATCAGCAGTGAGTAAATGAAAACCAGAATGCTGCTGCAAATTGAGAAGATTACCGCGATTACATTACCGGCATCATCACCGAGAACATTAACCAGAACGGGGGCAATGAAGTTCGGAATCATCAAAACGAAGATTGGCAAAGCATAGACCAGTCCGACAACAAAGGCCTTAAAACCTTTGCCAAGGTTTTCGCCAAAATCAAGATCCGGCAAGGGTGTGGAATCGTTTCTGATCACACGCCGGGTGATTTCTAAGGCCCAACCGATCAGAAAAATTTGTCCAACGAGCGGAATAAGACTTACGAGAGCTGCCAGTGCGATTTTTTTAAACCAATCTGTATCCTCAAAAACGTATGAAAATGCAAGGCCGAATTCCATTTTAAATCTCCTTATCTATCCTGTTGTGTTTAATGATTTAAAAAAGCAGGTTAAAATACACAATTCCATTTGAGGGATAATTTTGCTAAGTAATCCCAATAATATAATTATAAAAGAAAATTAATTTTATATAAGAATTGTACTAGCTTTTAATTTTTTAAATGACAAGATTGTCGAATAAGATTAACCTTACAGTGACCTAGAATTTAGTTTGTTCCACCACATTCAGGACAAAGATAACCGATTGGCGCGAATCGGATTCGCTGGGTTGGGTACAGTTCTTACGAATAATTTCCAATGCGTTTTGGACCTGGTGATCTTCCAGACCGATCAAAAGCGTTTTTTGCCCATGTCGCAAGAATCCACCGGTGGAGGCAATGCAAGTTACTCCAAATCCCGCTGAAGTTAAAGCTTGAGAAATGGCTTCATTGTCGGTATCTCTGATAATTGCAGTAACCAATTTCATCTCAAACCTCCTCATAATATTCAATATCTAATCCAAACACAAGTGCTCCGCCCACCGTAACCGGAGTCGGGTTGGGGAGTGGAAACGGTGCGTTTTCCAATGGAACAGCAATATATTCCACACGCCTGCGGCAGGTTTCTTTTAGTGCATTCAAGGCAATATGCTGCTGGTTTTTGGGTAATGCGATCAAAAAAGTAGCATTCTGGTTACCTAAAAATGCCCCAACGCTGGGCAATTTATGAACCGAAGAAATATGCTCCTTCAATGCATCGAAAGCTTCATCAGCATCCTGAGACTGGACCACAGCAATTAACAGGAAATTTTTCTCGGTATTTTCCATAGCCATCCAACGACCTCCTTTCAAATTTCCTTTCTAAGCCCAAATAATCCGATGAGGGCCGGGGCCCTTGACGGTAACGGTCTGACCGGATGGAAACGTGATCCGTGTTTCTTTCTTGTGGAAGGTAATTTTTACACCCTGAAATGCGACAGCAACCGTCCAGGGGTAAGGGTTATTGCTTTCAAGGATAATTTCCTCCCGGGTCAATTTTTTAAGCCCCAAAGTTTTTAAAAATAATCCAACCGGGGCCAACCCTTCCAGGTTGTTGCGTTCACCAGAAGTATTGCTTTGGTACGCGTTGTAATATTGTTGGAAAGAGTGGTGCGCTTTTAAGGAATCCACTACGGCATTCATTAAGTGAATTACTAATTTTGCCGCCTCTTTATTATATCCGTAATTTAATAAACCTTCTCCAATTAAATGATTCCAGAGAAGTGAAACTTTTTCCGTGTTTTTAGGGTGATTTTTCCGATCCGGACTGATGGGGATGCCGTGTTTTTTGATGAAATGGGGAAGCAGCCTTTTCTCAATCAGGGTCCGTGCCTGGTCCGGCTCAAGCGCGCCGGCCCAGAGCGGCAGCAACAGACTGATATCTTCTTTTGAATAATCTGTTGTACTGATACGACAGAGGTCGTTTTTATACAATCCGGAAATTTCAATTTTTTGCAGTCCTGTGAAAAGATGGGCGCTGGTGCAACGAGCGGTATCATTGGCCCAGATAAGCTGGTTGGCGGCAATTCTTTCACACAGGGGAGCAGTTTCATTCACCCCATTGATTTTTATGGTGATGGGACGGGTTGTCTTGTTTTGAAATTCGAAAATGAAATTCAGACGTTGCGGAGATTTGAAAGTTCTGCGAAAGGCGACTTCATGTTCCCCTTTTACGTTTCGCAGTAAGAGGCCTTTTTTTGTAGAATGGCTTTCAAAATCTCGGTAACGGAAAATTTTTTCTCGGCTGTTCCACGATTCTGAGAGCAGTATGTGCAGTGAATCCATCTTCAAATGAAGCCACTCTTGATCCTGCTCCTGTTTTAAGAGTATGGCAATTTTTTCGAGCGCAGTGCATTCACGGTACAAGAAAGCTGCTAAAGACGGAGCTTCCAATGAAGAGATTGAGATCCCTTCCGATTCATGATTCCAATGATCATAAATTGGGCTTTCTTCCAGGCCGGTTTGAATAGGGTTATCCCATTCAGGATAACCGTCTTCGTCCCGGTCATGTTCTTTGGAAAACCAGGTTTTTAAGAATGCCAGCAGGTTGGGGTATATGGACAATAACCAGGTCTTGTCCTGTGTATATTCAAATACTTTAAGCGCCAGAACGGCCAGAAGAGGCTGCGCTAACTGATGAGAACGCTGTCCACCCAACCCGGGTTTCCAATCAATGCTGCCTCCTTCGGTTTGAACGCTGAAAAAATTATCCACAACGCCTTTTATTAATTCCACACCACCTGGAAGCAGCAGGCTGGAAAGATAATAAGCGTTCAGTGTGGTCTGCCCGCTCCATGAATATGGAAGATCACTGCCATTATCCCGCATGGCATATCCCTGATCCGGCTGCCGAGTAAGTACAAATGAGGGGTGCGGTAGCTCGCCTTTATGGTGGAGAAACAAGCTGTAAGCCGCTTTTTGCGTGAACGCGAAGCAGGCATCCCAATCCGGGTTACCGGTGGTGATCTCCATCATTTGACGATGATTTTCCAACTCGATTCGGGCTGTTTCTGCTTCCCAGTTGTGGGCTGTAGCCTGGCGAGCCATTGCCAGGGAGTCCTCCTGGTTTTGCAATGCCGCCAGGGCCCAATAGCACTGCCAGTCTGCTCCTGCTGAAAGATGGCATTGTTTAGAGAGGGCAGGGTATGGCCCAATTCCCGGTTCCGGGCCGCCCGTCAGGACGCAAACGGGTACCAGGTCACTGGTTTTTCCTTGTAGGATATGGATCATTCCATGGGATTCGCAGTGCATGCTTTCGCCATTGGGCATGGGGTCCAGGAGGCCAACCCATTCGAACAGAAAATCAAGATCTTCTGCGGTCTGGTTCTGGAAAATAAACCTTCCGGCGATTACTTGAGATTTAGGAACCCAGTAATCCGCTTGGACCTGGAGTGCTTCAAAAGGAGAGAAAGAAAACGAAAGGTAGTTGGGGAAGAAAGTTGTCAAACGGGGGGATTGAAAAAATCGGTGCGGCGCGATAATATCCTGACCTTGATGGAGAAAACGAGGAAAAAACCGCATATTGCGAGCACGAAGGCCATAGGTTGTTTCGACCGCAAGAGCCGGAGGGTTCCCTTCCCCAGGGTTGACTTGCCAGATCTGGTCGTTGATGTAAGAAGGGCTGCTTAATCTCATGTCAGCGGCCAGATTGAGGAACAGTGGATCCTTCGTACTTAAATTCCAGGTTCTCATATTTTTATTTTACGGTCTGTGAGTGAATAAATCAAATTATTGCTCAAATTGTGCAGGGTGTAAATCTTGCACCGATATTTTGAGGCCGGGCGTATAATTACCCGATCAAGACCATTTTTGAATTATGCTAGAATTAAGATAAATTCTGGTTATATTATTTATTGCTGATACGATTAGGGTGTCCGTTATGAAGGAAAAAGAATTGGATAATAATGCGTCCCAGAATAAAGAAGAACAATCTGGCGTGAATCCCGAAAATAAAGCCGGAAAACCAAAGGAACCACCCGCGGAGCGGATGCGACGCCTGATAGCCAGTAGTGAAGAGGATACTATTCCGCCCATTCAACCGGGTAAAAAGCTCACTCCAGAGGAGAAAATGAACTCAACGATGGGGTGGTTTGTGCCGGAAGAGGAAAATTCCACCGATAAACGGCCCTCTGAAGAGGTTGATGCTACTGCCGATTGGCATGGAGAGGGAGACACTGGATCGGGAGCATTATCTTCTGCTGGACCATCCGAGCAGACAGGGGGTTGGTTTGATGTGCCAGACGAGGGAAAAACACCCACCCCGTCTTCTCAGCAGCCTACCCGAGCGGTTCATACCGGTTCAAATGTTGGATCGGGCCAGACGCGACCTGCCATCATACAGGGCGCTGGCAGGCCTGTCCATGTTCCTCCACCCAAAGGAAGTTCTGCATCCCTTCCAAACCGCGTATCACGTGTTGATCAGGATGCGACCCGTGTTACGCCGGCGGCGTATCATGACGGAACCCGATTTTCTCAAACACGACCCGCACCGACCCGTCCTTATTCTCCTCCGCCACCCCCCGCTTCTCCCCCGGTGAAGAAAAATGGGAATAATGGAGTAAAACGCACAATGGGCTGTCTCTTGAAATCAGGAATTGTTTTCCTGTTTGCGATTATTTTGATGATAGCTATTGCGGGTTCTTTTGCGGTTTATAAATATTTCTCCATCGCACAGGATCTGCCGGACGTGGAAGATCTGCGTCTGCGAGCATCTCAGTTTGAGACCACCCGCATTTTGGACCGGAATGGGAATACCCTGTATGAGATTCTGGACCCCAACGCGGGCCGTCGGACTTATGTTTCTCTGGATAAAGTCTCTCCATACGTTGTAGCGGCGACTATTGCCACTGAGGATAAAGAATTTTACAATCACCCCGGATATGACCCTGTTGCCATCGCGCGGGCATTGTGGCAGAACTACACCTCTCAGGAGGTCGTGTCGGGCGCATCTACGATCACCCAGCAACTCGCCCGAAATCTATTGTTCACGCCTTCCGAAAGAATTGAAACCAGTTACGAAAGAAAGTCACGGGAGATTATTCTGGCGGCTGAAATTACGCGGCGTTACAGTAAAGATGAAATTCTGGAACTCTATTTGAATGAAAGTTTTTATGGGAATCGGTCGTACGGAATTGAAGCAGCCGCTGAAACCTATTTTAATACCACGGCGGATAAGCTTACCCTTGCTCAAGCCTCTTTTTTGGCAGGTCTGCCACAGGCTCCTTCCGTTTACGATATTTTTACAAACCGGGAAGAGACATTGCGGAGACATCAGCAGGTTTTGCTGTTGATGTATCAAATCAATAAAGAAGAAGGCTGTATTACCGTGTCAAACAGCCCTCAACCGGTCTGTGTGGATGCGGTTGCGGCTGCCACCGCGGCGGAGGAGATTCAAGACTATGCATTTGAATTGAATCAGGGCACGATGCGGTATCCACATTGGGTCAATTATGTTCGATCTGTTTTGGAAGAACAGTATGACGCCCAGACAATTTACCGTTCCGGTTTTACCGTTTACACCACTCTGGACCCTGATCTTCAAGAGCGTGCTCAGGAAATTGTGGCAGACCAGGTGGGAATCCTTGCGGACCGAAATGTTACGGATGGGGCTCTGGTCGCAATTCAGCCGAGCACAGGCGAAATTCTGGCGATGGTAGGCTCAGCAGATTTTTATAATGAAGAAATTTCCGGTCAGGTGAATATGGCCGTCAGTCCACGCCAGCCCGGCTCGTCCATAAAACCATTGACTTACACAGCTGCTTTTGAGAAAGGTTGGACTCCGGCTACGTTGATTTGGGATGTCCCCAGTGAATTTCCGCCGTCGGGTGATCCGGATGATCCCAGCCCGCCGTATGAACCTGTGAATTATGATGAACGTTTTCATGGCCCGGTTACCGTTCGGGCGGCTTTAGCCAATTCCTTTAATATTCCCGCGGTAAAAACACTGAATTTCGTGGGGATTTATGACGATCCGAGTACACCTCAGGAAGAGGGCCTGATCAAATTTGCGGAGCGGATGGGCATTACAACACTGACGCGAGAAGACTATGGGCTCTCTCTGACTCTGGGAGGGGGCGATGTGAGGCTGATTGACCTGACTTCAGCTTATTCCACATTTGCCAACAGCGGCAGACGAGTTGAGCCCGCAGCCATCACGAAAATTGTAGATTTTCAAGGTAATGTTGTTTATGAACGGGAGAAGCCGACGGGGGAGCAGGTTATCCGGTCTGAGCATGCTTTTTTGATCAATTCAATTCTGTCCGATAATACGGCTCGGACGCCCATGTTTGGCGCAAATTCATTGTTGAATTTGCCATTCACAGTTGCTGCTAAAACAGGCACGACCAATGACTTTCGGGATAACTGGACATTGGGATACACGCCCGATATCGCGGTTGGGGTTTGGGTAGGAAATGCTGACTATACCCCTATGGAGAACACTACCGGTCTTTCCGGCGCGGCGCCCATCTGGAATGAATTTATGCAATATGCTATTCAAGAGTTGACAGGTGGAAACCCCAGTCCGTTCACTCGCCCGGCCGGGATTGTGGAGCGGGTAATCTGTGAAGTTTCAGGCACCGAGCCTTCCGAATGGTGCCCCTCACAACGGGGAGAATTCTTTGCTGCTGACCAGCTTCCGCTTCCCAAAGAAGATGATTTGTGGAAAAAGGTTATGGTGGATACCTGGACAGGTTTAAAGGTGTCCTCATACTGTTCAGATTTTGCTAAAGAAGTTTTTGCTTTGAATGTTGAAGATTCATCGGCCAAAGAATGGATCCGAGAAACAAGCCAGGGTCAGGCCTGGGCCGAAAGTATGGGGTTTACCGACGAGATTTTCTTTACACCAAAAAGAGAATGTGATGAGAATGACCCGCGGCCAGAGATTCTCTTTGCGGGTATCAGCGATGGCCAGGTGATTACCACTTCTCCGCTGGATATTTATGCGTTGGTGAATGCGACTGATAATTATAAGAAATTCCGGCTTGAATTTGGACGGGGAAATGACCCGGTGGACTGGAAAGTGCTGGTGGACAGCAACAGCAATCGCTACACACAGCCAGAACGTATCTATACCTGGGATCTGGAAGGCGTTAAGGCCGGGACCGTTACTCTGCGCATTTATTTAACCAGTACAAATGGTACTTATGCGGAACGCCGGATCCGTCTGAATATTCAGGTTCCTACGCCCACGCCAACCATTACTCCCACCCCTACTCAGACCAGTACGCCAACCCAAACTCCGCCGCCAACTTCTACACCGACTGAAACTTTGACACCTACTAAAACCCAGCAGCCAACAGCCGAGACGCCCGAGCCTACCCTTACTGAAACGCCGGTCCCGAGCCCAACCTCGTAAAGGATATGCCAATTATCTTTTGCAGAACGTTTGGTGGAATGATAATGAGACAAAGCAGCCGATGAGGCTGCTTTGTTGTTAAAGGGTCACAGGATGGGAAGCTGCATGGGCTGCTCCCAGGTAGGTGGGTCCATATTCAACAGGGTTTCCCATAAAGGCCGGGTCAGGTTCTCTCGCTCGGCCAGACGCCGAATATGGCGGAATTTTACAATACGCCATCCCTGTGCTGCTTGCTCTGCCAGATAGGGATTGTGCTGGAGCTTATATTCCAACAGGCGGGAACGGCTTCCCGGCAGCACAAGGATACAGCGTTCCGGTGGAACCGGCTGCGCCTGCTGGATAAAACGGCTGACAATGCTGGAGGCAAAGCAATGAATGCAGTATGCCGGTTCGGTGCTGTTCTCCACCCACAGTAAGGGAGGCCCTTTTTGTGATGAAAAACCAAATTTAAGTCCTAATTGATACAGTAATTCTGAAACTTCGTTTACATCCTTTTGACGGGATGCGGAGGTCTCGTTTGGATTGAGCTGCCATTGGCCCGATGTGCCCGGTATGGGCGTGCAGTAAGAATCCAGGCACATCTTGATCAATTCGGGATCGGGGGTAAGCAACCCCGTAAATTTCTCGCATAAGGATTGGTAGAGCGCTTCAAAGGACACCACTCCATTCTGGTTCATCAAATATTGAATGGCCGCCATTTCAATTTTATCCATCAAAGGAAGGTGAAAAGTAGAGGGGATTTCCCGCAGCCAATACATGCCGGTTTGAGGCGTTTTCGCTGTGCTTTCATAACGCTTGAGAAATCCCGGTCTTTCAAACAGTTCGTCAAACCGGGTATGAAGCTGGCTGAGTGTGTCGTAAGGCAATCTCTGTTGGGAACCTGGAAGCATGTGCTTCTCGGCAAGGGTAGAAAGAATAGCAGCATGCAGAGATATATAGCTGGCAGGTTCTGCACGCATTTTAAGGTGATCTGTTACAGCATCTGCACCAGTTCTCCCCACTTTGATTTCAGAGGCCGGGGTGGTGTATTCTGCGGGTGACCAATAAAGCTGTGCAGTGTTTTCTTTTTCATTTAATGCAATGCCTTTCAGGTTGAAATCTGCGGCTGCGGCACCTATTATAGAAGCGGAAAGAAAGCCCGGGGTCAGCTCGGGTTGAACCGCAAAAATGGGGAAAGGGGATTCCTCAGCGGCTCCCCGCATCGCTCTGAAAATGCTGTGCAGGGCCACTGCGTGCCAATTCCACACATAACGCTGCCGTTCCAGCGAGCTTTTCAGGGGTAAAACAGCTTCTGGTCCCCAGATCCATCCGGACCACATGGCACATAGTGCCCAAAATGCCTGGCTGGAGCGGGGAATGCCCATGAAGGCCCCTTGAATATTGATTTCTTTGGGGAGTGGAAGGATGTTTTTTAGCTTACCTTTATACAGACAGATTCCGCCCTCCGGGGGAGGCAGATCGGGCCATTCGGTTAAAGGAACTGGAGCCTGGGATTGGCTCAAGATTTCAATGGATTCTTCCAGAGCGGTCCAGAGGTTGTTTTCACGGAACTGGGGCGGGGTAAGGAGCTGGCGAGGGTGGCTCCGGGATGCCGGCCAGGGCCAGAGGGTATTGCCGCGGTCGCAAACCAGAAGAGTCATCGCGATCAGCAGGTCTCGTTGGTCTGGCGAGATGGGCATTCCCTCAATTTTGTTGATAATGGTAAAGATAAAATATAACGAGCGTGGCAGGTATTTGGATAAAGCTTCTTCAGCTCCTTCCAACGTTTTCGGGTCTCCAACATTGACCCGTTCCAGCGCCCTGGCGTGATGAAGTCGTCCGCTCCCCAGGGAGGATAGATTTTCCAGGTCGGCGGGAGTGATAGGATACTCCCCCGAATCGCCGCAATGTGGGCAGCGGTACAGCCGGGCATAAGGTGCTTCTTCTTCCCGTTTCCAGAGGAATGCTTCAACGGGGATTGACCGCTTGCACTCTTCGCAGTGCGTCAGGTAAAGAGAACTGAGGTGGACTTCTAATCGCTCAGAGCCTTTTCGGATTGAGGCGAAATCAGCCAGCATATGGAGCAGCTCGGTTTTTTGAGGCGCACGTGCCATGACCTCCAGCAGTAAGCTGCTTACCGGATTATTGCTGGTTACCAGCACCCGGCAGCCAGCACGTGCCGCTTCAATCGGCAGCGCGGGGTTGACCCCGAATGGATCCAGCACCCAGCTTTGGGGAGAGAATTTTTTCTTTAACCAATGCGTGAGGATCTGATCCGGTACCACCGGGAGAAAGCGTGCCAGGGGCAGTTGAGTTGTCGCCGGCAGACCGATTTGGTAGGGAGTTGAAACATCGTTTTTCATTTAATATGAGTATAGCGATGAAAATCAGAAAATTCCAGCGATACTTCTGTTTCATAAAGTGTGTAAAGGTGTGAGTATTCTCTTCTTAGGGAAATCGACTTTTCAATTTTGAAAGCGTAGCGATAAAGAGACGGTGAAAGGAGATTTACGATCTTAAAAAAGGTATAATACTAAAAATTTCTGATATTGGATATCTAAATTCAGGTTGGATACTCCCCGCTTTCAAGAAGATCTCTATGAAAAAAAATGAACAGTTAAAAAGGACCAAGACAGTACCTGATGTCTGGGATGCCATAGGACAGGGGTTGGTATTGTTCCTTCTGACGATTGCTTTGCTGGCGTTTGTTGCATTTCCAATCCTTGCCGGACATTGGATGAGCCTGCCATTTCCGGGTGGTTTTATTGAGCAAAACATGGTTTTCAATAATGCTGCTTCAATGGAGCATCCATCGCTCTGGTCAGCACACAATCAGGGGCTGCAATTTGGGGATCAGCTTTTGACGCTGGGTGAGGAATCTGTTTTGGATGCTGAACAATTGGAAACAGCACTGGCAAAATATCAGATCGGCGATTCGGTTACCGCTACTGTCCTCACCGCTGGTGGCGATGTGAAGGCGTATCAACTGGAATTGATCCGGATGCCTGAAAGGGACCGGTGGGCCTATTTCTATTTTCCTTATTTTATAGGTGTGGTTTACCTTATAAGTGGTTTGTGGGTTTTTACCGTTCGACGAAACCTGACTACCGGGCGATCCTTTGCGGTTTTTTCAGTGTCCACGGCGGTGGCGGTGGCGGGTATTTTTGATCTTTACACGACTCACCGCCTGATTTATTTATGGACGCTGGCGGTGCCTCTGGCAGGGGGAGCATTAATTGAACTTGCATTTACCTTTCCAAAGGAAGATCCAATTGTTTTTGACCATCCCTATTTGCGATATATGGGGTATGTATTAGCTTTAATTTTGTCCGCAAATGCTTTCTCGAAGTTATTTAACATGGGGCAGCCACTCAATTATTCTTCTGCCCAAAAGGTGGCATATTTCTTCACGGGCGGGGCGCTGCTGTTTACCCTGGGATGGCTTGCGATTCGAAGATTGAAATTTGCTTCTGCAATGGAGCGTGAGCAGATCCGGCTGATTCTGATAGGAGCAGTTTTATCCTTTGTTCCACTATCCATCTGGATGATCGCTTATCCGATTTTCGGAAAAGCGATTACTTTTTCGCCTTTCCTCATGTTTCCACTTGCTGTCTTTCCTATCCTGACAGCGTTTATGATCCAACGCTATCGCGTCTTCCGAACAGATTTTTTCTTCAGCCGGGCCGTTCTTTACGGATTGATGGTGGTACTGGTAATGGGAGGCTATGCTTTGTTGGTTGCCGGAGCGGGCATTGTCTTGAAAAATTTAATACCGCCGGGATCGCCATTGATTGTTGGATTGGCTGTTTTCATCCTGGCAGTCCTTTTTGACCCTGTTCGGAAGCAGTTGGAGAAAACGGTTGATGGCGCTTTCTTTCAGGGGGAAAAAGCTTATCAGGACCGGCTGCAAACTTTCAGTGGGGACCTGTCTACGGTGGTTGAAGTAAGCGGCATCATCAAACTTCTTCGAGAATACATAGACCATTCGCTTTCACCACAGCGTTTTCATATTTTTATTTATGACTCTCGCAGTGAGCAATATATTGCTTTTGAGGATGAGAATGGGCGTCCGACCAGTGACATTCAATTCGGCCGGTCCAGTCCGCTGGTGAGTGTACTGGAAGATCGAAAAGCTCCTTTCACACTTTCTACATTTGCTTCAATACCTGTGGCACTGCAGAAAGAAAAAAGCCGTTTGGAAATTCTGGACACAAATATTTTTGTACCGCTTCCGGGGAACCAGCGCCTGGCAGGGTGGATTGCCCTCGGAAAACGTCGTTCAGGACAGGACTATTCTGCACATGAGCTGACATTTCTGGATGCGCTTGGCGATCAGGCCGCGTTGGCAATTGAAAGAGCACAGGTAGTAGCCAATATGGAGAATCGAGTCCAGGAGATGAATATCCTCTCCCGCATTGCGCAGGGAATCAACATCACGCTGTCTCTGGATGATATTCTTGAATTAATTTCTGCTCAGACCAACAATCTGATCCAGGCTGATGATTTTCATATTATGCTGAAGAACCAGGAAACGGGCCTGTCGGAATGGATCTTCTATGTAGAAAACGATGAGCGGTATGGAAACCGGGAAAATATACCTTTTAGATCCGATACTTATTTGGAAGGGATTGTTCTGGAGGAAGGTCATTCACTGATCACGGACCATCTGGCTCAGGCATATTCCACCCGGGGGCTGGTTCCACCTGAAACAGACGTGTATGCATGGATGTGTGTGCCTCTCAACGCCGGAGCGGGAACAATTGGTGCGTTGAGCCTTGGGCGGCGGAGTGATAACACGGTGTTCAACCATGAGCAGCTTGGCCTGCTCCAATCTATTGCAGATCAGGCAGCCGGTGCGATTGTTAAAGCACGTTTACTGGAAGAGACGGAGCGCAGAGCACGTCAACTTGCGACTTTAAATGAAATGACCCGCCAGCTCAGTTCTACACTGGAATTGGAACCCCTTTTGCAGAATATCCTTCAGAGTGCTGTGGATATCCTCAATTGTGAAGCAGGCAGCTTGCTCCTGTTAGATGAAGGAACGGACGAGCTTGTCTTTCGGGTCGCAGTTGGTCCTGTGGCGGAGCAGCTTGTAAACCGGCGTATGCCCTCCAATACCGGTGTGGTTGGACAATCTGTTGGGACTCGTCTCCCGGTGATTGTTAACAATACCCAGGAATCGGAAAAATGGTTTGCAGATACGGATAAAGAGACCGGGTTTGACAGCAGAGGACTGCTGGTTGTGCCGCTGCTGGTGAAAGACCGTCTGTTGGGTGTGATTGAAGTTGTCAATCGTAAAGATGGCTTACCCTTTGTCCGGGATGATCAAAATTTATTGGCGTCGTTCGCAGCTCAGGCTGCGGTAGCCATTGAGAATGCACGATTGTACACCATGACCGACCAGGCGCTTGCATCGCGTGTGGAAGAGCTTTCGGTGATGCAGCGTATTGACAGGGATCTGAACGCCAGCCTCGAATCGGGCCGTGCCATGCGTATCACGCTGGAGTGGGCGCTGCGCCAATCCGGCGCGGAGGCAGGTTTTTTGGGGTTGGTAAGGGAAGATGGGCTGGAGTTGAAAGAGGTTTATGGTTATGCCGAGGAATTACAGCCATTTGAACGGGCATTGGTTTCTCTGGAGCAGTATAAATTTGCACAGGTCATTGAAAGTGGGGCTCCGCGCCAAATTGCAGCGGGAGATGGCAATGGACCTTTCTTTCTTAGAGATGCCAAGCAACAAATCGTTCTTCCCATTCGGCGCGAGACCACCACAATGGGCCTGCTGGTATTGGAAAACCGAACAGATGAACAACGCATGTCGGAGGAAATGATCAATTTTTTGGTCCGTTTAAGTGACCGGGCTTCTATAGCTATCTCGAATGCCCAGCTTTATGATGAGGTCCAACAAGCAAATGATGCCAAGAGTGACTTTGTTTCATTTGTATCCCATGAATTGAAGAACCCAATGACCTCGATTAAGGGCTATACGGAACTACTGGCAGCCGGGGCGGTCGGTCCGATCACGGATCCGCAGAAGAATTTCCTCAACACGATCCGTTCAAACGTGGAACGAATGACTATTCTGGTTTCTGATTTGAATGATGTTTCAAAGATTGAAGCCGGGCGGCTCCGATTTGATTTTGCTGCGGTGGATATTAAGGATGTGGTAGAAGAAGTGCTGCGTTCCTTGAGGCGTATGCTGGAAGAAAAGAATCAGGAGATTTCAGTCGAACTGCCTGCCGAACTTCCTGCTGCTTGGGCGGATAAAGGGCGTCTGGTGCAGATTGTTACCAACTTCATCAGCAATTCCTGTAAATATACACCGGAAGGCGGTAAATTGATTGTT
Organism: Ornatilinea sp.; assembly: GCA_018433975.1. GTDB lineage: Bacteria > Chloroflexota > Anaerolineae > Anaerolineales > Anaerolineaceae > SM3-B121. Next base: position 29,486 of record JAHDQE010000079.1, on the reverse strand, counting down.
TCCGCTGAAGCCAGTGAGAATCAATGGGATCCGGCAGGGGCCAAACAGGTGCTCCATTTTTGGGTTAAAGATAACGGGATTGGAATCAGTGAGGAAGACCAGAAGAAAATCTTCACCAAATTCTTCCGGTCTGAAGACCCCAAAACGCGTGAAGCGCCTGGTACAGGCCTTGGCCTGAATATCACTAAAAGCCTGGTTGAAGCTCAGGGTGGCCAGATCTGGTTTGAAAGTATGTTCCGGGAAGGAACAACCTTCCATTTCACGATTCCGATTGCGGAATAAGCGGTCAAGGAGGTAGATCATGGTGCGAGGCGCAGCATGGGGCGTTGGTAAAGCATTGAACAGCCGTGAGGCAGCGCGTATTGCAGCGGAGCGTGCTCTGGATCAGATGGGTACGGCCCGCCCGGTTGCAGTGATTGTTCTGGCGGCACAGGAGTTTGATCTGGAAGAAATCACCCGGAGTCTTGTGCCCTTGCTGCCGAATGTTCCCTTGTGGGGTTTCAGCACCATTGGTGTACTGACTGCCGATGGTGAACAGCCTCATTCTGTGGTCGTGCTGATCCTCAGCGGTACAAGGCTTTCTTCCGGGGCTTTCTCGTTTACCGGAAAAAATAAAGACTCAATGGAGACATTTCAACAGGCTTTGGAGACCTCAAACCTCACCGGTGTGCTTCTGGCAGCGGATGGTTATAGCCCGCTTCCTAAAACGGTATCCGGTTTGCTGGAAAAACAATCCCTGCCGGTTTATGGCGGGCTTGCTTCGGGTCTGCGGATTAAGGGTAAAACCTTTCAGCTTGGCGGTGATCAGGTGCGGCAAGGTGGAGTCTCCGCGCTGGTGTTAGGTGAACGATTCCGGATGGCCTGCGGAGTGGGGAGCGGTTGGAACTCGGTTGGAAAAACCTACCGGATTACCAAAGCCGAGGAGCTATGGCTGGCTGAACTGGATGGAAGTTCCCCGGCGGAAGTTTACGAATACGCTTTTGGCTACCCAGCAAGAGATTGGGCTTTTCCGCCATTGAACGAACTGGTGCGTTTGTATCCGCTGGGTGTGGAATCCGGTGAGGAAGAACCCCTGACGATCCATGCCCCGCTGTGGGCGGAAGTGGATGGGCGTTTTCGGGTCAATTTACCGGTAATGCAGGGTGAGACAGCATACTTGATGGTAGGTGACCGGCAGTCCTGCCTGCAGGGCGCATCCCAGGCGGCTCGTGATGCGGTTTCCCGTTTGGGTGAAGCACAGCCCATCGCGGCTCTGGTCTTTGTGGACGCGGCCTGGCAAATGCTGTTTGAAGATCAGGCTGACAGCATAATATCCGTGATCCGTGAGGTGATCCCTGAAGTGCCCCTGGTGGGTGCTTATACCTTTGGGCAAATCGCCCGAATAAAAGCGGACGATGCCATCACGCTTTACAACCAGCACATCGAAGTTGTTCTGATTGGCACCGTTTCCAAATAAGACTTGTTTCTAAACAGATTTGCGTAAGGCGATATCTTAAAACCGAATAAAAGCAGCGACCGCCTTCCCGGAGATTGGGAAGGCGGTCTTTTGGAGGGACATAAATCTAGACAGGAGTGTCCAGTTTTACCTGTGGGAGATGTTCCGGAATGGTGTTAATCAATTCCTGCGGATAGTCATAATCTTCCAGGTTGTTCTCAAAATAAGCGTTGTAAGCGGTCAGGTCAAAATGTCCGTGCCCGGAAAGGTTGAACAGAATTACCCGTTTCTCGCCTTTCTCTTTGGCATCCAGGGCTTCATCGATTGCGCCACGGATGGCGTGTGAAGATTCCGGCGCGGGAAGGATGCCTTCAGTGCGAGAGAAGAGCACAGCGGCTTCAAATACGCCCAATTGTCTTACGGCGATTGCTTCAATCAATCCGGCATCATAGAAGGTGCACAGGGTGGGGGCCATCCCGTGGTATCGCAGGCCGCCGGCGTGGATTGGAGCAGGCATGAAGTCGTGCCCGAGGGTGTGCATCTTAACTATAGGAGCCATTTTGGCGCTGTCTCCGTAATCAAAAGCATACACACCTTTGGTAAGAGAAGGGGTTGCGGTGGGTTCTACCGCCAGCAGCCGGGTCTTGCGCCCATTCACCAGGTTTTCGCGCAGGAAGGGGAACGCGATCCCGCCGAAATTGGAACCGCCACCCACGCAGCCGATGACCACATCCGGATATTCTCCGGCCATGTCCATTTGTTTGAGGGACTCTTCTCCGATTACGGATTGGTGGATCAGGACGTGGTTGAGAACGGAGCCGAGGCTGTATTTCTTCTGCCCGGCTGATTTGACGGCCACTTCCACCGCTTCAGAGATGGCGATCCCCAATGTTCCGGGACTGTCCGGATGCTCGGCAAGGATGGCCCGACCGGCGTCGGTGCGGTCGGAAGGGCTGGCGAAGACCTGCGCGCCGTAAGTTTCCATCAAAAAGCGCCGGTAGGGTTTCTGGTTATATGACACTTTCACCATATAAACTTCCAGATCCATATCGAAGAACTGGCAGGCCATGGAAAGTGCGGAACCCCACTGACCGGCCCCAGTTTCGGTGGTCAGCGCTTTGGTGCCGCTGATCTTGTTGTAGTAGGCCTGAGGAATGGCGGTATTCATCTTGTGACTTCCGGAAGGAGAAGCGCCTTCATATTTGTAGTAGATGTGAGCGGGCGTGCCGAGAGCTTTTTCCAGCCGCCGTGCTCGGATGAGCGGCGTGGGGCGGTAGAGTTTGTAGATTTCACGGACTTCTTCCGGAATCTCGATATAGCGCTCGGTGCTGACTTCCTGCTGAATGAGCGGCATGGGGAAAATAGCGCTAAGGAAATCCGGGGTGACCGGTTCCAGGGTAATGGGGTTCAGGACGGGTGACGGGGCAACCGGGCTGTCGGCCAGGGCGTTGTACCAGTATTTCGGGATGTCGGTCTCATTCAGGATAAATTTTGTTTTCTCGTTCATGGTGTTTCTCCTTTACATAAAATAGGGTTTGAAATTAAGAATTCTCAATAAGTTTGAAAGATTTGCTGTTCAGCAGAAGATACCGGTCAGAATGACGGGGGAGATATCTTCATTGAGATCCAGCCCGGCGGTCAGCCCCATGCGAGATTGGGCAGCTTCCAGTGTGGCACGGGCTATAGGGCGGACCCGGGAAGTGCCGGATTGGAGAATTTCCAGGATTTGGTCAGGCCGCGAGGCCAGAACAGCCCGGCGCTCGCGTAAGGGGGACAGATAATCGTTGAGAACCTGAGCCAGGCGCTGTTTGACGGGAACATCACCGATCTTTCCGGCGCGGTAACGGACTTTGAGGTTTTCCACTTCCTCAGGGTCGGGCGCGAAAATATCCAGGTATTCGAAAACCGGGTTGTTCTCCACATGACCGGGGTCGGTAGCGCGCAGCCGGGTGGGGTCGGTGTACATTTCCAGCACCTTTTGGGTGGTTATCTCCGGGCTGTCCTTGAGGTAAATGGCATTCCCATAGGAAGCGTGCATGGTGCGGTTATCCGTCCCCGGCAGGCGGGGATGACTGGAGAGCAGGGGCTGCGGTTCCGGGAAGAGTTCACCATAGAGCTGGTTGAAGCGGCGGGCCAGTTCGCGGGCCAGTTCCAGGTGTGGAAGCTGGTCTTCACCGACCGGAACGGTATCCGCTTTGTAGAGAAGAATATCGGCAGCCTGGAGGACGGGATAGGTCAGGAAGCCCAATGATGGGTTCAGACCCAGCTCTTGAATCTGGTCCTTGTACGTGGGCACGCGCTCTAATCGGGCGACAGTGGTCAGCATGCTCAACAGCATACTGAGCTGGGCATGTTCCGGAACGGCAGACTGAAGGACCACAGTGGCCTGATTGGGGTCAATCCCGGCGGCCAGCCAGTCAAGCACCATCTCCAGCGTATTGGCACGGATGCGTTCCGGGTGGATGTGGTCGGTGGTGAGGACGTGCAGATCCGCTACCAGAAAAAAGCACTGGTATTGGTTCTGAAGTTTTGCCCAGTTTTGCAACGTTCCAACCAGGTGACCGATGTGGCACGGTCCGGTGGGTCGATGCCCCGTTAAAATTCTTCCTGCTGTGTCCATTGATCTTCCTCCATATCAAATCCGTATTAAACAAAAAACGCCCGTCCCGGATAGGGGACGAACGTTGAATAGTCCGCGGTGCCACCCCAGTTAGGCCCTTTTGTAAAAAAAATCCACCGGTGATGACACACGGTGGAAAAAGCCAGCCTCACTTGGATCGAGTACGACAACCCTAAAGATTGCTTATACCCTTTACCCTGATAACGGTGGCAACTCCGGCACAGGCTACTGGCTCGAAAGCGTTTGCCCTGCAACTCCAAGGTCCATTCCATATCGCTGTACGCTCAGGGTTCTCACTCATCCCTGCTCACTGTACCGCCTGAACGATATGTACTCGTCCTTTTCTCAGTCTTTAATTGTTAATTTTATATGATTATAGGGATTTTGCAGGTTTTGTCAAGGAGAAATTGACGGACATATAGTTTCTGTGCAACTGTTGGTGATAAGGGTGTAACCTTGCAATATTGATAAGTGTTCATACCGCTCGGGTTTCGCTGCATTTGCTCGCTTGACACTGAATTAAGCGAAGGTTAAAATCGAATCTGTAATCTGCTGATTTTGCACTGTGATCCAAGAAGCTGTACAATATTTTAGGTGCCCTTTCAGTAAATCTACCATCCATTTACCAGATAAGATAAGTATCACAAATAAAGGGATTGCCTGATGAGAGTCTGGCGCAAATTGTCATGCAATGATCCTGTTTTGTAATTACCGGTTGAGGGATGGAGATGTTTAATGAGCAATGTTTCAGGCAACCCGGCTGGAAAGGTACGAGATTGCCTGTTTTTGTTTATACAAGATAAAGCAGAATGTTAGAGAACAACCATGTTTCGGGTGGGGAAATGTCGGAGGGGCGGAGCATGGAAAAAAGTTGATAATCAAATTTATGAATTATGACTGTAAATGAGTACTTGGATTATGTGAAATCTGATTTATTCAGATATTCAGGAAATCTAAAGCTAAAAGATTTTCTGTATCATTTAAGTCTTTCTTCAGGGTTTAAGTATTCATTCTGGTTGAGAAGCTGCTGCTATTTTGAATCAAATCCCGTTCTGCGTATAATCTTATTCCCGTTAGCGCGGATACTTTTAAACCATTACGAATATAAGTACGGTATTTCTATTTCTTATCGGACAAAAATTGGAAAAGGGCTTATATAGGACATTTTGGGGGAATCGTTGTCAGTTAGAAAGCGACAATTGGAAAAAATTGCAATATTTCACATCAAGTTACAATAGGAAGAACAAACCGAGGACCTCAAAAAGGAGTTCCTGTTATTGGCGATAATGTCTATATTGGACCGGGAGCAAAGGTAATTGGGAATATTAGAATCGGTAATAAAAGATGTTCCTGACAATGCGGTTGTGGTAGGAGTTCCAGGGAAAATTATTTCGTTCAAGGGATCATCCGAATATATCAATAATACTGACTATGACCAGTAATCAGTTACTTAACACTATCGATATTTACTGATAATACAATAGCAATGGATTATTTTTATATTTAACCATGAAGAATCTCATTCATTAAATTCTTTGGAAAATAAACTTTTGCCTTATCTAGAATCCCAAAATAATTTAACGAATAACATATTGATTTGATATATTATCACCTTACTAGTGATCGGCGTAATGAAGACACTTATAGAACAATCAAGCTTAAAAATTAAACAAGAATTCAAAGCGATTCTGTTAATCTTAGACTTACTAGGATTAACAGCGATTCTTTTTCTGAGCATCTATACGCGCTTTCATGCAGACGATTTCTGTATGGCTGGCACCGTTAATTCGATGCCGTTTTTTAAATATTTTGGATACTGGTATATAGGGTGGACGGGTCGATATTCTTTCATTGCTGTTACAGGCTTATCTGGCCTTTTAGGAGTGAAATTTGCATCAGTGTTGCCAACGATCATGGTTAGTATTTGGTTACTCTTGAATGCTTGGGCGATCTTACCTATTATTAGACAACAAAAGTGTCAAGCGCCTGTCTTATCAGCTTTTGCTTACTCAGGAATTTTTTTGTTTCTTCTTTTATTATCACTCCCAAATATATTTCAATCCGTGTTTTGGAATAATGGAGCCATCAATTATAGTTTCCCTTTGATAACGTTCACCATTAACGTTGGGATAATCATTCGACTTTGGTATAAAAATATAAAAGGTCGGGGGTGGGTATTACTGAATATATTTCTAACCCTGGTGACCGGAGGATTTTCAGAAATTTTCATCTCAATGCAAATTACTTTTTTCGTATTGGTAATGTTGTATCTATATTTTTTTGTCGAACGTAATAATTACAAACACATATGGTATTTCTTGGTAATCAATTTAATCAGTGCTCTTATTGCGTTACTGATCGTCGCGATGGCTCCTGGTAATCAAGTGCGTCAATCCTTGTTGGATAAACCTACAAATTTGTTGATTTTACCAATAATGGTTTTAAGAAATACACTTATTATTTTTTATATCTTTCTCAAAAATTCAGGGTTTTGGATGATTTTATTGATCACAATACCTTTTCTCTTGAGCCTGATATGGACGCAAAATTCTGTCGAAACGGAAATGATTGGTAAATCTTATCCCTTTAGACAACTCTGGAATCAAAAGTGGTTCAAAGGGGGTATCCTGGTTGGTTTATTTGTTTTTCTCATGACAATGTCAGCAGCTACACCTTCATCTTATATTCAAGGTGATTATCCAGAAAATCGCGCAATGATTCTTCCCTTTTATTTTATTGTCATAGGGATCATGACGATTATGTATCTTTTGGGGGCAGCGGTTCGTAAATTGCCAAAAGTAAATCAATATTTTCAAGATCTGAAAATCAAAGTTTTAATCCGAGTGTTGATTCTTCTATTATTTGGGACAGGTCTAACTCTTACTGTGTTAAACACATTTCATTCATTACCAGACTATGTAAGTTACGCCCAGCTTTGGGATCTACGTGATCAAGAATTACGCACATTAAAAGAAAATAACGTTAAAGAAGTAACTATATTTAAACTTGAAAGCCATTTTGGCTTGGAAGATATTCATACCGATCCAAAGTACTGGGTGAATCGCTATGTAGCAGAATACTATGGTTTTGATACCATCGTTGGACAGTGATTTTCCAATATTTTTTGTTGAACGGCAACCTTATAGAGCATTTATAAACTAATTTGATGAGAGAAAAAATTATTGAAGAGATAGATCAAGATACCGTGAGATGGGATCTTGTCATTGAGGCCAGAAAAAAATGGTGGGATTTGCAGTTGCGGGAGGTCTGGCACTACCGGGACCTGATCGCGATGTTTGTGCGGCGTGATTTTGTCTCTCGCTACAAGCAGACCATTTTGGGCCCCTTGTGGTTGATCATTCAGCCGATTATGACATCGCTTGTCTTTACGGTTATATTTGGCAATATTGCGGCGCTGCCCACAGATGGTCTGCCTCAGATTTTATTCTATTTATCCGGCACGGTGCTCTGGCATTACTTTTCAAATTGTTTGACGGGCACCTCAAATACTTTTATCCAAAATGCAGGCATTTTTGGAAAAGTATATTTTCCTCGCCTGGTAACACCCATTTCGCTGGTCATCTCGAACCTGATCACCTTATCGATTCAATTCTCATTGTTCATGGTTTTCATGATCTATTATTTTGTTCGGGGAGCTGATGTGCATTTAACTCCGTGGGCGCTTGCATTCCCTCTCCTGATTATCCTGCTGGCAGGATTGGGATTGGGGTTTGGCATTATCATCTCTTCATTAACGACTAAATATCGCGATCTGAATTACCTGGTTGGCTTTGGAGTTTCTCTGTGGATGTATGCCACACCGGTAATTTACCCCGTGTCAGCGATCCCTGAAAAATGGAGATGGGTTGCGGATATTAATCCCATCACGCCGATTGTTGAGACTTTCCGTTTAGGCTTTCTGGGGGCCGGCGACACTTCATGGCTGCGGCTGGCATACAGCGGGGGATTTATGCTGGTGGTGATGTTCATTGGTGTGTTAATCTTCAATAGAGTGGAAAAAACCTTTATTGATACTGTGTAAGACTTAGAGAAGGTAACCCGTAAAGCAAGAATACAATGTCAAATACTGTCATTTCTATTGAACACCTGACTAAACAATATGACCTCGGCGTAATTGGCACAGGCACGCTTTCCCGCGATCTGGAGCGGTGGTGGGCACGGGTCCGCCATCACCCCGACCCTTATACAAAGATCGGTCATGAAGACACCTTCAACCGTATTGGAGAATCGATTTTGGCATTGGATGATGTGAGCTTTACGGTGCGGCAGGGTGAAGCGCTTGGAATTATTGGACGTAACGGGGCGGGGAAAAGCACTCTGTTGAAGATCCTTTCAAGGGTAACAGCACCAAGCAGTGGAAAGGTAAAGATAAAAGGACGTATTGGAAGCTTATTAGAGGTTGGCACAGGCTTTCATCCAGAGCTGACTGGCAGAGAGAATGTTTTCCTGAATGGCGCGATTTTGGGAATGAAGAAGGACGAGGTACAGCGCAAGTTTGATGAAATTGTTGATTTCTCAGGTGTGGAGAAGTTCATCGATACACCAGTGAAACGTTATTCGAGCGGAATGTATGTGCGGCTGGCCTTTGCGGTGGCAGCTCACCTGGACCCGGAGATCTTGATCGTGGATGAGGTTCTGGCGGTGGGAGATGCGGAGTTTCAAAAAAAATGTTTAGGAAAGATGGGAGATGTAGCAAGTCATGGAAGAACTATTCTCTTTGTAAGTCATAATATGAGTGCAATTAACAATTTGTGCGATCGAACTATTATTTTAAATTCTGGTAGGATTTGTTATATTGGAAAAACAGATCAGGCGATTCAAGAATATCAGAATACAATAAATATAAGAGGTACTCAAGACTTAAGGAATAGAATCGACCGAGAAGGTGATGGAGCTATTAGAATTACCAAAGTATCATTGTTTGATTCAGATGATCATCCGTTGGATGTAGCAATATCAGGAAAAACTTTGCGAATTAACCTAGAATATGAAGTTTATAAAAAATTGAGCTTAGTTGATTTTGCAATAGGATTTCGGACAAATCTAGGTGAACCTTTATTTATTTGTTCAACCTCTCATTTAAGTGAAAAAATTGAGATCTTACCCGGGCATGGAAAAATTTCATGTGAATTACACTCACTACCTCTTGCTTCAGGCGTCTACTTATTAAATTTAGCTGCTTATAGAGGAAATTACAATTATGATTGGATCAAACAAGCATATAAACTGGAAGTACAAACTATAGATTTTTTTGGTAATGGCTCAGATGTTTCAGTAGGGCATAGTCCCTTTTTAGTAAAGTCGAATTGGTACAAAGGATAACAAGATGTCTAGTTCTCTTTACTCTATATTTCGCAATAAAATTTTAAACCTGAAATTAATACTTAGTGGAGTTCAATGCGATTTACGTACAATTTTTTATAAAAGCGATAATTCATCCCTGATCGTTTGTAATTCCTCAATTTTAAATTGTGATATTTCTGTAAAAAAGAAGTCTAAAATTATTTTTGGAAAAAACTGTATTATACAAAACTGTAAAATAATTGTGGAAAGCGAATCTGAGTTTAAGTTAGGGGATAACTGTAAACTAATCAATGCAACAATAGTTGTTAAGCATCAAAGTGAATTGGTTTTTGGAAATGATTGTTTGGTACAATCCGACAAACCGTATTATGAAGCATTAATTAATGTGATATCCGGTTCCGCCCAATTTGGGACCAATGCAAATATTAAAGGAAGAGTTTTGGTTAATGATGGTTGTTATAAAATGGGATCAAATAGTTTTATTAACCACGGCTCAGAAATTAGGTGTGAAAACAGCGTAACTATAGGCGACTATGTATTTATTTCGTATTTTGTAGATGTGTTTGATACAAATACACACTCTTTAGATTGGGAAGCTCGTAAAAAAGAAGTCGTTGATGGTTACCCAAATAATACGGTAAGGATTGTTCAGCCAAATGTAAAAACTGTTCTACCTGTAACAAAACCAGTGAAAATTGGAGATAGCGTTTGGGTTGGTAAGTATGCAGCTATTATGAAGGGTTGTGATATAGGGGCAAGAAGTATTATTGGGACAAGGTCAGTCGTTACAAAGTCTTTTTCTGAAGACAGCTTGATATGCGGGAATCCAGCAGTATTTGTAAAAACAGTTTGAGGAAAAACTGAAATAAAGTATTTTTAGATAATCCAGGTTTCGTGTTTTAATTTAATCAAATCGGAAGAATATATAAGGTTGTTGAATGTTAAAAAAAATAAGAAGAATTTTGAAAAATATTAAAAACAAAATCGGGCATAAAAAAGAAGATAAAATTTTGAATCCGGAATGGATTAAGATAAAAGCAGGTCCAATTGTGGGTATGAATTTTTTTATTACCCATAATTGGGATGAAATGGCTAAGGGTGAGTATGATGATTTCATATTTAATGCCATAGATCAGCAAGGGATTACTCTTAGTGATTCAACAATATGGGATGTAGGCGCTCATATAGGTTATCATACTTTAGCCTTTTCTAAATTAGCGGGTAAGGGTGGAAAAGTATGTGCCTTTGAACCCAACCCATATAACGTTGAACGGTTGAAAAAGAATCTAGATTCAAATCCCCTATATTCAAAAAATGTAGACATTCATGAGTTTGCCTTGAGCGACACGGATGAACTTCATGAGTTTATGTTAAACTCAAATGTAGATAATACAAAAAGCTCTGGTTCATATTTAGATTATGGTTCACGTCCATCTGATAGATATTCAAAAGAAGTGTATAAAGATTTTTTAAAGATACAAGTACAAGTTTTTAAGCCAGACACGCTCATTTCTCAATACAATATTCCTGCTCCAAAATTAATTAAACTTGATATTGAAGGCGCTGAAGTGAGATTTATTAAAGGCGCCTTTCAACTCATAGATTCCTATAAACCGATATTCATAATAGAGGTACATAATATTCAAAATATGTTCTATATTTCCGATATATTGTTTCATAAACAGTATGAATTAATACTATTAAATGATTCAGTACGATCCAGTTCAAGATGTTTTATACTGGCAATGAATAAAATAAGTAAATGAACGTCCTTTTCCTTACCCATTATGACGGGTTTTATGGTTCCAGCAGATCACTCATGAATCTGCTGCAAGGTCTTCAAAAATATGACATCAAACCATTTGTTGTCATTCCGAGAGAAGGGAATTTTACAAATACGCTTTCTGCCAGCAATATTCCATATGAAATTACCCCGATTGTCAATTGGGTAACAGAAAAGTCTTTATCATTCAATAGAAAAAAGCAATTGGTTGGAGATTTCCATCAATCCGTCAAAACAATCCGACAATTAGTAAGGGAATGGGATATAGATATCATTTACACCAATTCATCTGTTTCACCGGTTGGCAGGCTGGTCTCAATGTTGGAGCGTATTCCTCATATCTGGCATATCCGTGAGTTTGGTGATTTGGATCATTCTCTCAAGTGGATTTTTCCAAAATCTATTTCTCAGGAATTGATCAAAAGTTCAACTGAGATCATTTGCAATTCCAATGCAGTGAAAAACTATTACTTCAAATCAGGAAGAAAACGCGTTCATGTGGTGTACAACGGTATAGCCACACGAGATCAGTTTGATGCCTTTTATAGTCACAAAAATGAAATTCGGAAACAAACGGACACTATTTTTGGAATTATAGGAACAATCAAACCCAAAAAAGGTCAGAAAACAGCGATTAAAGCCATTTCCGAGCTTTATAAAAGAGGGTTACCTGTCAGATTGGTGATTGCGGGGAACGGTAAAAAAGCAAATGTGGATCAGTGTAAACAATTGATTGAAACCCTAAACATTTCCAATATAGTTGAATATAGGGGGTTTGTGGATGACCCATATGAGATCTATTTTGCTTCAAATTGTCTCCTGATGTGTTCAGAATATGAAGCCATGGGCAGGGTGACAGTGGAGGCGATGTCAGCCTGTTTACCGGTTATCGGCAAGAATAGCGGAGGCACACCTGAGATCATCGAGCAGGAGAAAACTGGTCTTTTATACAACACATTCGATGAGTTGGTTGAAGCTATGATGAGGATGGTGAATAATCCAGAATGGAGACGGCAGCTTGGTTTGGAAGGCTGGCGGGTGGCAAAAGAACGTTTTAACATTGAAGATTATGCGTCCAATATCTATGAAATTATTCAATTGGTATTGGAGTCTTGAGCTTATATGACCAACGGAAAAATACCCCGTCTGATTGCATTCTATCTTCCCCAATACCATCCCATTCCGGAAAATGATGAATGGTGGGGCAAGGGCTTTACCGAATGGACGAATGTCGCCAAGGCAAAACCTTTATTCAAGGGCCACTACCAGCCGCGTATCCCTGCTGACCTGGGGTTTTATGACCTGCGCGTGCCGGAGGTTCGTGAAGCCCAAGCCGAGTTAGCTAGAGAGGCTGGTATTGAGGGCTTTTGTTACTGGCACTACTGGTTTGCTGGTAGACAGTTGTTGGAAAGACCTTTCCGAGAAGTGTTAGAGAGTGGCAAACCAGACTTCCCTTTTTGCCTGGCATGGGCTAATCATTCTTTCACAGGAGTTTGGCATGGTGCACCCGACCGGATCTTGATTGAACAAACATATCCGGGTTTTGATGATGATAAAAACCATTTTTATTCGCTCTTACCCGCTCTTACGGATGATCGATATATGAAGGTTGACGGAAAACCGATTATTGTTATCTTTCAACCTACACATCTACCCGATTATTTTCTGGAACTTTGGCAAAATCTAGCGCTTTCCGCAGGATTGAAAGGGCTGTTTATGGTGGGAATTATAAAGAACAAGTCAGAAGGCTCCCGTATCCAGCAGTTGGGTTTTGACGCCTGCTCGGTTACCCGAACAGATGGCAGAGGATATCGATATGATCTGTTGCGAAATCTATTTCTAAAAACACTTGGTGAGAAACAGGCCTCAAGTATTTATCAAAAACTCTTAAAAAAACCTTTTCATATTTATGCTTATAAGCAAATAAGACCATTTATAAGTATGGATAGCGAACTTGAAATTGATGAATTTCCCTGCATCATGCCAAATTGGGATAACACGCCCCGTACTGGTTTGGATGGATATGTTTTTAAGAATGCATCACCAGAAATATTCCAGGAACATCTGCGTGAAGCCATAAAAAAAATTGAACCCAACGAAGATCAACATAAAATCATCATCGTAAAATCCTGGAATGAATGGGCTGAAGGAAACCATCTTGAACCGGACACAGCCTTTGGACAGAAATTTCTGAACGCCGTTCGCAATGAATTGGACAATTATCAAATATATTTCTCGCGAAAAAAAATTATCAATTTCTCGGTGAGCGTTATCATCCCGGTTTATAACGCTGCCAGTTATGTGACACAAGCAGTGGAATCTGCCTTGGAGCAACCAGAGGTGGTTGAGATCATTTTGGTGGAAGATGGATCCCCTGACAACAGTCTTCAAGTTTGCCAATCCCTGGCCGAGAAACATGGAAAAGTGTGTTTATATCAACACCCTGATGGTGTGAATCGTGGTGCAGCCCCATCCCGGAACCTGGGAATAGAAAAAAGCACCTGTCCTTTTATCGCTTTTTTAGACGCAGATGATTTTTATTTGCCCGGGCGGTTTTCTAAAACATTAGAAAGATTTGAATCCAATCCTAATTATGATGGAGTTTATGAGGCGGTTGGCATATATTTTGAGGATAAGCAAGGAAAAGAACGCTGGCTGGCTTCTAACATGGCCAGTGTACAAATGACAACCATGACCCGGTATGTTCACCCTGAAGACTTGTTTAAGGTGTTGATGAAGGGTGGCTCAGGACATATCCACCTCAATGGATTAGTGATTAAACGCGCTATCCTGAAAAACTCTGGCACTATGAATGAAACCATTGCGAATACTTATGAAGATACTGATTTTGTTCTCAAATTGGCAGCAGTTGGAAAATTAATACCAGGCAGGTTAAGTTCTTCAGTCGCCATCAGGCGTGTTCATAGTGAAAACCGTATTTCAGCTCAACGATCCGCAAATCAAATATATCAAGACCGTATGAAAATGCGAAAGGCCATGTATCAATGGTGCAAGGGAAAAGGATATGCCTATCATCGAAAGTTGGTATTTAATCGCATGATGGAAGATTATCTTAGAGATAAGCCAACCAAATCTAAATTTTTTAATCATTTCCCGGATTTCATCGAAGAGAAATTGAAACTCCTTTTGTGGTTGTTTGAGGAACCTGTTGTCGTCATGGAATCTTCGTATTGGAAAAGATTATTGTGATGGTATATTTGGTCCTAAGTTTGATAAATATTTTTCACAATATCTGTTTTTTTTGGATCTTACATCTAAAGTGAGCACTCGAGTCGACAAACCATTTATGTACAATCAGTACCTGCCTCAACGTCTTATTTTTCGACGCCAATTTATTTTGGGAACTGAGGAATTTCACCCCAACCATTACTGGTCTTCCCATCAACTTCAGCAAGGACTCATTCTATCCATTCATGAAGATTTATCGTTTTCTTCAGAAACGGATGATGACATTACAGTGACTCTGATTGGGCTTGCAGTTGATCCTTTCCACCCACAATGGAATGAGACTGAGATACTGCGGACTTTGCTTGATGAATCTTCAGACTTAATATCCTTTATTAATAATACAAAAGCACTGATAGGTCGATGGATAATAATATTTCAGAATGATTTGGAGACATTTTTATTCACAGATCCCTGTGGTTTACGTCAAATATTCTTTTTGGAGCATGGTGAAAAACCATGGTGCGCCTCTCAACCTGAGCTCATCAATACTAAATATCATCTTTCTTTTTCCAACTCCCGATCCGTGTTAGGTTTTATGACAAGCTTGGAATATGCTCAAAAAGAATCGGCGTGGGTTGGCGATAGTACACTTTATGATAATTGTTACCATTTACTCCCCAACCATTACCTGGATTACTGGAAATCAAAACAAATCCGCTTTTATCCCAATAAACCAATATTACCAAAAGAGACTCAAGAAATTATCAATACTGCCGCATCAATTTTACAGGGCGGCATGACTGCGCTTAGTTTACGAAGCGAATTATTATTGGGGCTAACATCAGGATGGGATAGTCGTATTCTATTGGCTGCTGCAAGAAATTCATTGCACAATTTGGAATGCTATGTGGATCGCAAAGAGCTTCTCACAGAAGACCATCCTGATGTACAGATTCCAATGCATATGGCAGAAAAAATGAAATTCAATCTTGATGTGAGAAATTCTAAAAAAGAACTACCTGGATGGTTTATACATTTCCTTACGCATAATGTGACAGGGGCAAGAGTCTTGCCAAAAACACGGATGATTTATGATAAGCTCATATCTGACGAGCAGAGGCTTGTTATCAATGGAAATGGGGGGGAAATTTGCCGAAATTATTATGATAAGTCTGCTCAATATAATTCTGCAGACAGTAGTTTAAATGACCTTGTCGATTTATTTGGTTACAGGAATACAATCCCGTTTGTTATGGAACAAATTGAGAAATGGAGAAGTGGATTAGCTTTTGAATATATGAATGGATTTGATGTATTAGATTTGCTTTACTGGGAACAAAGGATGGGAAATTGGGGAGCTCTCTTCCCAGCAGAGCAGGACACAGCGGTGGAGGAGATTAGCCCTTTCAACTGTCGCTTGTTGATAGAGACTCTTTTGTCAGCTCCTCGACACTTAAGAGCGGCACCAGACTATATCCTTTTTAAAGAGCTTATTCACAAGATGTGGCCTGAGTTACTATCCTTTCCATTCAACCCTAAACCAAAAGTTGGTCTCACCAAGGTCTGTAAACAGAAAACCAAATATTTCATAAGATCATTCATAAACAAAATTGCCCCGAAAAGAGATAAAGCAAATTCCTGAACCCTTTCATAAAGCAATTAAGGTTTTCTAATGCATGTCAGTGTGATCCTACCTGTCTATAATGCTGCTAATTACGTCACACAGGCGGTTGAGTCTGCTCTGCAACAGCCAGAGACTACTGAAGTACTCCTGATCGAAGATGGCTCCCCTGACAATGCCCTGGATGTTTGTCAGCAGCTGGCTGAAAAGTATGGCAAAGTAAAATTATTACGCCACCCTAATGGCGAAAACCGCGGTGCAGGTGCCAGCCGCAACCTGGGAATGAGAAATGCGAATTGCGAATTTATAGCCTTCTTGGATGCCGATGATTATTTTTTGCCGAGTCGATTTTCTGTGGCAAAGAAGATTTTCGAAGATGACCCGACCTGTGAGGGTGTGTATGAAGCGATTGGTATGCATGCGGAGAATGAAAGTGCTCTGCGAAGATGGCAAGAAGCAGGTAGGTCAGAAGAGACTTTAAAAACAATGAAGGGGGCTGTTAAACCTGACGAATTAGGAGAGGCTCTTATAGAGGGAGGCAGCGGTCATTTTTCTTTGGATGGCTTCACGATTAAAAAGGATGTGTTAAATAAATCGGGTTACATGGAAGAAGGGTTGAGTCTTCATCAAGATACAAATTTCATAATCAGAGTTGCTCTCGTTTCCAAATTGTTACCCGGAAGGCTTGATATGCCTGTAACCATGTGGCGGGTTCACAACCAAAATCGTATTTCTACCCCAAGGACAAAAAAACAGATACATGAAGATCGGATGAAATTTTTAATGGCGACTTATTGTTGGTGTAAGGTTAATGCTAAATACATTAAGAACTTGTTAGTTCGAACCATGTTTGTAGATGTGATCAGCATCAGCGATGTACAACAATTAAGGGATCAACCTTTAAAGCGGTTAAGGAAAAGAATTTCTCAATTAATAGGTTGGATTGTGGCCAATCCTGAATTGGCTTTCGAAACTCAATTATGGAAATCTTTATCTATACTCATTTTGAGTAAAGGAAAAGATGTTTAATAATATTGTTTATTGGACTTATCCAATGCAATTGACGAAATATTTCCAGGAGTGGTTGGATTGTATTTTTAATCACTGATGATTATTTGGAGATTATGATTCTTAAATGAATTATCTAAAGATTTTCGTAGGAACTTTATACTCTGGCGAGAATGAATATGAAGAGTGTCTGGCGTCTATTCAGGCTCAAACTTATCGAAAATTCGATCATTTTATATTCGAACATTTACCCAAGTTGGAAGCTCACAGGACCCTGTATCACTCTTTTTTAGATAAGCGTGACCAGTATGATCTGCTGATTAAAATTGATGCGGATATGGTTCTCACATCGGATTTTCTTTTTGAAGGTATTGTAGAAAAGTTTTCTCAGAATGCCTCATTGGATGTTTTGGCAATTGCGATTTCCGACTTCTTCTCGGGGCGATTGATCAATGGACTGAATAGTTATCGCAATACGGTGGAGTGGGTTCTTGATCCTGAAAATGTGAATGCGGATGTTGTGATTGTTGCTGAAGATCACTATTTATTTGACGATAGAGATCTGGCACCCGCCGCGATCCATTGCAAAAATCCATCTCCTTACCAAGCGTTTCATTACGGAGTTCATAAGGGATTGAAATCAATCTCTCCCCAACACAGCACCACACACTGGATGCTGTTGGAAAAAACATGGGAAAACTTCTTGAAGAACCGAGACACTCGAATTGGGTTGGCGGTTCTGGGAACTGAGCTGGTGTATATGGGCGAATTCTCCAAAGGGGACGTGGATTATACGAATCCCAGAATGAAAACCGTTCTGGAAAAGTACCAATCCATGGATAGTAATGAGATTGAACGTGAAGTTAAAAAATTGAGGTTTAGAAACTGGGGGATACTCCCGGGAGATTTGCGGCGGCGTTTTCTGCGCTCGAGGAACAAACTCGGATAAAAAATGACCGGTTATCCTATAAACGAATGAATATACTCGTAATCACAGCTCATTACCCTCCATTTCATGCCGGCGGTTATGAACTCCGGGTGAAAAATATCCTAGATGAATTATCTACGCGAGGCCACAATATTCATGTCCTTACGGATATTCCGGATCAATGGCATTTGACACAATCTCAACCCTCAAACTATCGGATCACGCGTGAACTCCACAACCGGCTCAAAGCAAGGTCTTTTCCGGAAGAGGTGCTGTTTGACCTGCTGGATACTAAAGTGCTGGAAGATCAAATCAATCGATTCAATCCCGATGTGCTTTATCTGGGTCATACGTACGTTTTATCGAAAGCGTTAATGCCTTATCTTGCCTCAAAAAATATTCCGGTTATCTACGATGAAGGTGGGGCAGGATTGATCGAAGCCTGGACAGAGCATGGCAGGTGGTTCCGTTTCGCCGGGGATTATCGCAGCCGGTTTGCGGTTTTGAACTGGATTAAACCCCTTGCGATTAAGGTCGTGTGCAAATTGGGCCGAGGACGGATTAATACCCAATGGGCCTGGCCGGAAAATCTACATATTATCTTTAACAGTGAACTGAACCACAGCAATGCTCTTGGCAAAGGAGTCCCTGTAGAGGGCACAAGCGTAATTCATTCCGGGATCGATACGGGAAAGTTCAGCTTCAGGCCGAGGGCGCAGTTGAACAGCCCGTTAAAGATCATCGTTCCGGGAAGGATCGAGCGTCGCAAAGGTCAAATCGATGCGGTGCGGCTGTTGAACCATTTGCTTGAGGCCGGAATCGATGCCCGATTGGTTCTGGCAGGTGCCAAATGGGTGGATGGCTACTATGATGAAGTCATCGAAGAAATTCAGAAGCTTCATCTGGATGAACAAATAACCATGCTTCCAATGTTGTCCATCGAAGCTCTTATACAACAATACCTGGAAGCGGATATCTGCTTTTTCCCCAGTTATTTTAGGACCGGTTTTTCTCGTGTCCCTCTGGAGGCCATATCGTGTGGTTGTATTGTAATTTCTTATGGCAATGAAGGGTCGGATGAGGTTATCCGGGATCATAAAAACGGCTTCATCGTCAACCCATGGGATGAATCCGCGGTTGTGGATTTGATCAAGATACTGATGGCGAATCCGGAAATCACCCAGGAGCTGACGTCCGCGGCTCGGCATGAGATTGAAGAAGACTATGATATAGAAAAATACGTAGACAAAATCGAACGAGTGATTTTAAAAACGCATTATCGGTAATTTAAACCAGATTTGAAAGCGAAAGATGTTAACCAAATTACGGAAAACGGGATCTCAGAGCTCAATTAACACTAAATCCTTCTGGCTTTTGTTGGGGATAGCGGGCATTGCAAGCCTTTGCGGTGTTCTATTGACCCATAATTACTTGATGGATGATGCGCTCATTACACTGAGGTATTCTTTTAACTTTGCCAGATTCGGTATTCCCATTTGGAACCAGGCCGATCTGGGAAACCCGAGTATGGGCTATACCAGCCTCCTGTGGATGATTTTGAATGCAATTCCGGTTTTGTTTACCGATAATAAAGACATTCTGGTTCTGGTGGCGCAACTCTTCTCTTTTGCAGCATTGCTGCTCATAATTGGTTTCATCTGTATAGAAATTGACGCTTTATCCATTCGTCTTTCATTTAAAATCATTGTTACATTATTGGTCTTCACCCAATTTGGGTATGGGCTGCATGTCAACAGCGCAATGGAAACGATGCTTTTTTCATTGTTAATGCTCCTTACAGTCAGAGCGTATGGGAAAGGACAATTCCGGCGGGCGTATATTTTCGGCGCGCTCACGTTTCTTACAAGGCCCGAGGGTGCCATCCTTTGTGCCCTGGTGTTCCTGGCGGATTTGATTCATGGACAGTTCAAACGGGTTGCCATCACCGGGGTTGGCTTTTTGTTTCTTTTAGCAGGGGTCTATGCTCTTCTAATATTCTGGTATGGTGATTTTCTGCCCAATACCTTTTATGCAAAGCAGGAAATTTTCAATACACTTGCTTTCAAACGCATGTTGTTTTTCATGCTTACAATAGCGCTTCCTTATCTGGCATTATCCATTTACGCAGTTTTTCCAATGAGGAATCGGACCTCCCTCTATATGCTCCTGACAGCTGTGGCATATCTGCTCTATTATCTGTCCGTTGACCCAATTATGAACGTCATGTCCAGATATCAGTGGCCCTGTCTGGTCCTACTGACCTATGCAGGCATCCCGGCCATTGGATTTCTCCTGCAAAACGTCAAAAAGTATAAGCCAGCTTTGATCATCCTGATGGTAATGTGCGTCGGTTTGAATATTGGAAACATGCTGGGGGCAAGTTATTTTGCTGGTGCTACCGGTCACGCGGAGCAAAACATTATTTTGATTGGAAAAACTATGGCAAAGTATCGCCAACCTGCCAGATGGCTGGTGTATCATGATGCTGGCGCTGTGTGCTATTTCAGTGATTGGAATACTTACGAGACGATTGGGCTTACCAATGGACTGCTTGCCAGGCAGCAGATGACTCTGGATGAAATTTATCAAAACTCCAACGCAACCATTGCCCTGCGAAATTTTGACCTTACCAGTGAATCACAATATGAATCACAGCGCAATTACACAGATTTGTTGTCCACGTACGGTTTCCAATATCTTCAAGATATTCCGGTTCTCCACGTAGAAGGCCAGCGCAATTTTGTCATCTCCGTGTATGCAAGGGACACAGAGCTGGCTAAAAATATTTTGTCCGATATAAATATAAAACAGTCCTTCAAACCTGATTTCACTTATAACCTTTATCGGATTGCAAAAGAGCTGTTTGGCAGGTAATTGTCCTGTAGAATCTTTTCTGTTGAAGCAACATGTGTTTAGTTTCTGTAATCTTACCTACTTATAATCGAGCTGAGTTTCTGATAAAGTCCATCAACTCAGTTATAAACCAGATCTACCCGGATTGGGAATTGATCATCTGGGATGATGGATCCACCGACAACAGCGCGGAAGTTGTAGCTTCTTTCAATGATTTAAGGATCCAATATTTCCGAGATCAAAATTATGGCGCGGCATTTGCACGCAACAGGGCAATTGAGAAGGCAAGAGGAAAGTATCTGGCTTTTTTAGATTCCGATGATGAGTGGGCTGAGGAAAAATTAGCGATTCAGGTTGAAACTTTAGAGTCCCACGAGCAGATTGATCTTCTCTTCGGTGATTTTGTGAATATCAATAATACGCAAGATAAAAGGAGTACGAGCTTTGAAGAGAATTCCAGGGCTTTAGAGTTTCTGACGACTGAACAGATAGATAGTAATTTGTTTATCATCAACGATGGTATTCTCAAAAGCCTTGCTGCGGAAAATTATATTGCGACGGATTCGGTAATCGTAAAGCGAGAAATATTTGAGAAGTTCGGATTTTTTAACGAAGAACTCCGGAATTCGGAAGACTTTGAATTATGGTGGCGACTGGGCCTGGAAGAGATATGTTTCGCATATATTGATCAAATCCTTTTGACTCGATATAAGTCTGTGGAAAGCCTGAGCAGTCATAGTCAAGCTGCTTATGAAAACCAGGTTAGGGCATTAGATCTCTGTGCAGATGCGGCAAAAATCTCAGGACGAGGTGAATTGATTGCATATCTGAAACCTCAATATCGAAATACCTGGCAACATAGGATCGTTTTTCATGGAAGCAGTGGGGACATAAATGCGATGGTAAATGCTTTTGTTCAATCTTTAAAGTATGGTTTTAGATTGGGATCAGTCCGTTTATTGCTTGAGGGTTTGTTAAAAAAGTAGAACAAGAATTATCATGCTATAAAGATTATCGCCAAATGATTAATGCGGAAATGACAAAATGACCATTAGAGTATTGCACATCTTTGCACCGAATTTCAAGAGCCGTTTTGGCGGGCCAATTTATGATTGGAAATACGGTTTTTTACATTGGAATGATAATGAGGTAATCCACCTGGTTCTTGATCCTGATGAAAATCAAATCATGGATTCGATTCAATCGTTTAACTTTGAATATAACGGGAGCCAATATATTCCTTCTAAATGGGAAAGATTTATTTGGATTTTTGCTTTATATCGAGCCTTAACAAAAAATAAAAAGAAGTATGATGTTCTTCATTTGCACGTATTATGGTGGGCAGGGCTATTGTTGGGTGTTTGGGCAAACCGGAAAAATATTCCTGCAGTATATCAGAGTGTACTGTTAAATGAAGATACTCCGGGAGGTATCCTCAAAGAAAGATTTGGTAAGTTAAAGATCTGGTGTTTAAAAAAATTCAAGGCGATCCTGCCTATTTCCGATTTTTTAACTGCAGATTATCTAAAATTCGGCTTTTCAACTACACAGGTTCATACACTCATGAATTCAGTAGATTCTGATCTGTTCTATCCTCCAAAATCAAAAGAAGAAAAAAAAATCCTTCGACAAAAATTAAATCTTCCTCTGGATGCTACAATTTTGATCTATGTAGGGAGCCTGATTCATCGTAAAGGTGTAGATGTTTTGATCAAGGCATACATTAATGCATTTGTTGAAAACCCGAATCTATATTTGCTACTTGTTGGTCCAAGAAATAAGAGGGAAAACCCAACTGTAGACGAGGACTTTGTTAATGATTTGTCCAGTAAAATAGAACAGCACGAGTTGAAGCCCAGGGTTTTCTTCACAGGATTATTAAACGATCGAACGTTATTGGCCGAACATTACCGTGCCGCTGATGTTTTTGTGTTTCCATCCAGAAATGAGGGTTTGCCTAATGTTGTGCTGGAAGCAATGGCGTCAGGACTGCCCGTTGTGGTATCGCAGTTACCGGTCCTTGAGAAAGTGATCCATCATGGAGAGAATGGGATGTTTGTTCCCATTGATGATGCGGCAGCTTTGAAGAAAGCAATTCTCCGGGTGAGCAATGATCCCGTCCAGGCAAAAAGATTAGGAACTGCGGCTCGAAATTATGCGTTACAGGAACACAGTTTCCTGGCCTGGCAGTCAGAGCTGGTCAGCATTTACCAGGAATTATTGGATAATAGTAGACGATCTGTTTCTGTCTGATATATAAAAATAAAAAGAGCTTATGTTTGAAATCTCCGAGATATTTTTCACTGTTTTTGTCACTGCTTTACTTGGAATATTAATATTACCGCAGCCATACCTGGGTGTTATTTTCACAGCGGCCAGCCTGGTAATGGTGGAGTTGCTGCCTTCAATTCCTTTTCTTTCCTCAATTGCTCCTTTAATTGGTCTGGTAACCCTGATAGGGTTCTTTTTTAAAAATAAGAAAAGGTCTGGTAACTTTTCTCTTCAAATCCATGCCATTAATGTGTGGAGTTTCCTTTTCATATTCTGGATGTTTGTTACGCATCCACAGGCAGCATGGAATGGTGCTGACCGGAACTGGGTATTTACTTTCGTTCAATTGTGGTTATTGACTTTCCTGTCGGGTGAGTTATTAGATACCTATCAGAAGCACCGGGCCTTTTTGTGGATTTTTTCAGCCGTCTCGGCTATTTCGGCCTTGATTGCTATTCAACAGGGGTATGTTATCAATGACATCTCATTAGATATCCGCGCTATCGGTCTCACCGAGGGAGCAAATTCAGCCGCCCGGTATTTTGTGGTTGGAATGATCTTCTTCAGTTATTTGAGAATCAATGAGAAAAATAAGGTCCTGCGTTTGATTGCCAATGCAGGAATGATCATTACTTTTCTGGGGGTCTTTTTCACGGTTTCGCGAACCGGGATGGTGCTTCTGTTTACTGCGGTTGGGTTAATGGTCTTGTTAAATCCTCAAAAAAAGCAAAGCGTATTATTGATTGGATCTTTTTTTGTCGCGATCATTGTCCTGACATTTATGTCGGATAGTATCTTTAAAATCATTGGATCCATTATTCCTTCAATCTCACAGGGCACCGATACTATTGGACTGCGTTATAAACTTTGGGGTGCTGCCTGGCGAATGTGGCTGGATTACCCGGTGCAGGGTGTTGGGATTGGAATGTATCCCATACAGCTCAGGTATTATGCCGGTTATGATTTACTCCCCCGGTTTTGGAGCGCAGTTACCCACAATACTTATCTTCAGGTTTTATCCGAGACCGGTATTGTCGGTTTTGGTATTTTCATGGTGATGCTGACCACCACCTTAAAGAATTTGCTGGCAAAACGTCGAGAGGGCGATATCAAAGTTGCAGGTATCCAGACTGCGTGGTTTATTGTATTTTTGATTATGCTTCTGGGGGGAGTCACCATGAATCAAAGCGCAGATAAGATAATTTGGATCGTCATGGGGGCAAGCTTATATTTCCAAAAACTGAGAAAGGGCGAGCTTCAGGAGGATGTGTTTACAGAACAAACGGAATTTACTCCGCGAACTGGTTCAAGAACTCCCAATAAAGTTAATCGCCCGGCGTTGAAAAACCGCAGGATCAGGTAATTTTTTGAAACCTTGATGATGAAGAATTTTCATGTATTGATGTATCATGGTGTTTCTCAATATGGTGGTCATGGAACCATGGCGGTGAAAGTATTTGAAAAGCAAATGCAGTTTTTATCGAAACGATATTGCTTTACCAGTTTTGAAAAATTCAATGAAGCGCAGTCTTCAAACCGGAAACAAATTCTATTAACTTTTGACGATGGATACAATAACAATTTTTTATATGTTGTCCCGATTTTAAAACGTCTGAATATCCCCGCCATTTTTTTTGTATCTCACCGCCATTGCCAGCCTGGGAAATACCTCTGGTTCAGTTATCTGAAGGCACTTAATGGTTATTTCCAGGCGCAAAAACTATCGCTGCACGGCAACTTGTTCGATTTTAACAGCAGGAACAGACAAAAAAGCATTCAAAAAATTCGATCTCTGTTGTTGGATTTGAACCCACATCCCTCTGAAATGTATAAAGTAATCGATCAAGAATTGCCCGGGATGGAGTCTTTTGTCCCTGAAGAAATGATTTCCGAATACTTTTCAGGAATGTCGGAAGAGGAATTGAAGATTATAGCGCGTGATGAATTATTTACACTCGGTGTTCATACCGCCGATCATGCTTTTTTGACCCAATGCAGTCCCGAAGAGACCCGGAATCAATTATTGAAAAATATCGATTTTTTGAAGAACGTTACTTCAGTTGAACCGACCTTAATCGCTTATCCATCAGGTGATTACAATGAAGCGATATTAAAAATTTGCAGAGAAGAAAACCTCTCCAATGGGTTTTCGGTTATTCCAATCCGACGTGACTGGAATGATCAGGATGTTCCTCGAATGGGGGTGTACTCTTCTTCTCTGGTTAAATTAATGATCAAAATAATTCTGGGTGACCAATTGAGAAGTCTGAATTTCAAAATTGGATGATATGAAATGAATTCAGTAACTTTTATTATTGGTCAATTGATCCTTGGCGGAGCAGAAAAACAATTATATCTTCTTGTCAGGGAGCTTCATCAAAGAGGTTGGAAAGTTTCGGTAATTACTTTACATGGGGGGCATGATGATTATTGGGAAGGGCCAATCCGCGAACTGGGTGTTCCCTTGTGTGAGGTGACGACCACATTCCGTCTGAGGGCAATTATAAAGATGATTGCCTTTGTTAAAAAACATCCGACTCAAATCATTCATTCCTGGTCCAGTTTTACCGGGCTGTATGCGGTAGTGGTTGCCTTTTTCACAGGGACTCCCCTCTGTATTGGATCTCAACGCTCAACTGAACAATACACCATACACACACTGGGATTTATTTTGTATTGGCTCAGTTATTGTTGTTTTAAAGGGATTACCGTAAACAGCCGGTTTGGACTGCAAGAGTTACAAAAGCGTTGGCCCCGAAAGGAAATTTGCTATATTCCAAATGGATTGGATTTTGAAAACACTGCAGCGGTTTCCATAGAATCTGAGAGAAAATCCCTGCGCGAACAATTCGAGATCCCTGATGGAATGATAGTTGTTGGTGCTGTTGGTTTAATGGTTCAGGCAAAACGCTTTGATCTTCTGATTGAGTCGGTCCGGATTATTCAGCAAAATGGAATGAATTGTGGTTTGTTGATCATTGGAGATGGCCCTTTGAAATCACAGCTTTACACTAAAGCCGAAAAACTACTCCAAAAAGACACCTATTTTTTTCCAGGGTTTATCCGTGATGCCCAAAAATATATGTTGATGTTCGATGTTTTTTGTCTGACCTCAGATTACGAAGGAACTCCCAATGTCATCATGGAAGCATTGGCTGGTGGTCTTCCGGTGATATCAACAAATGTTGGGGACGTGAGTGAGATCATTGAAAATGGCCGGACAGGGGTCATCCTCCCGTCAAATGATCCTGAAGTAATTGCCCGATCTATTCAGGAATTGCTCTCAAATCCTGAATGGGCTAAGAGGATTGCTAATGACGGTAAAGAAAAAATCGTCAGAGAATACACTTTAAGCAACATGACAGATCAGATGATCGATTTCTATCGCGAGACGGGGATCGGGTTGAAAGAGAAAAGGGATTTGTAAGTGAAAGTGCTTTTTGTTGGAAACCATCTGCACGATTCCGGGCATAATGTAGGGGCCAGCTTTGAGATAGCGGACCAACTTCAACAAAAAGGTTTTGAAATCCTCTACACATCTTCAAAAGTAAATAAAATCCTTCGATTATTGGATATGTTGTGGACGGTTGTTCACCGCAGGAAGGATTATGATGTCGCCCAGGTCGATGTATTCAGTGGACCGGCGTTCTTATGGGCTTTTCTGAGTGTTAAGATATTGGTTCTTCTGAAAAAACCGGTTATTCTAACTTTGCATGGAGGAAATTTACCCGATTTTGCAAAGAAATATCCATCCCATATACGGTGGATTCTGAATGCCGCATCTACCGTTACGGCCCCATCCGGATACCTCTTTAGCAAGATGCGGGGCTACTGCAAAGATTTAAGACTCGTCCCCAACCCTGTAGATATTAGAGCTTATACGTTCAAACACAGAATTCAACCCCGACCGAGGCTTGTCTGGCTGCGAGCTTTTCACGAGGTCTATAACCCGGAACTTGCCCCTCGGGTAACCGCTCTGCTGTTACCCACTTTTCCAGACATCCAATTGCTGATGATCGGTCCGGATAAAGGGGATGGCAGCCTGCACCAAACGAGGCAAATTGCTGAAAGCCTTGGTATCGCTGACCGCCTCCAGTTACCGGGATTGATATCCAAGCAGGATGTGCCGCTGAGGTTGAATGAAGGGGATATTTTTCTCAATACCACTAATATCGACAACACGCCGGTCAGTCTTTTAGAAGCGATGGCAAGCGGATTGTGTGTTGTGTCTACCAATGTTGGCGGTATTCCCTATCTGGTTGAAGATGGAGTGGATGGGCTTCTTGTCCCGTCCAATGACTCTGCTGCGATGGCAGCCGCTGTGCGGCGCATTCTCACCGAGCCCGGTCTGGCAGCGCGATTATCGTCTAACGCGCGTGAAAAGGCGGAGCAGTTTGATTGGTCAATTACCCTTCCAAAATGGGAAGAACTCCTGCGGGAAATCAATATTACGGGGAGTAAAGTTTTGGAATAATGCGATGAGACAGAAAACTTACAGGGTGAAATTTATCGCTATCCAGATATTGAAGCAATATAAAAAATGAAGACAACGAAATGAATCCAATATACCGAAAAGCAATCCTTCTTAAAATAGAGCTCCTCTGCCACAACCGGACTAAAAAGAAATTTTAATGATCAACGGCATAAATTTTATTTCCATTTACCATCATCTACCCTACCCCTTGAAAGTGTTTGTGGCAAGCACGAAAGGCTATCAACTCCAACATCTTCGCTACGGCAAAAATACGGAACAGATGGTTGAAAAAGCGGTGGAGCGGGAAACCTGGGATGAGAATCAATGGAAGATGTGGCAGGCGGAACGTTTGGAATTTGTTTTGAACCGATCGGTAAAAGCCGTACCGTATTATCGGAGATATTGGGAAGAGCAAAGGAAAAATGGGAATCGCGCTTCCTGGATTTATCTGGAAAACTGGCCAATTCTCAAAAAAGAAGAAGTGCGTAAGAACCCGCTTGCCTTTGTGGCTGAGGATTGCAACCCGCGCAAAATGTATTGTGATCACACCAGCGGCACATCGGGAACCCCATTGAAGATCTGGGAGAGCACCAAAACAATACAACAGTGGTACGCTTTATTCGAGGCGCGCTGGCGGCGTTGGTATGGCGTATCGCGATTTGACCGCTGGGCGATCTTGGGCGGACAGCTTGTGGTTCCGTTCGAGTGGGTAAAGCCACCTTTCTGGGTGTGGAATGCAGGTATGAAACAGCTGTACTGCTCGGCATACCACATCAACCCGGAAAATGTTCCTTTTTATATCGACGCGATTAGGCGCCATGGTGTGAAATATTTGTTGGGATATCCATCTGCAATTTTTGCGCTTGCGCAAACGGCTTTTCAATTGAAGCTTTCTCCACCGGTATTAAAAGTCGTCATCAGCAACGCTGAACCCCTTTTTTCTTTTCAAAAACAAATGATTCGTGAGTTTTTTGAGTGTCCGGTTTATGATACCTATGGGATGGCCGAATTCGTTTGTGCGGCAAGCCAATGCAGTGAAGGAGTTTATCATCTCTGGCCGGAAGTGGGTCACTTAGAAGTGGTCTCGGATGATTCGGATGAGTCTGTTCAGGATGGAGAAACAGGACGGCTGATTTGCACAGGGCTGCTCAATGTAAATATGCCATTAATTCGCTATGAAGTTGGCGACCGGGGGGCACAAAATGCGGCGATCAAAGAATGTGGCTGTGGGCGGAGTTTGCCGCGGTTGTTAAGCATTGAAGGCCGGCAGGATGATGTCATTCTCACCCGTGATGGTCGCCGGATCGGTCGTCTTGATCCGATTTTTAAAACAGATCTTCACCTTCTGGAAGCGCAGATCATTCAGGAAGAGATCGGAAAATTCAAGGTTAAATATGTACCTGCTCCAGAATGGAATGAGCGAGATGAGAATATATTGGCAGAAAGATTACGCCAGCGCGTGGGTGATGTGTGCGTTGATTTTGAAACAGTCAATGCGATTCCAAGAAGTCGGAATGGCAAATTCAAGGCCGTAATTTCACAAATTCAAGGGAATCTCCATGAATAGTTTGATGGGCGTTCCCTTTGTTACGCTTCTTATGCCCATCCGCAACGAAGGAGCTTTTATTCGCTGGAGCCTGGAAGCGGTTTTGAACCAGAATTATTCACAAGATCGTATGGAAATCTTTGTGGCAGATGGAATGTCCACCGACTCGACGCGTCAAATTGTTCAGGAATACCAGAAAAAACATCCGAATCTTCGGCTGATTGATAACCCCGGCAGGATTGTTCCTACCGGGATCAACGCCGCACTGCGCCGGGCAAAAGGGGATGTGATCGTTCGCGTGGATGGACATACGCTCATCGCAACGGATTACGTTTTGCGCTGTGTGGAAGCTTTGCAAGCTTCCGGCGCGGATGATGTTGGCGGGCGGATGAATGCGATAGGTGAAGGATCTTTTGCCGAGGCAGTGGTTCTG
>JAHDQE010000101.1 GCA_018433975.1 Ornatilinea sp. | reverse complement strand
GTTACTTTTTCTTTTTTTATTTTTACCAGCTAAAACACGAATTTCTTGCATTTAATGCAAAAGAGGCTGCCCTTTTTGGACAGCCCCTTCGCTTTTAATCCATTCCACCTTGGAATAATTTTACTTCAGCAGATCTACCATCGGGGGATTGTTGGCTACCAACGCTTCATCATAGTAAATATCAATATCCGAGGTACCATGTACTTTAATCGTATATGCAATGAGTTGGGTATTGTAAGTAGGGTTAACCCCGCTGTTTCCGCCTACGCCCAGTTCTCCGGAAGGCACATAAATTGTACCCACATAGGAAGAAGCAGCTCCTCCAAGAACGTTCACCGTTGCATCATTTCCGGGATCGGCATAAATCAGCAGCCCCTTCCGGGCGGGCTCATACGCATCACTGGTAGGAGCCGCCAGAGTGACGGCAACCCCACCGGAAATATCAAAATCACCGTTTCGCAAATAGATTGTGACATTACTCCCGATAATTGTGCCGCCGGTCGCTTTAAAATCTCCATCCATACAGTACAATCCGGGAGCCAAAGTCAGGGTTTTCCCTGCGTTAAGCTGGATTTTCGAATAGATCCCAGGAGATATTAAACCGCCGTCATTTGAGCTTTTAACGGTCATATCCGGAAATTGCGTACAATCCAGCCGGACGGGTTCCTGGGTCTGCAATTCAATATCCGTGTTTGTTGCAGTTGGATTGAGCTCGCCGCCACCATTAATTTTAAGCGTATCGACATAAAAAATACCCGCCGTTGGGCCAAACGCATCCACTTCAATCCCACCATTGGTGGTAAGACAGGAATTAGAATGGACACCGCTGTTATGGACGGTCACCGTGGAATCTCCATCAAAATACAGACTCTCACCGCAATCTTTGCTGGTTGAAGACATGGCAAACCCGCTCGCAAAGGGTTCACGCGGATACACCCGCGTAACCGCTTCAACCGTATTATGGACCGCACCGGGAAAAACCAGATGGGCAAAAGCTGTATTCACCTTGGAGGTAATGACCACCCTGATATCCAGATATTTTTTCTTGACCGCACCAAGGTCTTCATTCCCACAGGTTACGTCCACACCCAAATTATCCGTTATGTCGTTGTCGATGATGAAATTGTTATCTGCGGCTCTGGCAATTGCCGCAGCCTCGGCATCTGCCCAGGTATTAAGCACTCCGGAGGCACCGCAGGTAAAATTGCCCAGCATTACGCCGTAGTTGTCCATCGACTGGGCAGCGATTGCCGCTCCTGCCAACGCAGAAGCATCGGCCACACTCTGATCGTAACGCCGGTCCGCAAAGACCATTCCGGCATCAATAGCCAATGCGGCAAATCCCAGCAATGCCACAAACGCCACTGCCATAACAATAATAATCTGGCCGGATTCTTCCTTTTTACTTTGGATTTTCATCGTTTTAGCTCCAATCCAATAATCTGTTCATCACGGACCCGCCGTACAGGCCGGTCTCAATATCGTTCCACTTATGCCGGCGTCTAAACTGACCGTCTGCCGGCCCAAAATAATACCCAAAAAAGGCATCGTAATTGGAAAGTTCGGGTCCTCAACTTCCACCCGGATTTCTTTTCCGGTGCAGGCATTCGCAGACATGGTTGCACTTGAACATGTCACGCCATCCATTGTTACCGCAACGGAAATATTGGAAGGATCTATCAAACTACTATTTGCCCGTTCTACAATCTGGTCACAATGAGTTGGAAAGGCTGATCCATAAACCATCGCCTCTTCTGCCGCATCTCGCATTTCAATGAAGTGAAAGAAGATCCGTCCCAGATCAACTATTCCGGCAAACATTGTCAGGAGTAATACCATTGCAATCGCAAGTTCAACAAGACTTTGCCCACTTTCACTTTTAGAGTTATTCAGCCGTATTGTTTTCTTCATAATGTCCTCTGGTCCTATTGAAAAATGAGTAAGGGAATATACATTTTGAAAGGCTCCACAATTGCAGCGCTCCCCATAGTTCCATTAAGGGGGTAATCATTCTCCCCCGGGATCTCTCCTGTATAGAAAATCATCGGCGGGGTAATAAGGTTTCCATCCCCATCGATCAAAGCGTAAAACAAATTATTTTCTTCGCGGTCTCCCCAGGTAAGCACAGCATAGCCATCCTCCACCAACGCAACAGAAACATAATCCATTGTTCTGCCAATGGGCGTTGTCATGTCCACCGTGAAACCAGGGTCCGGCTCATATGGCAGCACAGAGTAAGATATCTGGCTGCTGCTTTCATTCGTCCAGGCCACGACAATATTTCCGGAATCCATCTCCATTACATCAGGATTACGGCCATTCACACCTCCCATTGTCACCTGGAACACGGCATAGTCATCCACATCAGACAAATAGGTGTACTGGAGCACATACGTCTGTGAACTATTATCGAACAGCGTATAGGCCAGAAAAGCATCTTCATCCTCACGCAGATTGAGGTCCGTCAACACGGGCTCGTAAAAGCGGAAATCATCCGCCTGGCTGCTGGTAATTCTGTCCGGTTCTTTCACTGTCGTCCCCGTTGTAGCCACCACAGCCAATTCAATATCCCGAATATCCCCGGATGAAGTATCTTTCACCCAGGCCAGAACAAAGTGGTTATCACGGGTCGCAGTGATATTAGGTGAGTCATAAAAAGAAAGACCCGTCGCGTCACTGGTGAGCACATCATCACCGCGAACACTCCCATCCTGATTCAAAAGTGCCAGATGAATAGCAGAGGTCCAACGGATCCCATCATATTCTTCCCGGACAAAAACCAATCCAATACTGCCATCGGGAGCAACCGCAATCGCTGGGGAATGATCCAATCGATCCAGCGGTGCAGTACCGTTATCAAACAAAACAAATTCGGCTACTTTGGTGTGTGTAAGGGAGCTCAGGATTGCATACTCAACATTGGAATAAGTACCAACGCTCCGGTCCCAGGCTAAAAGATACTTATAGTCTGAAATCCTCGCCAGCGAAGGCAGTGAAAATACGGATTCTTCTGCCGCTTCTTCAGCTTCCTGAACATCCGAAGTCGTGAAAAGCACATTCCCCGTGCTGTCTTCGTTATACGCTTGCACGAATGCAACCGGAACAGCCGCCTGAACCTTGAACACAAACTCTTTGGCGGGGTCCGCCACGGATTCCGCAATGGCATTGACCAGACTATAACTTCCTGCCGCCGTTCCATACGGAGCGCTGATCTGCATCAGGATTTGTTTTGTGGTTGAGGCCGGGACAATGCCGGTGTCAATGAAGGTGTCGGCATTCGTATCCAGGAGTTCTTCGCCATTCTCATCCAGAAAACGAATCTCCCAGTCTCCCGCGCCCTCCGTGGAATAAGTCAGGTTATATACATCGTCCACAGTACCGATATTTGAAATGCGCACCGGATACTCTGCCTGGTCATTGATCAAAAATTTACTCTGGTATACCGGCAGTGCTTTCAAGCGCGGCCCATCCGGTGGGTACAAAAATCCTACCGAAAAAGCAGAACTCAGTCCGGATTCGTGATAAATATATTCAACCCCATCAACTCCATCCAGGTCCTCAATTCCAACCGCTGCTTCGGTGAGGTCTCCATTCAGTACAAAATAATTCAGGTGGATATCGCCATTTTCATAAAGAACCGCCTCAAAAGTCAGCTGCGAGCCGCTATCCCCAAGGCGTTTCGCGTTCACCCATTCAATAACCAGGTAGCGGTTGGGAGCCGAGCCGCCTGCCAGATAATAAACTGCGCCATCATCCTGCGGGCTTCCTGTGCTCAGCACAAGGTCATCCCAAAACACAGCAATCAGGTTATTCGGTTGTGCTTGTGAGGGAAAATGCGCGTTTTGAAACACATTCACCGGAGAGCTGCCGATGCTTAAAAAGCCATTCACACTCACAAAGATTTCCGAGTAAGTGCTTCCATAATATTTAAAAGGGAACCCGGGATCAATCGCCCCCGAAATACCATCATCATCGTCATCATTGATGAAATTAATTTGTGTACCGGAAGCCTGAATATCGATTTTGGCCGCATTAAAATCCAATGTATCATCCAGGGTATACCCAAAGTAATTGTTGCTTACAGAGGCTGCCAGAGGTGCTTCACTACCTTTTGAGTATCCCCGGGTTGGCATGGTTATCCCTATCAGGAACAACGCAATCAGAAAACTTTTACCCAATTTCTTCAATGACATGTCAATTAACCGCCTGATAAGATGTAGAGCAACCGTTGGTAAAATCAACCTCAATAATGGGGGCAGAATTTAAAGCTGATTTGAACACCAGGAACATCCTCTGGTAGCCTAATGGCATCAATACCGGTTCTTCTCCTGTTGTGGTGGTATAGATAAAGGGAGATGGGCTGGTTCCGGTCCACAGGGTCCCATCTCCATACGCCAGCGTATTCAAATCTGTTCGGGTAGACCATCGGATACGGATCTCGGAAATGTAAATCACAGTCTCCGCGCCAATGTTATACAGATCAATATTGAATTTATTCCCATTTGTAAGAGGGTTCCCCAGGAAAAATTGGTTACAATCGGGTGTAGGTGAGGGAGTGGGGGGCACCGGCGTACAAACCTCCGGCGGGCAAACCGTCGCAGTTGGTATCTCGGTCGGCGTTTGAGAAGGCGTTAACGTTGCAGTCAACGTAGGAGTCAGGGTATTTGTGGCCGTGAGCGTAGGAGTATCCGTATAGAGGGGCGTCTGGGAAGGTGTGAGGGTCTCCGTAGGAATTTCCGTCTCTGTCGGGGTAGGCGTAACCGTTGTTGCCGTAGGCGTAGGTGTAGGCGTATCCGTAGGTGGTTTGGGGGTTGGAGAAGAAGGGGGCGTACCGGCCACATCCAGTTCTTTAATCAATGTATGGGAAGCAGAAGTATGGATCGGGATAGGGGGAATATTCACCAGCGGAAGAATCGGCGTAAAACTAACCCCCACCTCCACCACAATCCGGTCTCCCAGTTCCACATCCGCCGGGCAGGTCAATGGTGTACCGCCTTCTGTGTAGGGGCCATGATCATACGTGATAATCACATCATCCGCTTCTACCCCGGCTAAAGAGCCAATCCGAATAGCGGCCGCAGTAATTCCATCACAATCTTGAAAATAAGGCACACCATTTTCGCTGATCCCGGCTGCTGACCCATAACGGACAGCTTCACGTGAGGCAGCATACACCATGCTGAAACTGAAAAACAAATGACTGAATTCAATAATGCCAAAGAGAATTAATAAAAATAAAGGAAAAGCCAGCGCAAACTCCACCATGCCTTGTCCCCTGCTTGCCGTTTTTTTGTGTAACCAGTAATTTATCATCTTGAATGCTCCATGATTTTCAGCCAATGCGTAACCAGAATGAAAATCAATATTTCAGTGCTATGAAATCACCGATAGAGATAAATAGAATAGGTTAAAGCCGATGAATGCAATTTTTATCATCCTCAAATGAATAAAAATATTGCATAAAATCATTTCCTTTCCCCATTGTTCATCTGTAAATATTGACAAAAAGAAAAAACTTGTAAAACCCAGTCTTTCCCAACGTTGATCTTCGCACAATATTTTTCGGTAACAAAACGGTATTTATTTTGGTAATAATTTCATGACAACTAATAAATAGAACCGTTCTTTACTTATTTAACGAACACCTATTCAAAAAGAGTCGATGAATTTTTAAAGATTTTGTTTAATTATTTGCAGGGCTTATTTCCCTCTGGCACGGATGTTCCATCCAACTCACAAATCCTGAACCGGGCAAAAATCTGAACAGAAAGGATTTTTATTTCCACAATCGGGACAGAGTTTGCGTTTTTCCAAATCAATATCGAAAAATGCACTCTCTGCTTGAAAAGCGCCATCCTTAAAAAGCTTTCTATTTCCTTACAAACGCCGAAAAATAATTGACTCTGCCCAATGCATCTCTTATACTAAAAAAAGCCATCCGGCTGGCCTCCTATTTTCAACGTATTTTCACTTAATACGGTAATTTTCAGGCTGGAAAGATTTTACAGAAGATCTTTATCGCCCCACACTTCGAAAGCTTCTGTGGCATAGTCAGGGGGAGCCAATCGAGAACAGCTATGACCCAAAAAGCCGATACTTCTCAAACAACTCAACAAACATCTACCGGACTGGAACAGTTTATCCAACTCCTTCCGGATATTGCCTTGATTGTATGTCCGAATGGAATGATCCTGCACCGAAACACCGCAGCAGCAACACTGTTTCCAGATGAGGATTCCTGGCTAAAAGCCTTACCCCCGGCAATTGTCTGGCCTTTTCAGCCGCCGGAACAAACTATCGAGATGTCACTGGCAACACCCGAAGGAAACTTACGCGACTTCCAGATCCGGGTTTCAAATATCATCCCTATGGGATGCAATGGGTATCTCCTTTTGCTTCAGGAAATTACGGAGCAAAAAAAACGCGACCAAGAGCAGGAAGCCGTTCTCGCTATTTCAGAAGAATTGCGAGATATGCCCAGCCGTATTCAAATTTTCACTGCCGTTCTCAATAAGCTGGAAAGCCTGCTGGAGTTTGACAAAGCGGTTATCATCAGCCGCAGTGGGCATTCTTCCAATTTCTTTATTGAATTGGTGCGCGGCATAGAGCAAGAAAGCATTGGAAGAGACATTCCTGAAGATTCTCCTCTGGTGAATTTAATTGAGAAACAGGAACCGGTATGGATCCCCGATATTGACGAAAACAACAGCGTTTTCGATTCTGCAATCTTTCAGGACATGAGCTCCGCGGCGCTTTTCCCCTTGATGATCGACGAAAATCACATGGGGGCCATCCTCATCGCCAGGCGCGACCTCATCTCTCATACCCAATTCAACATGCTTGGGATCATCGCCGGGATCACTGCCAGTGCCCTGCAGCGCGCTACCTTGAGTGAAAAGGCGAACCAGAACCTTCAGCGTTTGACCGCATTACGCATTCTTAATTTGGCCGTGAGTGGGAGCCTGGATCTGGACAAAACGCTCAATGTTCTCCTGGATCAAATCACCAACCAGCTCCACGTGGATGCTGCGGACATCTATCTTTATGATCCCGATACCCATCTGCTCAAACATGCCGCGCGGAGCGGTTTCTGGACAAATTACCGAAAATACAACTTTTTGAAAATAGGTGAAGGCCTGCCCGGAAAAATGGCAAAGGAACCCGCCCTAATTCAGATTCCAGACATTGCCAAGCAGAAAGAAGATTTCCTTCGTCTGGGAATGATCGAGAGCGAACGTTTTGTTTCTTATTATGCGGTGCCTCTGATCTCGAAAGGTCTGGTTAAGGGGGTGTTGGAACTCTTTTCCCGTCACCCGGTGCAACTGGATAACCATTGGATTAATTTCTTGGAAACCCTGGCGGCAGAAGCAGCTGTAGCCATCGACAACGCAGAACTGATTCAGCAGCTCCAAATTTCTAATGACGAGTTGACTCTGGCTTATGATGCAACTATTCAAGGTTGGTCGCGCACGCTGGAACTGCGGGATCATGAGACAAAAGGCCACTCCGACCGGGTCGTCGATTTAACCCTGCAATTGGCGCAAGAGTTGGGCATATCCGACAACGAACTGCTTCACATGCGCCGGGGCGCAATGCTTCACGATATTGGAAAGACCGGTATTCCGGATTCGATTCTGTTGAAAACAGGTCCTCTCAATGGAGAAGAGACCGGGGTCATGCAGCTTCACCCGGATTATGCCGTAAAGCTGCTTTCGGGCATTCCTTTCTTAAAACCCGCACTCGATATTCCCTATGGCCATCACGAGAAATGGAATGGTACCGGATACCCACAAGGTTTAAAAGGAGAAGAGATTCCCTTTGCGGCACGCATCTTTGCCGTTGTAGACGTTTACGACGCTTTGAGCTACGAACGTCCTTACCGGGGCGCCTGGTCGCAAGAAAAAGTCCTTGAATATATCCAGCAGCAAAGTGGAAAACATTTTGACCCCAAAGTAGTCAAAGCTTTTTTAAAAATAATCCATGAACAGGACTTTGAAAAAACTCCATTAAAACATTGATGCCTTTTTGTTTACCCTGTTCCTCGATTCCTTTCTAACCATCCTATCCTGGCACAAAATATTTTCCCATAACGCGGAAGCTCTTTGCACGGAATAAAAACCGGATGATTGCTGCATCTTTTCAGGATATAAAACAGCCCATCACTTTGTGATGGGCTGTAATGCAAATCTTCGTGTGCTTTTCAGGAAATCACGCGGACATTTGCTGCCTGAAGACCCTTGGCACTCTCCTCAATGGTCATTTCGACACGCTGGCCTTCTTCCAGAGTCCGGTAGCCATCCGATGCAATGGCTGTGTAGTGAACGAAGACATCGGGGCCATCTTCGCGCGCGATAAAACCATACCCCTTGGTGTTGTTGAACCACTTGACGGTTCCGTAGACAGTTTCACTCATTTTACTAACTTGCTCCTTAAAACTAGAAAAGAAAATCGTACAATCCGCATGACTCCTCTGGTGAGGTGTGTCCCTTGTACTAAGACACCCGGTTCAAACGAGCTGTTTCGTTCGAACCGGGTGTTACTGTACTCAGAAACGAACAAACATGCTGCACAACAACAATAATTATATTATCAACAAGTAAAAACTTTGTCAATATTTTGAAAATTCACCCTTAATTTGTTCTTTATGGGTCAAATTACGCATAAAATCGGCTCTGGTTTCATCGGCCCCAATCACATTGATAAATATCCCAATTCAGGATCGTTTTTTGGAACAGGCAGTTCTCCTGAACAGGGTTGGATGCCAGGAACTCGGCTGCAAAAACCTCACCGCCCTCATATCCCGGTTCGTACCCCATAAATATCGAATTCGTTCGGATGGTATTCACGATAATAGCAGGTTGATTCCCGGCCACCTCCTTCAGGAACTCATCTCGCTGCTCATAGGTACTGTAGCCGGTTTGAATCAGAGGATATTGGTAAACAAACCGGGTTGGCGAAACCCGCTGCGAAAGGAAATTGAGCCCGGTTTCCGCCCCTAAAATCAGAACTTTATCTTCCGGAGATGAATTATCCAGAATATATTGGACTGTGTTCTGGATTTGCGGAGAAGTTCTTGACCGGCAAAAAGGAAAAAAACAATCGGTGCAGTGTGCCTGCGAAACGGCAAAGGCTCCCGTTATCACACAGCAAAACAAAACACTTACCTTTCGATCCGGGAAAAACGCCTGCAACCCCATCAGCAACACCTGAAACAAAACCGCCGCAAAAAACGCAAATACAGGAAGCAGCGCCATAAAATAATGTGCGTATGCCCTGCCGGATAGGACGGTCAGCGCCAGTTCCAGTGGAAAATCCAGCAGACAAAGCAAGAGCAATGGGTTGGGAGTAATAATTTCCTGAAGTGCTTTTGGAGAAAATTTCCGGATGAGATTCCACATCACGGCAATTAAGAACCCCATCAGTGATAAATAAGAAAGGCCGCTTGTTTTCAACAGCCTTAACCCAATCGACAAGGATAAAACACGAGCCGTGGCCTCTGCACGAGAATAAGAAAAATTGTAAAGAAAAGCTGCGTCCCAGAAATCTCTCAATCCATGGTGAAATCCAAAATAAATGACAAATACCGCAACCACTGCCACCCCACCCAGAGCAAAGTATGTCAAGTTAGAAAACATTTTTTGGATTTTACGGTCCTTAATACCCAGGACAATGGCAACAATCCCGGCTGCCACACTGATCCCAACCAGATTTTGCTTGCAAAGAAACAACAATCCGGAGAGAACGCCCAGTACAAACCAGTATTTACCGGTTTTTTCTTGAGCAATAGATTTTGAAAAGACCCATAAAAACAGGAATTGAAACAACAGGCCATATTCTGTGGCAAAGTCCCACCCGCACAACAAATACGGCAAACTGATCACCCAGGCCAGGGTTGCCAGAAAACTCGGGAACAATCCAAAATGCTTTTTTAACAAAATTAAGCTGATTTCTCCGGAAAGGATCAGAAAAAACGC
The DNA here is from genome assembly GCA_018433975.1 of Ornatilinea sp. Taxonomy (GTDB): domain Bacteria; phylum Chloroflexota; class Anaerolineae; order Anaerolineales; family Anaerolineaceae; genus SM3-B121. The sequence goes on along the minus strand of JAHDQE010000101.1, from coordinate 2,579 downwards.
TTCCAGCCCCCACACGCCCCACCGGGATCCACCGGCAAGAAGCAAACCCAGGGCATTGATAAAAAATATTACCGGTGGTTTATGATCCCAAACATCCCGATAAGGTATTTTCCCCTGCGTAACAAGCCACCCAATGTAATGGAATACTCCCGAATCCCGTTCCAGGTAAGGCTTGAAAAGCGGACTCTCCGGCAGCAAAATCGCGAAAATGAGCAGCACAATGGATACCTTAAAGATGATTTCGGTGGATGCTTGATGGAGCATCCACCGAAGATCTTTACACAGGCGAATTTGCGTAAAACGTTTCAGGCATTGACCATCACTTCTTTGAAAACGTTTTTTCATTAAGCCCCCATTGCAGACCAGTAAAAGTTTATCTGATTAATTTAGATATTCTTTTCCGGGTAAAATGGCGTTTAAAGCAGCTCTTTACTGCTCCTGAGAAATATCGTCACCCCCATTGTCATAACAGTTGTTATTTTCCAGGGTAGGGTTAGCATCCTTTTCGACGTAAATTCCATTCAGCCGGTTATTGGCGCACTCATTATTGGCAACCCGGCCACCTGTGTTGTGAAAAAAGACAATCCCGTTTTGCAGGTTTTCATTGCTTTGATTGCCCTCCACAGTCACCTGAGCCTGGTCCCGAATCAAAATTCCCGAAAGCTGATTGCCAAAGCACTCATTCCCGCGAATTTCAACCACACTATCATCACCGATGCTCATCCCGGCTTCCGTATTGTTATTAAAGATATTTTCTATAATCTTTGGATTCGCTGCATCCCACACGCCCATTCCGCTGAGCCCATTTTCCGTGCTGGTATTACCGCTTACCGTGCCACCGGACAAACCAAAGAAAACAATACCGGATTTGGTATTGCCGGCCAAAGTATTTCCAGCCAACTCAACCTGGGCCTGATCGTTTACCGCTATTCCCTGCAATCCGTTCCGGCTGCAGGTGTTCCCTTTCGCCGTGGCCCTGGCATGATCCCAGACCTCGATGCCACTCTCGACATTTTCCACACAGGAATTTCCCTCCAGCATCACTTGCGCGGAGTCTAACACAGATATCCCGCCAAAAGTATTCGCAAAGCTTTCGTTTCCACGAGCCGTACCACCGCTGTTATCAAAATAGGCAATCCCATGTTCGCCATTATGGTACAGCTTGTTATTTTCCAGCAATGGGGCAGCTTCCCCAACCAGAATAATCCCCGAATAATCATTCTCATAAATTTCATTGTTCCGGGCAATCCCTCCCGCCTGCTCAAAATATTTGATTCCTGCAAACGCATTGTGATGCAGGGTGTTGCCTTCCAGAAGCACCTGAGCAGAAGCGTCCGTTTCCATCCCGATCCCATAATAATTATTGGTAAACTCGCAGCTCTGAATATTTCCCATCGTATTGCCCAGTAAGGCTACCCCGGCGCGATAAACCTCATCTCCTTCAGCGATCCGTGCGCCCAAAAAGCGGCAGTTGTTGAAAAGCACCTCGCCACTTTCGACCACAATCACATCCCCCGGCAGAGAGCCTTCATAACTGAAAGTGATATCATAAGCCCGAAATGGTGCAGCCCCATCAAAGGTAATTACATAATCCCCCGCCGAAGAAATCACCTTGGTAAGGTCCACCCCCGCGCCGATTAAAGAAATCTCTTTATCGATCCACAGCGGCTGCTCCAGGCGAAAAACTCCCGCTTCAAGACGAATCGCCGAACCGGCGGGAACTTTGGAAACCGCATCTGCCAGGTTTTCATACCCATCTCCCCCATTTGGGCCAAGAGTAATTTCTACCGGTCCCGTAGGAGTCGGTTCAGAAATCTCCTCCCCGATATTGCAGGCCACCATCAGAATGACCATCAGGCACAGCACGATCTTTACAGCTTTTTTCTTCATTGATCTCCTCTTCCATGATAAGCAGCAAAGTAAATTAAAACTTGTTTTTAATTAAACGGGATATCCGAACCTGCGCCAGCTTAATCCCAAAATATCTCCCCTTGCCACAACGAATAATCTATACGCAGTTTTCGTTTACCGGCGTATGGATACTTCAATCATACCCAAAAACAGAAGCCCGAGCAACTTTTTTTAAGAGTTCATTCCGCTGCGGGAAATTCGTATACAAACACAACCGGATTCACCTGGGGAACCTCGACTACCGCCAGGCCATCGTCCCGGAAAACACCGGAAAACTGACAATTCTCTTCCACGATCCGGCTGCTGCAGCGGTACCCCACCACCTGCACCGTCCACTCTCCCTGACTGGTTTCCGGCAAATAGGTGTAAAAATTGCCTTCAGAGTCGGTTACCGCATCGGTGCTGCTCTGGTCGTCACCAACGCCCTGAAACAGGGTGACTTTAATATCGCCTATGGGCAGTCCATCACTGCCTTCCACCCGGCCTGTTACCAATAAACTGCCTTCCGGCTCCACCACCGGGATCGTTTCCAGATCCGCATCGATCTCCAACAGCGGAACAGACATCCAGCCAGATTCGGCCCCGGTAATTTCCACCAGGACCCATTCCTCCCCGGGAGTTTTGCCAAGGATCTTTAATCCGGTTCCCTGTGAAAAGACCTCCACCAT
>JAHDQE010000070.1 GCA_018433975.1 Ornatilinea sp. | reverse complement strand
TACATCAGAATCAATAAAAGCCCTCACGGGCATTAAGACGTAGCCGTTGGGGATCATCACCTGCCGGTTGAGTACCTATCAGAATCAATAAAAGCCCTCACGGGCATTAAGACACTTATCCAGCCGGCAGTCACACTCCCGGCAGCATAGCTGATCAGAATCAATAAAAGCCCTCACGGGCATTAAGATCCAGCTTTATTCGCCCGGCGGAACAGGTAAATTGCAAGACCAATCGAAATTAATAAAAGCCCTCACCCCCTAACGGGGTGCTTCGCGAGGGCATTAAGACCCATGGTAGATAATGTTCAGCGATCAGGATCAGTACTGCATCGAAATTAATAAAAGCCCTCACCCCCTGGCGGGGTGCTTCGCAAGGGCATTAAGACGCGCTCACCGAGACGCTGCTCTGAGCGGCGATGGTCAGCTTGCATCAGAATTAATAAAAGTCCGCGTCCCCTGACGGGGTGCTTTGCGAGGGCAGGTACTGCATTTAAACTAAAAGAGCCGCCGCCAGACCTCTGTCAGAATCAGGAACAGCCCCGCGCGGGGCTGCTCGATTTAATTCCTCCAGCTCTCCTTTTAATTTCTCTTCAGACTTAAATTCCACCCCAGACGGCAGGTGTGAGCACATGGAACCTGTCGCAAAAACAAAACCCTCCTCTCCGATTGTTCCCGGGGAGGAGGGTCTTTTAATAATTGATGACTCTCAGAACAGCGACTCGTGGGGGTGTTTTTCGTCCAGTTTCGCCAGCAGGTAGGAGGCGGCTGCGCCGAAGGCGAACAGGGCGATGCACACCAGGATGGTCCAGCCGCGGACGCCCTGGGGGATGATGGCGGCGGTGGAGCCGACCACAATGCCCAGGATGAGGTGATACATGACGGCGTAGGATTTTTTGAACAACCAGGAGGCCGCCTTGGCAAAGACCAGAATACACAGCACCACACCGATGCCGATGGGGATGATCACCGAGAGGTCAAGCTGGCGAATCCCGCTGGCCATGGGCTGGTACAGCCCGAGGTAGATCAGGAAGTTGGAAGGGCTCATGCCGGGGACGACCAACCCCAGCCCCATCAGGAGGCCGCTCAACAGCCAGCCCCAGATGCTGGGCTGCATGGTGACGTTCTGAATGGTCTCCATCCAGCGCATGTAGAAGAGGGTGGCCACGCCCATCCCCGCCAGAAGGGCCCAGTGCCAGGGCTTGCGGCCTTCCTTCCCGGAGGTCTTGACCAGAGAGGGAAAAGTGCCCGCGATAAACCCGATGAACAGCCAGGTGAACTGCGCGGGGTAGTAGGTGAAGGCGTAATCCACGACCGCGGAAAATGCCACCACCCCGATGATCCCGCCGATGCCCACGGGGAGGAAAAAGCGCACGTTCTCCCAAAACTTTACCCGCAGATTCCCCAGGAAGCGGATCAGGGGTTCGTAAATTCCAAAGACCACCGCAAGCACACCGCCCGAGAAGCCCGGAACGATGGCGCCGATGCCTACCATGGCACCTTTGGCGAGCAGGATGATCCAATCGATGACCGCGTTGCTCTGTTTGGACGGCGTGTCTGTACTGTTGATTTGATTGCTCATATTTCCTCGTTAAAGTTTTTTTGTGCAGCAATTTGGAATGAGGAGAAGGAAGGCTTTCTCCGGCTGCTGCGCAGGAGTGTAAAAAGAGTATTATACCTATTTTTCCAGCCGGGAACAGGTTCTGCGCCTTGTCCATAATCTTACTATAAAAAAGCGCAGGGGTGGCAGGATCATGCGGACCAGGGCACGGGGCCGGGTGCTTCCGGAGCCCTGAGACCCGTGCCGAAGGATTGGAAGGCATTTCTTGCGGCCCGCGGCCGCATCTCCGGCGGGGGTATGGTGTTGTATACACGGGGACTAAATCCGGATAAAAGGTGTGTGCGCATGGAATTTCTGCAAAATATAAAGCTGATCCAGGGGGGAATGGGGGTGTACGTCTCCAACTGGCGGCTGGCCCGGGCGGTGGCGATGGAACGGCCGGGAGTGACGGCCGGGACGGTTTCCGGTACGGCGCTGGACGCGGTCTACGCGCGGCTGCTGCAGCTGGGCGACCCCGGCGGACACGTGCGCCGCGCTCTGGCGGCTTTCGACGCGCGGTTTGGAGTGGCGATCGGGCAGAAGATCACCGCACGCTACTTCATCGAAGGCGGTAAACCGCCTTCCGCTCCCTACAAGATCGGGCCCAAACCCGCGGTGCATGCCCCGGACGGGAGCAATGTGATGCCGCTGCTGGGGGAGCAGGCCGGTACCTCTGCGCTGGCGGTGGACGAGGAATTTATCGAGATGCTGATCGCGACCGCTTTTGCCGAAGTGTGGCTGGCGAAGGAGGGGCACGACGGCAGGATCTTCATCAACTTCCTGAAAAAGGTGGAGCTACCCCTGGTGTATGCGATGTACGGGGCGATGTTGGCCGGGGTGGACGGGATCGTGGTGGGGGCGGGCAACCCCGACGGCCTGCCGGCGGTCTGTGCCCGGCTGGCGAGGCATGAAGCCGTGGAGAGCGACCTGCTGGTGCTGTACCGCGAATCGGGGGAGGATTTTCACCTGAGCTTTGACCCCCGGAAGACGGCGGGCGACAAACTGGCGCAGGCCGCGCTGGAACGCCCGGCTTTCCTGGCGATTGTCTCGCTGGAGAACCTGGTGCTGGCGCTGGCCAACAGCCGGAGCGGCGCGCCGGACGGGTTTATCATTGAACACCACACCGCGGGCGGCCACAACGCTGGTCCGCAGGGACCGCTGAAGAAGGACGACCTGGGCCAGCCGATCTACGGCGAGCAGGACGAGCCGGACCTGGAAGCCATCCGGGGGGTGGGAATCCCCTTCTGGCTGGCGGGCGGCTACGGCAGCCGGGAGAAGCTGCGGCAGGCGCTGGCCGCGGGGGCCAACGGGGTGCAGGCCGGGACGGTCTTCGCCCTGGCGGAAGAATCGGGGATGAAACCGGCTTACCGCAGCGCGATCTTTGATGAACTGAAGCACGGCAAGGACGACGCCGCGCTGGTGCGGACGACGATGTTCTCGCCGACCGGGTTCCCTTTCAAGGTTGCCCAGTTGGGCGGAACGCTGGCGGAGGAATCCGTGTATGCCGCCCGGCGGCGGGTGTGCGACCTGGGCTACCTGCTGCAATGCGGGGTGAGCAAGCCGGGCGAGGATGGGGCGCGGCGGCTTTTCCAGCGCTGTTCGGCCGCGCCGGTGGAAGGCTTTGTGCGCAAGCGCGGGCTGCCTTTCAACACTCAGGAAAAACGCTGCCTGTGCAACGGCCTGCTGGCGTGCGTGGGGCTGGGGCAGGTGATCCGCCAGGAGGGGGGATGGGCGGAGGAGCCGGCTATCGTCACTCTGGGCAACCACTTGGACGGGGTGCGGCGGCTCTCACGGCAGGGACAGTTCCCCTACTGGGCGCGGGACGCGGTGAACGATATCCTGGGTGAGTAGGCGGGTAAGAGGCATCCGGTCCATTCCGGGCCAAATTTCTTAATTTTTTCTTATTAAACCCCAAAAACTGCCTCGCACAAAATTGTGTGTTAAAGTAAAATTGTGGCGGTCTGGAATCGCGGGCCGTTTTGATTGAGATGATAGAGGTAGATATGTCTTTGGAAAAATATGATTTGATTATTGTTGGAGCCGGGCCGAGCGGTATTTTCACGGCGTATGAGATGAAGAAGAACGATCCTTCCGTGAGGATCTTGATGATCGAGAAAGGCCGCTCGATTGAAAAGCGCAAATGTCCCAAACGAACGACGGGGGTGTGCGTGAACTGCTCGCCGTGCAATATCACCACCGGTTTTTCGGGGAGCGGCAGCTTCAGCGATGGAAAGTTGAGCATCAGCGATCACGGCGAAGTGGGCGGGGACCTGGCAAGCTACATCGGCCACCGGAAATTCAGCGAGGTTCTGGATTACACGGATGGGATTTATTTGAAATTTGGAGCGGATACCCGGGTTTACGGCGACAATGATCAGGAAGTGGTGGAGGATATCCGCAGGAAGGCGTTTCAGGCGGATTTAAAGTTCGTCGAAGCCAAAGTGCGGCATCTGGGGACAGAGAAAGCTTACGAAATTTACTCCCTGATCCAGAAAGAAATTGAGCGCATGGGGATTGAACTGCTGTTCAATACCATGGTGAAGGATTTTATCATGGAAGCGGGGCCCTCCGGGAACCAGAAGATCACCGGCGTGGAGACGGACGACGGGGCGCGGTATTATGCGGACAAGGTGGTGGTCGGCGTGGGCCGTGAGGGCAGCAACTGGCTGAAGTCGATGTGCGACCGCTACCGGATTGACACCCAGGTGGGGACGGTGGATATCGGCTGCCGGATTGAAACGGACGCGGCCGTCACGGCGAAGATCGATTCGATCTTCTATGAGGCCAAGCTGGTGTATTACACCAAGACCTTTGACGACAAGGTGCGGACTTTCTGCTGGAACCCGCGCGGCGAGGTTTCGGAAGAAAAGTATGACGAACTGGCGGTAGCCAACGGCCACAGCTACAAGGACGAGGCGCTGAAAACGAAAAATACCAATTTCGCGTTGCTGGTCTCCAAACATTTCACCGAGCCGTTCAACTCGCCGATTGAATACGGGTTGTATATTGCCCGCCTGGGGAATATGCTCTCCGGCAACAAGGTGCTGGTGCAGCGCTACGGCGATTTCAAACGCGGCCGGCGGACGAACCAGGAGCGGCTGGTGAAGAACAACATCCAGCCCACGCTGCGGGATGCCGTGCCGGGGGACCTGAGCCTGGTGCTGCCTTACCGCCTGATGCTGGATATCGTAGAGTCGATTGAAGCGCTGGATCACCTGATGCCCGGCCTGGCCGGGGACGGGACGCTGATCTATGGGGTGGAGGTCAAGTTCTATTCCAACCGGCTGGTGGTGGATGACACCTTCCAGACCAATATCGAGAACCTGCACGTGCTGGGGGATGGGGCGGGGCTGACGCGCGGCCTGATGCAGGCCAGCATGAACGGGGTGTGCATGGGGCGGATGCTGACCGGCACGTGGTGAACACGTTGATCCTATAAAACAGACTCCGCCGTATCCCGGCAGAGGAACAGGTTTTTATTCTACAGTTACAGACCTGCTGACGCGTTTTCGCGAGTCATCAGGTCTGTTTATAATGAACAGGTTTGGTTTTCGTGCGGGGAAAAAGGGTGGACGCGGTTAGCCGGTGAGGGCGAGGGAGGAGGTTAATGCCTGGGCTGCGTAGGCGAAGAATATAATGAAGGGCCCCACCGCGAGCAGCCAGCCCAGCCCGCCAAAGATCCAGGAGGCGGTCTTTTCAAGCTGCTCTCCGGGTTCTCCAAAATAATCGACCCACAGCGGGTGGCGGGGTGTGGCCGAAGCGGCTGCCGCCAGTACCGAGCCGACCAGCACGCTCAGAGCGCCTAAAATGAACAACGGGGTGAAGCTCAACAGTTTCAAAAAGGATTGGATGACGATCAGGAGGATGAAAAGAAGGGTGGGCCACAGCGCGATCCGGAAGAGATGGAGCGTGGGGCTTTGCTCCGAACCCTGCTCCGATCCGCCTTTCCCATTGGGACCTGCTGCCTTTTGGCTGCCGTTTGCCGGTTTCTGGCCGTCCGCTGAAATCCCTAAAAAGCTCTCCACGATCTTGAGCAGGGTATCCTCTTTCTCCCACAGGAGGGTCTCCAGAACATATTCATCGGCCAACTGCTCCAGCTTTTCGAGCCGGAGGGAAGCGGGTCTATTCTCCGGGTTGAGGATGAGCACGTTTTCCAGGGCGATTCGCTGGTCTTCGACCGTGGGAGCCATGTGCCCCAACAAGAACCAGGCTTCCTTACTATTTTCATCTTCTTCGACCATCTGAACCAGAATATTGAGCACGGCTTCTCTGTCCCCGGCGCTGAGGGCGCGGTGCGCCGCCATCAACCGGGAGCGGGAACGGGCCTGCATGACACGGCGGTCCTTGATGGGTGTGGTGGGGGAGTTGGCCTTTTCCAGGATCGAACTGGTCTCTTCCCAGGGGTTGACAGGGCGCTTCAAAGGTTCGGTGGAAACGGCAGAGAAAACACGCGGCGTATTTTCGGCGGCCTGGACTCCGGCCGATTGGAGGGTTTCCAGGAGCACGCGCGCGTCGTTGTTCTCGGGGTTAATGGTCAACACGTTTTCCAGCGCGATCAGACGGTCTTCGCGGTTGTCCACCAGATCACACAGCCACATCCAGGCTTCTTCATGGTGGGGATTTTCTTCCACAACCTGCAGGAGCAGGCTGCGGGCCTGCTCCAGGTCACCGGCTTCTGCGGCGGAAACGCCTGATTGAAAAAGATGGTCGATTCTGCTCAAAATTTCCCTCCTGTGTTTACTTTCTCCTTGATTGATTTTATAGTGAAACAGGATAGATAGCAATACAATTTTGCTAAGAGTTTATTGGTCCTGAAATGAATGATGGAGTAGGAAAAGTAGTCTGTGCGGTATACGGTGTGAGGCAGATCCTCATTGGGGAGTATTCAATCCGTGCCGGGCGGATCATTAATTTGAAGAAGTTTCCTCTAGAACCTGCTCACGGACTGCCACCGAATGAGCCTTTTCCCGGCAGGCGGAACATAGTCCCTGAATGGTCGTGCTCTGAAGGGAAACTTCAAAACCGACCGTATCGGCAAGGTATTCCGCGAAAGGCAGGAAGGCTTCCTGGTCTACGGCAAAGATCTTTCCACAGGATTCACATGCCAGGTGCAGGTGGGGCTTATCCGTGCCCAGGTGTTCGTAGAGATGTCCCCGCTCGCCGGAGTCGATCACGGAAACCAGCCCAAATTCCTGCAGCAGATCCAGGGTGCGGTATACGGTGGATTTATCTACGGTTTTGGTGATTTCCTGCACATGGGCGAAGATCTCTTCCGCGCTGGCGGGCTTATCGAGGTGGTGCATGATTTCCAGCACAATCTCCCGCTGGGGCGTGAACCGATAGCCTTTTTTCTTTAATTCTTCAAGGAATAACTGCTCACAAGACATCGCGTATACTGCCTTTTAAGGTTTTATATTTGCCGGATTGCTGCATTGGATTGCAAGAGTTCCTACATTGTATCATGTTTTTCCGGCATCAAAACGCGGCGAGCAGGGGATTGTTCTTGTGATGGGGAACACTTCTGGACTGCGCATAGGCGTAGAGAAAGGTGTAAAAATCAGGCCGGCGGTCTCAATATAAGCGCCGGCCTGATCTGAAGTGCGAGGGAAAGCAGTAACCCCGAAGAACTATGCGCCCTGCTCTCTTTTCTTCATGGCCTGATATTTTTCCAGGTCTACGGATGCAATATAAGGCAGGTTCCGGCCCTTTTCGTCAATATCCAGGCCATAACCCACCACGAAATAATCCGGAATCTGGAACCCGGTGTAATCAATTGGCAGGTCCACTTTGTGGCGGTCGGGCTTGTCGAGCATGGTGCAGATTTTAAGGCTCTTGGGTTTCCGGTCAACGAGCAGCTTGCGCACCGTATAAAGGGTTAAGCCCGAATCGACGATATCATCCACCAGAATGACATCCCAGTTGTGGATATTGGTTTTATGGTCGGAGTCAATGCGAACAAAACCGCTGGACTCGGAACCGGAATAAGAAGAAACGGACATAAAGTCCATGGTCATCGGGCGGTTGATCTTTCGCATTAAGTCGGTGATGAACATTACGCTGCCCCGCAAAAGGCCCAGCAGGAGTAAGTTTTCGGAGTCTTTGTAATCCGCGGTGATTTGCGCGCCTAATTCACATACCCGCTTTTTGATGTCCTCTTCGGGTATCAATACCTTGGCGATGAATTCATACGGGAATTCGTTCTGGGTGGGTAACATGCTTGTTTAATCCTTTACAATACTTTGATCTGATCTTTCCAAGGATGCCCTGACAACAAAATACCTGATCTTAATTATGAGATCAGGATGTTTGCCGGAATCAATGCTGTGTCGATTTTTTTTGAGAATTTTTCTCAAAAACGCATCCTTTTCAATCTGCGTTTCTTATTTTACCTTAAAACAGATGGATTGGATGATTTGCTTAATACGATTCCTACAATTTTATTCTTTTGGAAGGGCCGGATATTCAAGTTTGGGTCCGGCGAACGGGTTTAATCCGTCTGCCGGGCTTGAAGCGCCAGATAAAGGGCAACCGATCCGGCCACAGCGGCATTCAGGGATTCGATGCGTCCGTGCATGGGGAGTTTCATGAGGATGTCGCAGGAATCGCGCACCAGTTTCCGCATCCCATCGCCTTCACTGCCTACCACCAGCGCCAGCGGCCCTTTGAGGTTGACCCTAGAGGTTGGTTGTGCTTTGTCGCTGCCTTCCAGTCCGATGGCCCACGCGCCGGCTTCTTTGAACACGCTGATGGCCTGCGCGATATTGCTCTGGGCGACCAGCAGATGTTCGCTAGCCCCGGCGGAAGCATGCACCACCGCGGGAGTCACTCCAGCGGCCCTTCGCCCCGGCATGACAACACCATGCACGCCCACCGCTTCTGCGGTGCGGATGAGGGTGCCCAGGTTCTGGGGGTTCTGAATGACATCCAGCAGCAGAACGAACAAGGGCTCTTCCCGTTTTTTGGCAAGCGCGAGGATATCCGGCATAGTGCTGTAAGGATATTCGCTGACCTGAAGGGCCACTCCCTGATGGCCTTCGCTGAGCGGGTCCAGTTGACTGCGGGGGACTTCTTCAACCGGAAGGTTGAAGCCCTGCATTATTTTCACAATTTCCACCAGACGGTCCTGGGGCCTGACGCCTTTGGCAATCCACAAGCGGAAGAAATGCCTGCGGCGAGCCTGGAGTACTTCATAAACCGGGTTACGCCCGGTGATCCATTCTTTCATTTTTTTTACCTGTTTCCCCAATCTATGGGTTTAATGATACGGGCAGCCCTGAGCTGCCCGTGTTGTGTTTCCCGAAATTTGAATTTACCAGTGCCAGGTTGTGCCTTCTTTACTGTCTTCCAGAATGACACCGAGCTCCGCCAGACGGTCCCGCACCAAGTCGGAAAGAGCAAATTGTTTTTGCTTGCGCAGCTCCATGCGGACCTCGACCAGAAGATCGATGAACGGGTCCGCGGCCTGTTTCCCCTGGTCTTTCTCTTCAAGCTGTAAGCCCAGCACACCGGTCAGCTCCAGAATCAACTGCTGCGCGGGCAGCAGTTCCTGGTCCACGGCGCCATCGGCCCGGGTCTGGTTGACAACGCGCACCAGATCGAACAGGTTGCCCAGGGCACCGGCGCTGTTGAAATCATTATCCATGGATTCAATGAACCCGGCTTTGGCGCTCTTGGTTTGCTCTTCGAGGGCCGTCAGGCTGGCGGCAGGGGCGCCTTTCGCGCCGGGCATGGCAGGTTTCAACGCCGAGCGCAGACGGTCGACCGCTTTTTCGGCCTGTTCAGCCACTTCTTCGCTAAACGAGATCGGGTTGCGGTAGTATGAATTGAGGATCAACATGCGGAAGGAGTTGGCGCTGTGTTCCTTTAAATAATCTTCGACGGTGACGAGGTTTCCGATGGATTTGGACATTTTCTCGCCGCTCAACTGAAGCATTCCATGATGGACCCAATATCGAGCGAAGGTCTTTCCGGTGAGGCATTCGGTTTGGGCGATTTCATTTTCGTGATGCGGGAAAATCAGGTCGTTCCCCCCACCGTGGATATCGATTTCATCGCCCAGGTGGTGGCGGCTCATGGCCGAACATTCAATATGCCAGCCGGGGCGGCCTTTGCCCCACGGGGTATCCCAGGAGGGTTCCCCCGGACGGGCAGCTTTCCACAGCGCGAAATCCATTGGGCTCTCTTTTCGCTGGTCCACATCAATGCGGGAACCCGATTGCATGTCTTCAATCCGGCGGCCGGAGAGCTTGCCATACTCTTTATCCTTCTCCACGCGGAAATAAACATCGCCGTCTACTTCGTAGGCGTAGCCCTTATCGATCAATCCCTGGATCATATCCACGATCTGATCAATTTCCCGGGTAGCGTAGGGCGTAATGGTGGGGGGCAGGATGTTCAGATCGGCAAGATGCTGCCGGTACTCATCAATATACTGCTGCCCCAAAGCGAAGGGGTCCATTCCCAGCTCGTTTGCGCGTTTGATAATCTTATCATCGACATCGGTGAAATTCATGGCGTGCTTAACTTCATAGCCACGATATTCGAGATAGCGGCGGATGATATCAAATACAAGCGCTGACATGGCGTGCCCGATATGGGCCTTGTTATAAACCGTGGGGCCACACACGTACATGCGCACTTTGTTTGGTTCCACCGTCTTAAAGTCTTCGATTTTTCGTGTCAGAGTGTTGTAAATCTTCTGGCTCATCCGGGTAATCTCCTTACGTTTTACATTTTTACGATTAATGGTCTTCCGGTTTTGCAAAAATCATGCGTCCAGCGGCAGTTTGCAAAACTTTTGTGACGATCACATTGATTTCTTTGTGGATATAATCTTTTCCGTTTTCAACCACAACCATGGTGCCGTCGTCCATGTAGCCGACTCCCTGGCCGGTTTCTTTCCCTTCCTGAATGACGGTCAGGTTCAGAATCTCGCCCGGGAGCAGGATGGATTTGACAGCGTTCGCCAGTTCGTTCACGTTCAGCACCATCACCCCCTGCAGTTCGGCGATGCGGTTGAGGTTGTAGTCGTTGGTCAGAATGGGACATTTCATCTGGCGGGCAAGGATGACCAGTTTGTCATCCACTTCGCGCACGCCCTCGACATCAATATCACTCACTCTTACCGGAATGGAAGGTTCTTTCTGGATCTGGGACAGCACTTCCATACCACGGCGCCCGCGCTGGCGGCGAAGACTGTCCGGTGAATCGGCGATGTACTGCAACTCGGCGAGCACAAAACGCGGGATCAACAATGAGCCCGGGATAAATCCGGTCCGGGCGATATCTGCGATGCGCCCGTCAATGATCACGCTGGTATCTAAAAGAATGGAACGTCCTTCGGCGAAGCCTACTTTGTCATCCTGCGCGGAACCGGCAGTGCCTGACCGCTGGGTTACCGAAGAAAAAATATTAAAAATGTCGTTCTGGCGCATCATAAAGACAACCACGCCTAAATAACCGAAAATCAGCACCCCGATGAACGGGAAAATGCTGCCAAATGGTTTGGGAAGGAGTGAGAGGGGAAACGACAAAAGAGCTGCAATGATAAGCCCGCATATAAAACCGATCAGGGCTGCCAACAGCTTTTGCGCAGAAATCCGGCCCAATACGGACCGCAAAGCTCGTATGGGACGGGTGGTAAGCAGTGGAGACAGGATCAATCCTGCTAACGCGCCAACCATACCGACCGTGACTGCGTATACTTCAACCGGCAGGGTGTTAGGCGTGGGGTTAATGTTTGCGAGGTCACCCAAATAGACGCCCCCATAGACACCCAGAACCGAAAAGACGATCATCCCAATTAAACGAATGATGAAATCAGAACTCATAATAATTCCTCCGAAAATAAGTCCAAAAAGAATGAGAAATAGGGTTGTTAATGTGCAGAATAAAAAAATGATATCTGGATATTAAGGATGATAGCATGCCTCCAGCCGTTCGTCAATTCATTTATGGAGGAATACTTGAATCATTTTTTACCATGGATGAATCATATGGATTTGTTAAAAAACGGACGGCACTCGCCCGGGTGCCGTCCATTTTTTTGAAAATACGAGAAGCTAAGGCCGGATTGTTCCGATCAGAATATGGGGCTGTGTAAGTTCCGGATCTTTGTAATCGACCCAGGTTTTCGTCCGGGTGTCCATAATTTTGCTGTCCTGTTTGTGGTTGATGACCAGGAGATGGTCGTTGAGCACAGGCCCCAAAAAGGGCAGATCATCCGTGTAGAAAGGCGGATTGAGCGAGAGGAGGGTCTCATCATCCACCATGATCAGGCCCATTGTGTGCACATCGATTGCGGCGATCTCGCTCCATGAATCCCCTGTTTTGAGTTCCAACCAGAACAGGCGATCTTCAAATGGCGAGAAAGTAATATCCGCAATATAAGGCTGTCCGGGTGCGGTGATTGGTTTCAGAAATTGAACACCGCCCGGTGCGTCTACCTGAAGCGCGATCATCTGATCGCCATCATTAATGTGAACGATCCAGTTCCCTTCCGGGCTGAAGAAAGAATTCTTGACCAGGTTGTCCCCGGTACGCTGCACCAGGGTATTTCTTTCGAGGTCAAAGACTTTTAAACCGCCGCCCTGATCCGGGTAGAGGGGGCTGAGCAGGTGGGCGTTTTGACGAAGGAAGATCGCCAGTTGATCACTCCGCCAGCCATCCAGCTCAAGGCTGGGATAGCCCGGCGCGTTGATGGTATCCTCGAAGATTTTCGCCGGGTTCTGCCCGGAGGCGTCGGAGAGATACAATTCATATACCCGCCCCACGCAGCCATCGGCGGGATCGCAGGCCGGTTCCTGAAATAGACTGGGCGCCACCCGGGTTTTATCAAACAACCAGACAATTTTCGTCCCATCCGGCGAAAGAGAGGCGGCTGTCAGTTTTCCCTCGACCTCCGGTGCCAGGATAATTTCGATGCCGCCGTCCGGGCCGATCATTAATGCGTTGTAGGGTTCCACCAGGTTGGTGACCATGACCTTCCCGCTGCTGAAGGAGATAGGTCCGGTGGAACCGGGCATCCCATATTCCTCGTTGATGGGGATTCCGATGTCTACCGGAATAATGGTCCCGTCCAGCTTTTGGATGGCAAGGGTGCCGTCTGATAGAAACCAGACAAGGTCCGCATCCAGGCCCTGCAAGATGGGAGCAGTTCCGCCTCCTGCAATATCCTGTGACGGCGTTTCGACAGCAGGCGGCTCCGGGGAAGGCTGGCTGTTCTGGGCAATTTCGGTTGCATTCAATGCCAGTTCCGTTGCTTTCAGATCCAATGCGATCCGGGTCTTTTCCAGGTCATTGGCCTGGTCCTCCGCAGGTTTGTCCGAGAAGATTGAAGGAAGACTGCATGCGGTGCTGAGTATCACAAAAAGCAGGATTCCGCTCATTGCTAACCGTTTTCCGCGCTTCATGTGTCCTGGGTGGTCGGGGGTATGGGGTATTCTGGAAGGCATTTTGTTCCTCCTGATGAGAGTGAATAAGGGGCCGGATGCAAACGAAAACAACCGTCTTGATACCCTACCATTTTAAAGGAAAAAGGAAGCTCATAAAAGAGCCTCCTTTGTTGAATTGCAGTTAATTTTTGGATTACGCGCTGATGCCGTGATCCACTGCTGTGATTTCGGCGATGATGGAAAGCGCAATTTCCTCTGCTCCCCGCGAGCCGATTTTTAAACCGATTGGGGCATGGATCCGAGCGATCTGTTCTTCTTGCAGACCGGATGCTTTCAGCGCGGCAACTCTTTTGGCATGTGTTTTCCGGGAGCCCAACGCGCCGATATAGCGCGCAGGGCTGTTAAGAGCAACTTCCAGCGCCGGGTTATCCAATTTCTCGTCATGGGATAGAGTCACGATAAACGTGGCTTCATTGATATTCAGTGCCTGGAGAGCATCGGTAGGCCACTGAATGATTAACTCGTCCGCGTCGGGGAAACGTTCGCGGGTCGCAAACGCAGACCGGGGATCAATTACAACCGTGTGCAGGTTGAGTATTTTCGCAAAGCGGACCAGGGGGATGGCGATATGCACGGCTCCAATAATGACCAGCCGGGGAGGAGGAGGAAAAACATCGATGAAAATTTCTATGGCCTGCCCCTCAACTTCCAGAAGAATCCGCTCTGAATTCAGCGACTGGAATAATTTGCGGGAGTGTTCCCTGGCGTGTTGGTTAAGGCTTTCCTTACCCAAACTTCCCAGAGAAGATCCGTCCGGCCAGAGGAGAAGTTTCCCGCCGGCGCCGGGCCCGGTAAGCACCGTGGCAAGCGCGATCAATTTTTCTTGATGGATGTTTTCGTTTAGTGCGTCAAAGATTTCGGGCATGCTGGTTTTTCTTCCATAAAATCTATTATCTGATTACCAGTTCAGGGGCTCTACAAAGATATCGATCGTTCCGCCACAGGCTAAGCCAATGCTGAAGGCTGTTTCATTCGCGATACCGTATTCGAGCAATTTGGGTTGTTGGGTCTTTATCACGTTCAACGCCTCTTCCACCACGGCGCCTTCAACGCAGCCCCCGCTGACGGATCCGGACATTTCGCCAGCCGAAGAGATCCCCATTTTTGATCCCAAAGGCCGCGGGCCGGAACCGTAAACTTTAACCACGGTTGCCAGTGCGACCTGTTTCCCTTCAGAACGCCAGCGTTCGATGTCGGGTAATATTTCTCGCATAGTTTCTTTCTCCGCGAAGGGTCTTACTGATGGTTAAACAACAAAAGCGACGGGGCTAGTGTTTTCGGAAATTGCGGGATTGTTCGGCAAACTGCCAGCGTTTGAACAGCCGGGCAAACTCGGTTGCAGAACGCGCCATGCGCGCGGTTTCGGCTTCATCATCTGGGGACAGACTGAGTTTCTGGCGAATTTCTTCTGCTAATTCCTGGTTCATCCCAAACTGGCGGATTTGCTTTTCCCAGGCGGTTTTATGTTCTTCCGGAACGGGCATCTCTTGAATTAATTTCATGATCTGTCGTTCTTCCGGTGTGTTTCGGATTGCCATGATTAACCTCCATACCATTTATTTTGATTTCAGGTACGTGTTTATTGAACTCTCTTTTATTATACATCCTCCACCCTGCCTGTATGAGTTTTGTATAGCGAATGGGAGGGGTAAAAATCCACCTTGGGGAATCTGGTGGTTGAAAACAACCTACATGGCCCGGCGGAGGGAGGAATCAACAGCGCACAGAAAGCAGCCCGGTAAAAATTACGGTATAATAGTGCGGATATTATCTCCAGAAATTGTTTTTAAAGGAATTTTTACGAATGGCTGACAACCGAAATACTTTTGTTGAATACCAACTGCCCCCCGAAGTACCCAAGGAATGGGTGCAGTTAATCAGCAAACTTCACCCCATTACAGCCATTGTGGTATGGGAAGTGCTGACCAACCGGGTCTCGCCTGCGACAATTACCCTGGCGCAGTACTCTCCGGATTGGGACCGGTATATCGCTCTGCAAATTATTGGCGGAGGTAATGCCGCAATTTGTGAAGATGTGGCACAAATTGCCCGGCCGGAATTGGACGAGATTTTCACGGATGTGCTCCCGGGGCATGAATCCAACCAGATTTATCAATAGACAGAACCGGTTTGAAGGAAACCAGAAATCTCTCAATTCGGGAGATTTTTTGTTATTGACCCTAATTAGAATCTTTCGCCAGCGTAAGAAAGAATCGTGTTAACGAAAGGAGATATACCATGCCAGAAAAATCACCTTATGTGCTGATGATAACGCGTGAAGGAATGGGAACAGCAGATCCGGAACTTCAAAAGAAGCTGATCAAAACTTATTTTGCCTTGCTGAATGAACATGATGTGCTGCCTTCGGCCATTTGTTTTTATACAGAGGGCGTTAAACTTGTGGTTGAGGGCTCCGCAGTGCTTCCGGAATTGAGCGCATTGGAAGAAAAAGGCGTGCGCCTGATTTTATGCAGCACCTGCCTGGATTATTTCGGATTAAAGGAAAAGGTCAAAGTGGGGATCATTGGTGGAATGACGGACATCATTGAAGCACAATGGAGGGCAGAAAAAGTTATCACCCTCTGACGCACCGTCCGTGGAAATTTGGATTTCTATTTGAGTTAAAAACATCCTCTGCTAAAAGAGGATGTTCTTTTAAAGATGATGTCCGGCCGGGTTCAGCATTCGGTGTCGTCGGAGATGATTTTGGGAATGGAATAGCCCAGGTCTTTCAGGATGATGGTTTCCGGATTAATAGGGCGGGTCTTTCCGGGGCCAAAATCCCAATCGGTAATGGTGATAAAGAACTGCCCCCGCGCCGCGGAAGATTTTTGGAAAATATTGAACAGGTTCCCGGTAAGTTTTTGCCCACGATAGGCGATGATATAAATCCCCGGTTTGGGCAGGGCAATGCGATTGGTGATGGGGGCTTCCTGAGGATGGAATTTTTGAATGTGGATGGCTTCTTTCGAATCGGCGGTTATAGAAGTATCTGCCGGAAAGACGGCCATAAAACACTCCAGCCTTTCAACTGTGCGGGCATAGCCTGTATACCAGACCCCGGAAACACCGGGAGCGCAGGCCTCAAATTGAAGATAGCCATCAAATGGCCCGAGATTGGGATATTGTATGCCATAATTCGGCATGTCTCACCTGTCCTGATTAACTTGTAAAATTGGGTTGTGTGCGAGTTCTTTACGGAGATTATAGCACAGGGATCCAAAGATTTCATTACGCTCACTTCCAAACCCATGACAGTCTGCCCGTGTTTTTTCTTTGCATCATCTTCCGCAGGGCCTATTTTCGATAGACCCGTCTGAATCGTTCACAAACTACCGGCATAGTGTTTGAGGGCGATTTTCCGATTTCCTGACATTCCATGCTGAAGAATTTCCAATGCACATCGCGCCAATATTTTAGAGAACGGTCGCCTTCTCCTTCAAGAAAGGCATGCTCTTCTCCGACCTGATTGAAGGGCAAAACCTGAACATGGCTGGTCTGGATCACACACAATGGGTGGTTCTCCCAATCGATGATGATGAAGAACTGACCGGGTTCCGGAAGCGGTTCGTTTTCGGCTTCATAACTCCACAATAAACCGGCCGTGGCCGTTTTGGTTCCCTCGCGGACCAGCTCACCCAACCGTGCGGCCATTTCCGCGCTGTTTCCAAAATACCAGGAATCAGAAAGTATGGGCTTTGGGGATCCGGGTGGGAGCGAAGCCAGAAATTCTTTCCAAAATTGTTGTATTTCAGGGTTTGTGGTCATTGGGGTTCCTTTTCGACTGGTTTTTATTTCGGAAAGACTTTCCATTCTTACCATTTACTCATGGAAAAATTTGTATAGTTTCTTTCCGGTATTCACTTCAGATTGTATAATAGGTTTATCAGAAGGGACTCAAAAGTTGTTTTGAATGCCACTGCTCTGTCTGATTAACGGAGAGAAGATCTTATGGATACAATAACGGTTACGCTGCATGCTCATTTGAAAAAGAAAGCGGGGACGGATCGGGTTGAACTTCAGGTTCCGCCGGGTACCACGGTGAGTGAATTAAAAGCGGTCTTCCTGGAGCAGTTCCCCCGGCTCAGGCCGCAGCTTGTCAATGTGGTAACTTTAGTTAACAAAAACACATTTTATCTGGAACATGAAGCGCTGCCGCCTGCCGCAGAAGTGACGTTTTTGCCGCCGATTGGGGGTGGATAAGACTGCACTACAATGAAGTCTGGATGAGTAAGCCGGTTTTTCAACCGGCTTTTTCTTTTTCAATCATCTATCCCGGGTAACGATTGCGCCAATGATCAGGCCAACAGCCATTCCAACGCCGAGGGAAAGGCTTAATGTATTGGTCAGATATCCTACAACGGCGCCAATGCTCAACCCTATCAGAAGCCATATCCCTGTGCGGGGATCCCTTTTCTCTTTTTCTATTTTCATTTATCATTCTCCTCGTTCCGAATGGTTAGATTATACTGGAAAGGGTATGGATTTATTCCCTGAATTTCCCGGCCTTTGGGGTATTTTTTGTAGGCGTCTCAAAAAAGAGCGCTTTTCAGGGGATCTGGCATTGAAGTTTTATTGAAAAACCACATTGTGATAAGGAGAGAATATGAATCCAAACGGAAAAACTGCACTGATTACTGGTGGGGCACACCGGGTTGGCAGAGCCATCACACTTGGGCTGGCCCAGGCCGGTGTAAATGTGATTATTAATTACAATTCTTCTTCCGAAGCTGCTCAAAAAACCGTCGCTGAAGCAGAGGCTTTTGGCATAAAAGCGGTTTCCATCCAGGCGGATGTCAGCAAGCCGGATCAGGTGCGGCGAATGGTCGGGGAAATCACCGGGACGTTTGGCGGGGTGGATATTTTGGTGAACAACGCCTCACGATTTACCAAAACTCCTTTTCCTACCGATGATCTTACGTTGTGGCATGAGGTCACCGGTTTGTTGATCAACGGTCCTTTTTACGTATCTAACTTTTTAGCACCACAAATGATGAAATTAGAAGAGGGTGTCATTGTCAATATCATCGATCTGTCGGCCTGGGAGCCGTGGCCGGGTCTGGCAGCGCATTGTGTAGGGAAATCTGCTCTGCTGGCTTTGACCCGGCAGCTGGCGCTTGAAATGGCGCCGAATGTGCGGGTAAATGCAGTTTGCCCGGGCCCGGTTCTTCCCTCGCCGCATTACGACGCGGAGCGGATTGAGCAGGTGCGGCGCGATACGCTTTTGGAAAGATGGGGATCTCCCGAGGATGTTGTCCGGGCGGTGCTGTATTTTGTCGAATCGGATTACATCACCGGGGATACTACCATTCTGGACGGCGGCCAGCGGTTTGCGCACCGTAAGTTTGCGGGCGCCTGAGAACACTTGAAAGAAGTTTTTGTATTCCTGCAGCAAGCCGGAGGAAGCACAGTCCGGCGAATATACGGACAGGAGTTTGGTGGGGCCTGCACCTGATCTGGAGTGCGGGGTTGAATGCAGCGCCTCCTCATTTTTTCCAGAGCCTCACCAGCCTGTCAATATCCCCTGCGACCTCTAACCCGGCGTTACGCCCTGTATCTTCGAAAACCAACCGTTCTTTTCCCCTTTCAAGTGCGTGTAACTGAAGGTGAATGCCGGCATCGATTGTTTCAGGTACCCGCCCACTCATATCTGTTCTGGTGGGGGCATATACGTGAAATGCCTTTGACCGTTGAATTCGCAGAGAAAGGCGATGCGTTCTGCTGCTTACAATCCAGTCGATCTGTTTGTCGCCCGGAATCAGAGATTCTACTCTGGAGCCGTTGTATGTGGTGAAGCGATGCAGGATGCCATTGTGCAATAATCCTATGATGAATCCCGGAAAGGCGGCCGTAACCCAGGGGATAATTGCGATGGAAGCCGTCAGTGAGGTGCCGATGGAGCTGAAATGGTTGGACTGGCTCCAGATCCAGGCGTCCGGAAAGGATTCTCCCCAGTCTTTCTCGATGTATCCGCGGCCTTCGTGAAAATCAATTGTCTCGCCATCGATTGAAAGCTTTCCAAGGATGCTGTGATCCAGGCTGACGATCCCGTGGTTGCATTGCATGAAGGGCATGTAAGCGTACCAGCCCATGATGCCGGGAGATCTCAGGGTTACCGGCCAGGGTTGGATATTCTCAAATTGTAAGCTGCCCTGCAGGCTCCGTTCGCCGGCCGGTATGTCCAGCGTAAGGCTGTCCTTCTGAAAATGGTTCGGGCCAATGCGCAGGTCAAAGGTCCGGTTTGATGAAATGAATTGGTCCATCGGATAACGCTCCATTGTGACGCGGGCCGATTGACCGTCAATTAATTGAATGAAAGCATGGTCGTGCTGCGGTGATTCTCCGTAAAAAATACCGGGAATAATTGCGAAAGTCTGTTTCTCGCTGCGATCGGTGATTTTGTAGTACCAGCCCTCAAAAAAGGGCCTTCGACGGCCCGGTGGGTGAGGCATGGAGGGGTTGAATAACCTGCGCACAAAATCTAACATGGTTTGTCAATTTTATCAAAAATCTCCAAATATAGTCGTTTGCCGGATAACGTGGACTACATGCGGCTGAAAAGATCGGGTTCCGCCCGTTGTTTTGTGGAAATGTGGGGATCAAAGGAAAATGGTTTGTTGTTGTATATGACGGTTATTCCACTCCATTCATCAGAAACTATTTAAGTGGTTTTGCAAAGAGTCGGCCAGCTTTCCAATATGAATTCCGTCTACAAAGGAGTGATGTACCTGGACAGAAAAAGGAAGAATCCATTTGCCATCTCTTTCAAAAAATTTCCCCCAATCAAAGAGCGGTGTGGCATTATCTTTCTTCCCGGAGTTGGTGTGTGAAATATGGGTATAGGATACCCACGGGAGGGGCGAGAATTGAAACACGTCATTGCCCAACGGCCCTGTAAAATATTCTTTTTGATTTTCAGCTTTTTCGATTGCGAGAGCAATGTATTCTTCTAAGGTATCCTGCATTTCAACGTTGACCACTTTAAAAAGCTCGGTGTCTTTGTTCATATATGTGAAAGCGGTATTAATCCTATCGTAAAGCACGATCTGACCCTCTACGAAGCGGTATCTGAATTCCTCAATTTCGTTTGCGCATTGAGAAGTCAGAAAGATCAATGACATCGTAAATGAATACTTCATCTTTTTAACTTTTGTCAGAAAATTGCTGATGTCCAGCTCAAAAGTTACGCAATAGGATGGCTCAATGCTGTTTCTGAAGATCCGGCAATGTAATGCACGCTTCCAATTGTTTTCATCCACCACTTTGTAATGACCAGCCATAGTTTTAAGATCCTCTTTGTGAAAAGATTTCGATTTCCTGAACACCCGGCTCCGTTACCTGCATGTCCATTAATATTCCTGTTCCATTATACAATTGCATGCCAATCGGTGTTATTTTAATGAGCTGACGCGTTTGCCTTGACAATAACGGTGCAATTGTGTAAAATGACTTCGCGTTGGTAATTCATATCTGCGTAAGCCGAGATAGCTCAGTTGGTAGAGCACGCGACTGAAAATTGCGGTGTCCTGGGTCCGATTCCCAGTCTCGGCACAAGAACGCCCCTTTGAATGGGGCGTTTTCGTTTAACGCTTCTACACTTTCTCAAAAGACCGGAAAAATCCCTTTCCCTTCCATGGGTTATTCCCTCCCCAATATTCTTTGAAGAATTTAATCTTTCTTTGATACAATCCATTTTATGAACAGGCGAAATACAGCCCTCTCATCGATTATTTTGATCCTCCTGGGTTTGGCGCTGTTGTTTTTCGGACTGCGCCGGCCCATTACAATTGTTGTGGATGGACAGTCTTTTGTCATCCAAACCCGGGCGCTGACCGTCCGCCAGGCTTTGAACTCGGCGCAGATTTCCCCTACCTCACAGGACCGAATCACTCCACTGCCAAACCACCTTCTGGGCTGGAAGGGTGTGATCCGTGTTGACCGGGCCCGTCCTGTGCAGGTATGGATGCCCGAAACGGGCCTTCTCGCGCCCATTCAGGCTTCGGAACGGATCCCGGCCAATTTGCTGGCGGACCTGGGTATTAAATTGTTCCCCAAAGACCGCATCCTTTGGAATGGAGAACCCGTCCCGCCTGACCAGCCTCTTCTGCTGGCCCCTGCTTATGTGCTGCAGTTCAACCCGGCGGTTCCTTTCACCCTGGAAGAAGGGGGGAAGGAAAAACTCCTCTACACCGCAGCTGCCACAGTTGGCTCGGCATTGGAGGAGGCAGGCATTCTGGTTTCCGGGTTGGACCGGCTTTCGGCATCGCTTGAGCAGCCCGTACAGGAAGGAATGAAACTCACCCTGACCCGCGCGCGGCCCATCACCATCCAGGGGGGCGGCACAAAAGTCTCCAGCCAATCTGCCGCGCCCACCGTCGGTGAAGCTCTGGCCGAAGTGGGGCTCGCGCTGCAGGGCCTCGATTACACCATCCCCCCTGAAACGGACCCCATCCCCGCGGAGGGGGTGATCAAAGTCGTCCGCGTGGAGGAAGAGATACTTTTGGAACAAACGCCGATCGCGTTTGAGACGGAGTTCATCGAAGACCCGGATACGGAACTGGACCAGCGCAGCGTTGTGGAGCCCGGCGAAGCGGGCATTAAAGCCAGCCGGGTGCGCATCCGCTACGAAAACGGGAAAGAAGTTTCCCGCGAAACGGACGCGGAATGGGTGGCAAAAGAGCCGGTTACCAAGAAAGTGGGTTACGGAACCCAGGTCGTTGTCCACACACTGGATACCCCTTCCGGGACGATTGAATACTGGCGGGCGGTTACGGTATATGCCACATCTTATTCGCCCTGCCGTTCCGGAACGGAAAAATGTTACTACGGGACATCCTTAGGGCTGCCGGTACAGCGCGGTGTGATCGGCGTTACTTCGGCCTGGTACCGCCTGATGGCCGGCCAACAGATTTACGTGCCGGATTATGGCGTTGGTACCATCGCGGATATCGGGGGCGGTGTTTCGGGGAAATACTGGATTGATCTCGGTTTCACCGATGAAGAGTTTGAACCGTGGTATTATGACACAACGATCTATTTCCTTACACCGGTGCCGGAGACCATTCCATGGATCCTTCCATAAATTTACCGCCTCTCAAAGTCCCTACGATCCTTCGCGAGTTTGGGCTCAGGCCTCAAAAGAGCCTTGGACAGAACTTTTTAATTGACTCTACGGCGCTTGAGAATATTGTCAGAGCGGCAGAGGTTGCCCCAACACAAAACGTTCTGGAGATCGGCCCGGGGGTGGGGAGCCTGACCCGCTACCTGGCCGGCGCGGCCCATAAGGTGGTGGCGGTTGAGCTGGACAGTGCGTTGGTCCCGGCGCTTCAATCCGTGCTATCGGATTGGGAGAATGTTTCCATCATCCAGGGAGATATCCTTGACCTGGACCCGGCAGAACTCATGCAGGGGGAGCCTTATCAGGTGGTGGCGAATATCCCCTATTACATTACCTCGGCATTGATCCGCCATCTCCTGGAATCCGGAAATCCACCTCAGAGACTGGTATTGACCATCCAGAAAGAAGTCGCCGAGCGGATCTGCGCGACGGATAAGTACAGCCTGCTGGCCCTCAGCATTCAGGTGTATGGGAAACCGACCACGGTCCTGCACATCCCCGCCGGCGCGTTTTATCCCCCGCCTAAAGTGGATTCTAAAGTGATCCGGATTGACCTGTATGACCAGCCGCTGGTTCCGGTGGAACATCTGGATACCTTTTTCAAACTTGCCAAGGCGGGCTTTTCACAGAAGCGAAAAACCCTGCTCAACGCGCTGTCGGGGGGGCTGGGAGTATCGAAAGATGATGTCCGGGCCCTGCTAACCCGGGCGGCGATTGACCCGCAGCGCCGGGCGGAAACACTGCAAATCCATGAGTGGGGCAATCTGGCCGAAGCTTTTTTGAAGGAGGACGGGAGGAGTTAGGTCGTCCGGTCAAAAAGTCCCAATTCGCGGCAATATTTCCATACTAAGATACCGATGGGGGATAAGAAGAGATGGGGAATTACAGGAGCCAACAGATGAAGAAAATTCTTGCATGTGGTTTACTCTGCGGAGCTTTGATCCTTGGAGGCTGCACCGTTATGCAGCAGAGGGACTCCACTATTGGTTCAACTCCTGCGGTTGCTATGGATACACCTAAATCACCAGATGTTGAACGGATAATACTCTCAGAAAGCACGGAAGAAGCGCCACTTCAACCTGAAATGACCACTACTCAATCGCTGCCTGTCACCGAGACTCCCTCACTCGAAGCGGAGGAATTGATTCCCCCGACACCTCTCCCCGTAGTAGCAGGTAGTGATGGAAGCAATATGTTTATTGTTTCTAAAGAATTACCTCTTGCTCTTGCAAAGTTAAGAATGTGGCAAGAAAATGGTTTTGAACAAATCAATAGTATTTCCTATGGGGATGGTTTGTGGCTTATTACCATTATGAACAACCCGGGGTTGATCCAAGATGTTAATATCTATAAGACCGCAGACTCGGAAACTTTCAACCGGTTGTTAGAAAAGGGCAATAAAATTGATTGTATGGCATGGGGGGATAATACCTGGCTGGTAGCATCCACTCAAATAACAGGAACTGCCAACCAAAAAATTATCCTTTCATCGGAAGTACCGTTGGAGGAAATCGTTGTTGCAGCAGAGCAAGGTTTTTGGGTAACGGATATAGATTATGGAGAAAAGAAGTGGGTGACGGTTTTTACAAAATCGGATGAGATAATGGACCAGAGAGTGGAATGGATAAAAGAACTGGCCCCCAGGAAAGAGTATATCGAAAACGATGATGAATACTTATTAACCTCAACGGCTTATGGGGATCAACAATGGGTAGTTGTAAGGACTGTTTTGAGTGATTTCAGTACCCAGCTCATCTATATCGATGATGTTTTTCAGAAAGATATCCTTCAACAGGTTGGTTGGTATGGTCGGTTTGACAACAATCAAGTGTTTTTTGCGAACGGTGAATGGATTCATGTTATGAGCAGGTAAACAGATAACATTAGCATAAGGCAATCGGTGAAAACGTCAAGGGAGAAAACCTGCAAGGTTTGTCTGAGTGAAACAGGGAATAAAGAACCTCTGAGGCGCTTCCCGGGGGGCTGCTTTGAGACCCGGCCTATGCGGCACCCTGTCAGAGCTCCTTCCGTGGTGTTTATTGCCGGTATCTGCGGATGTGAAATATTTTATGGATAACGGCGAATGTTGGGTTTCGCAAAATGCGCTCAACCCAATCTACTCACTATGTATTTGTTCAGTTTAGGGGAAGTGGCGTGGTCTAATATGCAAAATGTCTAAGGAGTAATTCAGGGGATGGGCGAGTTTGCGGAAACCATTACCGTTCAAAAGTTCCAATACATTTATGAAAATTGGAATATTTTATGATACAGTAATTTTTTTCAAAATGGTCAGGAGGTGTCAGAGCTGTGGTAATGATATTGGATTTTTCAATAGATCCGTTTATCCTGAGACTTGCAATAAATAATGAAAAATGGTGTCGAGTATCACTCGTGCTAGAGAACAAAGTTACTTATTTAGGAGCCGAGAGGGTTGATTATATTGTGAAGCATTTGTTAGAAAGCCTTTCAGATGATGAAAAAACTATTAATGGTTATTTGGACGGTTTTCCTGTTTATTGGGTGTTGTCTCTTTCAGAAGCACATACTATCCTTTATATGGCAAATGAACTAGATGGGAGGGTTTTATTCTGGCAGGATTCAGGGGCAAAAATTTTAACGACATTACAAATGAGAGAGGAACAAAAACGAGATTGCTTACAAAAGCTGTTAATTCTACAAAAGACAGTTTCTTCATAATTGAAAGATGAGATAGCCGATTAGAAACCGAACTGGTTCCCTTTTTAAAGATACAAGGTGTGTTGGAGCGCACCCAAAACGTAAATTCGCTAAAATATTTTCATACTCGAACTGCCGATGGTTAATTGAGGGGTGGTGCAGTCAAAAGCGACTGCACCCTACCGATACTAATGTTGCCCTACCAAAGGGGTTGAACAATTTGTTGGAAGAACCAAATTTTCAGTATGCTTTAGAAAAAGCTTCACATTTTTTGGAAGAATGAATTATGAAAATGAACAAGTCTATGAAAAAACTTCTTGGTGAATTAAGTATCGTTCCCAAAAATAAAGAAGTTAAACTTGAAGCAAGATTAGTATCATTATTAATGGGAGGGATTGTTGATTACGCGGGGTGTTTCTTCTTGAGGGATTTATTACCTGCTAATTTTGATATTCAAGCTTCGTTAGAAGCTGCTTTTGATCAAACTGGATTAGAGTGCGAAATTAATCACATTCATGTTGATGACTATGTAGGATTAGATAAATCTATTGGATGTGAAAAATTCTTTATAGAACAGGGCATGTGTTATGCATTTTCATTGCAGAAACTACTCTGTAAATCTGGAGATTTTAAGATCATCTTATCTTGTACTTTTGGTCCTATCTTTGATTGTAATATCCGATTCCACAAAAAGAGGCTTGGAGAAATATGGTTGGAAGCAGATTTAGAAAAATGTGATGATTCTGTCATGGTGCTTGAATGATTCTAAAAGAAGATAATCGTGGTGAATACTCTTGAATTTTATTTGCGGAATTGATCAAATTGCATTGATAATAATGATACGTGCTGGGCGATGCAGGTGGGTACGACCCTGTCGTACCTGTTTGGGAACTATCTGGCATTCTGAGAGCGGTGCTTGTAAAAGAGTATGCTGAAAAATGAGAGATGCCCCGTCGGGGCATCTCTACGATTAGGCAGGTCTTTAATCATACTGAGCCTGTAGCAGGGCGCTCTCTACCGCCCGGAGGCAGGCTTTTGAGGTAAGGGTAGCGTCGCTGATGGTATCCAGCGGAGAGACTGCGTCTGGATGACGCGGCTGTAGAGTATCTCATAATCGGTGTTTTCAACGCCTGGATCGATGTTGCCAGCAAGCTCGATACCGGTCACTTTTCCGTTGGCCCGGCGATGATGAGATATTCGTCGGCGCGCCATTTGTACATGCCGCCGGTCATTCATTCCAGGAGGGGCATATTTTTCACCGTGGTAACGTATTGCCGGTACTTGCGGATGTGAAATATTTTTATAGGCAATGGCGAAATGTTAGGTTTCGTAGAGTATGCTCAACCTGGCCTACCCACCGCACCCTGCCGACTGATAAAAAGCTGCGTCCATTCTCCTTACCCGGCCAGGACGGGAATGGGTCAGGGCATGATGATCTTATCCAGCAGTTGGCGGGCTTCTTCCAAGAGGTTTTCCGTCTTTTCCAGAGAAATGAAACTAGTGGTGTCTTTGATGCGGGTGGTGCCGTCGGCGTAGGTCATCCGGCTCTGGAGCTGGAGGACGGCCCCGGTGAGGGGGTCAATGCAGGCGGAATACGCCATGACCCGGACTGGGGCGGCTTCCCATGAATAAATCAGTGGAGGATCATAGGTGCGTGCCGCAGTGTACAGGTAGCAGGACGTCCCGTCAACGGTGCTGATTTCCCGGGTGATCTGACCGCCTTCTGCAACATACCCATTGAGTGTGGAGAGCGGATTGTAGTAATAAGAAGGTCTGGCAAGGTAGATATCCTGGCCGATGCCGCTGCGGCCCTCGGGGAAGCTGAAGTGGTAGATGCCGTTTTCTACATCGGCAGAGACAAATTCGCCCTCCAGGGTCTTGCGGATATAAACCGTGACGCGGGCGTAACCCTGCTCGTCCAGCAGGAACCAGCCATCCACGCGCATCTGCAGCGGTTCTTCCATCTGGTCACCGGTATCGAGCCCGGTGGGGGAGGTTTGGTCGAGCAGACTCACCTGGTGTACCCAACCGGGTCCGGCCGGTGCCGCGGCCTTGCTCAATAACGCTTCCATTTCGCTCAGGAGAGGCTCGTCAAGAATGGACGTGGGATTGGGAGGGGCCAGACGGGTAGGGGCCGGGGTGGGGGTCGGGATTGGGGCGTTCAACCGCAGCGGCTGCCAGGTGATCTCCCATGGGCCCTTCACTTTGTAAATCACTTCCGAGACGTAAAGGTCAACCGGCCGGGTGGGCAGGGCGGCAATGGTAACCCGGCTGACCAGGATGCCCCGCGCGCGGTCGTAGCCGCTCTCGGTTGAGAAAGAGGAACCTTCCTTGGGGTATAGATTGATCCCGGTGATTTCCGGCGAGGTCTCGATATCCAACTCCAGCGCGATCCCATTGTCCTGGGCGGCCTTGAGGCGGGCTTTGACGAAATGCAAAGTGAACTGGCCAGCCTGGAAGGTCTGGTCAAGGGGCCATTCCCGACCTATTGCGGGGGCATCGCCCGGGTCAAAGGTCAGGATGCCGGCGCCGTTATCCGCGCCGCTGCCGCGGGTTGACGCGGACATGGTGATCCATCCAGGCGGAAGGTGAGCGGGCTGCTGCCATCTATGGGGCTGGTTACCTGGGAGGGCAGGGTGGTGAAACCAGGGTGGTCCGCGGAATAGCTTCCGTTATCCGGCCCGCCGGTGGAGACATAATAACGCCCCCGGGCATCCTGAAGGGTGATCGGCGCGGTGTGGTGGACAAAGCTGTCAGCACTTTGCCATTCCAGGCCAAGCTGGAAAGCGGTCTGAGCAGGCGACTGGTCCACTTTGAGCAGCCGCAGGGTAATGCCGTTGACCGGTTGGCTGCGGAGATCGGGCTCCTGCAAACTGCTTGCCGCTTCTGAAGCAACCGGGCTTAGTTGGACGGGGATGGCCCAATCTTCGGGCAGCTCGCCGGGCAGGGTGTTTTGCAGCCGGCTGATTTCGAATGTGAACCGGGTTACCCCTTCCGGCAATGGCGCGTATATCGATTGGCAGGACAGTTGTGAAGCTGTAAGGCTGCCTTCCCCTGCACAATGCCCGGCGCTCCCCGGGAGGTGCCCTAACAATGTCCCATCCGGGAGGCGGACCTGCACGGGCATAGGCTCTTCCGGATGTTCTTCGACATAAGCCTGCAATGTCTGGGCACGCTCCGGTCCGAAAAGATCCGGCGGTAATCCGGTGATCTGATAAGCGATCACCAGCCGGTCCGCTTCCGCCACGACCTGTTCAATGGTGATGGTGATTCCCTGCTGTTGCTGGGCAGAAATTGCTCCGGTATCCGCTGGGGACTCGTTAATGGGGCCGGATGAGGGCGTCTGGGTCATCCGGGGGCTTTCTGTTTTGAATGTGTCTGCCGTGGGGGACGGCATGATTTCGCGCCGGACAACAACGGGCGTCTCCAAAACGGAATGGACATGATTTACAAATCCAATTCCGGGGATGAAACCGGCTAACCGAACGACGGCAAAGGCAATGCCGGTCAGGAGGAGCAGCGCCAGAATGGCGGTCATTACTGCCAAAATTGGACGGGTGCGCAGCAACTGCATGAAAGACCTCCGATCATTTGAGGGCAGGGAATGAAGCTCCCGCTTTGGTACAGCCGGTTGAGTCAATTCGATCTGCTGCCGGCGCAGTTGAGCTTCCAGAGATTCCGCAAAACCGGGATCGGGTTGTGGGGCGGCGTAAAACTCATCCAACGCGGATTGCAATGCGGGAGGGAGGTTCAGCTTCATTTCATTCATTTTCCGCCTCCCATTGGATGTGCAGGTGTTCAAGCGTCCGATAAATCATCATTTTGACCGCCGCCTCGCTGCGCCCTTCAATCTGGCCAATCTTTGCATAACTTAACCCAGTCGAGAAGCGCATCCGCAAGAGTTCCCGGCGATCTTCATCCAACTGTGAGAGCAGGTGAGCGAGGCGCTGCAGATTTTCACTCTTTTCAATCGCTGCCAGCAGGCCGGGCTCCGGCGAGGGCGGGTCGTCAAGCTGTTCCACGGGTTTTTGACGGTAGAAATCAACTGCCCGGCGGCGGGCGATGGTGAATAACCAGGCCGCAAAACAACCGTTCTCACGGTAACGATGGTGGACCAGCCCTTCCAAGGCTTCGGTAAAAACCTGGGCGGTCAGGTCTTCCGCATCGTGTGAGTTTCCCAGCCTTTGATAGAGGTAGCGATAGAGCGGCGTAAGATAACGCCGGTACAGCACCCCAAAGGCTTCCGGGTCTTTTGTGGCGTGTTTGACGAGGACTGCGTCATCCATTCCGGTGAAATCTGTCATAGGTCTAT
Organism: Ornatilinea sp.; assembly: GCA_018433975.1. GTDB lineage: Bacteria > Chloroflexota > Anaerolineae > Anaerolineales > Anaerolineaceae > SM3-B121. The sequence goes on along the minus strand of JAHDQE010000070.1, from coordinate 34,004 downwards.
ATAAGTATCGGAGAAAGTGATGAAAAGTAACAGGGATTTAATGCAATAATTTTGTACGCGTCCGGGTTGGATGGGAAGGGCGCAGGTTTATTCGGGATTCTTAATGAAATCCAGACCAAAGCGAGTAAGGTGTGCTCCAGCGCACCTAAAGCGTAAGATCGCTATAATCTTTTCATGCCAGGAGTGGCATGTTTTTCACCGGGGGAGATTACCGGTGCCTGTGGATGGGAAGTATCTTTATAGACAACGGCGAAATGTTGGGTTTCGCAAAGTGCGCTCAGCCCAACCTACCTGCTGCGCTACCTGCCGTTTGACGAGATGGGTATCTCTCCGCTGTGCTGCGAGGCTTTGTCTCTCCGCTGCGCTGCGAGGCTTTGTGAGAGCGGGCGGTGCTAAGCGGGTTTCCCGGCCCGAACAAATAAAAATGTAGGACGTTTCGTCAGCTTTGGATAACGCTTTGGATCTGCTCTGCGAAACGCTTCTGTCGGCATGGGTTCCTCCAAAGCTTCCAGGATAAAACCGGCCTGCAGGAGGGGCTGGAGGACATCGCGCAGGGGACGCCTGTAGAATTGAACTTCCACTTCCCCGTTTGGCGTTGACCAGGAATCGGTCAGCAATTTTATCTCAAAATAACTCTCCGGGTTGAACTCCAGATAATCCATAAAGGGATGGTGAACCGAAAAAGCCAGCTTTCCGCCCGGCTTTAAGATCCGGAAGAACTCTCCCAGAACGGGCTCCCAGTCTTTCAAATAATGAAGTGCCAGAGAGGACAGCACCAGGTCAAAGGATTGATCCTCAAAGAAGGACAGCGGCTCATTCATATCCGCCTGAGCCAGTTTTGCTCTATCCCCTACCCGGCGGCGGGTCATTTCGATCATGGTGGGGCTCATATCCAGTGCCGTGACTTCCGCGCCCCGGTCCAACAACCAGGCAGTATACCATCCGGCCGCACAGCCCGCATCCAGCACCCGTTTTCCGGCAACCTCGGGCAGGAGCGCGAGCAACCCCGGCCTTTCGTAATAGGCGTTATAGGGCTTGGTGTCCACAAACTCAAAATAATACTGAGCGAGCTTCTCATAAGAATCGTAGGATATGGGCTTTTTCATCTGAAACACATTCCTTTTCGTGTAAGATGGTCAAAAAAAGCCACCCAGATTGCTCTGCGTGGCTGATGTTTCCCGAACAGAGTTCGATTCTCAACCTATCTGGACAAATCCCGGTACATCCCTGCTAACTGCCAGACCCGTACGGCAGCTTCAATCTGAATGCGGAAGGACATCTTGGATTCGCCCCAGCGACGGTCGGCGAAATAGATTGGAATCTCTTTGAATTTATACCCTAATTTGCTGGCCACATAGGCCATTTCAACCTGGAAAACATACCCATTGGACCGGACCCGCTCAAGGGGCATTCCCATCAGTGTTTCACGACGCCACAACCTAAATCCGCCGGTTACATCGCGCAGGGACATTCCCAGAATGGTCCTGGCGTAGAAATTTCCAAAGCCTGAAAGCGCCTTGCGCCAGAAGGGCCACTGCTCATCCAGTTTTCCGCCGGGTACATAACGCGACCCCAACGCCATGTCGCAGGACTGGATAGTTTCGATCAGTTCTACAACTTTTTCGGGTGGATGGGAAAAATCTGCGTCCATCTGACCGACTGCATCCGCACCATCCTCGATGGCGCGTTGAAATCCCTGAATATAGGCCGTGCCCAAACCCTGTTTCCCGGCCCGGTGCATGACTTTCAGGTGTCCTGCATACGTGACGCCAAGATCTTCTGCAATCTGACCGGTACCATCCGGACTGTTATCATCCACAATCAGGAGATTTAATTCCGGCAGCGGTAATTCAAACAGCGCAGAAACAATTTTGGGCAGGTTTTCTGCTTCATTGTACGTAGGAATGACAAAAGTTGTTTTCAATTTTAATCACCTATTTTGTATACTGCAAAAGGATTGATTTTAAATCATCAAGATGATACTGCGTTTTTGCCTCCGGTTGGATTTCATGAAATTCAACCGAAAGCGGATGCTCTTTAAAGACTCCTGTATCGTGGTCCTGATCGCGGTAAAAATATGAGAATGATTTTTCCAAACGACTTTGAATTCCGGTTTTTAAGGCTGTTAATTGAGCGGCCTGTGCAATCACCAGGAAATTATGATGGGATAGCTGTCCCAAGAAGCCGGCGGGGGAGAGTCTATCTTCCACTTCCTCTTTCAGCATCAAAGAAACTGCACGGAGGAAATCATCAGAAGCTACAAACCCATAAACTTCCCGGAAGTAATCGAGGTTCTTACAGGTAATGATGAGTAGTGCCCAGTCGTCCCGTCCGGAGATCATTTTCAAATGTTCGTCAATCAGACGGCCTTCCGGCAAACCGGTGATGGGGTTATTCAGTGCAGTCTGGCGGCTGCGACGCAGGGTGTTGCGGACTCTCAGGCGAAGTTCCTGAACATCAAAAGGCTTTGTGATGTAATCATCGGCTCCCAGTTTCAGGCCGGTCAGCCGGTCTTCGCGCTGGCGTTTCTCGGTCAGGAAGATGATAGGGATTTCTTTCGTTTTACGGTCATCCCGCAGACGGCGGGCAACTTCAAAACCGTCAATATCCGGAAGGCGAATATCCAGGATGATGATATCCGGTTGGTTCTGTTCGCAGGAACGGATCCCGTCTTCCCCCCAGTTTGCGGTAATCACGTCATATCCCTGGACGCGGAAATAATCGTTCAACATTCCGGCAATATCCAGATCATCTTCAATAATGAGAATGGTGCCGTTTTCTTCGTCCACAGGCATGTTTACCTAGCCGATTGGCTCTTTATAGACGATAAAGTCGCAGACGTCGTCTCCACAGGATTTGGCAGTGGATTGATTTACGCGGAACTCCTTCCCGCCGGAGACCCATTTCAACCCTTCCTGCAGCAATCCAACGGCCATAAAACATGATGGGCGGTCCGTGGTTCTGCCCCAGCAAACAGGACACTGGTGAATGGTGTAGACATAACTGTCTTCCTCTTCGCGGACAGTGGATCGTTGGTCGCTGGTGGTCGAAAAGATTTTGGCCATAGCCGGGAGACCAATGCTCAGTTTCGCGTGCAGCGGGAGCACCTTAAATGCCAGGTCTCCTGCCCCTGCCAGAGCACCGAAATTGCGCAGTCCTTCGGCAAATGCTGCCCGCCCAGCGCGCAAGGCCAACCCTCTTCCACCGCGAGGGCCGTACATTTCTTCCAGGGCGGCACTGATTGCCGAATAGTCCGCGAAATCAAACTCCCGATCCAAATTCTCGGGAGGATAATTGTCGATTAAATGAGATAATCCGGCAAGATTGAGAATGGCGTTGACCCCATTCTTGCCCATTACATCTTCTAAAGCATGCACCGTGATTCTTGCAATTTTATTTGGGTAGTAAAGACCACTCTTTGGGATTGGATCCATAATTTCTCACTGTGTTCAGATTAACCGATCAATCTTTTCAGATCTTCGGCGGCACGGCGCATATCCAGGAAAATAAGGCCGAGTTTGGCCTGTTCGCGTGCCAGGCCCGTCAAAACCGCTTCTTCACCCACGGACATCAAGACGACATATCCTTTTTCGCCTTTGATGTAAACCTGGTCTAAAGAACCGCGTCCAAGTTCGGTTGCAATCCGCTCGCCCAAAGAAAGCATAGCTGCGGACATCGCAGAGACCCGATCCTCTTCAACGCCCTGTGGAAGGGCAGAAGCGATCGTCAGGCCATCCACACTGACAATTGCGGAAGCTTCAATATCCGGTGAAGAGGCTTGCAGTTCGCGCAAGCGATCTACCATTTGCTGGGTGCGTGATATTGCCAAGACTGCACTCCTTGTTCGATTTACTCATTATTTGGCTAAAGAATACTTAATTTAATCAAATATTACTTTAACACAGTGAAAATAATGTGTCAAGCCGGGCAGCCAGCGGCCAAGGTTTTGTTAAGAGATCGTTAAGTGAGACGCCGGCATCCTTCCGGACACGTGCTATAATGCGAGCATATGCCTGTAACCATTCCGGAGATTTGTCATACCTCATGGATTCCCTGTTGATCCGTTCCCTGCTTCCTGAAGACCGTGCCTGGATAGAACAATTCCTGACTGTCCGCTGGCATGATACCTCCATGATCACCCGGGGAAAGGTCCACTATCCTGCTCAGGAAAAGGGGTTTGTGGCGGAAATGGGTCACAACATTGTTGGGCTGATTACTTTCAGTATCCGGGATCACGAGTGCGAGATATTAAGCCTGGACAGCTTGCAACAGGGGATGGGAATAGGAACGGCTTTGCTGGAAGCTGTTGTGAATAAAGCCAGAGAGTCTGCCTGGCGGCGAGTGTGGTTAATTACCACAAATGATAATCTGAACGCTCTCGGTTTCTATCAAAAACGAGGCTTTCACCTCGCTGCAGTTTATCCGGAGGCAGTTAATCAGGCGAGGCTCGTCAAACCTGCTATTCCTTTACTCGGTGAGAATGGAATACCTTTACGGGACGAGATCGAATTAGAAATGCTGTTTTCAGCACAATCGGGAAAACTCCAGTGTAACCTTTAATAAGAAAACAACTTCTTTAAAGATGATTTATATTACAATAGTACAGCAAAAACGTTGAATACCCTAAAAGGATTAATTACAGGTAAACCATGAAAAGATTCATTCGATCTATCTTTCTTTCGGTAATGTTCCTTGCAATATCTGGCATAGCGGCAGTTCATGCGGAGGACAGTGCGCCAACTCCCGAAGAACCTTTTGCCGGAGATTTGCTTTGTCTTCCGGGAGCTTATCTGGTTGATCCGGAAGGATGTCTCCCGTTGGGCCCATCGGTGGTGCTGACAAACCTGGCAAAGATAGGCGTTTCCTATCCCTTCCAGTCGCTTCCGGCAGTACATCCTCCCGAAGAACTCAACCAGGTGAATATCAATTACGCGAAAATCAACATTCCTGCAACCGAACGCGCTAAACTGTTCGGTTCGCTGGATGACGCCGTGAATGGGGCCAATCCTGTGGGTTATCTGGATGCCGGCCGGAATATTTATGTTACCTATACCAACCGGACAGACATGAACGGCGGGCATTATATCCAGCTTGCTACAGGAGAATGGCTGCGAGGTTCCCCGGTTGCTTCTTCATTAACCAGTTTCCAGGGGCTGCTGTTTCAACAAACACCGCAGAACTCCTTTGGCTGGATCGTTGAGCCCACCCACCCCCGCACAAGCCCCGACCACAGCGCCCCTGAAACCGACCGCGAGTTGAACCGGGAAGATCTCGTTCAAATTTACGATCGACAAAACTCGGGCGGAACCGATTGGTATATGGTTGGACTCAACGAGTGGGTTGAGCGCCGTTATATCCGCCAGTTCAACCTCAACGCCACACGTCCCGAAGGAGTGGACCGGGACCGCTGGATTGAAGTCAATTTGTACGAACAAACTCTTGCAGCTTACGAAAACGGCAAACTGGTTTTTGCGACGATGGTTGCCAGCGGCGGAGACCCATTCTTCACACGGCCGGGCCTGTTCCAGATTTATGAGAAAAAGCCTGTTGAACGCATGAGCGGAGCGTTTGAAGCGGATAAATCGGATTATTATCTGTTTGACGGTGTCCCCTGGACGATGTATTTTGATGAGGCCCGCGCCCTGCACGGGGCCTATTGGCGGGCGAACTTTGGTTATCCCGAAACACACGGATGCGTGAACCTCTCGATTGGTGATGCGAACTGGCTTTACCAATGGGCCGAGGTGGGGGATTGGGTGTATGTCTGGGATCCATCGGGGCAAACGCCCACGGACCCATCGCTTTACACAGCGGGCGGAGCGTAAATTATCAAAACCGGAAGCGACTGCTTCCGGTTTTATCATTCCTGTATACCCTGATTTATTCCAGTTGTGATTGTTGAGGGCGGCTGACCGGGTCACGGCGATTCCGGCTCCAGCGCGTACAGGGATACCTCCGGTGAAGAAAACACCAGGCGCAGCACTTTTATTTCTTCAGGATCAAATTTCCCCAGCGCTTGTTCTGCGGGACCGTACAGCACATAATCAACCCCGTTCTGTTCCAGAATCTGCTGCCGCCGTGCGTTCGATGTGGTCGAAGAATAAAATTCCGCTGCCAGGTCCCTTTTTTTATAGAAATCCACGGTCTGCGCCCAATGGCTCAGAAAAGCAGTCCGCCCGCTGATCCCGGGAAGGTATGCCCCGGTGTCATAAGCACTGAATACCACCGACTCCTCCGGTGCGTTCGCTTCCAGCCAGTTCATTGCCGCAACTTCGTCCTGGTACAGATAATAAGGATAATCCAGACGAGAGAGATCCAGGAAGCGCCAAGAGAACAGGTACAGGTTGGTGGGAATAACCAATACCACCGCCAACACAGCCACCAACCAGCGTTTTTCTGCCATCCATTGGAGCTTGTTAAGCAGCGGGAGCAAATATTTCGTCACGAACAGGGTCATCAGGATTGCAATGGGAACCTGCCAGGAGTTGATCATGTGAATCTGAAAGTCGGCAGGTAAATAGGTAAGTATCCAGCCTACTACGAACCAGACTCCTATGAATAACCCGGCATCGTCGCGCAGGAATCCGTCCGGCTGATGCCGGATCCACCGGACCAGCTCTATCACCATTGCCGCCAGGGCGAAGATCAGCGGAAATCCCATCAGGATCAGCATGTGCAGCAGGTTGGGGGTAAAAACGCCGGCATTATCAAACTGCGCCAGAACGACTTCCCAAATCGGATTTAAACGCGTCAGCAAAAAGGAATAAATCGCGCCGGGAGAGGAAATCAATCCGACGATCAACATTGCTCTGAACCAATAATGGGGGAATTTGCGCTCCAGTAAAAATTTCACACCGCCATAGGCCACCGGAATGATCCACACCAGGAAAAGATCATAGGTATGTGTCCAGCCCAGGAGGAAGGCAATCCCACCTGCGAATACCGCAAACCGAAGCTGCCCGCGTCGTTCTCCGACCAGCAGCAAAAGCAGTATTGCCAGGATGAAGCTGGCCGCCTGCATGAAATGCGGGTATGCCATGATACACAAAAAAGAATTACCTTCTGAAACATATAGATCCAGCGGGTAGGGAACATCCGACAGATTCAGGGCATACTTCAAGAGGACCAGTCCCCAACCCAATCCGGAGCCAAGAGCCGTGATCAGGAAGGCAAAGCGGCGGCGAAACACATCTTCAAAGAAAAACGCTGCGGTTGTATATGCCATGGACAGAAAAGCTGCCCCTGATAACCAACGAAAGATCTGGTAAACGATGCGGTAGTCCAAACCTGTCAATTTTCCAAAACGGGACATCACCCACCACAGCAGGTTGAAGAAGATTTCCGGGTTAGGTTCAGACGTTTGTTTGTTGGAAATCAGCACCCGGCTTTCAAATCCCTTATACCATGACAAATATTGCGTATGGTCGGACACATTCAGAATGAACCCCATAAATTGTTTCCCCGGATGGGGGATTTCAGCCGCGAACACATAAGGAATAGAAGTTAACACTAGAATTGCCACGACTACCCAAATCACAAATTTCCATTCCCGGTGCTCAATTTTGAACGATGACATATTTTTCCTCTTAATTTATTATTCAGCCTGTCTGCCGACTGTGTTTTTGGGCTTAAGCAGGGTCGACGGTTGTCTGTTATGCGGTACTGGTAAAAATTACAGTGCCCAGGAGTTTAACCGATCGTCCAATTTTTCCGATAGGTCTTTTTCCGATTTGTGGACGGAGCGAATCAGAAAAAATACCATGATCATTTCGATTCCAAACAAGGGAATCAGACTGACCCAGCCATTCAGCCCCACGCCCATTCCAATATTCCTTGCGATGTCATTTCGGAACAATGCCGGCAAGGAGTAATTGATCAAAGGATTCACCGTCCAATCCGGAAAACTCTGGCTACCAATTGTCTCCGCCCAGACCACAAAGAAAGAAACGAGAGATAAAACTCCGATCAGAATAGAAGCCCATGTTTTTTTACCCCATTTGGCGAGGAAAGGCAGGAACCCCATGACCAGGAAAGGCAGCATGGGCACCAGATAGCGGGGGCCTACGGCATAACCGCCCTGCCACATCACCGAAGAGCTGTAGAATAAGAAAAGCGCCAGAAATGCAGCTATACAGGCTGCCCATTCTCTGCGCTGCTCCTTTGACCGCCACCACATGATCAACAGTCCCCAGAGCGCGACCAACAGCACCGGCGAGATAAAGAAAAGGCCGCGGTATGAACCGAAAGTGAGTCCATAGAGGGCCTGTGGATGGGGGTAGGTAATGCTGAACAGTCCAACGCTGTGCAGATCCGTATACAATTCGGAGTATTCATAGCCCACCGGCAGGGGAGTGTGGAAAATGGCCAGGTTGTAAGCTACCAACAGCAATCCGGGGGGTAAACCACTTAAGATAAAAATGAGGTTCCAGCGCCAATTAGGCACGCTGGCCGCAATATAGATAAACACCCCCAGCGCGATCACTGCGGTTGGATATTCGCAGATCACAGCGTATCCCAGCATGAGGCCCGCCGCAATGATCCACCGCCAGGAGGAATATCCCTGCCGCATCCGGAAGCCCAGGTAAAACGCGCCAAAAATGAGAAAAGCCGTTAATTGATGGCTGTTAAAACTGTTGGCATAGGCAAAGGCATTGGTCGCCCAGGCATAAATCAAAACGACAACAATGCTCCAGATCCTTCCCAGACCTAAATCGCGGAGAAACGAAAAAATCATCACACCTAAAAAGGCGGATGGGATTGAAATCAACACAACAGTAATTAAATATAAGACAAGAAAATTGTAAATTTTTTCCGGCAATAACCCCGATCCTTCCTCATTTAAGGTGGCAGAAAAGGCTCCACTGGAGGCAAGACGGTTCAGCACATCCCGTGACGGTTTTAAGTTCAAAATTGGACGCGCGAGAGCATATACGGGAACGGCCAGGAAAGACGGACCGGGGGCTTTATCCAGATAATAATGTCCTTCGAAATGCGCATAGTCTCCGGTGTTCTGGTAATAATCGTCAATGGAAAGTGTGCCCTGGTCTACGATGGCAAGCGTGAGATTCAGCCGCGAGTTTGTCCCCCAATCTGCCCAGCGGGGCAGAAAATATACAAAACTGAATAAAAGAATCACGAATAACAGAATTTTAATGGATCGATCTGATGTTTTGGTCATGATTTGCCTCACGTGTGTACGAAACTTCAATGTTCCTTTGCCAGCGCTATTTCTAAAAAATCGCTTAAGCGATCTGCATTTATCCCCAACTTGTTTTCACCCGGACTTTACAACAGTAAAGCTCTATTGAATAAATATATCCTAACCAATTATTCAACAGAATTCAACTGAATAGACAGACAAAAAGAGGATTGTGGGGCAAATTAAAACCGCTGGAAAGTTTTAAGGTTCGAGGACAATCTGGATACTCGACAGTGCTACGATACCCGGAAGCCGCTGTGTACTGTCCTGGCGGATAGTTAATCGAACCGGCGTTGTTCCTTCAATGAAATAAGGAATCTCCACACCAAAAGGTATATGGCTCATTTCTCCTGTGGGTGGGGGAACTTCCAGCCGGCTTGCCCCGACCACATTCCCCTCTTCATTGATCAGTTCGATGATCAATGGACTGTCGTTCACTCTGCGGGCCACGCCGCTTACCCACAACTTTCCTCCCTGGATAACCTGATCCGGATAAGGATAGCGGATGATATAAGGCTCAAGATCTATCTCGGATGGTGTGGTTTCAGTATCTCCCATTTCCATCAGGATCAGATCCACCGATGAAAGAGCAATTTTGCGTCCAAATTGATCTTCAACCGTTATCACCAGCCGTGCGGTCTCCGCCGCCCCCGCGATTTGGAACTCCAGGAACGGCGCAATCCAGAACCGGCGGTTCATATAATCCCGATAATCCAGTACCTGGCTGCTAATCAGTTTGTTATCTTCCCCAATCAATTCAATCCGCACCAGACCATCCTCGCCGGGCTGCACCATGGCTTCCATACGATACGGGGAAATCAGTTTTGAAAACAATCCGGGCCGGGTGATATGGAGATACGCAAAGGGTGGGGTAGGGGTCAGGGTTACGGTGGGTGTGGCAGTGGGCGGACGTGTCCGCGTGGCGGTGGGACCGGGTGTGGGAGTCCCCTGATAGAACAGCGTGGCGATCACGGTGCTGATGGGTTCCAAAGTTTGCGTGGGTGTTGGGGTAAAAGTCGCTGTAGGTGGCGGCGCGGTAGGAGGGGGAGGTGTGGCCGTATCCGGAACAATTGGAGAAAGGAGAATTTCTTCCTGTGGGGTTTCTGTCGGTAATTCCGTTGTGGGGGAGTTCGTTGGTGAAACCAATAAATTACCAATCTCGGGCAGGTTTGTCCCACAGCCCATGAGGAATAATACTCCCAGCACAACTGAAAGGATGATTAAAATGAGCCTGGTACGGGGTAACTGCGCAAATTCGGGGAGCATTCAGACACCTGTAATCTCCGGAAAGTCACCTGTCAGTGAAATTCCGGCATGACTTCTTCGGAAAATTGTTTCAACATCTGCAGCCGGGCAGAAGTGTTTTCAGCATCAAAAGCGATGACGGCTCCCGTTATCCCGGCAGTCCGATACGCTTGAATCTGACGGATTACTTTTTGAGGGGTTCCATGCAGAGTGTTTTCCGGCAAATCGTCCCGATTGAAATTCAGTTTTATTCTGGGGCAAACCGTGAAGTTATTGGGTCTTAAATCAGACGGTATTGTTTGGAGCGCTTCACGCAGTGCTGAAGGGGACTGCACGTTGGGATGCCAACCATCCCCCAGCGAGACTGCCCGTCGTAATGCGGCAGCGGAACCACCGCCCACCCAAACGGGCGGACCACCTCTCTGCATGGGGGATGGAGAAATTACAGCGTCTTTAAAATCATAATGTTTTCCATGAAATGAGATCGATTCTTCACCCGACCAGAGGGATTTCAACACCTGAATGGCTTCATCCATACGGCTGCCCCGGTTGTGAAAATCATATCCCAGGTTGGCATACTCTCCCTGTGACCATCCCACGCCTACTGCCAGCATGACCCTGCCGTTAGAAAGGTCATCGATTGTAGCGATTTGTTTGGCAATTTCCACCGGATTTCTTTGCGGCAGGACCAGCACCGAAGTTCCGAGCCGGATTTTCTGCGTTTTCCCGGCCAAAAAAGCCAGGGTGGAAACAGCTTCATAAATACGCCCGAAACGAGCCGCGTCGGATATGGGTAGTGCGAGATGGTCTGTCATCCAGATCGAATCAAAGCCCAGGTTTTCAGCAGCCTGGGCCGTTTCGAGAATGCTTTCCCGATTTGCGCTTTCCCCAAAAGTCGGTAAAATTACACCAAAATGCATCATGGAATTAATTACTTTCACAGCTCTGGATTAAACGGGATAAGGTGTCCAGATGAATGGGTTTTTCCAAATACTGGCAGGATCCGTTTTGTCTCACCAGTTCGAGATCTTCATTGGTCCAACCCGCGGAGATTACAACGACCGGAATTCCCGCGATGGAGGATGATTCACAAAATTGATTGACGAATAATCTGCCACTGCAGTCCCGTAGAAGCCCCAAGTCTGCCAGAATCATATCAGGATGGCGGTCTGCTGCCATTCTTAAAGCCTCACTTACCGAAGCACATAGAATGGTTTCATGTCCGAGCAAACTTACCGCTCTTTCCATCAACTCCAACGTTGTTATATCATCATCCACGAACATTAAACAGATCATACCCTCCCCTTGGTCCGTTCTGTCAACAGCCGGCGTTATATCCATAAACTATCTGCAAACCACCGGGTTTTAAATCCCAGATTTCCCGATGGCAAATCCTTTATAAATTATATATCGCTTTGTATTTTTTGTTCAAATAGCGGACGTAAGATGCTGCGTCAATCTTTGATCCTGTAACCTGCTGTACTAACTCTTGAGGTTCAAACTTTGCTCCATGCCGGTGAATCTTGTCACGAAGCCATCCCAAAAGTTCTCCAAAATGCCCCTTTGCAATTTGTTCTTCTAAATCCGGGAGGTCTTTTTGGATCGACTCCCATAATTGTGTTGAGACCAGATTGCCCAGCGCGTAGGTGGGGAAATAGCCGATCATTCCACCTGACCAATGGACATCCTGCAATACCCCAACCCGGTCATTTTGTGGGGTAATCCCCAGATAGGAATTCATGCGGTCGTTCCAGGCTTCCGGCAAATCTTTCGCGGCCAGGCTGCCTTCCATCATGGCAATCTCCAATTCCAGGCGCAGCATGATGTGAAGATTGTAGGTAGCCTCGTCCGATTCTACCCGGATCAAGGAAGGCTCAACTTTGTTGATCCCTTTATAGAAAGTTTCCAGATCGACATTTCCAAGTTGAGACGGGAAGAATGCCTGAAGGATAGGGTAGTAATAGGTCCAGAAAGCGTAAGACCGTCCCACCAGATTTTCCCACATTCTGGATTGTGATTCATGAACTGCCATTGAGGCGCCATTGGCCAGCGGTGTGCGCCCGAGTGATGCAGGAAATCCCTGTTCATACATCGCGTGGCCCGCCTCGTGCATAGTGCTGAACAATGCCGAGCCGCCCAGATTGGTGATCACCCGGGTGGTGATCCGCACGTCATCCAATCCGAAAGAGGTTGTGAACGGGTGCGCGGTTTTATCCTGCCGCCCGCGATTCCAATCAAAACCAAAATCGGAGATCACCTTCTCACCAAAATCCCATTGTTTCTGGTCGGGAAATTCTAAATGGATGAAAGAATCATCGACCTGTGGTTTTTCGCTGATGGCCTGGATCAGTTCCACCTGTTTCGGCCGCAGATTGTCGAAAATTTCCTTGACCTCGGCGGTCTTTAAGCCGGGTTCAAAATCATCCAACAGCGGGTCGTAAACATGGTCATAGGGAGCAAAGAACTCGGCATACTGCCTGCGCAGCGCAATGATCTTTTCCAGGTTAGGCTGGAACATGCTGAAATCGGATTTTTCTCTTGCTTTTTCCCACACCGATTGGCCGAGAGTGGTTTCATTGGCAAAATCGGATACCCATTCCGACGTTACTTTGGTACTCTTGTCGTATTCCCGCCGGGTAACTTTAATCAACCGTGCGTCATCCGAATCTGCAGGAAGCTGTTCCGCGTAAGGTTCGAGATCCTCCAAAAGCTGTCCTACTTCATCCGAAGTGAAGCGAATATGTGCCAGGCGTGCCAGGGTTGCCAACTGACGGCCGCGGCCTTCGGCACCGCCGGAGGGCATGTAAGTTTGTTGATCCCAGCCCAAAACGGCACTGGCGTAATTCAGGTCGCTGACTTCTCCCAAAATTGATTTCAATTCTTTTATTTTATTTTGCATTCTGCACCTGTTATGAATAACCGATTTTTTAATATTTTAATTGATTCCATTTTACCTTAATTTGCATTCGGGTTTTTCTGATCCATCTCGTCCAGAATTCTCAAACACAGTTCGTCCTGAGAGTCGGGCCGGTACTTCGTTCCGAACCAGGCATTGAGGATTTCTTCCGCCAACGCTTCCGTTGTTAAGCGCAGTGAAAGACAAAGTACATTTGCGTTGTTCCACAGCCTTGCTCCCCGGGCAGTTTCTGCGTCTCCACACAGTGCAGCGCGGACTCCGCGCACTTTATTGGCAGCAATGCTGACACCTGTCCCGGTCCAGCAGAAAAGGATGCCTGCTGCGGATTTACCGCCTGCAACATCTAATGCAACACTCCGTGCGACTTCAGGCCAGGGCTTCACTTCCCCGACCCGGGGGCCATACTCTACGACCTGGTATCCCTGTTCCTTGAGGTAATTCAGTACCCATTCAACCGTGTGGTTCCGTTCATCCGCTCCAACAGAAATTCTCATTGGACTCTCTCACTTTAAATACTGGATCCAACTCTTGCGCAGAAAACATTCCTTAAAGATTTTAAGATAATTTGCGCTAAAGTGATAGCAAAGCTTTAACCTTTGTTTGGTATGATTAAAGTTCAATACTGCGTGTAAAGCTGAACTTTTATGGAACTCAACCCCCGATTACTTCAATCCGAACCCATGAGACGCTGCCAGCTAAAAAAATGTGAAGCTGCCTGCTGTCTGCATGGGGTGTGGCTGGACCTGGATGAGGCCAGGATGATCCTGGATAATGTGGATCTGATCCGGGAATACATGCCACCGGCCCAGCAGAATCCTGGTGACTGGTTTGATGGCAGAGAAGAACAAGATCCCTTTGTGCCCAGCAAACGGGTTGTGCACAGTATGGTGCTTGAGGCCCCTGATCATTATGGCGGAACGGCCTGTGTCTTCCTGCGGCGGGACCACAAATGCGCACTCCAGGTTGCGGCAAATGCCGCCGGGCAGCACCCCTGGCATTTTAAACCCTTTTATTGCATCCTCCACCCACTTGACCTTGATGAGCAGGGCCGTATCACTCTTGACCGGGTTGAACTGTTGCTGGATGAGCCGGGAAGCTGTCTGCGACCGGCTACAAAGCCGATCCCTTTGTTGGTGACTTTTGAGGAGGAACTGCGGTATTTTCTAGGGGATGAAAAGTATCAGGAGCTTCTTTTATTGAATCAACCGGAGAAATAAAAAAAGATTTTCTGAAGAGTTTGATCTTCAGAAAATCTTTTTTGAATGTTTAAAGATTAAAAAAATTCTGTTGGGTTACTCATGCCGCAGTGCTTCAACAGGTTCCAAATTCGCGGCGCGGTTGGCGGGGTAAATGCCAAAGAACAACCCGACTGCCGTAGAGAACAACGTTGCCAGCAGAATGGCTTCTATACCTATGGCCGGATTGATCGGAGTGTTATTGGCCGCAGCAATCTGCCCAACAATGAATGACAAAAACCAGCCCAGCATGATTCCAAAAATTCCACCCAACAAACTCAACAGCGAAGATTCGGTTAAAAACTGAAGCAAGATATCTGCTTTGCGAGCGCCCAGGGCCTTACGCAGGCCAATTTCCCGGGTGCGCTCGGTGACGGACACCAGCATAATATTCATGATGCCGATCCCGCCTACCAGCAGAGAGATCCCGGCCACTCCTCCCAGGAAGATCGTAAACACGCCGGTGATGGTTTGTGCCGTAGCGACAAAATCCTGCTGGGTGAATACGGTGAAATCATCCGGGCCAAGCATGATCCGGTGGCGATTGCGCAAAATCTGCGATATCTGATCCGCTGCCAGATCCACATCCTCTGCGCTGACAGCCTGGACATAAATTACATCCACCTGATCCTGGCTGCGGCGAATCAAACGAGTTTTTGCGGTTGAAAAAGGAATCAGAACGACATTATCCTGGCTGCCAAAAGAACTCCCTCCCTTTGGTTCCAGAACGCCTATGATGCGGAACGGCTGTCCTTCAATCCGAATGGTTTCCCCAACCAGTCCATCCCGATGGCCGATTAACTTATCCGCTACTTCTACACCCAGCAGAGCAACAGAGGCCCTTCCTAAAATCTGGTCCTCATTGATGAAGTCTCCCTCCAGAAGTTCGTAATTCCGGACTGCCTTGTAATCGGGGGTTACTCCATTGATTTCAACGGTTGTTTGCTCTCCAGCGTAGGAAACTTCGAGATTGGCGTTAAGAATAGGCGCTACTGCAGCAACTGCAGGAGCCTGAAATGGATCGGCAATTGCATCCGCATCGCTTGTTTTCAGGGGTTGAACATTGCGAACTTCTTCCTGGAGATTTCCGGAGAATACAAATAATAAATTGCTTCCAATGCCGCTGATTGAACCGGTAATCGTGTTCTGGGCCCCCTGGCCGACTGCCAGCATGGCGATAACCGCTGCCACACCAATCACAATTCCGAGGATCGTCAAAGCAGCCCGGGTTTTATTCGCAACAAGGCTTTCCAGTGCTTCCATGATTGCCTGTGTAATTTTCATTAATCTTCCCTCAACTGGCCATCATATAATCGGAGTACACGTTGGGTCTGCTCGGCGATGCGGGGATCATGGGTAATGATGATCAGGGTCGTCCCCCGGTCTTCATTTAACTGCAGAAGGAGCTGCATGATTTCTTGCCCGGATATTGAATCGAGGTTACCTGTAGGCTCATCGGCCATCAGGATTGCGGGGTCATTTACCAGGGCCCGGGCGACTGCCACACGCTGCTGCTGGCCGCCGGAAAGTTCGGTCGGCCGGTGGTGGAGCCTTGTACCCAATCCTACCGATTCGAGAATGGCTTTTGCCCGCGCGCTCCGGTCTTTCCCAACTCCCGCATAACGCAACGGCAGCTCCACATTTGCAAGAGCGGTCTGCCGCGGCAGCAACATGAAGCTCTGAAACACAAAGCCCACTTTCCGGTTACGAATTATGGATAACTCGTCATCCGATAGTTCGGAGACCCGCTCTCCATCCAGAAAATATTCACCAGAGGTGGGGCGATCAAGGCAGCCCAGGATATTCATCACGGTGGATTTGCCCGAGCCGGATGGTCCCATGATGGATACTACCTCTCCACGGCGAATATTAAAAGAAACACCTCGCAAGGCATGGACTTTAACTTCACCCATTGTGTACACTTTTGTGAGGTCTTTGGTCACGATCACTTGATCGTCCATCATCAATTTCCTGTTCCGGAAGGCCTGCCTGTTGGCGGTGAGAATTCGGCCGGCGGATTCAAAACTATCTGATCGCCTTCTTTTAAAGTGTCTCCCAATACCTCGCTATAAACATCGGAAGAAGCTCCAATCTGGATTTCTACCTGATCAGGCATTAAAGGGTTTGCTCCCTGTACATATACCACCCGCTTTCCATTCTGGAAGCGGACTGCCCGGTTGGGAATGAGGAGTACATTTTCCAATTTGTTCACTACAATATTAACCGCCGCGGTCATTCCCGGTCGTACGGCATCGTCTTCGTCGGTAAGTTCTACGGTGACTTTGAAATCCACACCTGCCTGGCTGACCGTCCCCACCCGGGCGACTTCAATTACTTTTCCATTGTAATTTTTATCCCGGATAGCATCAAAAGTGAGGTTTACATCTTGCCCAACTGCCACGCGACTGATATCTACTTCGGGAATTTGAACGTCCACCAACATGTGGCTCAAATCATCCACCCGGAAGGATACCGTACCGGGTGAGACCTGATCCCCCGCTTTGTTTTCTACCATGGTGACCCGTCCGGCAAAGGGGGCTTTCAACTGACTCAATTCGAGCGTTGCTTCAATGGATTCCACCCGGGCCTCGGCAGCCGCAATATCATCCGGGTCGGCCCCATCTTTCAAGCGGTCCCATTCCCGCTGAGCATCCTCAAGGTTGGCTTGCGCCAACTCAACGCGGGCATCTGCTTCTGCAACTTCATCGGCATCCGGTTTGCCCAGGGCGTAGTCCAGATTATACAGAGCCCGGTCCCGATTCTTTCGCGCGCTTACCAGAGTGCTTAAGGCCGCAGCCCGTCCCGGGTCATCTTCTGCGCGATCTTCCAATGCGGTAAACAGCTTTTCTGCCTCATCCACTGCGTCTTCTGCCAGATAATAATTCGCCCGCAGTCCATCCAGAGTATTCTCACTGGCGCGTTGGTAGTTTTTGCTTTCGCGATCATCCAAAGCATCTTGCAGGGCGATCGTCGCTTGGGCCAGTGTCAATTCGGCCTGAGCGTTTGCGGTCTGGGACTTTTTTAGATCTTCCAAAGCGCGTTTGGCACTCACCAAATCAGCTTTAGCCATAATCACAGTCTGCGGCAGGGAGGCCCTGTCCAATTCTGCCAGTATCTCGTCTTTTTCAACCTGGTCGCCCAGGGAAACATGAATTTCGCCAATTCGACCACTGGTTTGCCAGCTTAGCTGGGTGGTCTGGTTGGCATCCACTGTACCGGTGGCCCCCACGATGGCTACCAGTTCGCCGCGTTCAATCTGAACGGTCTCAAACTGGCTTTCGCCGATTGCTTTGGAACGCTGCACCCGGAAAAAGATGAATCCCCCGACAACAACTATAAAAACCCCGATTATGATAAACCATTTCTTTCGCTTCATAAGTCGCCTCGCCTAAAAGCCACCCAACTCAAAAAATAATAAAACCGCTACAACCCATTCACTCTTTAAAGAGATGATTTTAAAGAAAGATGCTAGAATTGTAATCCATTTTTAAAAAAAGCTGCCGGTGAGGGAACAGGTTCTCCTTTTACAGGATGGACCGAATTGAGGTCTGAAATGGGCATTCATCCTGTGCCAGTAGTCTGTGAAATCCCTGATTCGCAACCGGTTTTGTTGGTACGCTGTCTGTCTTCGCCTGTCTCTTCCGTATTAAATATAGAAATAGAATGCTTTATCTGTCTTTTTGGATGGAACCCTTACAACCTTTTATTCCATATAGATTTTAAAAAATAGAAATGATATAAAGTGCACAGGAGGTGCTAAGTCTTCAGGTTTTGAATACGAAAGGATGCTGGATATGGGAACAATTGGTGCAGGTTTCAGTATGTCGCTGGATGGTTTTATTGCAGGTCCGGATGATGACATTCAGAGGCTTTTTGCATGGATGTCACTTGGTGATACAGACCTTAATTTATCAAGTGGTGATACCGATTTTGATCTCAAGGTCTCGTCAGAGAGTGCGGAGAATTTTGAAAAGTCAATTCAATCCACAGGTGCGATCATATCGGGGCGCAGAATGTTTGATGTGGCCGGTGCATGGGGAGGAAAACACCCGATGGGTGTGCCGGTGGTCGTTGTTACCCATACCGTTCCCCAAGAATGGGCTTACGAAGGATCGCCATTTACCTTTGTTACGGATGGCATTGAAAGCGCCATTGAAAGTGCCAGAAAAATTGCCGGAGAAAAGAATATCGGTGTGGGCGGTGCAAATATCACCCGGGAGTGTTTAAAATCCGGTCTTCTGGACGAAATCCATATTGATCTTGTCCCTGTTTTATTAGGTCAGGGTGTACGGTTGTTCGAGTATCTTGGTATCGAACCCATTGAACTGGAAAGAACAGGGGTGAGAGTGTCCCCCGGTGTAACGCATCTATCATTTCGGATCATCAAGTAAAGTAAAGGAAAAAATTATCTTTACAAATTAACAGAACTCGACTCTGAATGGGAGAAACTTTTAAGTTTTTCTTATACAAATGGAGTAGCATTTAAGCATCATGAGTCTCCGCATTATTCTCCGCAACGCGATTCTTGTTGTGATCAGCTTGTTGGTGTTGGGCCGCAGTGTCCTTCTTCCCGGAAACGAACTGGATCATATCCGCGCTTTTACCCGGCAGATTGAGTTTGACTACGTCAATTGGACCCTGAACGCGCTGTATGTCAAAGCCGCTCAGGCTGCGTTCAGTCCTGCCCGTTACATGGACGAAGAAGTGCAAAAAGGCGCAGTTAACGAGTACCGTTCTCTGGTGGATCAGATCAACCAGACCGAAGCCGAGATTGAGACGATTTATGCAGACCCCTCTATAGAAAATGCGACTGAAGCAGCTGCACCTGTCCTGGAAAAGCTGGATCAACAAATTGATTTTCAGGATAAGCTAGCTCCTCTGGCAGAATCCATACTCCAACAACAGGTCAGTGCAACTCTGTACGAGATGGGGATTGCGCCCGGTGGCCAACCGATCCCGCCGCTGCTGTTCCATTCCACTCCGCTGCCCCTGGCTCTGATCGTCTCTCCCCGCGGAGAAATCCGCCAGGATGCCAATATCTCGCTGCTGCCGGATTTAACACTCGATCAAATTACGGACTTAGAGGAGAAAGTCCAAACGGAATTAAACGTATCGGCTCTGGTTGTCAACATTGGGGGAATGGGGCTTTACCCCACGATGATCCTCACCACCTCCAATTTTCCGTTTCTGGTTGAAGTGATCTCCCACGAATGGACGCATAACTATCTCACCCTGCGCCCCCTGGGATGGAATTACGACACTTCTCCTGAACTGCGCACCATCAATGAAAGCACCGCGAACCTGTCGGGAAAGGAAATCCAGCAAACTTTGTTTGAGAAATACTACCCAGAAGAACTTCCCGAGCCGGAACCCGCGGTTGAAACCCCCTCAACATCCGAAGATGACCTGCAAGAAGCATCTCCCCCGCCATTTGATTTCCAGATGGAGATGCATGAAACCCGGGTGACGGTAGATGCCTTGTTAAAAGAAGGGAAAATTGAGGAAGCGGAAAGTTATATGGAAGAGCAGCGGCAGTTGTTTGTAGCAAACGGCTACCGCATCCGGAAGCTCAATCAGGCTTATTTTGCGTTCCATGGAGCATATGCGGATGAGCCCGGCGGTGCGGCGGGCAGCGACCCGGTGGGACCTGCTGTACGGGAGCTGCGAAAGGACAGCGATTCGCTGGCGGTTTTCCTGCGGAGGATTGCACAGGTAACCTCTTTCGAGCAGCTTCAAGAGATTTTAACCCGGCAAAAAGCACAAACCGGGATGCCTTAAAAATCGGCTCCTCCCAGATCGTCGCTGTCTCCCCCGAAATCGGGGAGGTCCTTTTCAATCTGTTCCGGCGACTGGCCTGCCTCCAGCCGGCCAACTACTTCATCAAACTCGGAGCCCATATCCTCTCCCATTTCGTTGCTCATCTCGCGCATCATACTTCCCAATGCGCGGGGGTCATCTTCGAGAGCGGCCAATTTAGAGGGATCTGCCAGGTTTTCCAGGCGACTTTCGGGGTTATGGGCAACACGGATTCGCCCAATTTTCCTTTGGACGTTTTCACTTTTGCAGTGTGGGCAGGGAACGGGCTTTTTCCCATAATCCGCGTAACGCATATAGACCTCAAACCGGCGTTTGCAATCTAAACAGCGAAACTCATAATTGGGCATAATTCATCACTCCACTCGATAAACTAAGGATAAGGTTCAATAATAATCAATTATAATCATATTGCGCTGTTACTCTGGTGCTGAAAACTAACTTAAACTTCAGGGAAAGATCTTTTAATGACTGAAAACTCCGGTATTCTCAAAGATTCCATCTCTTTTGATCTATTGAATCCTTCGCCCTTATTGGTAGTGATCTCCGGCCCCTCAGGAGTTGGCAAAGACGCTGTGGTTAAACAACTTCTCAAGCGTGATCCAGGACTTCATTTTGTGGTTACAGCGACTTCTCGCGCGCCTCGAGCAGGAGAAGTTGATGGAGTGGATTATTATTTTGTCTCCAAAGAGGATTTCGAACGGATGATCGATCAAGATGAACTTATGGAATACGCCAATGTCTACGACCAATATAAGGGTGTCCCCAAATCTCAAGTACGCGAGGCTATGCAAAGCGGCCAGGATGTGATCATGCGGCTGGATGTGCAGGGGGCAAAGAAGATCCGCTCACTTTGCAAGGATGCTACATTGATTTTTCTTGCGCCGACCAATAAAAATGAGTGGTACAGACGCCTGGAAAATCGTAAAACCGAGACGGAAGAGAGCCTGCGCCTGCGCCTGGAAACCGTTAAACAAGAACTGGAATATTTGCCGGAGTTCAATTATATTGTTTATAACCCTGAAAATTGCCTGGAAGAAACGGTGGATAAAATTCAGGCGATTATTGAGGTTGAGCACCTTCGTGTTCAACCCAGAAAGATCACACTATGACCTTCTCACCAATGGATGAGAACTCCGAAAATTCTCGAATGGACGGTTCAGTTAACCAGCAACCGCCCGCGCAGCAGCCCCAGCCCGTCCGGATACCGGTTGAATTTCCTGCACAACGCCCGGTTGTCACCTACGCCATTCTGGTTGTAACCACTGTTTTTTTCCTGCTTCAAATGCTCAGCGGTCTGTTATTTGGTGTTGATTACCCGGCCAATTTGGGAATGAAGGTCAACCAATATATTCGAATGGGGCAGGTCTGGCGTCTGTTTACTCCGCTGCTGCTGCATGGCTCTCTCGTACACATTGGTTTTAATATGTACGCACTCTATTCCATTGGCCGCAGTTTGGAGCGCTATTATGGGCATATGCGGTTTTTTCTGCTGTATATTGTAGCGGGCTTTTCCGGGAATGTGCTTTCCTTCCTCTTTACAACGGCCAATTCTCTGGGGGCTTCAACGGCCATTTTTGGCCTGATCGCTGCGGAGGGTGTTTTTATCTTGCAAAACCGCTCCCTCTTTGGAAAACAGCAATCCCAACGGATGCTCAGCAATATCGGCATGATTATTGTGATCAACCTGATGTTGGGTACCTCCGCGAGTATCGACAACATGGGACATTTAGGCGGTTTGATTGGCGGACTGGCCTATGCCTGGCTGGCCGGACCCATCCTCCACGTGCATCAAAGCGCTTTCCGTTTGCAGCTTGAAGATAACCGCCCCGCTTCTCAGATCTGGGTTTCTGCTGTCGGCGTGATGGCCATCTTTTCCATCGCTGTGATTGCGAACATTCTCCTGCTCTGATTTTCAAAGCGTTTTTTTAATTCCTCAGTACCGCTCTATCCCAATATACCCCCCAATGGGTGAAAACACGTTTTCATCCATTGGGGGGTATTCCGGGGAAATAAGTTTACCTACTCGATGAACACCTCGACATGTTCTCCATCCTCATCATCGTAGACATCTACAAATTTCCCCAATAATTCATTGGAGGATAAGATTTGCGCCAGGTCATCCATGTCAAGGCCTTCTACCTCGGGGGTGAAGCGCATGCCCATCTTCATTCCCGCCCGTACCATTCCGATCGGCAGCCGGACGTTAACCCTGGAGTTGCCCGTGTCTGCATCAGTTACTCTGACTCGGAACCAGCGGGGCTTGCGGCCACCGGAAGCATCCGGGAAATCCTCTCGAAAACCGGACTCTTTGGGTGTTTTAATATCGTCGTCCAATGCGTCCAGCAGTCCGGAAGCTTCATCTGCGGTAATTTTTCCTTCTTCCAACATTTTTAAAATTTGCATTTTTTCTTCAATTGTAGCCATCTTTTTTAACTCCTGATTCTTCCTTACATGAATTTGCAGCTTCTATGCTGCGGCCTCACCGCGCAGTAAGCGCTGCGCTTCTGCCGGTGTGATATTGCCCTGTGCCAATTCATCCAAAATCTCACTGCGCTTGTCCGGAGAAAGTCTCTCCGGAGTTTCTTCCTTCCGTGGTTCAAAACCCAGACTCTGGATCACATCGTTCAACCGGTTTCTAAGCGTTGGATACGAGAGATTTAATTCTTCCTCTAAGCGGGTAAACCGCCCCTCGCAGCGCACAAAAGCCAGAATAAAGTTCTGCTGCTCCTGTGACAGTTGAGAAAATAGCCCGGTTGCCTGGCGGAAGTGCCCTTCTACTGCGGTGTCGCAGTTCCGGCAGTGCAGCCGGGTGACCGTCAAATCTTCTCCGCAAACCGGACATTTTGATAATTGTGTATACATCCTTGCTCCTTTCAGATTTTCAAAGGTCCGAACTTCTGAGAAACTTCGGTGCTTCTCCAACCGGATTTTCCGGTTGCATAACTTTTCAGACGTAAGCCCAGCAGAATTAGAAAATCAGCCGGATAAACCAGGTATGTTCGGATGTCCGGTTTGTGAGAGGTGTGCGTGGGCACAGCCGCCCGGTGAAATTTTTGTCTTTCCCGCCAGTCTTCTAAATGAATCTGATAATCTTGCTTCGCTTCCAAAAATTGTGGATGCATGATAAACCTTCTTACAAAACTTTGAATATTTTTAAGATTAATTTTTTAATTCTTGATATTATTTTAGCTATTTTATCAATTTTGTCAATAGTTAATTTAATTTTATTTATTTTTTCTTTGTTTTTATTTGATAAACCAAAAGGCTGGTTTGAGTTTCAACCAGCCTTTTGGAAAAAATCTTGTTCTATTTCTGTTTATATGGGTTTCATTTCACCTTTGAGGATCCAGACGCCTTTGCGTTGATCTACTCCCTTTGGCGTCCGGTCGTAATAAAGATCAAAGGTCCTTCCGTCTTCCACCATCACGCGGAAGTAAAATCTTCCCACGCCCCACGAACCCGTCCGCCGGGCGCGCTCGGCATGTTCGGGACGCATATTGCGTGTCATCCTCCCCCGCCGCTGGTAATCTTGCCATTCCCCCAGGGCTTTTACAATATTGAAGGACTCATTCCGCCAGATAAAACCATCCGGACGGTGCGGTTTCTTTTCAAAAACGGGTTCCTGATTAAAAATTACCTCAATGGGTTCGCCGATAAAGTGAAAACTGATCCATTCCATGGTTTACAGCCTGGCTAAAGATAAGAAAACAACAGGGATATTATTCCAATGCCATCTTACCACAGGCTGAGCTGCTGCGGCGGTCTTCTGCCATCCAGCAGAATAAACGGTACGGCGCGGCCCGTACGGACCCCCAGCGCTTTCAGGCTCTCGATGGACCGCAGGCGCTCTTTCCGCCGGGCTGCCAGGATGGATTGGGCCCCAACCGGTCCAATTCCCGGGACGCGCAGAAGCTGGTTAAAATCGGCGTGGTTGATTTCAATTGGGTTGTGGCTGAGATGAGACTGCGCCCAGGTGTATTTTGGGTCGTTCTCCAACGGCAGGTTTCCCTCGCCACTGAAGGCAAAGTCCTCCATGTCAAAGCCGTAATCCCGCAGCAAAAATGCGGCCTGATAAAGACGATGCACCCGTATGGGGTTTACCGAAAGCCGGTCTTCCAGCGGGGTTCCGCTTACCGGGCGAAAGCCGGAGAAATAGACCCGTCTGAGATTCAGGCGGCGGTGCAAAAAACGGGATATCTTCAGAAATTCCGCGTCCGTTTCATCCGTTCCGCCCACTACAAATTGCGTGGTGGTTGAAGGCCAGCGGTTCTTCCAGGCTTTGACCGGAGAACGGCTGCTGCGGATCTCTTCAATCCACTGTAAAGGGCGCAAAAGCTCTTCCAAAAAGATCTTCTCCGGTGCCAGTTCGCGCAGCCGATCCGTGGAAGGCGCTTCCAGGTTGATCGAAACCCGGTCTGCCAGTTCCAACGCGCGCTCCACCTGAGCGCGTTCTGCTCCCGGCATGATCTTGAGATGCAGATAACCTTGAAAATTCAAGCGAGTCCGCAAAATTTCGGCCGTTTCCAGGAGCCGGTCCTGAGTGCGGATGCCTCCACCGGCCAACCCGGAGCTGAGGAATGCACCCTGCACCAGCTTACCCCGGTAGAGATCATCCACCGTTTGGGCCAATTCCTCCGGTTTGCAGCTGACCCGCCTGTAGTCCCGCCGGGCGCTGAATACACAGTAGCGGCAGTTCCGCTCGCAGGCCGAAGTCAGCATGGTTTTCAGGATCGGCACACGTCGTCCATTGGCGGCTGCCATGTGAATTGGAAAGGATTGCGGAGAGGTGCTGTTCTCTTTGCCGGAATATTCTTTAAATGGCTGTTTTGCGCACAGTGGGTGGGCGCTTCCTTCCGGTGGATCATCCCGTGTAATTTCAAACTCCATATATTGGTTGAGGTGAATGATTTTATCCAAGCCGTTCATATTCTGATTATAGAACATTTATTCTAATTGCGCAATACTGTCCATATAAATATTCACCGCATCCAATCCGTAAAACCGGGAGTAAAATTAATAACGATGAGAAGATTCTCATAGACAACCGCAGAATGGATGCAGGGATACGAATCCTTTCCGCACAGATTGAGGGCAAACTATGAATCTTTTTGAACCGCTTCAAAAACCGACTTTGCTTCTGGATGAAAGCCAAGCCCGAAAAAACATTCAACACATGGCGGCCAAAGCCCGCGAACAGCACATCCGGTTTCGACCCCATTTTAAGACTCACCAATCCGCAGCAATTGGCGAATGGTTCCGGGAGGAGGGTGTTACCGCGATTACGGTTTCCTCCGTGGATATGGCGGCTTATTTTGCGGCGAATGGATGGGACGACATCCTGATTGCTTTCCCGGTGAACTGGCGCGAGATTTTTGCCATTAACGCTCTGGCCGAGCAGGTCCATCTTGGATTACTGGTTGAATCGCCGGAGAGCGCGGCTTTCTTACGCGACCACCTGACCGCCCCGGTGGATATCTGGATCAAAATTGACGTTGGCAACAAACGCACCGGCTTATCCTGGGATGATCCCCAACCTGTTCAGGAACTGCTGGAGGAAATCCGGAAAGCCGCTTTGCTCCGTCCCCGCGGGTTGTTGACCCATGCGGGCCACACCTACCACCCCGACTCTCCGGAGCAGGTTTGTGAGATCTACGAGGAAAGCGTCAACCGCATGAATGCGGTCCGGAACCAACTGCGCACGGAAGGACTCCGGCTGGAAGTATCCGTTGGGGATACGCCGGGCTGTTCAAAATGCGCGCATCTGGGAGAAGTGGATGAGATCCGCCCCGGCAACTTTGTGTTTTACGATGCGCAGCAGCTGGTTGTTGGGACCTGCACCGCGCAAGAGATTGCGGTCGCGCTGGCATGTCCGGTGGTTGCCAAACACCCGGAGCGCAGGGAAGTTGTGATCTACGGTGGCGCGATCCATCTCTCCAAGGACCTTTTCGAATGGAATGGAAATACTGCTTATGGTTTGGTGTCTTTGCCGCGAGGAAACGGCTGGGGCAGTCCGCTGGACGGTGCAATTGTCAGCCGCCTTTCTCAGGAGCACGGCATCGTGATATTAAGCGAGACGGATTTTGACCGCGTTCAAATTGGAGATATGGTGTGCATCCTTCCCGCGCACTCCTGTCTGACCCTCCAGGCCATGCGGGAATATCTGACGCTGGAGGGAAAGGTGATTCCCACCATGCTGCTTTAGATGGATCGATTTTCAGGGAGCTTGATGGAATCGCGGACTGTTTTGAAAAACGCTGCCGGATTAAAACTGCTGGTCGGACTGGTGCAATTCTTACCTCCCCGGGCTGCCTACCCGCTGATCCAGGTGCTGGCATGGTTAAACCTCACACTGCGCAGGAAACATCCCAGAGTGAGAGCCATGTTTACCAATCAATGGGTACTCCATCAGGGGCAAATCGGCCCAAAAGAACTCAAAGAACTTGTCCGAAAAACCTTTGCCAATCGCCTCCGCGCGCAGTATGATTTTTATCATCACCTTAACAACCCTCAAGAACTGATGGAAATGGTCATCTTCAGTCCTAAAATACAGGAACTGATCGATCTTGCCCAAACCTCGAGTCGCGGAGTGATGCTGGTGGGGCTGCATTTGGGCAACTTTGACCTGTTGGGATGGGCACTCGCGCAGCAGATCCCCGATATGCAGGTAATCTCGGTTGCCAACCCATCCACCAGTTACCGGGTCGAAAACGAGGTGCGCCGGAGAATAGGTCTGGATATCACACCGGCTTCCTTTGAAGCTTTAGTGAAAGCCAGCAAGCGGCTCAAATCCGGCGGGGTTGTTGTCACGGCCAATGACCGGCCTTTTGAAGATTTTAAAAATCCGTTGAACTTCTGTGGAAAACCCGCCCATCTGCCCACCGTGCATGTTCGTCTGGCCCTGAAGGCTCAAGTGCCCATGGTTGTCGTCGCGGCTTTCCGGCAGGCGGACAAATATTATCTGGAAGCGTCCGACCTGATCCAGCCGGTCCCGGATGAAAATCACGACCATGAAATTATTTTTAACGCGGAACGGGTTCTTGAAATAACCGCCGATTTTATTCGAAAAGCACCGGATCAATGGAATATGTACTATCCGATCTGGCCGGACGCAGTAACGAAAATTTTGTAAATAATGAAAGGCAAATCTTAATGGATAAGAAACAATCCACTGCAAAACATGAAAGGATCAATCACTCACTTCTGGGGCCCTGGGAACGCGCAGCCGTCAACTGGTTCCTTGCCCGAGTCCCTGACTGGGTTACGCCCGATTTGCTCACTTTTATCGGTTTTGTGGGGGCAATCTGTATTTTTGCCGGATATCTTCTGACCAACTACAGCCCGCACTTCCTGTGGCTGGCTTCTTTCGGGGCAATTTTAAACTGGTTCGGTGACAGCACCGACGGGAATCTGGCACGTTACCGCCACACGGAACGGCCGAAATATGGTTTCTTTTTAGACCATTCTGTGGATACGGTCAGCATGGTCATGGTGTTTGTGGGATTAGGGCTTTCCCCTTACGTCAAACTCAACCTGGCACTGCTTGGTTTGATCGGCTATCTGCTGATGTCCATTTTTGTTTACGTTGATACGGTGGTGAACGGCGTTTTTCAGATTTCTTTCGGCAAGCTCGGCCCGACTGAAGCGCGGGTCATTCTTATCCTCGCCAACCTGATCCTGTTCGTGGTAGGAAACCCAACTTACAACCTGCCCTTTATCGGTGCCATGACTTTATACGATCTGATCGTGGCCGGGGTTACCATTCTGCTGTTTACGATTTACCTGGTGATGATCTCAAAACGATTGAACCAACTGGCAAAGCTTGAGCCCCTGCGGCCTTACCATCGCAAGAATAAAATCCGCACAGAAAATTCTGCCGAGCATCCGGCAAAATAATCTGTAAAGGACAGGGCGTTCTATTTGCCCTGTCCTTTTGCTTTGTTCTGAATATTGCCTTTAGAAGAATGCCAGAGGCACCGGGGTGAAGGTGATCAGAAAAACCACGAATGCCAGTACGGCCAGGGCTTTACGGGGCGGATCTAACTGGGTGATCTGATCCAGGGGCTCGGCGTAGGTCCGGCCCAGCAGGAAAATCAACCCGGCCCATAACCACCAGCCCGACCATACTATGCCCAGCAGGAACAGCGCCAGCATGACCACCGGCCACAGCTTGCGAGCCCGTTTTTTCCCCAGGAGCACATACACCATGTGCCCGCCGTCCAATTGTCCGGCAGGGATCAGATTCAGAGCCGTTACCAGAATGCCGGCCCAACCGGCCCAGGCTACCGGATGCAGCATCACGTCCACACCGCCAAAGGGAAACGGCTGCCCGGTGAAGAAATACCGCAGCCAGTAAAGCACCGGAGAGGTTCCCCCAAAGTTGACCGGCGCAGGAATCAGCTTCCCAAAGGAAATATACTTTAATAATAAATACAGAATGGAGTTGCCTTCCAGGGAATAAGATAGCTCCGAAGATGAGGCCATTGGCAAAGTTCCCAGGTCGGAAAGCTTCAAACCAATCAGCAACACAGGAACGGCTACAAACAACCCCGCCAGCGGTCCGGCGATCCCGATATCCAGCAAGTGCCGCTTGTTCTTGGGCGGCTCTTTCATGTTGATGAATGCTCCCATCGTTCCAAACGGGCTGAGTGGGAAAGGAATAAAATACGGCAGGGTGACATGCACGCCGTGGTAACGTCCGGCCAGGTAATGACCGAACTCGTGGGTCCCTAATATAGCGATCATACTGACCGCGAACGGCCAGCCCCGGGAGATGAACAATTTCAAAGCCGGTAATACGCCGGGCGGGGGCAATTCCTCCAACCCATACAATGCCCCGGCGACCATGACGCTCAACAGGGTGATGATAAACAGGACCAGATTGACATACGGGTTTGAACGGCGCGGCTCGGGCATGCCCGGAACCAGAAAAATCACATGGCGCTCTTCTTCGATCCGGAAGAGCGGCGTTACCCCCAACGGCTTCAGGTCCCCCGCGATCCGGTCATAAGCCGCTTCGGAGTCCTCCATTAACAGGTGCCCCCGGTAGCGAACGATAAAATCCTGCCGGGTTGTGCCTATGGTTTTATCTTCAATTTTAAAAATATGTTCTACCAATGTATCAAACTGGTCGTAATCGTATGAAACGTCCATGATTAATCTACCTGTCTTCCAGTAATGAACTTTGATTATTGTACCGTGATTTGACTTCCGGATTCAACTTCACGTCTCAAGTAAGACATTCTACATTTTTGCAAACCTGATATGCCCGCAACAAAAACTCAAAAATTTGAGTGATAATACGTTTACACCGTCAAGTTTATCCATGGAGTAAAAAACATGAGTACCCCTATTCGTAAAGTAGAACAGGTCATCACCCCGCAGGCTGCCTCGGATGGGGCAGGCGTGCGGTTGAAGCGTTCGATTGCCACGCAGACTCTGGATTATCTGGACCCGTTTTTATTGTTTGACCATTTCGGTTCCGCGAATCCGGATGATTATATCGCCGGTTTTCCCATGCACCCCCACCGCGGGATCGAGACCGTAACCTATATGCTGGCCGGAGAGGTCAACCACCGCGACAGCATCGGCAACTCGGGCACGATTGGCCCCGGGGATCTCCAGTGGATGACCGCCGGACGGGGCATCCTCCACGAGGAGATGCCTAAAACCCGCCAGGGCCGCATGGAGGGCTTCCAATTGTGGGTTAACCTGCCCGCGAAGGACAAAATGATGACCCCGCGCTACCGCGATATCTCCGCGGACCAGATCCCGGTTGTCGAGGAAGACAGCGGCGCGGTGATCCGGGTTGTGGCGGGGGAAGTGGACGGCGTGCGCGGCCCGGTGCGGGACGTGATCGCCGACCCCACCTATCTGGATATCACCCTATCCGCGGACAAGAGCTTCTCTTACCCCACCCCGTTAGGACATACCGTTTTCGCCTATGTCTTCGAAGGGCAAGCCGACTTCGGGCGTTTTGAAGATGATACGGAGGCAACCGCCTCCGGGCCGCAGCTGGTTGTGTTTGCCGATGGGGAGCAAATTCAGGTGCATACGCAAGATGAGCCGGTCCGCTTCCTGCTGGTGATGGGCAAACCGCTCGGCGAGCCGATCGCGCGCTACGGCCCCTTTGTGATGAACACCTGGGAGGAGATTCAGCAAACCCTGCGGGAAATCCGCGCGGGGACTTTTGCGAAATAATCCATTTCCCCAGAACGAAGACTCTTGAAATCCATTGAGACGCTCCAGCGGGGCGTCTTATATTTTTCTCCGTATGTCTTTTAGGGATAACCGTCCGGGGGGCAGCCGGGTCAAGCACCAAAAAATGTGTTGGCCGGATGGATTCTTGCTCACGAAGCACACCCAAAGAGTGCAAGGTGATCACGGAACCGGTACGACAGTGCCGCCCCCCAACCGCATTGTCCGGCGCGTGTCTTTGCGAAAGAGCGCAGCGATCCCGACTGTGACAGGGCAGGTTGCGGCAAAATCATCGCTCACTCGGAAATGTACCCACGCACTATTCAATACCTATTAATTTGGGTTTTACCTCCCGTATCGCTGCATCCATCTCATCCGCTATCCTCTGGAAAAAGGCACGGCTGCCTCCGACATCTTGTGGCAGCAAACCATATTCATTATCGAGGATATCGTCTAGTTCTTTGTCTTCAAGGTTCTCAAGTACAATGTAAAATGCATCGCGTGTAACCTCACTATCATTAAGACCTTGTAGTTTGCTAGCATGTAAAATTTCTTTTGTGATTCGAGCTCCAATTTCATCAGGTGTATATCTATCTAGATCGTCATAAAAGTAATCTAACCCTATATTAGATACTTCCTTTATAGCTTTCTCCATTTCCATTTTCAACTCCATTTCTTGCTATTACGGTTTGGGGTAAGTTGTCTGTAATTGGGCGCCGATGGTACGTCACCACGGTGAAAAAGTATGTCCCTCCTGGGATGAATGACCGGCGGTATTCAGGTATGAAAATATGATAGCGAGTTTACGCTTTTGGTGTGCTGCCAGCGCACCTTGCTGACTGGCTGCCCGCACGATAATGAGGTCAGCTTTCTTCTCTCAAATTCATTCTTTCCTTCCCTTCAATGCTTCTTCAGCCATTTTGATCACTTGAATAACTTCTTCTGGATTAAGTTTCCACGGTTGTTTATCTCTTTTAGAATAGATTTTTAATACATCCCCAAATTCCGTCAATTCTGCCCAATCTTCACCTTTATAAGAAATTTCAGCAACAAGGTAATCTTTGTCAAAGGGGCCGGTAGAGATAATTACTTTCCAATCTTTTATCATTTCCATTTCCTTTCTGAACACAGTTTGAAGGGGCCGGTCGAGGATCGCATCAAACCTCTGGTGATCGTGACTTTGGATTTAACCTTTTTGGTGTGCTGCAGTGCATCCTACTGGCTGTTTTCAAATAATTTGCAAAAAGAAAAATTAACTAAAGATATTTTATTCACCAAACGAATCGAGAATGTGTTTCCATTTCATGGCATCGTCGAATTCACTATCTTTTCCCAACCATTCCAAAACAGCATCAATAACATCCTCAACTTCTGAACCGATTGAGGCGAGCCCACGAAATTTGTATTTCATTCCGCACTGCTCGCATTTCTCATGAATTACCAGAACAAATACTTTTTGTTTATGACCACATTTTTTACAAACATATTCACGTTAATGCGGCAGATTGCGAATCTCTTCAATGGTTTTTGAATAGGACATACCCTCTTATCTCCTTTATTTAAGCAGTTTGATTTCACGATTGCAATGATAGTAGAAATATTCATTGAGAAATTTATTAGGGTTTGTGCAGTGTACTCAATCTAAATTATCTGTTCATCAACTTCTTGATCCAGCTTTTCTCAAAAGCTCAGTCATCCTAATTTCACCAATAAACCTTTAAATAAATTGTCTGAAATCAAAGCAAAACACTGATTTGACAATGCATACCAGAGGACCGGGGAATCAGGTTTCCTATCACCCCAATAGAATTCAACTACGGGTTTTAATTGATCCGTAAGTGCTAACACTGGAAGGTCAAGTTCATTACTTCTTTGAACCACATTTATAAATTGCAGATTCGCAGGGGTATATTTTGTTGGTATTACAATCTCCCTTTCTTCTTTCCATTTGTTTCGCGGAAAATTAAATTCAATGTCTTTTAGAATCCTGTTGTTATCTAGTCCTATTATTACCTGTCCTCCTGCAATGTTTACATAATAAGACATACGTTCAAAACCAGGTCTTTTTACATAAACAATTAAATCTTCTGCACCCTTCGCAGGATATAGTACTATCTTGTTTTCATCCGTAAGTTCAATCGGTTTTACTAAAAGTTTTTCGATTATTTTATTCTTCATATTGGTTTAATAAATCATAGACGTCATAGAATGCCGGTCAAAGACCGCACCACCTCTTCTCGTTCTGACTGAAAAGGAAGACTACTCTATTCAGGATTTTATAGTGTTAACCAACACAACCTGATCAGTTCTGTGGTTAATGTAAAATGCCCACTCTATTCCCGCCAGCTGCTCGAAAGGAAATGGTTTGATACGTTGTTGGTTCGTGGGTGGGTAATTTTTTCTACTCATTGATTTAATTCAATCCATATAATAATTAAAGCAATAATCCAACACCATACCCCAATAAATTTTCCCAGGACGAAAGCGATCCTATATTTTAAACCCGTCTGGTTCAACATATCCTGTTTTCGTTTTTCAATGTAGAGAGGTAAATTTTCTTTATTAAAGATAATCCTATTCCACATTTCTATCCATGAAAACGAGAAGCTTGCAATCCATAACGGCTTAACAAAAAATAGCACACCTAATAAAACCAAAACCAGAACTACCAGCCAAGTTACAAAAATATTAATCATGGCGTTTGTGCAACTCACTTTCGAAAAATTGTGAAATGATAAATGAAATTAATTCCTGATTCATTTGAAAATCTCCTTGTATTTTTGTGAGTTCAAAACCCACGTGTGTGTAATGCAGTCCGTATGGTGCAGTTGCTTTTGACTGCACCAACTCTCAACTTGCGATCGGCTGTTCGGATATGAAATTAATCCGCTCTATGTATATTCTGACACACTCGCAGCGCACCGCCCTCATCTTCCACCGATGACATGCATGTTGTCCTCTAGCGCACCACCCCATTCCGCCTCATACCATCCCATTCGTAGGTACCGGTAATATGTCACCAAGGTGAAGAAGTAAGTCCCTCCTGGGTGAATGACTGATGGTGTTCAGACAAGAGAATATTATAGTTACACTTTAGGTGCGCTGCAGCGCACCTTACAAACTGCCTGTGCTGCGCAGAATATTTTGCTGCTGAAAAGGAACTGCCCGCACCGGTACAGGGTGCGAGCAGTCTGTCAGGGGATCCGTTAAGTTACGGTCTTTCCGATTTTAATTGATCGATTTTTTCCTTTACGTGCACCTTCACAGCCCCCGCAGCACTGCCTCCAGCACGCCCTGGGTTGTCTCCGGCTGCCCATTCCGCAGGCTGGCTTCCACGGCTGTCTCAATCCGCGCGGCGATATCTTCCATGTGCCAGACATGGCGCGCCAGGAGTGCG
>JAHDQE010000115.1 GCA_018433975.1 Ornatilinea sp. | reverse complement strand
GACCCGTATCTTGCATGGAGAATCAGCCGGGTGGGTGTTTTTGGATGGAAAAACTCGTGGAATCTCCGGATTTTAACTCCGGCACGCGGAAGCTAAAAAACAGCAGTGAGGGAAAACAGGGAAAGCTTTAGGGTGCTCCGAATGATCCGGAGGAGTTCCGGGCGGCATCGAAAAAAGATGTGATCCGGCGGGCGTATTCGTCCGGATCTGCGGCGCGGTACTCACCGTGCCCGGCATTGGGGACAATCCACAACACGGCGGAAGGGCCGGCATTGGCCTGGTCCTGTCCGCGAGTACGGGCCAGTTCGCGGTCGCCGTGAATTAAGAAGACCGGCCGGGGGGCGATCTGCGGCAGGGCGTCAACCGGGCTGACGGCCCGCGGAGGCAGCCCGGTGCGCAGCCGGTAAACCAACAGCACCAGGTGCTGTGCCTGCCACTGTGGGGAAAGGACCGGGGACGGGGTGTAAGTGATTTCATCGTGCAGGTTGGCGAAGTTGCCCTCTGCGACGACCGCCTGTAGTTCAGGGAATTGTGCTGCTCCGAGCAAGGCGGTTGTTCCGCCGACAGAAAAGCCGAGCACACCGACCCACTCGACCCCGATCTGATGCTGCGCGTAGTCTAACATGGCGGACAGCTCGGCAGTTTCGGCGTATCCCAATGTTCCCACGGCGTCGGCACAGGCGCGTGAATCGAGGGTGAGCACACCGTAACCCGCGTCTGCCAGAATCTGTGCTTCCGGCAGCAGAGTATCCCGGCTGGAACCCAGCCCACCCAGCAGGAGGATCACGGAGCCGTTTTTTGGCGGAAGCCACCAGCCCGAAAGCACCAGTTCTTCGGGGGTGGTCAGCGTTATGGAATTAAAACCTGGAGGAGAAAAAGCATCCGCCCGGCCGCATGCCGGACGGAGCAGTTTTTCGGTATAGTGTACACTCCATCCGGCGATCAGGGTGACCCAGGCGGCAGCCAGGGCGAGTGCCAGACGGAGCAAAAAGCGCTTCATTAATCCGTCCAGTCATCCGGTTCGATGTGGACATAAGCCCGGTCAACGTCCGGCAGGGCCTCAATCTTTTCTACCACAGCGTCGTTGATGGCATGGGTGTCGTGCAGGGTTTTGCTCCCCTTTACGTTAATGTGCAGGTCAACCACCAGCTTGGGTCCGGCGTATTCCGTCATGGCGTGATGGACGCGCAGCACACCCGGAACCGATTCGGCGGCCTGGATGATTTCCTGGCGGACTTCTTCGGAAGCCCCCGCGCCGGTGAGGAAACCAAGGTTCTCACGACCGGCTTCAAAAGCGGCCTTGAAGATCCAGCCCGCCACGAGGAAACCCGCGATAGGATCGAGCAGGGGGCTGATGTGGCTGGACCCGAATGCGCCCAGAAAAGCTGCGGCTGAAGTCAGCACATCGCTCAGGTTGTCTTTCGCGGCAGTATGCAGGGTCGGGCTGTTCAGCTCATGGGCCAGATGGCGGATATAGTAAAACATTCCGGCTTTGATCGCTGCACTGGCCAGCAGCACCAGGGTTGGAAGGCCAATATCCACGGCCATACCGCCTGCCATAAACCGTTCCAGCGCAGTGCGGGCGGCTTCATATCCGGCGATGCCCATCGAAAGTGTGACTATCAGCCCGACCAGTGGCTCAAACCGGCTGTGACCCTGGGGGTGAGAGAGATCGGGCGGCTGCATCGCCATCCACAGCCCGAATACCATGGCGATGGAGTAAACCACATCCGAAACCGAATTGGCGGCGTCTGCGTAAAGGGCTACGGAGCCGGATAAATAAGCTACGATCCCTTTGCCGCCGGCCAACAACAGGTTCCCGGCCAGGGTTAACACTAATGCCTTACGATACAGACGGTCCTTTTCCGGATCGGGTTGGTGCTTCCGAACCAGTTCCATAAAACTTCTATCCTTCCACGCACGCAGCGTTGATCTTCGGGGTTTGATTGGGAATTATTATACACTTTTTTAAAATTCTTAGATTTACATGCATAGAGAGTGTTGCTTCGGTTAATCCGTGAGTTGGATTATGAAAGGGAACGAATTTTTGGAAAAAGGTTGCTATACTTATCTTAAATACAAACCCATCAGGAAGAGAAAATGCCCAAGAAATTTACCCCCAAAATTATTCTGGAAGGAACCTCGTTGGCGTTTGGCGAGGAACTGGCACAGGCCATTAACAATCACCCCGGCATCACCGGCCCGGCAGAACAATGCTATCAGCGTCCGTTGGTCTCGGGGATGTGGTGCGCGTTCACCAATTTTCCCTGGGGACGGGGTCTGGTGAATTTTGCGCCGCAGGAAGAAGCGCTGGCGATGGAAACGTACCATACCTGGGTCCGGCTGTTTGAACTGGAGCGGTATTACTCGTGGGTGGTGGACCGTTTTCACCTTTCAACGCAGACTTTTCAGCTTCAGGCTTACGGCCGGGAGATGGATTTTACCTGGCTGGAACAGCGGCTGGTTCCCCTAGGGTTCCGGCTGGTGCTGGTGACCCGCTCCGAGGAATCCAGCCGGGAACGGTTGGCCCTGGCGCAGTCTCAAGAGAATGCGGACCCTACTCTTCCCGAAGATGTTTTGCAGGTAGTGGTAGATCAGCGAGTGATGGAGCGGCTGTTTCTCAAGTCATCCTTGTTAAAGCTGAAAGTGGATTATTCGGACGGAAACACCGACCGGGTGGTGGGGGAGATTGCCACCTGGCTGGCAAAGACCGGCGGGCTGCACATGGAAAGCTGAAAGCCGGAGATTAGATTTGTTGATGAAAGAATGTGTAAAACTGCCGGGAACTCCGGCAGTTTTGTGTTATTCGCAATCCCAGTTTTTGAGTGCTTCGCGAACGGAACGGCTCATTTCAAAAGAAAAATCGGCGTTGAATTTGCGGAAATATTGGTGCTGGCCAAGGTTCTGAGCGCCTTCCAGGTAGCGTCCGGTGGGAAATTTGTCCTGAAGGTTTTGCATCATGCGCTCCAGTTCGGCCGCATCCAGGCGGTGATAGGTGTTCTTATGGGCGATGAACTCCGGAGCAAAGCGCGAAACCTGGGTTTCAGGGGTGTGCTCGCGGTTGGGACGTCCAAAGCACAGTAAAGCAGCCGGGAAGACATAGCGCGGCAGTGAGAAGAGTCGGCGGTTATCCTCATAGTTCTCGGTGATGTCGCCGATGTAGCAGGAACCGATCCCAAGGGATTCGGCGGCGATCACGGCGTTCTGGGCGGCGATGACCGCGTCCGTGACGGCCAGCAGGAAGTCACCGGCCTGTGGTTCGCGGTATCTCAAGCCCAACTCGGCGCAGCGTTCTTTTACGCCGGAAAGGGTATAGACATCCATCCAGCGCTGGTAGTCCGCCAGAAAGAGCAGGATATAAGGGGCTTTGGCGATAAAAGGCTGGTTGTCGCAGGTCACGGCGAGGTGGTCCTTGATGGCCTGGTCTTCAATTTCCAGGATGGTATAGAGCATCATATTGCCCGCGGTGGGCGCGCGGAAAGCGGCGTGCAGGATGGTTTCTTTCTCTTCCGGAGTGATGGGGGTATCCGCGAAAGCACGGGTGGATTTACGCTTTTCAATGGTTTCCAGGGTTTCGTTCAGAATTTTTGGCATTGGGTTTCCTTCTATGTATAGGCAGGATGGTTTACGGTGATAACCATAATGGTTAACGAGTTTTCAAAAACTATGTTAATGCGGACTGCCGGGTTGGTAGAGACCATCGGGGTTGGCACCCAACATGCCGGCCTGATAGGAGCGCTCGTCGATTGAATGCAGGGCGGCAGCTTCTTCCGCGCTGATGACGGGAATGCTGCGCAGGCTGTAAAGCCGCCCGACGACCCGGTCTACGCCGGGTTGGGTGGCCTGCCAGTTGTAGCGGTCGTAGGCCGCCAGGTCCAGGGGCCGGGTATAGCCGCGCAGGGTCTTCTGACCTTCTACATTGAAGAACACTTCGAAATATGACATGACCAGCTCGCGCAGGCTGCGGAAAACCGGTTCGCGGAAGCGCAGACCGACGTAGTTCGATTTGGCAACGGCACCGTATTTGCCGTTATGCCGGAAAATGGCGAGGACATGGTCATCATCGGTACCCGGTTCGGGGACCAGGTCCAGGATACGGGCCGGATAGCCCAGACGACGCAGGCACAGGGCGGCCAGCATGCCGCCGTCCAGACAGTGGCATTGGCGGTCCTGCATGACGCGCAGCGGGGAACGGTTGAGTTCTTCGCCGACGTAAGGCAGGCTGTCCAGATAGCACTGGATATCCCACGGCGTGGTGAGTGAGCCCAGAATGGTGTGGTTGGCCTCATCCAGCAGGAAGTCAAAAGAAGAGTCTTGAGGGTTCATGATGTTTTTTATTCCTCCGGTTTCAATCCGGTTGAAAAACCGCATGGG
The DNA here is from genome assembly GCA_018433975.1 of Ornatilinea sp. GTDB lineage: Bacteria > Chloroflexota > Anaerolineae > Anaerolineales > Anaerolineaceae > SM3-B121. Next base: position 14,677 of record JAHDQE010000115.1, on the reverse strand, counting down.
AATGTTTTTGCATTTCACGGCAGGCTAATTATAGCGCAGGGCAGGCCGCGAAAAGCTGAATAATTTCCTAACAGTTTCTTCATCTTGTCTTCATAAAAGGTGAATAGAATAGAAGTAATCATCCAATAAGGGATGTTTTAGAAGGAAAGAAAGGACATGAACAAGAAACAAGCGATTACAGCAATCCCCTTGATGCCGGAACGATGGGCAGTTGAAGCAGCCGGTGCGGAGGACAAAAGTGTGAATTATATGTGGCACCGCGGTGGGTTTGGCCGGGGAATGCCCCACGGAATGCCCCGACGGATGCCGCCCGGACGGTTCATTCCCCCGATGGGAATGCGGCGCGGCTATTTCAGACGCGGGTGTTTCCTGCCCGGGTGCGCGCTGCCGGCGATCCTGATTGGTCTGCTGGTGGTGACAGCGCTGGCGGTGCTGCTGTAGCACGATATAAAAATAAAAATATCAGATGGTTTCCCCTCCCTCTTTAGAAAATCTCCTTGCAAAAGGAGATTTTCGTTTTAGTATGGGTGTTTATAGGGTTAGTGTGTCTCCTCGCGCGCTATTGTTTCTGCTGTCTGGCACTGATCGAAGGATCAAAGGACAGGCAATTGGAATGCCGATGGGGTGGTTTGATGGAATGTGCCCGGCGGACAGGTCAAACAACAGCTCAGGCAAGGCGCCCGATCCGCTGAGTGAGAAGCAAATTGGATTTTTGGTCAGAGCATAAATAGCTGTGCCGAGAATTAATCCATAGAGAGTTCCATTAGAAACATGACCGGTCTTTTTTCTTGTTTTTTCACGTGAGCATCTTCCCTTTGAGACGATTTCTGCTGAGATGCAACATGATGTCATGGGGAGGTGGCTCATGGCACAGTCGAAAGACCAGTATCACCCAGGACAGTCAGGTAGTTTGATCATGGATTGGTTATTGCTTAATTCTGATGATCTTCCTCGCATTGAAGCTGTTGGGAGATCACGGAGGCCAGGATGGGGTCGTCCGGGATGGCGCGGGTGGTGTGGGTTTCCTTTTCCTTTTGCTCGTCTAAAATCTTCAGGTTTTCAACCAGCCAGGCGACCGCTCGGTCCGGCGGGACTTTGCCGGTGTCGATTACCATGTCAAAGGCTTTGGTATTATCCCAGCGCACGCCATAAACCGATTCGATGAATGCGGCCCGGATGCGATCCCCTTCCTTTACAACCGCTTCTGCCTGGGCGATATCTTGGATATTACGCTCTGCTATGATCCGCCTGACCCGGAGGGTGAACGGAGCCTGGATACGCACGTTGAGCACATCTGTGAAATTTTGCAGAACCGCGAAACCGCAGCGGCCCAGGATGACCATGTTCCCATGCCGCGCCAGGGCCAGCAGGACCCGGTTGAGCATGTCGAGCATTTCTCCCCGGCGCTCCGCCCGGCGTGCGTCAAAGCGATCCCAGAAACCGAATGACGAATCGTACTCCTGGTGAAATTCAATCAAGCCATACTGGCTTAAAACCATCCCGATGGATTGTTTATTCATGAAATGGTAGCCCAGGGTCCGGGCTGCCTGTTCTGCGATGGCGCTTCCCGCACTGCCTAACTCTCTGGATACGGTAAGGACGGACATTGGATTTACCTCCTTATCTTTTTTTGATCGAGCCGGGCTTTTTCTCCTGTGAAAGGGCGCTGCTGAACCTCAACCCTTTGAAAATGGGTCTGCCGCTGTGATCCGGGAGGGCCTTCCGGTTGGCCAGTGAAAGGTCGTGTCTTTATTCCTGTGCGGCAGGCCTTTCTATATTCACTATACAAAGGTTTCGTGCCGGAAACAAGACTTTTTTATTTTGTCAGGTGTTGCCGGAGGGAATGCTGCCGGATACATTGAAACCTGGACGATAGAAGGTTATACTCAGACCAGATGGTGGAATATTCGGCTGAAAGACAACAGGCCGATGGCCCATTCTTTTTCGGGAAAGAGCAGAGGAGATATTTAGTGAGTACGAATCAGAAACCCCGGCGCAAGTCGGATCGTGAGAAAGAGTCACAGGCAAAACGGCGGGCCTATCGTAAGGCGGAGCAGGACGCGGCTCCTCGAAAGCCTAAACTGAAGGACCGGTTTAACCACGCCGCAAAGAGCGCATTGATCCGTAAAGATGACCGGGCTCCCAAATCTTTTGACGATTGGCGCGAAATGATGTGGAATTCGATTATGATGAACCCCACCTTTTCCGAAGAGCAGCAAGATGAGCTGGCGAATCAGGTCAGTAAAATTGCGGTGGAAGCCCAAAAAGGAAGCCGGGCCGACCTCAAACGCCTGGAACAGGCGCTTAATGTCCTGTCCGTTATGGAGCCGGATATCTTCGAAGTGGCTGTGGGAACGCTGCCGGAGCCGTTGGCCGTAATCGGGTTGACCATTTCAAAGACCGGAGGGAAGGCCCGGATTGAAGGCAGGCGTGGGGGTGACAGGTAAGACCCCCGTAGTTTCTAACAGGGTGTTCCGCGCTGCGGGAGTAAAGCCTTTTCAGATATTTTGAATTTAAGTGTTTTCCGGGAGAAGGGCTGCTTTGAGTTCCGGGGCGGCATAGCTGCCAATAGCCGTGATCCAGGCAGCAGTATCTAACTCTTCGGGTAATCCGGAGTCGGGTTTAGGATCGACGTGTGCGCCGCCTTCCTGATCGCAAACTTTACGGATCAGTTCACGGATGGTGATGGGGGGTTCAAGCCCGGTTGGCAGCGGCTGCTCAAGCCATTCGGCCAGAGGTATGCGGGCCAGGGATCGATTGAAGCTGCCGTCCTGTTCAAGAGGGTGCAGGGCCAAACGAGGCGCCAGACGCGGGGCCAGAGAGATATCCAGAATATTGTTATGGCGGCGGGTCGTATCGCACAGCAGCGTGCGCAGTTCAACGGCAACTACTTTATAGAAAGCGCGATTGCCCTCATGGATCATTTTCAGGCTGTTTTCAAGAATATTAATCGAATCGCGCGTGTAGGTTTGCAGAAATAACCGGGTGCGATATGGCATAGTTTTATTTTACATGTAAACTGTGCTGTAAGATAGGTACAAATGCCTTCTTCCGGGCGATTTTAAAAGTTTGTCCAGAAGATAAGCTTCAGTCGGTGTATGTCAACACCAACTGACGGTCAAGGGGCAGCTCAAAGCGTGAGGTGGCATCCGGCCCGAAGGTGCCTGTATAACTGCAATTTTCATCTACAATCCGGCTGGCACATCCCACACCAACAACAGAAGCGGTCCAGGTATATTCACTGTCCAGGGGGAGATAAGCCACAAAGATCCCTTTTGAATTGGTGGTGACGTCCGTGCGCAGTTCATCTTCCCCGGCTCCCTGGTAGATTGCCACGGTAACCTCGTCAATTGGTTCACCTGCCGAATCGACGACTCTGCCCATGACGACATAGCTTTCGGTGATGCTGATCTGGGGCAGGTTTGTCAAAGGCCGGGATAATTTCAGAAAATCCGTCAGCATATACCCGACGGTGCCGTCCGGTACCTGCACCCGCAGCCAGTCGTCGCCCGGTGCCCGGCCCAGAGCCAAACATTGGGTGCCCTGCAGCTCCTGTCCGATCACTTCAAAAGTTGTGCCCGGCCCCGAGCGAAGATTGAGAGACTCTACATTTATCCATACCTCAACACCCGGAAGATCTGCCGTTGGGGAGGTGGGCAGAGGAGGTGCTGTGGGGGTGGGCTCGGGGGTTTCGGAGGGTTGAGGGGGTGTGGTGTTGGTAGGGGCCACCAGCGCCGTACCAATGGTGGGATCCAGGGTTGGTTCCGGGGCTGCTTCCAGCGTGCAGGCTGCCCCTGCGATTATGAGGATGGTTGCGACAGAAATAATTTGTGCGCTGTGCCGTATTTTCATAATTGTATCCCTCCGGTAAAGATTAACTTTCCTCGGTGGTTTTGGATTTCAGGTTCTCCCAGCTCAGGTAATGGATATGCGGGTCGCGTGCCAGCAGGTGAACCTGCACAAAATCGCCGGGTTTCAATTCGTCGGCACGCTTTTTTCGCACTTCAGTCTTTCCTTCATAGGTGCCGTAATAGCGATAGGCGATCCAAAACTCATTGCTCAGCCGGCCTTGCTTTCCCCAAATCTCCAGAATCTCCCCCTGTGCTTCAATACTTTGTGAATTCAGGTCCATTGCGTCCCGTGCGGCACGCCAATGCCGGAAAACCATCCATAGGAAGATGACCATCACAAGGATATAAATGAGCAGATTCCCCAGATGCTTTGGTGTGCGGTCCGGGCTGAATGCTGCGTTCAAGTTAGGGTATACCAGCCATAGACCGGTTGAGATTGCCAGCACCAGCATGACCGCAGCAGTGATGATTTCACCTGTTGGGGAAGAAGTTTCCCGGTAGACATAGATTTTAGATGGTTTTTCCTGGATTTCCATTTTGTTTATGCGTCCCATGTAAAAGATAAATCTATTCTAATACATCCCGATCTGCCAGTCATCTTATTTCATAAAGTTGGCAGATATCTTTTAATAAAGGTGGCTGTGTTTGGAAAACCCATAAGCGTATATTTCAATTTGACTTCGCTCCCCGGCTGGCATAGAATGGGGGAGAATCGGTACAGGCTTTAAAAGCCTGCATTATAAGCCTCATTATATTTGGGAAGAAGCGCAAATAAACGATGAAAAAAATTGGATTAATTGTGAACCCTGTTGCCGGAATGGGCGGCAGTGTAGGACTGAAAGGTACGGATGACGGAATGCACCGGGAAGCGCTCGCGCTGGGAGCGGAACCCGTAACTCCACAGCAAACCAGGGTGTTTTTAGCGGCGCTCCAAAAAACGGGACAGATCTTCTTTCAGGCGGCCCCCGGAAAGATGGGCGCGGATTATCTGGAGGAAGCCGGTTTGTCCTATCAGATCACCGGAAAAATCGATACGGAGACCTCGGCCGAGGATACGCTGCGTATTGCCCGAGAAATGGTTGAACAAGGGATTGATCTGCTGGTCTTTGTAGGCGGAGATGGTACTGCCCGGGATATCCATGACGCCATTGCTACCCGTGTGCCCGTTGTTGCCGTTCCTTCCGGGGTGAAGGTGTTCAGCGCGGTATTCGCGGTGAGCGCCCGGGGAGCGGCAGGTATTGTAGATGCCTTTGTGGAGGGAACCGGGTTCACCGAAGCGGAAATTCTGGATATCGACGAGGAAGCCTACCGCGATAACCATCTCTCAGCCCGGCTGTACGGCGTGTTGAAAGTACCGGAAGTGCGCGTTTTTCTTCAACATGGGAAAGAAGCTTCTCGGTCCACGGCATCCAACGAAGAAGCTCATCTGGATATCGCTGATACGCTTAAAGAGAAAATAAATCCGGAGACCCTGTATCTTCTCGGCGCGGGTTCTACACTTAAAGCGATTGCTTTTGAATTGGGGATTCCCAAAACCCTGCTGGGTGTGGATGGGCTTTACAATGGGGAAAGGGTTGGCGCAGACCTCAACGAGCGTGCTTTGCTGGCACTACTGGATCAGTACCCGAGCCGCAAGATCATTGTTACTCCTATTGGAGGGAATGGGTTCATTTTTGGCCGGGGAACCCGGCAGTTCACTTCCACGGTACTTCAACAGGTGGGTAAGAAAAACATTTTGGTGGTTGCCGCACCGGACAAAATATCTCACCTGGACTGTCTGCGGGTGGATACCGGTGATCTGCAAACCGATCAAATGCTCAGCGGTTATATTTCGGTGATTGTGGGATATCGGGAGACGCGGATGATGAAAGTTGTGGTTTAACGGTTAGTTGTCGGTGTTTGCGGCACCCCAAACGGTTGTCCGGTTTCGCCCCTGTTCTTTGGAAGCATATAAAGCCCGATCAACTCTGGCGAGGAGAGTCTCTAAGCTAGTTTCCTCATCCGGCATCAGGCTGGTTACCCCCAGGCTGATGGTTATGGAATTTATATCCCCATTCACACGGATTTCGAGTTTCTCAACGCCTTTGCGCAGTCTTTCAGCCGCTTCCTTTGCGCGCTGAGGTCCTGTTTCCGGAAGCAAGAAAATCATTTCGTCGCCTCCGTATCGGGCCAAAACATCTATCGTGCGCATCTCCTGCCGGCAGAATTCTGCAACCTGGATCAGGACCTGATCCCCAACCAGGTGCCCATAGATATCATTGATGCTTTTAAAGTGATCGATGTCCAGCATGACAAGTGAAAAACAAGTACCATAACGCCGGAAACGTTCCAGCTCTTTATTGATCTGTTCAAAGAAGTGACGCCGGTTGAACAGCTCGCTGAGCGGGTCCGTCCTTGCCAATTCCTGAACACTGCGCAGCAAAGCCACGCGCTCCGTAACATCATGAAAAATCAGCAAGGTTTTATAAGCCTGAACGCTTTTTTCAGAGAATCGGGTGATTTTTGTTTCAAAGGTTCTTGTCTCGTCGTTTTTGCTTTGAGTAATCTCAATTTCCGGGTTTTCTGACATCCAAACCGGCGCAAGCTGACTCCAGATTGTTGGAAAGCTGGAAAGCGGACGTCCCAGGCTTTCGCGTAAAGACACCTCAAAGATCTTTTGTGCCGCCATATTGAGATCAATGATCCGGTCCTCTTTATCCAAAACTGCCACTGCGTCTCGAATATGGTCCAGGATCAGGCTGCGGGAAATGGGTACCAGATCAAACAGATGATAGCGGGATATCCCTACCACATAGGCCAGGGATGCAAAGGAAAATATCAGGGAGGAGTAATCCTTCTGCATTCCTGGAACCAGTTTCAGCACGTAAACGATATTATATAGAAGGGGGATCAATGCTCCGACGACCATCCAAAAAGATTGTTTGCGGTACAACCGGATGGAGTAAAAATAATTCCGGATGATAAAAAAGGAACCAATTGCAGCCAATGCGTAAGAATAAAAGGCATTGACCCAGAACCAATAACCATACTGGGCCCGAAAAGTAAGGAGGTTGTCCTGTGGAATAAAGAATTTATATCTCCAGAGCAAATTATGCCAAGGGTTTGTCCAGGCGATAAAGATTGTGATGGTTGGAACCACCATTAAGAACCATAAGTTTTTGGGGTCTACCCATTTACCATGGCCGGTATATTCTGCGGAAAAAACTAACCATACCACGGGAGCCGAGGCAATAAAAACGTACTCCACTCTGGCAAAAAAGACCGTCCAATAAGGACTTTGCGCAATCAACTCCAGCGTGTTGAAAGACACCCAACCCAGGATAACAACCATGACCCAGAGCAAGGCAGAAACACCCCGGGTTGAGCGATGACGAGCGGTGAAATAAATTGCAAGGATCAGAGTTACAATAGCAATAGGTGAAAGGGATACAAATAAGGTGAATTGCCCACTCATATTTAATGAAAGTCCCCTTTCTCAAAAGCCAAAACAAAAACCTTTTATGGTAGCCCATAAATTATGAATTGATTATACGGTAAAATGTTTTAAGATGAGGGTTTAAGGACCTTTCAAATTGGCAAAGTGTTTCACATTCCGTAAGTGCATGATCGATCAATATCATGTGATTTTGGGATCAATATCTACTGCGACCTGTGTCTGTTGTAAAAAATATGGATACAAATCCTCCCCTGACAACCCGGACCAATCAATATCCTCCTTCTCTTCTGTACCCGCCCCTGTTTTATTGGTCGATGCCGTTTGTGTTCCTTTCTTTCGCGCTGCCCGTTTACAGTAAAACGCTGGGCGCAAGTGCTTTGGAGATTGGCGGTTTGTTTTCCATTTTTACCGCCACCACACTGGTGTTTCGCCCACTTATCGGATGGGCGGTTGACCGCTTTGGACGCAAACAGTTTCTGATCGGTGCATTCGGTCTGTATGCTCTTTCTATGGCGTTATTTGCTCTTTCAGGGAGTATGCAGGGGTTATACGCCTCCCGGTTCATACAGGGTATAGGCTCTTCCTTTTTGTGGATTGCTGTGAATACGATCGTTGCCGACCTCTCCACCCATGAAGATTTAGGAAGAGCAATGGGGAAAGTTAAAGAGATGACCGCCCGTGGTGGGATGGTGGGAGCTTTTGCCGGCTTCTTTTTGATCACGACCCTTCCTGAAGATATCGGCTGGCAGGTCATCTTCTTCGGCTTCTCCGCTTTTACCCTTCTGGCAGGATGGCTTGCGTGGCGGAACATCCCGGAGACACGGGCGAATCCTGCCGTGACTCCTAAAGAAAAGCCGTCTCTCTCAGTTAATTTGCTCAAGCTGCTGCTGGTGATCTTTATTACCGGAGCTTCAGAGGCCATGCTGGGCCCTATCTTTTTGATTTTTCTTGCAGACCATTTCACTACGGATGTGGACGCCCTGGCTTTTGCTTCCATTCCGGCCGGGCTGGTGTGGGGTTTTCTGGCGGGGCGTCTGGGAAGCCTTGGCGACCGTTTTGGCCGGGCGCGGATGATGGCGTTGGGGCTGGCGGGGTCGGGATTGCTTTCTATAATCCTGCCGCAGCTTCCATCTCTAATCTGGTTCGGGGTGTTTTATACGCTTAATGCGGTTGCCTGGGCAACTTCTGAACCGGCTGAAGCGGCTCTGGTTGCTGAATTTACGGGACACCAGGAACGGGGTATAGGGTATGGGCTTTATGATTTTTTCGGTAATATCGGCGCTACTTTTGGCCCGCTGTTAGGCGGCTGGTTGTATGATCAGGTGGGGCAGGCTGTCCCGTTTTATCTGAACGGCGTTATTCTTTTCTTCTGTGCTGTCTGGGTTGTTGTCCTATTAGGCAATAAAAAGGAATCCTTTGCCTGACCGAGTGGAGAACGTTCGGTTTTTTTTTGTGAGATTTTTCTAAACCTTAGACACGCACTTATTTTTGAGTCTGTAAGATAGTATATTAAAAAAGAAGTAGATGAAGATCTCTAGCAACAGTATTGCAACATTTTCTCTCTTTTTCATTTTTCTCCTCTCCGCTTGTGAAGCGGAATCAATGTGGTCTCTACGCCCATAGAGGCCACATTTGCTGTTAATATCTTTCCAAAGCTGTAAACCCATCGAACAATTTTTTCGGGAATTTTTTACTGCAAGTCTTGTTGAGCAGAATGATGACAGATTCGCAGTTTCTGTAATTATCTCGTCGCTTTAAGATCCATCCCGATGCTCTGCTGACGCCTGGTGTGTGCTTTTTCCCCGGTCATGCCGGCAAACTTCCGCTTTGTCCTCTCCTGGATCGATCATTTATAAATATTTCCACCGTCACCCTTTGAGAGGCGTGATAAAGTTTACGACTTAGTCGTATCCTGGTTCCCGACCGGAAATCAATGCCTGCCGATTTTCTCTGTCTGGTAATCCAACCTGTTATCCAACTTTGGTCCGATGGAATATCGTTTGCTATATGCTACTCTTTCTTTAGCATGCTCAAATAAGATTTGTTGGGAGATTCAAGAATGACTCAAGTTAAACAAAATCCTTTCCGCCAGCGCATCCGAAAATCTGTTTTACTGCTCTCACTGCTGCTCTTTCCTGTCACGATGAATTATCTTTCTCCTTATCTCATTATCGATTCGGCAGCCCAGGGCATCGTCAATGCCAGTCTGGTGGTATTTGTGCTGCTTTTTCTCCTGGCCTTTGCTTTTGTGGGAAGGGCCTGGTGCGGGTGGGTCTGCCCGGCCGGGGCACTATCTGAGGTTTGCTTTCCCATTCAGAACAAACCCTTTAATAACCGTCTGAACTGGATTAAATGGGTCATCTGGGGTATCTGGTTGGCGGCGATTGTCTTCATGGCACTCTCGGCAGGAGGTTATCAGACGATTGACCTGCTTTATAAGACCGAAAGCGGCATCTCGATCAGTGAGCCGTTTATGTATATTACTTATTATTTCGTACTGGGGACCTTTATTATCCTCTCATTGACACTGGGGAAGCGCGGCGGCTGTCATACCATCTGCTGGATGGCTCCGTTCATGATAATCGGGCGCAGGTGCAGCAACCTGCTGCACCTGCCCGGCTTGCGTCTGAAAGCTGAGACGGATGCCTGTACGGCCTGCCAGCGCTGTACCACGGCCTGCCCGATGAGTCTGGAAGTACACCACATGGTAGAAAACCATGATATGGAAAACGGTGAGTGCATCCTGTGCGGCAACTGTGTGGATGCGTGCCCACACGGCGTCATTCATTATCGGGTTACTCCGTGAGGGAAATTGCTGTGGCGGAAGGACAATACAGAGGCCGAGATCTATCCTTTACACATTTTTGTGTCCCGACGTATAATAGCCTCAATTCATCGCCATAGATCATCTGTTTGCCCACAAGGATATTCCCTTTGGACTCTGTTAAAAAACATCAAAAAGGCTTTTCTCTCCCGCTCTATTTTCTCCTGGCAACGCTCGAAGGTGTAGGGGCTGTGCTGCTGCTTTTCAGCCAGCGTTCCATGGAGCGCAATGCATGGCTGCTCGGCTATTCTAAAGAACGCATCCTGGTGGGAGGAGCGGCATTGGCCGGTGTGTTTCTTCTGGCCGTGCTGACAACCCTCATGCATCGCAGTTCCTCCCTGCGAGATGGAATCTTCGAGTTTCTGGATCAACGTCTGAACAGCAGTGATGCCCTGACGGTGATAGGTACCGCTGGAATCTATCTGCTCCTGATGATATTGGGCGCTGTGATTTTGTTCAATTCGTCTTTTGCCCGAAACCTGGGCCCTTTGGGAGCCATTTACAACCGTTCAGCTGCGCTGTTGGGTTGGGGTGCTCTACTTATTTTCCAGACAGGGGCTTTTATCTGGGCACGCTACCGCCAGCATCTTACCGGAGCACGATTTCAACCTGTTACGCTTGGTAAGACTTTACTTGTGCTGGTGATGGCAACTCTGGCCGGAGCCCATGTCATTATCCTGGCTTTCCATCTGGATCTGTTGATTTCCATTCCCGGCTGGTTCTGGCAGTTCCATGAGAAAGAAACCGGCCCGCGTGATTTGATCCTGCTGGTGTTGTTTGCCGCGCCGCTGGTTGCTGCCGTCTGGCTTTACCGCCATCAGGAACGCGGCAAGGCCGGGCTGCTCCTTCTCATTGCCCTGGGTCTTTTCCTTCAATACGGGTTTGGTATGGCGGATGAGTTTGGTGTGGATAGCGTCCGGCGTAAGTACAGCGAATCCGGTCACAAGGTTTATATCCAGCACGCCTGTGATGATCCCGGCCTGATCCATGCGATTACCGATTATGAAACGCTTTATGGGGACCAGCGCTATGTTTCCACCAAGACTCCGGGCGTGCTTTCGATATACATTCTCACTCAAAAACTCGCTAACTTTCTTCACCCTCAGAAAAACTATTCGGCCTGTGTGCAAGAGACCACCCGCCTGATGCTGTGGGTTTTTCCCCTGCTTTCTTTCTCGGTTCTGGCGCTGTTGTACTGGTTGAACCGCAGACTGCTGGATGGAGAAGATGGGCTACTTCCGGGTCTGCTGTATCTTTCCTGTTCAAACGTCATCCTGATCCCCCTTTTCCTGGATCAGGCTGTTTACCCGCCGGTTTTCTTGCTGGGTGCGGCAGTAATGATGATCACCGTCCGCAAACGCTCCTTCTGGTGGGCGGTTCTTGCCGGGGTGGTCGGTTATGCGATGATGTTCCTGTCTTTTACTTTTTTGACCATCCTGCCTTTCGCCGCGGTGTTGTTTGTTTTTGACTATTGGGTACACCGCAAAGAACGCCGCTTCATGGACCTGGTGAAACTGGGTCTTGGTCTTGGATTGGGTGTGCTGGCGATGTACGTCGTGCTGCGTGTGGGATTGAATTTTGATATTTTGACCCGTTACGAGAACATGATGATTGTGCACCGCTACGACGACTTTTTTGCCCGCTATCCGGAAATGACCATCACCCCCGAAATCCTTGAACGTGGGTTCCGGCCCAGTCTGTCCGATACACTGTATGGTATCTGGCTCAACAATATTTCTACGGCTGCCTGGATGGGTTTCCCGCTCTATTTGATATTCCTGATCGGCGCGGTGGGGGTCTTCCCGCCCATCGTGAGGGGCAATGCCACACCACGGCAGGTATTGTTGGGGGCTTTTGTGGCGATGTTTGTGGCGTTGAATCTCTTCGGACAGACTGCCGGAGAGGTTGCCCGTCTGTGGATCTTTATGGCGCCCATGATGTGTATGCTGGCAGTCCCGGTGGTTAAATCCTTGTTTAAGAAAGAGAGCACCGGCGTACTCTTTCTGCTGGTTCTGCAAATGGCCGTGATGATTGCCACCTTCAAATTTCAGGACTTTTTCTCCTAAAAAAATTCACCTGAAGCAGGACTTGTAAACCTGATACACCCCGTACAAAACCTGTACAGGCGATGCTATACTGGGTATTGGATCAGTTGAGTCCAAATTAAATAAAAATGGAGAAAATAAACATGTTAATCAGTCAAGAATTAAACGATACGATCAACGCTCAAATCGGAAACGAACTGGGCGCTTCTATGCAGTATCTGCACATTGCTTCTTATTTTGCGGCCGAATCGCTTCCTAATCTGTCCAAATTTTTCTTCCTGCAGGCTGAAGAAGAGAATGAGCATGCGATGAAGTTCCTTCACTACCTCCTGGAAGTAGGCGCAGAAGTTAAAATCCCGACTATTCCGCAGGCAAAAGCGAAATTTGGTTCCGCGGAAGAATGTGCACAGGATGCTTTGAATTGGGAAGTTCAAGTCACTAAACAGATTTATAACCTGGTGGATATTGCTGTCAAAGATAAGGACTATATCAGCCAGCGTTTCCTCGACTATTATGTGACAGAACAGCTCGAGGAGATCTCTTCCATGGAAACCCTGTTGGCAATGATCCAGCGAGCCGGTGCAGGGAACTTGTTCCAATTGGATGGACGGGTGTTGGAGCTGCGCAACGATTAAGCGAGAGGGATTTTTTATCCTTCAATAAAAACCTGTGAGGCGGCCGTAAGGGCTGCCTCATTTTTTAATGGCTTGACGCGTTACACCGGGCGTGATGATTTCTGAGGTGGCGATCCGGTAGCAAGGATCATCCCTTTTCCTGATATCCGTCCTCGTTTTGCCGGAGAATAGTGAATTAAAAATTGATTCGGTGGACAAACACAAACACAGGTATCTGTCCCAAAAGAAGTAGGTTTTGAAAAAATAGCAAGTTCCGGTAATATGATGTTTACGACAACACACAGAACCGGAGCTTGCTATGTCTATTGTGACCATACACCTTCCAGAAGTCAAGAGTAAAGAAGAGAGTCGTCCCAGGCACTGTCCAAAATGTTCAGGAGAGACCTTTCAGCGCTGGGGAGGGGAAGAAAGAAGCGTTAGAGATCCACACATCAAGCAAGTCAGGGTATATCGTTACCGCTGCTGTCGATGTCATTATGTCTTTCGGTACTACCCACAAGGGATAGATCAGGCTCAACAGACACAGCGATTACGAGTGCTGGCAGCAGTGGCCTGGGCATTAGGTTTGAGTTATCGAGGGATATCGGGACTGTTTGCTGCTTTTGGGGTGACGATCAGCCGGATGGCGGCCTGGCGCGATGTACAGCAACGTGCCCAGCAGCTTCGTAGCCAATGGAAAGGCAAGAAAGTGCGGGTGATCGGAGTGGATGGGGCTTATGTTCTGGGTTGGGGGAAAAAGCAGCCCGTATTAGTGGTCATTGATCTGGGGACAGGCCAACCCATTACCGTGGGGTATGTGGACGAGAAGGGTCCTCGGGCGGTGAAGAGCTTTCTGGAACCTTTGGTACAGCAATTGGGGATCAGCGTGATGGTGACGGATGATTTGTCCAGCTTCAAGCAAGTTGCCGATAAATTACAACTGGAGCACCAGATTTGCCAATTTCATGTGCGTCGTTGGGTGGGAAGAGCATTACATGAACTGGAACACAGTTTGGCTGAAGAATGGATCTGGATAGTAAGCGAGATCCGTCAGGTAATTGACGATCTTCCGATTGAGGGAGACAAGCGTTTGGTTGCCTTGTACCGGCAATTACCACCCAGTCGAATGGGGCGATTGGGAGCAGAATACACTCCTGTAGAGCAGTTGCGTTCAGTGATTATTCGGTTGGCAGAGAATTGGGCTCGTTTTCGGGTCTTTGATTGGCAGCCGGATGTACCCTGGACCAACAACCCTACCGAACAAGGGATTGGGAAGATGAAAATGAGAGCCAGAACCGTACGCGGTTATAAGACTTGGCCAGGGATGTTCAGCGGCTTGATGGTTGCCGGATCGGGAGTGGTGTGATCTGTATTCAAGTATCCAGGGAATATTGTGTCTTCATCTTTTTCTAAATTTTGCCAACCATTTTTGGGACAAACACAAACACAGGCGGTGCTTGCATCCTGATTGTAAAGTGATTAATATGGAAGAAAGGATTATCCCCGGCTGTGCCGGTCAAGATCCAACTACCTGAAAGAAGCCAGAGCGCCCGGTTTTGCAGCACATCCAGGCAACAGGCAAGCACATTACAGTCTTCTGTGCGCTCAATCTGTTGGAATAACAGGATAGGAAAGGAGCGCGCTTATGAAACGGATCATTTGTACTTTATGGGTGATGTTTGTGATGGCCGGATTGATCAGTGCCTGCACCAGGTCTCCGGCGGAAGAGCCCACACCGGTCCCGGAAACCAGTGCTACCCCCATTCTTCATACCGCAACCGCTCGTCCCCCCACATCAACACCACAGCCCAGCCCGACCCCTTTTATTCCGGTAACGGGAAAGGTCAATGTGGCTTCCCTTAATATGCGTTCGGAGCCCGGCACAGCTCATGAAATTGTGGAGGTCT
>JAHDQE010000057.1 GCA_018433975.1 Ornatilinea sp. | reverse complement strand
TATTTGTTGTTTCTTCATAAGTATCCAAAAATGGCAATAAGGGATGAAACTTGAGATGTGCAAAGTCTTCCCCTATTTTTGGAAGTTTATGGTTCCCTTATAAAATTTGCTAATTCTTGTTTTGGACTTTCTTTTCAATGAGGGATAGCAAAGCGCCCACGTTGGGCAGGTTCATAATTTCCCATTGCTCAAATTCCACGTTGAAATGATCTTCAACGGCCATAAGCATGGTGACATGAGACATAGAGTCCCACGCTTCAATATCATTGGCAGTCATATCCGGGGTAAGCTCGAGATCATCCTCATCAAAAACTTCCTCAAAAACTTTGGTCAGTTCCTCTTTTATCGACATTTTCAATCCTCCAGGGTTGAGATATCTCCTGCATCTTCTCCAAGATAGCGCGCCTTGAGCACCCGGCGCATAATCTTGCCACTACGGTTCTTTGGAATTTTTGGGGTAACAATGAATTCGGAAGGGACTGCAATCGGAGATATTCGTTTGGTGATATGAATGCGAGCTTTGACCTCCAGCCTCCTGGTCCATTCCTGATGGTTCTTAAGGGTTACAAAAGCAACTACTTTCTCATACAACATTTCGTCCGGAGCGCCGATTACGGCTACATCGACAATATCCTCCATCTCCAGCAGAGCACTTTCAACTTCAAATGGCCCTACAAGGTGGCCTGAGGTGTTGATCACATCGTCATTACGGCCAATGAACCAGAAATAGCCGTCTTCATCCATCTGGGCCAGGTCACCGGTATCATAGAAATCACCATGAAATTTGCTGCGATAGGCATCTTCCATATTGATATAGGCCCGGAACATTGAGGACCAGCCTTTTTTAAGCCGCAGACTGCCGGATTCATTCAACGGGCTGCCCTTACCATCTTCGGTAAACACTCCGGCTTCTACACCGTGGATTGGTTTTCCCATAGAGCCGGGTTTGACTGGTAGTCCTGGTCGGTTGGTAATCATGATTCCACCGGTTTCAGTCTGAAACCAGGTGTCGTAGATTTCCTTTTTAATGACACGACGCACCCAATGGACAATCTCCGGGTTCAATGGTTCCCCTACACTATAGACTCTTTTGAGTGCAGGTAAATCATATTTTTCAGCGATCTTATCCTCTTCACGCATTAACATGCGCAGCGCTGTTGGCGCCGTGTACCAGAGGGTAATTTTCTCCTGCTTCAGCAGGTCAAACCATGCTTCAGTGTCGAACTTGCCGCCGAAATGAACTTGAGTGAGACCTTTGCTCCAGGGGCCGATAATCCCATAGGTCGTGCCGGTGACCCAGGCATGATCGGCGGTGCACCAATAAATGTCAGTCGGTTCAATCTGCATGACCTTTTCCATTGTCATACGTTGGTGATGGATGCTATTGTGGACATGCAGCACGCCTTTGGGCTTGCCGGTAGAGCCGGAAGTGTAATGCAGAACTGAGGGTGTTTCAGGAGCTGTATCCGGAACCAGAAATTCAGTGCTCTGGTGTTCAACAAGTTGAGTATAGCTTAAAACCCGGTTGCTTTTGTGTGCAGGAAGATCGGTTAAAATCACTTTTTCCAGGCCGGGAAGATCCGGCCAGATTTCCTCAATGCGCTTAAACAGGCTTTGCTTGGTAATCAGGATCTTTGCCTGTGCATCTGCAAGGCGGTCAAAAACGGCCTCTTTTCCAAAGTTGGAGAATAGAACCCCGGCAACCGCTTTGGTTTTCAGAGTACCCAGAAAAGAGAAGAAGACCTCCGGCTGTTTGGGTAAAAAGATAAAAATCCGATCTTCTGGGCGGATGTTAATTTCTTTCAAAGCATTGGCAAACTGGTTTGAGGCAGCATCTAGTTGAGCAAATGAATAATTTGTGCCGTTAAGGTCCGAATCCACAAAGCGAAAAGCGGTCTTGTCCGCCAGACCATTCTCACACTGCAAATGGGTACAAATATATCCAATGTTGTTTGATGACATACTGGTTTATTCCTCAACGATATGTGTGAAAAGTCCTTCCAGAACAAAATTGCCATCCGGATTCCAGATCTCAACCCGGATTTGGTATTCTCCAGCCTCGGATGTAGGGAAGGTTATAGAATTTTGTGATTGGTAATCTGTTTTTAATAATATTATATCGTCTTTGGATATTTCCCAGGCGTACAGAAGTGGTGTATCAGGGTTTGAAGGATAGAGCGTGAGGATCGCTTCTTTGTCGGATTGGGAGATATCAAATTTATCAAAATAATAGGTGCGGTAATAGTCGAGTATTTTTTGATCAAGCGGAATTCCTAATCTTTTTGATAAATTTACCGCTGTTTCTGTTGAAATAATTAATGAACCAAAGGCATTTACAT
Source organism: Ornatilinea sp. (assembly GCA_018433975.1). Lineage (GTDB taxonomy): Bacteria > Chloroflexota > Anaerolineae > Anaerolineales > Anaerolineaceae > SM3-B121. The sequence continues at coordinate 597 of JAHDQE010000057.1, read as the reverse complement.
GGTCCGGATTGACAAAATGGAGTTGATTGAAACCATATTGGTTAAAATCAAGAATATTCAGACCATAATCCTTTGCTAGTACATCTCTGTTCATGGGGGCGTAAACATTATAGGTTCTTTTGGGTATCTGGAGTATTGGAGCTGTGTTAAAAAGAGGAGTAATATTGTTCTGATTGCACAAAGTGATAAATTTTTCCAAATATGCCAGATTTTCCATGGGAGGATCAATGAAGTCTGGATCCTGAGAAGAAATAGCCTGTTCATATTCCGTTGAAGAAATAACGTTGGGATGGATCCTTGCGCCTGTATCTGTTTCGAGTGAAGGATTATTGAACTCCTTAATCATTGTCTTTAGATTGGTGAAATAAATATATGGTTTCTCCCATTCCATGCGTTGTCGGAATATTGGAAATATTCCGGCAAGACGATCTGGAAATAGAAACTTTGCGGTTAATTGAATTTTGTTTGCAGACCATCCTCCTGCATCTAGAAATCGATACAAGTAACCATGTTCAAGCATATCATCCGGGAGTAGATCTAGAACATAAGTTTCTACCATAACCGCCCGAGGAGTTTGTGATTTTAATGCTTCTTTTA
>JAHDQE010000059.1 GCA_018433975.1 Ornatilinea sp. | reverse complement strand
CTTTCCGAAAGCCTTTAGGCTTCTTCGGACTCTTTACCTTTGCGATGTTAGGATATATCTTCTCCGCTTCGAGGTACTCAAAGAATTTTCTTACCGCTGTTAGGTAGCCTGATACCGTGAGAGGAGTCCTGCTCTCTGATAGGTAGTCTCGATAAGCTAGTATGTCCTCTCTGCTGAGGCCTTCTCCTAGCCTGCTAGTCTCGGAGAGCCAGTTGATAAACTGTCTAAGCTGTCTGGAGTAGGTAGCTCTGGAGCTCTTCTTTACATCCTGAGATGATATAAAGACTTCTGCAAGTTCCTCTAGCCTTACCTCTCTTCTTAAGAGTTCTCTTGCTTCTACCTTTGCCAGTCCAGTCATGTCATTACCTCCTAATCTTTCTACATATATTATACCACTTAGTTACTATTAAAGTCAAATATAGGTTACTTTGATACTTTTTGATAGAGTGTCAAATCTCCTCTTTCACAGAAGGCCTCTTTTTTTAACCTGCCATATGCAGATACTAAAACTCTTTTGTATCAGTCTATGAAGGCTTTACCTTCATTGATGGGTTAATCTCGATATTTCCTTTTTTTTAGGGTGCGTTTCTGCTAACCTTTTTTATTCACTCCGAAAAACTCTTTTTAGGACAGCCAAAATAGCCGGAATTGAAACTTCAATCTGTCAAGGTATGTAAAGTTTTGTAAGGTTTCAGGTTTTCTCAGGTTCCAACACTCATTCCTTTTTAGGGCCTCTATAAGTTCCGAATATCCTTTTTATAGTGTCGGAAAACTCAAAGCTGTTACGGTATGTTATGTATGTTACGTTATTTGAAGGTAATGCCTGTCTCACTTTCTGGAGGACTTACGGTACTGCGTTGACAGGCTCTGAGCGAATTAAGCTGAATGTAGTACCCCCCCCTCTATCCTTTTTTAGCTTCTGGAGTATGTTTTCTCAGTTTTTTGAGGCATTATAGAGGCCTTTTTTGTAGGTTATTCTCAGGTTTTAGGTAGCTTTTCGAGTGAAAAGAATAACTCGAAAGCTCCTAACTGTTCTGTTCTTTTTGCTCCAGAAGAAAAAGGCAGTCGCTCTCAAAAAGACTGCCTTTTTTCTGTATTTATGTTCTATATATGCTCTATAAATACTCCTTTTTTTTAAAATCTATATCTAGGCCACTCCAGAAGCCGGTTACCTCAAAAGTCAATGCGTTATAGCTACCAGTGAAATGCGTTATAGCTACCAGTGAAATGCGTTATAGCTACCAGTGAAAATGATAGGCAATGTACTACTAATGTACTACTAATATCATTTGAGCTAATCTGGTAACTTCAGGCTCTCCATAAACTTCATTAGCCAGTTTTTGAATTTAGAGAAGTAGTCAGGTTTAGGAGGAGGCAATGCCTTAATGCTCTCCTGGAGAGTGTCTATCTTTGACAGATATACCTGTATGAGCTCCTTCTGAGCTCTGTTTTCTTTTTCGAGAGAGTCTATCTTAGTCTCGAGTCTCAAGAGTATCTCTGAGAAGTCCTGCTCTTTCTTCTCCAGAGGTTTGCTCAGTAGAGAGTCAATGGCCTTCTCTACAGTCATGCCTTCTCCAGTGAGAGAGGCTATCTTCTGGAGGATAGGTATTACCTCCTCTGATAGATCTATTCCTCTTTCCTGTAGAGCCAGGCTGTACTTTCTGGCAGTATGATAATTGAGGCCTGCCTTCTCTGATATCTCCTTGAGAGTCATGCTTCATCTCCTCAGGTATCAAATACCGTCAAAAAGTATTTGATAGTACTTTTTAGCTCTGATAAAGGCTTTGAAGGTATCAAATGCTATCAACTTATTTGATATCCTATCAAACACTACTCCAGAAGCCTTTGACAGTCTATCAACTGCTGCCAGAAAAGCCTATTTTTTTTGATAGTCCATCAAAAAGTGAGCCTCTAAAATGCTCTGAGAGCCACTTTTTTCTGTCCAGAGGTATAAAAGTACCTCCAGACTCGAAAAGTATCGTCATAGCTCATTCTACGAGCTCTCTGTATCTGGCTTCTTGAGAGCTTTACCGTTGCTCTTCTTCTTTAGTCTCCTGCATAACTCAGGATTGAGCTCCAGAGTAAACTTCTTGTTAGCATAGCTCCAGGAGAGAAGCCACTTAGTCTCTCCATCTGAAGCAAGTCTCATCAGTTCTTTGAGTCTGTTTATGAGCTTTGTAGTGTGCCTCTGCTCTATATAATACTCAAGGCCTGCTATCCCTGCCAGCTTATCTATCCCTATCGTGAGTGGGTCTATACCTCTTTGCTCTAGCCAGTCGGTGAGCCTTTTTAGCTGAGAGTATGTCTTTGTACTTCTGCCAGCAAGAGACTTAATTACCTTTTCCTTGTTGAGCCTTCTTAGCAGATAATAGTCATCGCTGTCGAGAATAAATACAGGAGAAAGCTCTATCACTAGAAAAGAGTCTTTGGCTATCTCTTTGCCTGCCTCTACTCGTTCTGCCTCCTTAGAAGTGAGGCCTTCGTAGCCTTCGATAACCATTATCAATGGAGAGTGTATCCTCAAAATATCAGTTACCTCTTCTCTGGAGCTGCCTTTTTCTTTCCATCTCTTTCTAGTAATTAACATATGCTGAGTCTCTGTGAGTTCAAGGAGGCCTTTTAAGGCTGTCTGAAGTACCTTCGCTCCTCCGAACCAGCCTCTTGAGTCTCTCACCAGTACATAGGCTTCGTAGTATTCGCTCTTCGATATCTCAATCCTGGGATACCTTAGAGGCATTGTTATACCGTAAAAATTTGACAGTATTTCCTTAGTTTCTCTATTACCAACAAAAGAGTACCTTGCTATCAGCTTCTTGAAGGCCTCTAAAGCATTGAAGCCAGCATCGCTCAAGTGAGAGAGTCCTATCTTAATGTCGCTATCTTTGGCTTCAAAGCCACTAAATAGCTCTATCTGCTCTGGCTTCTTCAAAGACTTCTCAGATACAAAGCTTTGCAAGTCTAAATGCATAGGTACTTTGTATGAGCCTGAGTCTGTTACTTCTGCTGTAGGAGAGACTGTCTCAGGAGGCCTTACCTCCAGGAGGCTCTCTGCTGTCTCTTCTTCCAGTCTATGAGCCTCTCTTATCCTTTGCTTTACCTCTTCAATAGCAGATGTTTTCTTTTCATTTTTCATGTAGCATCGCCTCTGAGTATCTGGAAAAGTTCAGTCCACGGTTCTTCGTATATGTCTATTGACTTTTTCATCTTCTCTATTGCCTCTGGAGAAGGTTTTAAGCTGTCTATGTTTATCTTAGGAGGCTCTTCTTCTAATGCCTCTGGCATTATTGCCTCTTTGTTTTTCTCTAGAGACTCATTAAACCTGCTAACTGTCTTAATTGTTGTGTCGAGGATAGGCTCAGCATGGCTATAAAAGTCATACTCCAGAAGCTCCGAATAAGCCTTGACTATCTCTACATACTCGAAAAAAGACTCTAAAAGCTCTCTCACTTTCTCTGAAAATTCTTTCAGAGAATTCAACATCATTGTCTTTTTCTTTTCGATACTTTCTTTCATCTCTTTGAAGGATATCCCAGAAAGATAGTAGCCTCTCTCATCTACCTGATACTTTTTAGGCTCTTGAATGATAGCTACTCCTGCCTGAGTTCCTCCAGTCTCTTCGTTGAATCCTGGCTCATAAATATCAATGTAGTCTCTATCTATTCCTGCTTTATAGAGAGTTTCTCTGGATACCTCCATGCTCTTTAGGAGTCTGTAATATCTTTCTGGAGGAGTCTCTTTTTCATCTGGCAACTCTATCTCTAGCTTTCCTGATTCTATGAGCTCCATCAACTTGCTGTATCCTTTTTCATAGGCTTCTGAAAAGTCTTTGTCTGTGCTCTCTTCTAGTTCTTTTTGAGAGCTATAGTCCGGATATGAGGCTTTTACTAACCAGGCAATTGCAAAGGTAAGAGGTACTGTCTCTTTTAGCTTCATCTCTCTCTGGAGTTTCTTCATGTCCTCATATTGCTTTTGAGTCATTATCTGAGGAGTAAAGCTCTCCATGCTTCTGATAACGTTTATCCAGTCTAGCTCTGCTACTCTTATCAGGAGCTCGTTTATTGTTGCCTCCATTTTCGCCATGGTAGCATCGGCAGAGGCCATAGTTTCCTGTATATGAGTAGCTAGACGGGTATATGTATTGAAGTCTTTGATGCTCTTTAGGCTTTTCAAAGAGCCAGCTATAGCTCTTCTGTCAGCATCAGTAAGTAGTCTCGTTCTTCCTCTGAAGTACTGAAAGTTATCAGCTATTATGAGCAGAGCTGCCTCTTTGCCTGTAAGCCTCTTCTTCTTTTTCTTGAGAAGAGCCTCGATATCTTTCATCGGATACCTCCTAAGCCTTCATATATTCCATGTCCGTAATTCAACCTTTACTGACATGGAGTGCTTAGCCTATCTTATCTGTCTCCTCAAAGTACTCATTAAGGCTCTGCTCTGTTACGTAATACTTGACTCCAACTTTCTTAGCCTTTATCTTTCCTTCTCTTATCCATCTCCTGAGGCTTCTAACATTAACCTGGAGCTTTTCTGACAGTTCCTCTAAGTCATAAAGCCTGAGCTGCCCTATCTGGATAGGCATATCATCTCCTCCTCACTAATCTCTAATGTCAGCATCGGTGATACTGAATATAGAGCCATTGAATTTTAGAAAGCAAGTATCGTTAGACTTTCCTAACCTGTTCTTGAGTACTATGAGCTCTATAGTGTCATTTTTGCCAGTATAGACTCCTTTAGCTCCTGAGCTGTCCTGCTTCTCTGCCTCTTCGTTGAAGATAGCCAGTACCAGAGAAGCATCTTGTTCTATGTCTCCAGACTCTCTCAAGTTCTCCAGTCGAGGCCTCTTGAGTTCTATCTCTTTAGGCTTATTGTCTAGCCTCTTCCCTTTGCCTGTAGGAATTACAGGAGCTGAGCTTCTGCCTAACTGAGCTCCAGCTATGATAGGTATATTACAGGCAACTGCTGCCTGCCTAAGAGCTTCTGAGGCCTGCTTTATCTCTACATATCTCTGAGAAGCTGAGCCTTCAAGAGGTATCTTCTGGAGGTAGTCTATAAAGACTGCTCCTGTATCTTTTCTCTCTGAGGTAGCCATTATCAACCTCTTTAAGTCATTCTCATTAAGAGGCCTGTCAATCACGTAGAGTCTGCCTGAGGACGTGAGCTCATCATACTTCTTCATTGCCTCTTCTACTGACTTTATCCTTTCACCAGGAGGACTTTTTATATACTCCTCATAACAGTCAAAGTTAGGCTTTCCTTTGACTTCTATAGTTGCCTTTGCCATGCTCATTAGCATCATGGTAGCCAGCTTATTCTTCGGTAACTCATAACTGTAGAAGTAGAAACGTCTATCAGGATATTTCTCTATCATTCTCAGCATCATGTTAATCATCAGAGTAGTCTTTCCATGTCTAGGCCTGCCAGCGATGATAGTAATAGCTCCCTGAGGTATCCTTACCAGCCTATCTAACTCTTTGAATCCAGTCTCAAGGCTAGGAGGAGTCTCCTTCAAATCTCTCAGATAGTCAGAAAGGAGGTAAGGCTCAGGTATCTCCAGGCCTCTCTTCTTCTGGAGAGTCTCTAGAGTACTCTGTAGCTCCAGCTCAGCTCCTGTAATGTCATGAGCCTGGAGGATACCATCTAACTTACTCCTGAGCTTCTGCAGTTCTTTCTCTGCCTGTTCCTCTCTGTAGCCTTCTCTGAGTCTAGCTGCCTCTTCTTCGATAGCATCACTATTCAAGTCTGATAAATCTATCAAGGCCTCTGTAAACTCTTTCCTCTCCAGAGGACTCTCTATCTTGGCTAGATACCTTAGAGACTCATCTAAAGCCTTTCTGTATCCTATGTCTGAGTCTAAATCATACTTTGAGAAGAGTCTGCCAGGTAGCCACTTGCTCCAGCTGACAGTATTAGTCTCCTCAAAATTCCTACCTTTTCTCAGTAACTCATCTATGTCCTTTATGTCTGGAGGTAACTTCATAACGTAAAGCCTTACTCTGGAATTGTAGAGAGACTCTATCAGCTTCTCAGTTGCTCTCTGCCCTGGCTCATCATTATCAAGAGCTACCACTAAATCAGTAACTCCAGCATCTTCTAAAGCCTTCTGCTGATAGCTGCTTATAGTGAGCCCTCCTAAAGCTATTGCTGGTACTGGAAAGCCTCGAGAAGCTATCAGCAAAGCGTCTAGGACTCCTTCGACAAGGAGAGCATCTTTACTCTGCTTACTCCTGACTCTCTCAAGTCCTATAAAACCTTTGCTCTTCTCAAGGCCTGCTGCATTAACATACTTCTGAAGGCCTTTCTTCTCTCTATCTTCATCACTTAGCAGAGTCCTGCCAGAGATGCCTAGAGCTTTTCCAGAAGCATCTCTCCAGAGGACTGTTAGAGTGTGAGTAATACCTAAGCCAGCTGTAAAAAGTCCTGAGCTCTGGAGCTCCTCATCTGTATAACCTTTCTCCTTTAGATATCTTTTCAGTCCTTCTCTGTCTGTGTAAGCTCCTAGCTCCATTGCCTCTATTTCGGCCTTAGAATAGCCTCTATTGTCTTTTAGGTACTTTGATACTTCTTTGCCTCTTTCATCGCTTAGAGAGGCAATAAATAGGCTATTTGCCTCTTCTATCAGTGAGGCTCTTCTCTGCCTTTCTTTATACCTTTTCTCATCAAAGCCCTCTACCTTTACTCCTGCTCTCTCTGCCAGAGTTGATAGAGCTTCTCGAAAGTCATAACCTCGAGTCTCTTTAAGGTACTTTATCCAGTCTCCTGAGGCATTACAGGCAAAGCAATGATAGAAAGGCTTCTCAGTTGATACATAGAAATGAGCCTCTTTTCCACAAAAAGGGCAGTCCTTAACTAGCTCTCTGCCTCCTTTCTCTATCCTCTTTGTAGGCATAGAGAAGAGCTCCTCCTGGTAGTTTTTTGCTAGCAAAATGTTATATATTTGTTCTGTATCGGTCATAGCTCTTCTCCTTTGCTGGCCTGCCTTTGCTTCTTATCTGAGGCTTTTAGATACACTATGTAATCTGGCTCTGTTTCCTTCTTCTTAAAAGTGTTAGGCATTACCATCAGAGAAGCGATACCTGTTAAGTTTCCTGATAGGTAAGTGTTGCCATTCTTGTCTTTGTTCTTCCAGAGTCCTGTTAGTCTTATCAAGTCTGCCTTCATGTTAGCTATCCTCCTTAAAAGTCTATAAAGTTCTCTGCTCCTGCTCTTACTCTTTCTAAGTTGTGCCAGTATATGAGAGTAGTCTTAGTGTCTGAGTGTCTAGCCATAGCCTGAGCCTGTTGTAGAGAAGCTCCTCCAGCAATAGAAAGTGTGATAGCAGTGTGCCTGAGGCTATGAGCTGTCATTCTCGAGCTGTCCAGTCCTGCTTTCCTGAGAGTCTTCTTAACTATTCTGGAGATACTTCTGGTAGTCAAAGCCCCTCCATAGTTTTTGCTACTTAGAGAGGCAAAGAGAGGCTCATTATCTCTTAGAGCTCTTCCTAACTCTGCTGCTCTAGCCTCCAGGTAATCCTTCAAAGGAGCTAGAGCCTTCTCATTAAGAATTACAAAATCATCTTTTGAGTCTCTGCCTTTTCCTTGAATCCATAGGACAGGCTGTCCTGACTCTTGCCTAATGTCTTCTATCTCTGCTCTGGCTACTTCTACAGTTCTGAGAGCTGTCCTGGCTAGCAAGTTGAATAAAGCATAGTCTCTGAGGCCTTCGAGAGAGGAGGTATCAACTGACTGGAGAGCTTCTCTAAGCTGAGCCTTCGAGAGGCAGTCTTTCCTAAAGCCTTTAGGCTTCTTCGGACTCTTTACCTTTGCGATGTTAGGATATATCTTCTCTGCTTCGAGGTACTCAAAGAATTTCCTTACTGCTGTCAGATAGCCTGCTACCGTTAGAGGAGTCCTGCTCTCTGAGAGCCAGTCTCTATAGGCCAGTATGTCCTCTCTACTGAGGCCTTCTCCTAGCCTGCCTGTATCTGTGAGCCAGCTGATAAACTGCTTGAGCTGTCTGGAGTAGGTAGCTCTAGAGCTTCTCTTAACGTCCTGAGCTGATATAAAGCCTTCTGCCAGTTCCTCTAGTCTTACCTCTCTTCTGGAGAGTTCTCTTGCTTCTACCTTTGTTAGTCCAGTCATCTCATTACCTCCTCATCTTTCTACATCTATAATACTATATAGTTACCAGTAATGTCAACTAGGAGATACTTAGATACTTTTTGATAGTCCGTCAAATGTTATCGAGAGGCTGTCGCTTCTCCGAAAAGGACAGCTATTGTCTGTGAGCTCTTCTGGAGGCTGATAACGTGATTGAAGTTTATTGTTTGAGTTCAACGTTGAACACCATTCGACAAAAAAAGGCTAGAAATGAGCCTTCTTTTTTACAGGAGATAAAGCCTCGGAGGCTGTGAGTTCGTCTAGCATTTTGTATCTTTTTTCGGACTTTCTCTGTAGGCCTTTCTTACTGGAGATAGTAGGTTGAACCTTTTTGACGCTCAAAAGCCTTTTTATATATGCGACAAAATTCTTTTTAGGACAGCCGAAATGGCCGAATATTGAAACTTCAATCTGTCAAGGTATGTAAAGTTTTGTAAGGTTTTATCTGGCTAAGTTGGCCAGATAGAAGGCTTAGCTTTCCTGGTAGTTTTCAGGTTTTCTCAGGTTTTGAAACTAAGTTTTCATAAGTCCTTTTT
>JAHDQE010000076.1 GCA_018433975.1 Ornatilinea sp. | reverse complement strand
TTGGCGGTGCAAGGTTCCACTATTCGGAAAAAGAGGAATGGGTGGATACGGTCTATATGGGTGCCTGGCCCCGACGTGTGTTTGAGGAGATCGGGCTGTTCGATGAAGAACTGGTGCGCGATCAGGATGATGAATTCAACTATCGATTACGGGAACAGGGTGGAAGGATTTTATTAAGTCCGAATATTAAGTCTAAATATGCGGTCCGTAGTACCCCCAAAGCGTTGTGGAAACAGTACTTCCAATACGGTTATTGGAAGGTGCGCGTCCTGCAGAAACATTCCCTTCAAATGCGTCTGCGGCAGTTTGTCCCGCCAGCCTTTGTGGCGGCCTTGATTGGGTCGGTGTTATTCTCAATGATATTTTCCTGGGGGTGGATCACATTGTTGACGGTAGCAGGGACTTATCTGCTTGCGAATCTGGCTGCCTCGGGGATCACCGCTTCAAAAAATGGGTGGAAGCATTTTCTATTGTTGCCGCTGGTTTATGCAATTCTTCATTTGAGTTATGGATTGGGCTTTTTGGTTGGCTTGGTGAAATTTGTCCATCGCTGGAGTGATAGACAGGGAAAAGTCCCTGTCTTTGAGGAGGGAAATGTCTGAATCCAGGGATATCCAGCGGTTAAGAAAAGAATATGCAAGTCGTAAACAGCGTACCGATGACGCCGAATTATATTCCATTTTTAATCCGGCACAGCTTTTCATGCTTCAGGATAGGGAGCGAAAGCTGTTGGCTTGTCTCAGGGAGTACGGCTTATCTTCGCTTAGCGGGCAGAGCGTTTTGGAGGTTGGGTGTGGCAGAGGGGGAGCTTTAAAAGAATATCTGCGATACGGCGTCCTGGGTAAAGATTTGCATGGGGTCGATTTGTTGTTAGACCGATTGCAGGAGGCTCATCAGGTTTTACCGGATCTTCCTTTGGTCAATGCAAATGGAGAGGCGTTACCTTATTCCAATCAGTCCTTTGACATTATTTTTCAATATACTGCCTTCTCTTCTATACTGGATGAACAGGTGAAATGCAATATGGCTGAAGAGATGCTGCGCGTCCTTAAACCGAATGGGAAAATCATCTGGTACGACTTCTGGCTTAATCCTTCAAATAAGCAGACAAAGGGAATCCGATCAGGAGAGATCAAAGCGTTATTTCCTGACTGTAAATATGATTTTTACAAGATTACTTTAGCGCCGCCTATAGCCCGGAGAATTGTACACATTTCCTGGAGTTTGGCACATCTATTGCAAAGGATAAAAATGCTTAACTCTCATTATTTGGTTATAATACACAAACCAATTAGGTAATTTTTTCAAACAAATGGATTGTGTGATTTACAAGAATATGGATTGAATAAATAGAAATGATCTATAATGGTTTAAACATTCGATTTAAATTAAAGGGTACAAAGTGATTAATGACTGTTACCAGAAAGATGCTTTCTGGTTGAGGGCTTTAATTTCTATAAAAATGAATTTAGTTTTCCTTTCCCGAAAATTTGATGACTTCCGGATTTTGAGTGCTTATTGAAAAAATTTTTTGAACGTTTGGTGAAGGAATGATAAAAGATAGTGTGTATGGTGGAATGAAACCCATTAACTCCAGGTTGAACACATTAAAAAAATCTTCTTTTCTATCTCGGGTAGATGCGATTCTCCGCCGATTATTGGATATTATTGCTGCGAGTCTGGGGCTGATAATCCTTTCTCCAACGTTTTTGTGGATCGCATTTGCTATTAAACGTGATTCCCCGGGGCCGGTTTTTTATCGGGGTCAGCGCGTGGGGCGTGGGGGCAAGGAGTTCGGAATCCTCAAATTCCGCACGATGTATGATGATGAGAAGAGTCATAACGGCTCGAAAGTTACTGCCCAGGATGACCCCAGAATCACGCCATTGGGTAAAAAATTGCGCGATAACAAAGCCAATGAACTCCCCCAGCTCTGGAATGTACTGGTGGGCGAAATGAGCCTAGTTGGCCCTCGTCCCGAAGACCCGGAATTTGTAAAAAAATGGCCTGAAGAAGAAAAGAAAATACTGCTTTCCGTTCGCCCTGGGATTACTTCCCCTGCAACGATTGTATACCGGTACGAAGAGTCCTTGCTCACTTCGACAAACCTGATGCAGGAATATCTTAAAAACATTTTGCCCTCGAAACTGCGTTTAGATACCTTGTATGTTCAAGACCGGAATATTGTGAATGATCTGGATGTGATTTTTTGGACAGCAATAGCTCTGCTGCCTACGATGCGCGAGCTCGCTGTCCCGGAGCACCAACTTTATTGGGGGCCGGTTTCGCGATTAACAGTCCGATATATCTCCTGGCTTTTTATTGATAGTTTTATTTCAATGGTTGCAATCAGTATCTCAGGAATAATCTGGCGTTTGAGCGGACCGTTGGATGTCGGCGTGAGTTATTCCATTCTCATCGCGATCTGTATCAGCTGGACATTCAGTATCGTGAATTGGATTTTTGGCTTGAATAAAGTGGAGTGGTCCAGGGCGCCTGCAGCGGAAGCTTTCACTCTGGGAATATTCACTTCCCTCGTTACTCTGGCAGTGATTTACTTAAACCTGATCAATCCGTGGTTTCCACCGCTTCCGGTGAGTATGGTGGTGATGTCCGGCATATTATCGTTTATGGGATTTGTGCTGATCCGATATCGGGAGCGGTTGATTACCGGGATTGCGTCTCGCTGGTTGCGTTTTCGCGGCGGTGTTAGAGGTGTGGGGGAGCGGGTTCTGGTTGTTGGTGCGGGGCAAAATAGTGCGCTGGCTTCCTGGCTATTTGGATATACAGACTTTGGACGTGCGATTTCTGTGGTGGGGATGGTGGATGATGACCCGAGAAAGCAGGGCATGCGAATCGACGGGCATCCCTTGCTAGGAACAACTTCAGATATTCCTCGTCTGGTGGCAGAGCGGGATATCGGGTTGATCTTCTTCACTATTGATAATATCAATTTTCAGCAACGGGAAAGAATTCTGTCCATCTGTCAAAGTACGCCGGCCAGGATCGTTTTGCTCCCGGATATTCTGGAGATATTGAAGAAAGAAATGAAAATTGTGCCAAAGCCGGATTCAGATTTCTATCTATCGGAACATAATGGAAAAATGGACCTGTTCTTGAACGAACTTCAGGTGCTGCTTGAAAAGAACCAGGTTGAAGCAGCACGGGAGCGCTTGGCTGCATTTCGACAGAGTATTCAAGGTTAAAAACCAGTTTTAGAGGGATATTTTATTGACGCAAGCTTATTCTTGGGCGGGAAAGCAAGTGCTGGTTACCGGTGGCGGAGGCTTTATTCCCAGCCATCTGGTGGAACATCTGTTGGAAGCAGGTGCGAATGTGCGCGCATTCATCCGCTACACTTCACGGAGTGACGCAGGGTTTTTAAGTGAGATAAAAGATCCTTCTCATTTAGAAATTGTTGCGGGAGATCTGAGGGATTATGATGCGGTGGATAAGGCCGTCAAAGGAATGGAAGTAGTATTCCATTTAGGAGCTTTGATCTCAATCCCTTATTCTTACTTTCATCCGGTTGAAGTCGTGGAGACCAATGTGAATGGCACTTTGAATGTGTTAATGGCTTGTAGAACGCATAACATTGAAAAAGTGGTTCATACTTCAACAAGTGAAGTTTATGGGACTGCGATAACAGTTCCTATAACAGAGTCCCATCCTTTGCAAGGGCAGTCTCCTTATGCTGCCAGTAAGATTGGCGCGGATAAGCTGGCAGAAAGTTTTTATTGTGCGTATTCTCTACCGGTGGTGACGGTGCGCCCGTTCAACACCTTTGGCCCACGGCAATCTTCCCGAGCGGTGATTCCGACGATCATTTCCCAGGCTTTGACCCGAGATGTGATCCATTTGGGGAATCTTGAGGCAAAACGTGATTTTACTTATGTGGGTGACACGGTGGCCGGGTTCATGCGGGTGGCTGAGGCAGAAGGGGTTATTGGAGAAGTTTTCAATCTTGGGACCGGGGTAGAGGTCACTATTGGACAGCTTGCGGATTTGGTGATTAAGATTGTCAACCGTCCGATAACCATCGAGGTGGATCAAAAACGCATCCGACCGGAGAAATCAGAGGTGCTGCGGCTGCTCTCGGATAATTCGCTTGCTAGAGAAAAAACTGACTGGCATCCTGAAGTATCTCTGGAAGAAGGTCTTCGTAAAACAATTGCATGGGTTGAGAAACATTTGAATTTGTTTGATCCCGACAGGTATGCATTTTAGGCGGATAGGTAAAGAGAAATGAAAGCAGTGATCCTGGCAGGTGGAAAAGGTACACGCTTAGCACCCTATACAAATATCCTCCCCAAACCATTAATGCCGATTGGGGATATGCCGATTCTGGAAGTCCTTCTTCGGCAGATGAAGACTGCAGGAGTGGATGAAGCAATTCTGACGGTGGGGCATCTGGCAGGATTATTAGAGGCGTTTTTTAAAGATGGAAACCAGTGGGGACTCAAGATTCGTTATAGTTTTGAGAATGTTCCTTTGGGAACCGCAGGCCCTTTGGCTCAGGTGGATGGTCTTGAGGATACCTTTATTGTTTCAAATGGTGATGTGTTAACCACGTTGGATCTCAAGGAACTGATTCAATTCCATCGCAAACAGGGTGGGATTGCAACAATTGCTATGCACCATCGCAAGATAAAGATCAATCTGGGGGTTATCCAATGCAACGGTGGTCATGAAATCATGGGATATGATGAGAAGCCGACCATTAATTATATGGTCAGCATGGGCATTTATGTGTTTGAGCCTGCAATTTTGAAATATATTCCCGAAAATCAATATTTGGACTTTCCTGATCTGGTTAAAAAATTGCTGGCAGCCGGTGAGAAGGTTTGTGGTTATGAATTTGGTGGTTATTGGCAAGACCTGGGGAACCCGGATGATTATCAACAAGCCCAGCAGGATTTCGGAAATATGCAGTCACAATTTCTTGGGGAGGAATGACTATGGCCTGGCGAATTCCCTTAGCGGATATAGACTTCAACGAAGAAGAACTGCATGCAGTTGAAGAGGTCATAAAGAGTAAATGGCTGACAATGGGAGCCATTACCCAACAATTTGAGAAGAATTTTAGCGAGTTTACCGGGATAAAACATGCCGTTGCAGTTACCAATTGTACGGCCGGTTTGCACCTCGCGCTGGCTGCTTTAGGTGTTGGTCCCGGCGATGAAGTGATTGTGCCTTCATTGACTTTTGTGGCAACATCTAATGCGGTCCGCTACACGGGCGCGGAACCAGTTTTTGCTGATATTAATAGTGAAAATGATTTGACAATTTCACCAGAAGCAATTCAGAGTCAGATCACGCCTCGGACCAAAGCGATCATTGTGATGCATTATGGAGGTTATGCGTGTAATCTTGAACGGGTACTTGAAATTGCACGTGATTATCACCTATATGTGGTTGAAGATGCAGCACATGCGCTGGGTTCTTCTTTGAACGGAGTCCATTTAGGTGGTTGGGGAGATGTCGGGTGTTTTAGCTTTTTCTCCAACAAAAATATGACCACGGCAGAAGGTGGGATGGTTGTTACGAACAATGATCATCTCGCCGAGAAGGTTCGTTTATTACGCTCGCATGGCATGACCTCCCTTACCTGGGACCGTCATCAGGGTCATGCCTGGAGTTATGATGTGGTTGAACTAGGATATAATTATCGTATTGATGAAATCAGGTCTGCACTGGGGGCTGTTCAATTAAAAAAGCTTCCCAGCAATAATCGAAAAAGGCATTCCTTCACCGAACATTACAGACAATTGATGGGGCAGAAGGTACCAGAAGTTATTGTCCCATTTCTGGATCATCGTGGAGAATCTGCTCACCATATTTTCCCAATAATTTTACCGGAAAACTCTGACCGGGTGAGGGTTATGGAGAAGTTGAAGCAATCAGGGATACAAACCAGTATTCATTATCCACCAATTCATTTGTTTAGGTATTATCAACAGAGTGATTTGAATTATCATCTGCCACTGACCGAAAATGTAGCACGGAGAGAGTTAACTTTGCCGTTATTTCCGGGTATGCAAGTTCAAGATGTAACCCTGGTTGTAGATGCATTAAGGGAAGCGTTAGTTTGATAGTTTTTGTTGGCAATTATTGAAAGGAAAATGATCGGGATGGAACTTCGACAATATTTGCAAATTGCAAAACGTTGGGCATGGTTATTGGTTTTGGGTCTGGTGTTGGGTGCTGCGGGGGGATATATTGGGACAACTTATCAAACCCCAATTTATAAGTCTTCCACAAAAATATTAGTTTCACGTTCACCAGAACAAAATTCAACCGATTTCGCGTACTTGAACGACCAACAGTTGGCGCAGACCTATATTCAGCTTCTTACAACACAACCTGTTTTGGATGCCGTTTCTGAAAAGCTTGGTTTTTCGGTAAAATCTGACCAGATTAGTGCCCAATTAGTGAGTAATACTCAATTGATTCAATTATCTGTAGAAGATGTAGATCCGGATCAGGCAGCCGATATTTGTAATACTCTTGTTGAGGAACTGATATCACAAAATGAGGAGTTGCAAACCAGCCGGTTTACCACTTCGGAAGAAAGCTTGAAAGCTCAATTGTCGCAGGTGGAAGCACAAATTACGACCGTCCAGGGAGAAATTGCAGATATCTCTGAAGAAGCTTTATTGGCCCAGCGTGAAGAAGTTCAATCGGAAATTGATAAACTGGGGTCACAAATTCTGGAAGTCCAAAAAGAAATTACCGAAATTTCTCCACAGGCAGCTCAAAATGATTCTAAAGCAACCACAAACTTATCTCCAGAGAAGACCAGTTTGTTGCAGGAGAAACAATTAAGACTGGAACAACTTCAGTCTACACTTGACTTCTATCAATCAATTTACCTGAATCTGGTTGGAAAAGGTGGCTCAAATCTAACGGGAGATAATGATCAATTAAACCAGTTGCAAAGCACGCTGGCTTTATACCAGGAAATTTACGGTAATTTGCTGAACAGTTATGAATCGATACGTCTGGCAAGATTGCAGAATACGCCAAACGTTGTTCAGGTTGAAGTAGCGACGCCCAACTATCGACCGATAAGACCCCAACCTCTTAACAATATTGGTTTGGGTGGTGCAGTTGGGCTGATGATTGCGGCGGGAATAGTTTTTCTGATTGAGTATCTGGACGATACTATTAAGACCCCTGATGATATAACCCGACTTTTTGATTTGCCCGTGATTGGATACATTGCTGAAATGTCGCAAGACAAAAATGGAAAAGGTTTTGTTTATGTGAACGAAGAACCGCGTTCTCCGGTAACAGAGGCTTTCAGATCCTTGAGAACCAATATTGAATTCGCCGGCGTGGATCAACCTTTAAAAACCATTATGGTTGCCAGTGCTAACCCATCTGAAGGAAAAACAACTATTGCGGTTAACCTGGCGATGGTCTTTGCGCAGAATGGAAAGGACGTTGTTATTGTTGATGCTGATTTGCGCCGGCCTAAAGTTCATCGATTTTTAGGAATTTCGAATCGAGCGGGATTATCTGATGTTTTTCTCAATTCAAGGACAAGACAGGCAATCGAACGGCCCTGGAAGGATACAAAATTATCTGTTATTACCAGCGGCAGCTTGCCTCCAAATCCGTCAGAACTGCTGGCTTCCGGCAGAATGCTGCGTTTTATTGAAAGCTTGAAAGCGGAAAAAGAAATTTCTATTATAGACAGCCCTCCTTTTGTAGTGTCTGATGCATCGGTGTTGGCCTCAAAAGTGGATGGGGTTATACTGGTGATTCAGCCAGGAAAAACACACACGGATTCCATTCAGGCAGCGGTAGAACAATTGACGCGGGTGGATGCAAAGGTGTTGGGAGTCGTTTTTAATCGTATCCCGCGAAATCGAGGATACTATTATGGTGGCTACCACCATTACTCTCAACACTATGTTTATAAAGGCTATGATGGATATTATGGCGATTATCGTGAGGAAAGTGCGAAATCGGCATCAGGAAATCAAAGAAAGACCGCTAGAAGTAAGATAGTTCGCGGTTAATAAAGAAGACTATTATTGTTTGGGTAGTAAAGAAGATATTGTTTGGAGTTGAATATATGAGTGGTGTGACTTGTCCATATTTGGGAATTTCCGATGATGCAGAAACCGCATTGGCTTATCCCTCGCCCTGGAATTGTTGTTATCGGAGAGGCACTTCAGCACCAATTTCGCTTGAGCACCAGCGGAATTACTGTCTTGCAACAAATTATGCAGGTTGTCCAATCTATCTTCAGAGTGGTGAAGAAATTGACTCAATGCAACAAAATGGGGCTGCAAAAAATCAAACCGGGGCGGTTCGGAACCTGGCTAAACGTAAGCCTGTGCAATTGCCTCAGCCTTCTCTGAAGATCTCTCGAAAAAAAATGATTATTGCATTGGGTTTATTGGTTGGGCTGGTTTTTTTAATATGGGGCGTTGTTTGGGGTAAACAATTATTAGATAGTGATTTGCTTTCCGTTTTGAAAAGCCCGATAAAGAATTCAACTCTGACTCCTACATTAATTAAAGCTGTTCTTGTTACAAATACTGTGGTGATACCATCATCAACACCCAGAGCCGTTGTGATTTTAGAATCAACTTCTTCAAACTTATTCACGGCCACATCGGTTACCCCAACAAATAAACCCAGTCCCACCAACACAAAGAAAGTAAAAGCCACAGAAGAAACCGAGAAAAAGACTTCAACCTCGGTTCCAGTTGCTACAACTTTTTGTGGAGCACCGGCTGGTTGGGTGCTTTACACAGTTAAACAAGGGGATACTCTCTCAAGTCTGAGTCGGGTGTTAGGGGTTTCAATTGCCCAGTTACAGTCGGCTAATTGCATGGGATCGTCTACTCAGCTTTATACGGGCTCTTCAATGTATGTCCCGTTTTATCCGCCTGTGGTAAAAACTGCAATTCCAACCAATACGGCTACATCTGTCCCGCCGACAAAAACACCGGTTCCGGCGACAAAAACGACTGCTCCTACAGATACCGCAATACCGGAAACTTCTACTCCTGTGCCGACGGAGGTTGTATTACCTACGGATACAGTGGAAGTACCAGAGCCAACAGCGACCGAAATCGTTCCGGATGCGGGTTGAAATGATTTGGGCGCGACCCTAATAAACTTGTGACCAGCTTGTTTATATTTTATTGGCTATCTGTCAGAAGAAAAAATGCAATAAACTTATATTAAAGCGCTATAATGATCTTATTCATAGTGAAAGATTTTCAGGATTGTCAGTAAGTATTTGTACAGAGAGAATAAACAGCGTTTTGTTAAAAAGATAATGGCCTACTCAAGGAGAGTAGATTTGCATTCAACGTTTCTCTTTTATTAAAGGAGGGCAATTATCATGAAAAAGGCAACGATCTATCAAGTGATTATCGGATTGCTGCTGGTTGGGTTGTTGATTTCCGCAGTAGTAATATTTTTGGCCTATCAAAGACCATTGGATACGCCATTGGAAGTTGTTGTGGATGAGACGGATACACAACAGCCGACACAGGTTTCTACTTCCACGCAGGTTGTGCAGGCTACTACCAGCGTTCCTGAAGCGACTGCGACATTGGAAGAGACCGAAGAAGCGGAAGCCGTGTGCGGTATGACGGGCGCTATGAATATCCTGATTGTCGCCAGTGATAATAATTGGTGGGTTACACCGGCCGGAGCGGACGCAGTGCGTTTGGCGCGAGTTGATTTTGACAAGCAAGAGATTCTTGTCTATGCCCTTCCTCGAGATTTGCTTGTCGATACACCTTCTTATGAAGATTATGGCTTTGATCGGATCAGGTTGGGGCCTCTGTATTACAAGATTTTGCAGGCCGAGAAACCCGACAAAGATGCCTCTTATAAAGCGGTGAATGCGGTTGCTCAAACGATTTATGATAATTTTGGTGTTAAAGCAGATTATTATATCGATATTCGCGGCACGGAAGACTTAAGCGAGATCATTGATGACATTGGGAAGATTGAAATTGATGTAGCAAAGACTTTTGAAGATGAAGACCTGGGTGTGGGATTATCATCCGGGGTTCACAAAATTGATGGTGAAACCGCAATACTTTATATGCGGCCTTTGGAAGAACCTGACGAAGAATGGAATCGAATTACACGCCAGAATGAAGTACTCAAAGGCCTGGTTCAAAAGCTAGCTGATCCTGAAATCCTCGATGATATTCCGGCTTTATACGCAAAGTATAATGATACAGTTGCCACGGATTTGAGCGTTGAGCAAATTGTTGGCCTGGCCTGCCTTGCAGATAAAGTTGATTTCGAGAATATTCAATTGAAATCTGTCAGTAAGAATATGGTTACTGTTGAATCGCAGGGTGTGATGTTGGTGGATGATCCAAATGCGTTAAAAAATGAAATTCAAGGGTATTTCTCGAATTAAGTAACTTAATACAAGTTTCTTGGAAAGAAATTAATAAAAAATCGCTCCACAATTTATCGGTGTGGGGCGATTTTGCTTTTAAAATTTGGGAAAGAAAGTGGGGAAAATTACGCTTGGGTGAAATGAACTGCTTCCACGGTTTGCCAGGTTTCCTGCGGCGTGGGGAGGTAACGAGCCAGAAGAGGGCTGACGGCGTGGATCTCCGCGGCGATACGGCCTGCAACGCGACGCATGGAAAAATGGGCATTGGGCGCTGTACGCAGACGGATGAAGTGTAAAGCGGTGCGGAAGTTGAACTCCAGCAAGACACGGCGGTTAAAACCATTGGGCACCAGATAAGCAGCGACTTGGGGGTTGAAAGTTGCCAGACGTTCGTAAGCCTGAATGGTTTTATCCATAGCATGGCGATAAGCGGCTTCAAATCCGGAATCGGTGAAAAGTTTTGGAACGGTATAGCCCAGCCGGGTAGTGAGCATTTGGGGAGTCTGGGTCATCATGCGGTGGCGTTTGAGTTCGAAATATGCACCCTGATCAAGGATGAGGTCAAATGTATAAGCGGTATATTCCAGTTCACGCAGAGGAATGTCGTGACAATCCAGTGTGCCAAGCATAAGTTTCGCGAGCTCAGCACGTTCTGCAGGGCTGTATTGTTTCAAAGCTTCCATGGCTTGCGTGTAGCTGATCTCTCCGTAGCGGTACAGAGCTGCTGCCAGGACTTGATTATCTCCTTCCGGATCGTAGTGCACCAATCGGCACCAGTCCTGTTCTAAGGCGTGTGAAATGGGCAGGGTGCTTGCTGCATCTACCAGGAGTTGGCTTGTGGATTGAAGATAAGGGGCGGCATTGGCGTATTTAACCAGGGTGGGAACTTCGGCGCGGGCAACCTGTTTGATTTCTTCGCCCAATGTGCGGACTTCAGCAAGGGGGTGGGAGAGCATTTTGCAAATGGCATGCTCAAGAGCACGGGCATTGATCGTTACGCCGACATTTGCCAATGAGGCGGCAGGAAGCAGGAAACGAGCGGCATCGATATAGTCGGTTCGGATTCGGGCCTGCCAGCGTTTTTCACTCTCATTCTCCTGACGTGGAGAGCATTTCTCTACCTGGGCCTGCAAATGGGGCAGGGCCTGAAGATAGGTTTCGAAAAGCATCCGGCAGGTCTCTTCGTACAGTCCGCGAAGAGGATGACCTTCTAATTCTGAAGGGATATAAAAACTTTCCTGATCCCATTTCTGATAACGGGTGGATTTTTCGGTATAAGATGCCAGGCGGTTGCCTTCTAATGTTTCAACAGCCAGACGAGAGATGTTCTCGGCAGCAATGTGCAGGACGGCATGTTCGGCAACTGAAGCATGACCGTAACCAACCACCCATTTCTCGTGAAAATGGGCAGATTGTGCAGCAGTGAGTTCAGCGGCAATTTCCCGGAACGATTCAGGTGATCGGGAAGTCTTGGCAAAAGTAACAGCGATGGTTTCCGGGGGGATTTTCTGTGGGTCAAGCAGGTAGATTTGGTGTTTGGCTGGCATTGGGAAGTATCTCCAGGGCATGCTGAATGTCGGACTGAATTTGTTGGAGCAGCATCTGGATGGAAGGGAAACGCATTTCCGGACGGATGAAATCAATGAAATCCAGGCGAAGCATTTTTTCGTACAGGTTGCCGCGAAAATTGATGAGGTGAGCCTCCACCCGTGGTAGAACAGGTTGGGATTCAAAGGTAGGCCGAACACCAATGTTGGTTACAGCAAGATAAACTTCATTGTCTACATAAGCCCGGCAGGCGTACACTCCGGCCAACGGAAGCAGGCGTTCTGGAGCAAGGTCGAGATTGGCAGTAGGAAAGCCCAATTGGTGACCGCGGTCGTCGCCATGGGTTACTATGGCTTTAAGGCTGTACCAGCGACCGAGTTGGTGTGCTACGCCCTGCATATTGCCTTCTCCCAGCAGGGTACGAATCCGGCTGGAAGAAATTTTCTCGCCGGAAATGGTGATTGGGGAAAATGTGTGAACCGTATAGCCGAGATCATGCCCGATTGAGCTGAGAACTTCGGGTGTGCCTTCCCGACCGCGTCCCAGAGCAAAATCCGGACCGACCCACAGCTCACGCAGGCCCAGGCGCTCCGAAAGCATTTCCATAAATTGACGGGCTGTGCGTTTCGCGAGTTCATGATCAAAATGCAAAGTGATGACATGATCCACTCCTAACGCACCAATTAATTCGGCTCGTTCTTCGGGAGTAGTCAGATAAAACGGTCCCTGCAAGTCCTTGAGTACAACGATAGGGTGGGGAAAGAATGTGACGACTACAGCTGGGGAGCCCCGTTTGTGTGCGCTTTGAACCAGTTCGCGAATAAGAGCCTGGTGCCCACGGTGGACGCCGTCAAAAGATCCAATTGTGACGAAGGCGTTTTGAAGTAGAATTTTATCTATTGAGGTGGTGTGCTGCATAGCCGTTCAATATTTTTCCTGAAATAGATTGATAAGCACAAGAGCTGAGATTTGTGCCTCAAAAGATTTTATCAGATACACCGACTTCTCCCGCAAATAGGGGGGAAGAAAGTCAATTAATACAAGGCTTGAAAGTGAATGGCTCTATAGAAGTTGGCTAGGAGGTAAAGAACACCTTGCGAGGCTGCCATGCTTTATCTTCCGGGATATACTCCAGAAGCGCAACCAGTTCCCCTTGTTCGTTGATGCCGCGAACCATTTCTCCCAATTCTTCTTCAGCCGGAATGCGGTGTCCGTGCTGGACAGCTTCCACATCTTCATTGGTAAGGCTAATAGCAGGCCACTCCGCAAGTGCTTCGGCGGCTGGAATAACATATTGGTACCAGGTCCCGAGGTCAAATGCCTCGCGCAGTTTGCTCAGAGGGACTGCATCCCGCAGAGTAAAGCGACCACTTTTGGTGCGCCTCAGACCAATCAAATAGGCACCACAGCCAAGAACATTGCCAAGATCATTGGCCAGGGAACGGACATAGGTTCCTGAAGAACAGTACACATCCACCACTGCTTCTGGAGGAGCCCATTCAAGCAATTCAAGGTTGTGAACTTTGATAATACGAGGTTCCAGTTCAACTTCTTTGCCTTCACGGGCCATCTGATAAGCCTTACGGCCTTTCACTTTTACTGCCGAGTAAGGTGGGGGAACTTGTTCGATTTCGCCAATGAAATTCTGTAATGCTGCTTCAAACTGTTCCTCGGTGACTTCAATTGCAGAGGTATTGGTAATTTCACCTTCGGAATCATAGGTATCTGTGGAGCTTCCCAGGCGAATAATGGCCTGATAGCGTTTATCTGATGCCGAAACATATTCGCTCAAGCGAACAGCAGGACCAATTAATACTACTAAAACACCAGATGCGCGGGGATCAAGAGTTCCGGTATGCCCTGCGCGGCGGATATTGGTGCCCTTACGAACGATCTGAACAACATCATGAGATGTTAATCCAACTGGTTTATCAACAACCAGAACGCCGGAGATTGCGTTATTAATATCGTAAGAACTTTGGTTATCATTCATTTGAGGTCTCCCCGTCTATACGGTAAAGCAATTAATGCTTCCATTTTATCATTATTTATAAAAAAATTAAGCTAATTGATCAAGATAAGCTTGTGTGGCGTCCAAAACTTTTTGTTGAACTTCTTGTAACGTGCCGGGTACACTCGCACCTGATGCCGCCGGGTGCCCACCGCCGCCAAACTGCAAGGCAATGCCAGAAATATCAAACCCCGGTTTTGCCCGCCAGCTGACCTTGATGTGCTGATTGTCCGATTCGATAAAGATTAGCGCAACATCCGCATCCTGAATGGTAGAAAGCACATTGATCAAATCGGCATCGTCTTTGCCGGGGTAATTTGCTTGTTTGCGGTCCGTAGTGGTGAGGGTAGTCCAGATTATGCGTTCACGCCGTTGGATGTGCGTCAGGCCAACGCCCCAGAATTGAACAGCTTCAAAGGAACGACGCAGCATGGCTTTTGTGTAGAGATCGGGCAGATTAGCGCCTTTTTCCATCAGGTCGGCGGCAATCCGCAGTGCCTCAGGATTCATGTTTGAGGTGCGAAAACCCAATGTGTCGGTGATCAGCCCGGTGATGAGCGCTTCAGCTACCGGAACAGTAATGGGTAATCCCCAGGCCTCCATGTGTTTTGCCAGGAGCGCGGCGGTTGCCACGGACTTTGGTTCCACAAGATTCAGTTTTCCGAAATTGAGGTTGGTGATGTGATGGTCAACAACCAGATCCGGAACGCGGTTGGGTAAGACATCCCCTGCACGCTCGAGGTCGGAGCAGTCCACCAGGATATAGCAATCCACTTCACCTTCCACCCGGGTTTGTACCAATTCGCTTCCCGTAAGAAAGCGGAAGCTGGCGGGCAGGCCGTCTTTGAGGACCATCTGAACATTTTTACCCGTTTCCCGGATGGCCAGACCCAGACCCAATATGGAGCCAATTGCATCTCCATCCGGGCGGATATGGGCAGTGACAACGATGTTTGTTGCCGAGTGTAACATGTTGCGGATGGCGTTGTTCAGTGAATCAGGCATCGGAGCTCATTTCATCCGGGTTATTGTTGTCCTGAATAGGGGGTTCTTGGCGAATCTGTGCCAGAAGCTGTTCGATATGATCTGCGCGTTCCGGAGTAGGGTCCCAATGGAAGCGGATCTGTGGAAAAGCGCGCAGTTCAATGCGGGCTGCCAGTTCACGGCGAATAAAGCTGCGGGCATGGAGCAAGCCTTGCAGAACTTCAGCGGACCGTTCCTGGCCTTCCACAGCGGAGACATAAATGTTTGCGAAAGCTAATTCACGGTCTACCTTAACGTCGGTGATATAAATTCCGTCCAGGCGGGGGTCCTGAATGTCTTTGATGAGCATTTCAGAGAGTTCCTGCTGGATTCGGGTCCCAATACGCTGTAAGCGAAGTTTGGAGGGCATAAACTTTTTCTTAACCTCTTTCTAAAAAACGCGCTGACTAACCGCCAAAGCGTTCCAGAGTGTAACATTCAATGATGTCGCCTACCTGCTCGTCGCTGAAGCTTTTGAAAGACATACCGCACTCGAAACCCTGGCGAACTTCACGAACGTCATCCTGTTCATGCTTCAGGGAAGCTAACTCACCATTGAAGATGGCCTTGCCATCTCGCAGCAAGCGCACTTTAGCATTACGGCGGATTTCGCCTTTCAATACCCGGCAACCGGCAACATTCCCGATTTTATTGATGTGGAACAAGGCCAGGATCTCGGCCGTTCCAAGCTGAACCTCTCGATATTCGGGTTCAAGCATACCTTTAAGGGCTTTTTCAATATCTTCCAATAAACGGTAGATAATGTTGTAAATACGGATTGAAATCCCTTCTTTTTCAGCCAGGCGACGAGCTGCACTGTCTGAAGTCACATTGAAGCCCACTACAATTGCTTTAGAAGCGGTGGCAAGCATCACATCGCTTTCGGTGATATTGCCGGTTTCAGCATGCAGGATATTGACTTTGATATCGCCTTTATTCAAATCGTTGAGAGAATCGATGATTGGTTGGAGGGACCCCTGTACATCTGCTTTGATGATAAGGCGTAGTTCCTGCACTTCACCGGTCTGGAAACGTTCAAAAAGTTCTTCCAGAGAGACTTTTGGCGCTACCGCTGCCTTTTGTTTCAATTTCCCTTTACGGTCTGCAACGATCTGGCGGGCTTCCTTCTCCGATTTGCGAGTTTGGAAGATATCTCCTGCTTCGGGGACATCACTTAAGCCCATGATCTGGACAGGTGTGGATGGCCCGGCTTTGAGAATACGTTTACCACGGTAATCGAACATGGCGCGAATCCGTCCCGATGCCAGGCCTGCCAACACGATATCACCCATATTGAGCGTGCCATTCTGAACGAGCAAGGTGGTCATGATTCCCTTGGCCTTATCAATTTTGGCCTCGATGACGGTTCCCATGACTTTGCCCTTGGGATTGGCTTTAATATCCGTGCTTTCGGCAACCAGGAGGATCGCCTCTAACAGGTCTTCAATGCCGATCTTTTTCTTGGCGGAAACAGGTACCATAATGGTGTCACCGTCCCAATCATCCGGAACGAGACCATTATCCGCAAGTTGTTTCTTGACGAGATCAATATTGGCGTCGGCAGTGTCGATCTTGTTGAGTGCGACCACAACCGGAACCTGGGCGGCTTTGGCGTGGGCGATTGCTTCACGGGTCTGGGGCATGACGCCATCATTTACGGCGACCACCAGCACAACGATATCCGCTCCCTGGGCCCCCCGGGCGCGCATGGCGGTGAAGGCCGCATGGCCTGGGGTATCAAGAAAGGTAATTTTGCGGTTGTTATGCATGACCTGATAAGCACCAATGTGTTGAGTAATTCCACCGGCTTCTCCACCGGCGACATCGGTATGCCGGACAGCATCCAGGAGAGTAGTCTTTCCATGGTCTACGTGTCCGAGAATGGTTACCACCGGAGCGCGGTCAACCAGGGCGTCGTCGTCTTCATCCGCAATTAATTGGCGCCACAGTGGAATTTCGCCGGCGTTCTGGTCTTCTGCAGCTTCCAATTTTTCCAGTGTGGCCTCAAAGCCCAATTCGTTGGCAACCACAGCTGCGGTATCGAAGTCAATTTGTTGATTAATATTTGCCATGACTCCATTCGCCATCAAAACTTTGATGATCTCAATGGGACTGGCTTCAATTTCCTTCGCTAAATCCCGAACTGTGATAATGGATGGCAGTTCAATAGACTTCAGTTTATTATCGCTCATCAACCACCTCCTAAAAAGTGTCGCCCCTTAAGCATCCCCCAACTGGTTAAGGAGGGTTGTGTTTCAATATAAGTGAAAAGAATGTATTTTGTAATTTTTATCTATGGAAAGTGCGCAAGATAAAACAGATATGGCTTTTTAGTAAACCAATCTGTCAGATGCGCATGGCTTTCCGATCGAGTTTTTACTCCGACAATTCCTCAGGGTTTATCCCAGACGCTTCATCGGGCAGGGTATCCATGAAAGTGGTCAGGCGTCTCCAGTCTTCTTCTGTCAAATCAGCCCTCAGCGCACGCACAATGGAGCCTTTCAGTCCTTTTTCCCAGCAGGAGCGTTTATCATGAAGATAGGCTCCCCGGCCAGCCAGTTTTCCCGTTTTGTCGATAACCACTCCATCTGTGGTACGGACGATACGAATCAGCTCGCGTTTAGAAAGGACTTCCCGACAACCCACACAGGTGCGCTGGGGGATGTGTTTCACCCGTTTCGGTTTCTTCTGTTTAGCCACCTTTAGTCTCAATGGGCGGGGCTTATACGTCCCAATCCCAATCACTCAAACCACCACCGCGTTTGTGTTTTTTCTTGCGTACAACCATATCGCGGTCGGGATCATATTCTACCTGAACGCTCTTGCGTTTCTTCTTCTTTTTCTTACTCACATCCAGAGCGGGTTCCTCTTCTTCCTCTTCCTCTTCACCACGGATCTCTGCTTCAAGAACTTCCTGTTTAAGCTCGAAGAGTTCCTCAAAGGAAAGGTCTTCTTCTTCAACTTCCGGTTCTGGCTCTGGCTCTGATTCGGTTACAGCTTCTTCTTGGGCTTCGGTTCCCATTGTTTCGACCGCTTCAACAGGTGCTTCGGCTTCGACAGTTTCTTCAACGGGTTCGAATATTTCGGCGATGGGAGTTTCTTCTGCGGATTCCGGTTCAGGTGCTGCCTCATCGGCTTTAACGGGTTCCTCAATAGCTTCTTCAGCAACCGGTTCTGCAACAATTGAAGCTACCAACTCATTGATTTTTTCGATGGAACGGGCGCCAATACCGTTTAAGCTCAAAACTTTATCGGGTTCCAGTTTCATCTGGAATGCCAGATCGCCAACGGTGCGGTAACCACCACCTTGAAGGATGACAGCAATATGTTCAGGAAGGCCACTGTCAAGAACATCAGTTTCAAAGGCACTGTCCGGAATAAGATTACGGGCTTCGGGAACTGCTTCGGCAATGGGTTCTTCCTGTACAGGCTCGGCTTTGGTTGTTGTGGCTTTTTCAACACGATCCACAAACTTGACCAGTTTGTCGTATTCTTCAGGGTTGAGCGGACGGCCTTCATTTTTACGAACGAGCAGTCCATCCACTTCTGCAATGGTTTCTTTTTCGGCCTCTGCCAGTTCTGTGAGTTTTTCATCCTGTTGAAGGCGATATAATGCATCGCCGGCAGCTTCTGGCAGGCTCTTAATATCAATCCGCCATCCGGTTAGCTTGGCGGCCAGACGTGCATTTTGCCCATCCCGACCGATGGCCAGGCTGAGCTGGTCTTCCGGTACGATGACGGTGGCGGTACGGCTGATGCCGTGTTCTTCGTTGAGGTACACGCCGAGCACGCGGGCAGGGCTGATGGCCTTGGCGATAAATGCTCCGGCATCATCGTTCCACTCGATGACGTCAATTTTCTCGTCATGGAGTTCGCGGACAATGGCTTGAATGCGGACGCCACGGATACCGACACAGGCTCCTACAGGGTCAATGCCAGATTGGGTGGCCATAACGGCTACTTTAGCACGTTCTCCCGGTTCGCGGGCGATGGAGCGGATTTCTACTACACCGTGATAGATTTCGGGCACTTCATTTTCCAGCAAGCGCCGGAGAAAATCACGGTGGGTACGGGAAAGATTAATTTGGGGCCCGCGCGGGGTATCTTTTACTTCGGCAATCAGTGCGCGAACACGATCATGAATACGGAAACGCTCTTTCGGGATCATATCTTTGCGGGACATACTGGCTTCGGCGTGCATCTCCAAACCGATGGTCAGTCCCTGTGAGTTGATGGCCTGAACGATACCGCTGACGATCTCCCCGATTTGCTTCTGGTAGAAGTCGAGCTGGACCTGGCGTTCCGCATCGCGGATGCGTTGTTGGATTACCTGGCGGGCAGTCTGAGCGGCGACACGCCCAAAATTCTTAGGGGTTGTTTCAACGATGACCATTCCGCCGAGTTCGGCTTCCGGGTCTACCTTGAGGGCATCTTCCAGAGCGACTTCGGTGCGGGTGTCATCAACAGACTCTACGACCTCTTTTTCGGCGTAGATCAATACTTTTCCGGTTTCCGGATCAACTTTTGCTTCCACGTGCTGTGCATTGGAGGCGTTCACCGAGCGCCGGTAAGCGGAAACCATGGCTGATTCAAGTGCCGCAAGAATTACTTCTTTAGGCAATTGCTTTTCTTCCAACACCTCATTGAAAGCCAGGGTAAATTCGTTCTTCATTTTTTCTTTTCTCCGTACCGTCCAAAAAAACATATATCCCTAATACGCAGAAAAGTGGGGCTCTGCCCACTTTCCGTTGCGCTCAATAGGATCACAACTGCTACTACGACAGAGATTATTTTAACATATATTCTCGATGGATGCAAGGTATTCTTCATTATATTAAAAATAAATATTAAAAATAAACGCGGAGGGAAGAAATGGATAGATTTGCTATTTGAAAGAGTATTAACGGCGTACCTTGATAAACAGAGAAGTGTTTGGTGCAGGCTTGAATGCTTTGATGGATTACCCCTGGTTAGTGCTGTGTGTAGAAAATACTCGTGCCTGGTAACTGGCCAGGCACGAGTATTACTGATTTTTCGAAAAGAACACGATTATTCCGTGTCACCGGCTGGAATAAAACCATGTTGAGCCAGGATGCTCTGACCCTCAGGAGAGAGAACCAGATCTATGAATGAGTCTGCCAGTTCGCTGTTTTGACTGTCTGCAAGGGGAGCTATGGGGTAAGTGGCAATTGTATTTAATTCGTCCGGAATATCTAATTTATCAACTTTATCCGCGGCATCCGGGGTAATGTCGGTTACGTAGACAATCCCGGCATCCGCTTCGCCTAACGATACTTTTGTGAGGACGGCTTTAACATTGTCTTCATACGAAACTACATTTTTTAATACGTTTTCTTTGAAAGATGAATCAAAGGCGGAGTCTTGAGTTGCTTTATCAAGGAAATTATCTGAATATTGCCCAACAGGTACGGATGTATCTGCTAAATCCAGTTTGATCCCGGACTTAGCAAGATCCTGTAATGTTATTAAACCGGCCGGATTATCTTTTGGAAATATCACCACCAGACGGTTGGTGGCAAAGGTCTGGACGTCTTCAGCATTGACTCGATTTGCTTCTTCTTCCATGGCGAGCATATATTTTTCGTTGGCGCTGGCAAAAACATCTGCTTCTGCACCCTGGCCTAACTGTTGTGCCAATTGCTGCGAGCCGGCAAAGCTAAGAGCTACTTCAACACCGGGGTTTTGATCTTCAAAAACCTGACCCAATTCGGTAAAAGACTCGGTCAGTGAAGCAGCAGCCAGTACGGTCAGAGTTCTGGCCTCGACAGTAACCTGGGTTTCGGTGGCAATTGCTGTGGTTGCGGCCTCTTGTGGGGTGCAGGCTGTCATGGCAACCATTAGAAATAGCAATATCAGGGATAAAATTTTTGAACGCATGTTGAAAATCTCCTTTTTAATGGTTTTATAAATGAACTTTGAGTATGGACGGGCCGATCAGATTATCGGGCAGCGCAATATAGAAATAAAAGATGCATTGGTTTGTCGGATGAATGAATTTTTAGTACCCCGCCAAGTAAGTTTGTTGGAAATAAGTATACTCAATAAATGAATATTCAATATATTATCACACAAGATGACGTTTGGAAAGGGGCTGGAGGGAAGTTCGGCAAGACAGAAGATTGTTTTATTGCATCCACCTTTGTATTTCTTCCCGTTTCATGATATAAATTTTTAAACCTGTCCTCTATTTTGGATTTAAAAAATATGTCACCACGCAAACCAGCTACACTAAAGCTTGAGCACATCCTTATTGCTCTACTTGACCAGAAACCGATGCATGGTTATGAAATGTATCAGCACCTGTCAGAAATCAAAGGTATTTCACGCCTTTGGAATATAAAGCAGCCAATGCTCTATGCCATATTAGACAAGCTGGAATCAAGAGACCTGGTGACAAGCCAGTTAGTAAGTGGAGAGACCTATCCACCTCGTAAGTGTTTTCACCCCACAGAATCAGGCATTGAATCTTTAAAAAATTGGTTAAAAACGCCAGTCCATCGGGCCAGAGATGTTCGTCAGGAATTCCTGGCGAAGCTGATTGTGGCCGGATGGTATGGAAAAGCGGATGTATTAACCTTGATTCAAATTCAAGAAGAGGAATGCCGGAATTGGTTCCATGAAACACCAGTGAATCTTCTCTCTTCCGACCGGGGTAATTTGGATGAATGGTTTGTATACACCTATCGCATGAACCAGATTAAGGGGATTATCGACTGGTTAAAAGCCTGTGAGAAAGAACTCGGCTCCATTGAAAATTTTAATTAATCAAAAATTGAATTTTTGGGTTGCTGCTTTAAAACAGAGATTGGGCTGCACTATTAATTCGTTATGATTTCATTGCTTAAATCCAACCGTTTGTGCAGTGATCCTTTAACAATGATTAAAGTAAGAAATGAAAACCCAATCAGAATGATGGCCAGAGTCAGGGCGACATTCAGGTTGATTTCAAATCCGATATAGATTGCCAGAGGCATGGTCTGAGTCCGTCCAGGGAAATTGCCTGCGAAAATAATCGTTGCCCCAAATTCACCCAGCGCTCGGGCCCATGTCATGACACTGCCGCTCATCAAAGAAGGCCAGGATAAGGGAAGAACCACATAGCGAAACGTCTTCCAATGATTGGCACCATCCAATGCGGCTGCCTGTTTGAGCTCCTTGCTGACGCCGGCCAGACCAATGCTGGCTGCTTTGATGTAGAATGGGGCTGCAATGAACGTTTGCGCCATCACCACCGCTACAATGGTAAAAGGAATGGTGATATTCCATGAAGAGAACCATTCCCCTAACATGCCTTTTCGTCCAAAAGCCATTAATAAAGCTACTCCGGCGACGGAAGGGGGTAATACGGTGGGCAGATCGATCAGCGTGTCAACAATCGGATAGCCACGGAAGCGGCGCTGTGCTAAAAGATAGGCTACCGGCGTTCCAAATATCCAGGTTATTAAAGTGGTTAAAAAAGAAGTGGTGAGGCTCAGACGCACCGCTTGGGAAACCTGACGCTGATCCAGGTTTGCGAATAAGCTGGGTAATGGACTGCGTGTGATGAGCGCAAAGATTGGCAGCGTAATGAACAATAATAAAGGAAGCGCCAGCAGTCTCCATGATTGCTCTATCCAACGAGTAATGTGATTTTGACGTGATTGCAATCCGAGCATACGATACTCCTGAATAATAAGATGTTATTGTGCTTGATGAGGGTGTTGAATCTTTATCAATCTATTTTCTTTTTTCGCGTTGGCTTAAGACCAACAGGATTGTTAGAAAACTTCCTGAACGTATTTTCAAAACGGAAGAAATTTGACTCTCTAGTTGATGATTATATATACTCAGTATAAAACTATTCAATTTATGAGTATAACATAAGAATAAGATGGAATGGTTAAGAAAGCCGGGATGCGCCATATCTGCCGGCAGCTACAATTGCGCGATCTGGCTTTTGAAAAGAGAGCCAAAAAACATTGGGGTTTTGAGTTTTCCATGAGCCCTCTGCAGGGCTTCTAAAAGGGAAAATAACGTGTTTTTATTATTAATAATGAAAGGCGGAGATATAATCAAAATACAGATTTAATGCCTGTTTTGTATGAACAGTCACTGCGGATGTACTATCACACACATATTTGATCTGGAGGTTTTCTTATCATGGGCGAAAAGCGTTTATGGTGGCGAGATGGTGTGATTTATCAGATTTACCCGCGCTCGTTTGCGGATAGTAATGAGGATGGAATCGGCGACCTGACCGGAGTGCTGGACCACCTCGATTATCTGGAAGATTTGGGCGTGGACGCAATCTGGCTTTCGCCAATTTATCCTTCGCCTGATGTGGATTTCGGGTATGATGTCGCAAATTACACCGCGATTGATCCGAAATTTGGGACGATGGAAGACTTTGACCGCTTACTGGGAAAGGCACACCAGCATGGGATCCGCATTGTGCTGGACCTGGTCCTGAACCATACTTCGAATCAGCATCCGTGGTTTAAAGAATCGGCCAGTTCACAAGCCAATCCAAGGCGGAACTGGTATATCTGGCACGATCCAAACCCAAAGGGAGGGCCTCCCAATAACTGGCAGTCGGTGTTCGGCGGTCCGGCCTGGGAATTTGATCCCGCAACCGGACAATATTATTACCACATGTTCTACAAGGAACAACCAGACCTTAACTGGCGTAACCCGGAAGTCCGGAAAGAGATGCTGGATGTGTTCCGCTTCTGGTTGGAGCGGGGGGTGGATGGTTTCCGGCTGGATGTGTTCAACCTGTATTTCAAACATCCGGAGATGCCTGATAACCCGCCTAAATTGGGTCTGCGCGGGTTTGATCGACAGCGCCATGTGTATGACCAGGACCAGCCGGAGATGATGCCGTTGCTGGCGGAGATCCGGGCGCTGCTGGACTCATACCCGGAGCGTTACGCGATTGGCGAGACGTTTGAAGGATTTGACAACCCACAGCGGGCAGCCCAGTACTGCGGGGGTGGCAAACTGCACGCGGCTTTCAGCTTTGAGTTTACCCGGTCGCGGTGGCGGGCGGCGAATTTTCTGGGGGCGATTCAGCGCTGGGAGAACGTGCTGCCGGAGGATGCCTGGCCCAATTATGTGCTCAACAACCATGATGTAGTGCGGTCGGCGACCCGCTTTGGCAAGGGGGAATCGGATGACCGGTTAAAAGTGGCCGCGGCGCTGCTGCTGACCCAACGAGGGACACCTTATCTGTACTATGGAGAAGAGATTGGTATGCGGGATATCCAGGTGCGGCACAGCGAGATCCAGGACCCGGTAGGGAAGCGCTTCTGGCCGTTCTACAAGGGACGGGATGGGTGCCGCTCTCCGATGCAGTGGGATGGGAGCCGGAACGCGGGCTTCAGTTTGACAGCTCCCTGGCTGCCGGTACACCCCGATTATCCATCGCGGAATGTGGCGGCCCAGCGCAGCGACCCGGATTCACTGTTTCATTTTTACCGGCAGTTGATCCGGCTGCGAGAAGAGGTGCCGGTACTGCGGCAGGGGATGACCGTGCCGCTGACGAGCGATCCGCGGGCGGTGCTGGCGTATCTGAAACAGGCCGGAGACCAGACTGCACTGGTTGCGCTTAATTTCAGTGGGCGGGCACTGGCAGTACATCTCAGTCCGCGGCTGGCACAGACCCGGTGGAAGCTGCTGCTCTCGAACCGCAGAGCGGAGCCGGCGCAGGTGGCGGATCTGCGGCTTCCGCTGGAGCCGTATGAGGCCTGCATCCTGCTGCAGGAGTGAACACCAGATTCGAATGGCAGTGGATTGTTTCTGATGGGAAGAATCTGTGAGGGTTTGTATTTTATCGAATAAAGAAATGCAGTGATATTGGGAACACAATGAGGAATAAGAAATGGTGCGGTCAAATTTGACCGCACCATTTTTGTAGGTGATTGTTAGGGCTGGTTCGCCTTAATTATCCGTTGACGGAAGCACCCAGATAAGCGGACTGGACATTTTCATTGCAGAGGAGTTCTTTTCCGGTGCCTTCAATGACAATTTCTCCGTCTTCGAGGACGTAAGCATAATCTGACATTTTTAGCGCCATGCGGGCATTCTGCTCCACAAGGATGATAGTCATGCCGCGCTCTTCGTTACATCGCTGTATCATCTCAAAAACGTGCCGGAACAAAAGCGGCGCCAACCCAAGAGAAGGTTCATCCAACAACAGAACTTTTGGATCAGACATCAAGCCTCTTCCCATGGCGAGCATCTGCTGTTCACCGCCTGAAAGGGTCCCAGCCTGCTGGTTGTAGCGTTCTTTTAAGATGGGAAAGAGTTCAAGAACTTCTTCCCGACGATCACTAAATTCACTGGGGGAGGCAAGGTAGCCGCCCATAATTAAATTTTCATTGACGGTTAAAGATGGGAAAATGCGCCGGCCTTCAGGAACCTGTACAATCCCAGCCTGGACAACTTTGTGTGCTTTGGAAGGGATTTTTTCACCATTGTATAAGATTTCACCCTGTGAAATCTTTACGATGCCCGAAATGGTGTTTAACAGGGTGGATTTTCCTGCACCATTTCTTCCGATCACACCAATGATTTTGCAATCCGGAACGGTGATATTGATATTATGCAGAACTTCAATTTTGCCATAGCCCGAATGAAGGTTTTTTATTTCAAGCATCCAGATCCTCCTCGCCCAGGTAGGCTTTGATAACAATCGGGTCTTTTTGTATCTGTTCTGGTGTTCCCTGCGCGATGGTCTTTCCAAAATCCTGTACATAAATCCAGTCACAAAGGCGCATGATGACATCCATTTTATGGTCAATTAAGACAATTGATAAATTCAATTCCTGGTGAAGACCTCTAATCAGTTCAACCAGATCATGGATTTCCGAGTGGTTAATTCCTGCACCGGGCTCATCCAATAATAAAACTTTTGGTTCCGTAGCCAGAGCACGGGCAATTTCAACTCTGCGTTGTAATCCGTAAGGGAGAGAATTAGCAGCCTGATCGGTCACATCCGATAACCCAACGCGCTCTATCCAATATAAGCTTTTTTGGCGAATATCGTTTTCATAACGGCTTACACTCGGCCATGAAACCAGTGCTTCAAGGACGCTGTATGAAGCGCGCCAGGAATATGCGGTCATGATGGTTTCCAGGACGGACATATTTTGGAACAAATTAATGTTCTGAAAAGTTCTGGCGATCCCCAGGTGTGTGATCTTATGGGGTTCAATACCGGTGATATCCTTATCGTTGAAGATGATGCTGCCCGAAGATGCCCCGTAAACACCTGAAATCAAGTTCAGAATAGTGGTTTTCCCGGCGCCGTTTGGGCCAATGATTCCCACAATCTGTGATTTTTTTAATTCTCCGGAAAAATTATTAACCGCACAGATTCCACCGAAGTTTTTTGTGAGGTTCTTAATTTCAATAATGGTGTTATTTTCCATTTATTCAACCTCCCGCTTTGGTTTATTGGTGAAAAGCCGGAAGAGTGGTTTAAGAGATAACTCCCATCTCCCAAACAACCCGCTAGGTCTGAGGTTGATGATCAGTAAAATGGTGATGCAGTACAGAGTGATGCGCCATGCTGCCGCAAACCGAAAGACCTCTGGCAAAGTCAACAAAATGAGCGCACCGAAGAGCGTTCCGGTTAAGCTGTCTCTCCCGCCAAAGAATACGATAATGATCCAGGTTACCGAGACCATCCATCCGTACATGTTGGGGTCGATGTAACGGTTGTAGAACCCCATCAATACACCTGCATAAGCAGAAAATACGGCTGAAATGAGAAATATGGTCATTTTGTGGCGGAAGATATCAATGCCGGTGGACTTGGCAGCCATTTCATTCTCACGAATCGCCAGACTATCGCGGCCAAAATGGGAACGGCGAATCCCCCATACAAGGAAAATGCACACCAGCAGTGATACAAATGCTATTGTAGGGGTTGTCATACGAGGAATATTTGAAAAACCAAGCGCGCCACCGGTGACCTTTACCGATTCGGTGAATAAACCGATCATGGCCTGTCCAAAACCAAATGTTGCCAGCGCAAAGAAATCCTGACGGATGCGCAGCGTCGCAAAGCCGACCAAAAATGCAACCACCAATGTGATTGAGATGCTGATCAGTATTGCCAGTGGGAAGGGTATTCCATAATTGACCACACAGATTGCAGAAATGTAAGCGCCCATACCCATGAATGCTGCCTGACCCAACGAAAACATGCCGTTCATGCCCGTGAGAAGATGTGTTCCCAACACACCGATGGTAGCAATTGCCATTGTGGTGAAAATTGTAAGATAATACAACATTTTATATTCCTCCAGGGTCAGGCTTTATCGGTGAAACTTTGACCAGCAACACCTTGCGGACGCAAGAGCAGGAAAGCAACCATGATGAAAAAGATAACCACCGGGGATAGACCTGAACCGATTGTTGCGATGAGAAACACTTCAATAAGCCCTAGCGCAAAGGCAGCGATGGCCACACCAGTCAAACTTCCTAAACCACCCAACACCGAGGCAATAAATCCCTTGACGACTACTTGTCCGATTTGTGGGGTTAATGAGGCCGACATTCCGTATAAAACACCGGAAAGCCCACCGAGTAACCCGGATACAAAAAAGGTAGATGCCACAACAAAATCCACATTGATTCCCATTAATGCGGTTGCTGAAAGGTCATTGGATGCTGCCCGTATTGCAATGCCAATCCGTGTCTTTTTTAGAATCCAGGTCAAAAGTGCAAAGGCTATGATTGTAGCGATCAGTGTAATCAGATAGGTTACAGAGATGGTTAACCCGCT
This sequence comes from Ornatilinea sp., assembly GCA_018433975.1. Lineage (GTDB taxonomy): Bacteria > Chloroflexota > Anaerolineae > Anaerolineales > Anaerolineaceae > SM3-B121. The sequence goes on along the minus strand of JAHDQE010000076.1, from coordinate 22,108 downwards.
TATACGAATCACCTTGGTTTTTATGAGAGTAATTGGATAAAAGTCAAATGCCTTACCGAAAATCATAATCAAGAATTGCTGAAGAAGCATGAGCATGGTAATAGAGGTGACAAAGAAATAGACCAGTTGGCCTTTTCTAATCCGGATCCATCTAAATGCAACGAATTCAATTATTATTGCTGTGACGGCACCCGTTAGCATGCCAACCAGGATAACAGGTACCAATGGAAGACCCAACTTCGTTGCAGCTAAAAAGCCCGCATACGCACTAAAACCAATAACACCGCCATGTGCGAAGTTGGAGAACTTCAGAATGTTGAAGATCATCGCGAAACCAACTGCAATCAACGAATAAACGGCACCCAGGGATAGGCCATTGATAACTTGCTGAAGAATGAGGTTTATATTCATATACAATCCTATTTTCAGAAGATGACCGGGGCCAAAATATATTCATTTGACCCCGGTCTTTTCTTTATTTAATGATGTTTAATTTGCAGGACCACTTGGAAGATACCACTGATCAAACACCTGCTGTCCATCCACAATCTTCATCATAGCCATAGGCAGTGCATCTGGTTGATGCAGTGTTGGGGACATGTCGAAAGTACCCTGGAATCCCGGGTAAGCGGTAATGTTGTTCATTTCTTCTGTGATGCAAGCTGAAGTTACGTCATCACCACAATTTTCGATTGCAACTACCATCATACCAAAAGCGTCTGCTCCTGAGAAGGATTGAGCCAGCGGGGGAATTCCAAATTGTTCCTCGTATTTTGCAGCCCATTCTTTCAGGACTGTATCTTCCGGATTGATTCCGTAAGGATAGGAACTATTCTTGGATGCTTCGGGATCTGTGTTAGGGGCCAGGCCCGTTGGAGGTACCGAGTTGTCACTGAGCATCATGCCTTCAAAGCCCAGTTCATATGCCTGCGCATAAATCAGGGGAATTTCGGCGGGATAGCCGGGGAAATAGATTGAGTCTGGGTTTTGGGCCAGAATCTTGGTTAATTGTGCGCGGAAATCGACATCACCGAAAGTGTAGGTTTCTTCAGTGATAATCTCTCCACCATTTGCAGTGAAGGTTGTCTTGAAGCCATCGGCAAGACCCACCGAGTATGAGTTTTGGCTGTTAACAAGGAGGGCAGTAGCTTTTGCGCCCAGCTCTTTTGCAGAATACGCACCCGAGATCTCACCCTGTACTCTGGCTGAGTTTTGCCCCAGGAACATATAGTGCCAGGGTTCTCCGTTTTCCTGAAGGATTGCGTTCTCGTCCATGAAAAGGCCAACGATCGGAACCTGTAATTCTTCGGCAACAGGGGCAACGGCAATACCAATGTTGGAAATAGGTGGGCCTAAGACGGCTACCACATTGTCCTGTTCAACCATACGGGTGTAAGCATTGATGGCATCGTTTACATCACTGCGGGTGTCATACGTAATCAGTTTGATCATACGACCGTTGATACCGCCAGCAGCATTGATCTCATCGATTTTCATGGTTGCCGCATAGGTAAGAGGGGTGCTCAAAACAGCCATTCCGCCAGATTCATCCTGCAGGTTACCAATGAGAATGTCGGCTTTTGGTTCAGCAGCGACTTCTTCAGCTGCGGGGGCTTCTTCAGCGGCTGGCGCTTCTTCGGCGACTGCTGCTTCTTCGGCTGCAGGGGCAGCTTCTTCGACTGCCGGTGCTGCTGTAGGGGCTGCCGGAGCGCAGGCACTGAGTACCATAGCGGAGACAACCAAAACTACCAACAAAATACTAAGCTTTTTCATTTTTTTCTCCTCGTAATTTAGGGTGTAAATTGTATGTCACTTCTTCGTTTTTTATATTGTTCCGGATACAGCCTCCTTTTTTTACGAACCTGTGTCGAATTGTTAAATAAAGTATCAGGAAAATAGCCAGTTATTTTTGTTGATTAAGAGCTTTCCACACCGTCTCAGGAGTAAGAGGTAAATCGTGGAAAAAGACTCCGGTTGCTTCACCGGTTGCCAATCCAATCGCCGAGCCAATTGGAATGATGCCGCTTTCTCCGGTGCCTTTTGCTCCTGAGGGCCCGGGGCCATCCATGTTCTCAACCAGCAATGACTTGAGTTCTTCGGGAATATCTTGTGTGGTGGGGATGCGGTAATCCAACGCTCCAAGGTTGAGAATGCGGCCTCTTTCATCCATGATGAGATGCTCCATCAAAGAGTGCCCCATACCCTGAATGGCACCTCCTTCATCCTGGCTCTCAACCAGAAGAGGGTTGATGGCTTTGCCGATATCTCCTACGGTCACCAGTTTTTTAACGCTTACAAAACCGGTTTCCTTGTCCACTTCTACTTCAGCGGCGGCAAAAATCACTTCATAAAAAGATACGCCGCCGCCCAGCGGATGCTCGGGTTTGAGGGGCTCTTTATAAATGCCCATTCCGTGAATTTCACCGGTGACGTTACCAAAATAAGCCCTCATGATATCGAGGTATTCCAATTCTCTACCGGGAAGCTGGATTTTCCCATCGACAAAGGTGACGTCCGTAGGGTTGACTTGAAGACATTCCACCGCCATCTCACGCAGCTTTTTCTGGATATCCTTACATGCCAGGCTGATAGCGTTTCCCATGAAGACGGTTGAGCGGCTGGACGCAGTGATCGAGTCAAAGGGGACGATCGCTGTGTCGCCGTTGATCACGGTAACTTTTTCCATGGGGACACGCATGGCATCCGCGGCGATCTGGGCCAACACGGTTCTGGCACCCTGGCCCATTTCCGTTGTCCCGACTAAAACCGTGAGACTACCATCGTAATGAAACCGGACTGCCGCCTGCGAAACTGTAGCCGGAGCAGGGGTTTTAATGCCGATCCCCAAACCACGGCCATGATTGGGAGGTAATGGAGTGCCCCAACCAATGGCGTTGGCAGCCTTTGTGAGGCCTTCGGCCCAGTCTCCATCCACAGGCAATTCGTCGGGGATCAATAATTCTCCCCGTTTGGGTAAGTTGGATAAGCGAATTTTGAGCCGGTCAACGTCCAGTTTATCCGCAGCTATATCCATGATTGAATCAAGAGCCCACATGAACTGGGGGGCGCCAAAGCCACGAAACGCAGTTCCGGGGACAGTGTGTGAAAGAATGGCGCGGGCATGGATGGAGGCGTTGGGCGGCCTGTAGGCCCCACATCCCACCAGAGCTGATTTGGCCACCACACGGGGGGATGCATTGGCATATGCTCCGATCAGGAAATCCGCATACACCTGCATAAAGGTGAGCTTACCATTTTTCTGAAAGCCGGCTTTAACCCGAATGGAACTGGAATTTCTGCGGCCCAGAAGAAAAGTTTCTTCGAGAGATAGGCGCAGCCGGACGGGCTGCTGGAGTTTCATGGCCAAAAATGCCATCATTGGCTCAAACTTGGGATAGCCTTTTCCTCCGAAACCGCCGCCTAATTCGGTCGCGATGATACGAATCTTGGCAATGGGGATCTTTAAAGCGCGCGCCATAACCCGCTGTAATAGATGAGGATGCTGTACTGTACTCCATATACAGACTCCATCGTGCTCAGGAGCAGCAATAAATACATGCGGTTCGATGGCAAAATGGGTGGTCATGGGGAAAGTAAACGTGTCTTCCAGCACCAGGTCGGAGGCGACGTTTTCGGGTTCTCCCCATCCAAATTTCCATTCATCCAAAATATTTGTGTGGGCTAATTCCGGGTTTTCCCGGATGGATGGGTCCTGTATTAATGGGGCATCCTGCGCGAGAGCCTGTTCTATAGAATACACGCCCGGCAGTTCTTCATATTCCACTTTTACCAGACTGGCAGCTTTAGCCGCAATATCTTCGGTTGTGGCTACAACTGCGGCAACCGGGTCACCAAAGAACTTTGTTTCACCTGTAGCTATAATAGGTTGATCGTAAATGAAGGGCCCGTAGCGGGGAATGGGTTGGGGGAAATCTTTGTCGGTCAGGATAAAGCGTACCCCTTCTAACCGGGCGGCTTCCGAAGTGTCGATGGAAATGATTCTGGCATGGCCTACGTCCAGGCGTACCAATTTCACTTGCAGAGCATTTGCAAACTTTAAATCCGCAGCAAATTTCAATGCTCCGGTTACTCTCTCTTCTATTCCAACCCGTTGAACCGATTTGCCGATTTGTGTCATTGAATAAACTTTTGCCTCAATGGTTTTCCCAGCAGCATGTCCTAAAACATGCTGCTGGGAATTTATAAAATTAGTTTCCGGTTACTTCTTTGACAATCGCAACGAATTCATCGTCGCCGACAAGGCCTTTTTTCTCAAGGGATAAATTTTTGATTTTGGACAGGACTGCGTTCTTTTGATCGTCCGGTAAAGCAGGCATTCCGAGATCATCCAGCTTCATTTCGACGGACATCAAGCCGGATTTCTTTCCCAGCACGTATTCGGGATCTCGTCCGATCCAATTTGGATGTACACCAAACATTGCCAGAGGTTGTGTCTTGATAAGATCAACACCCATTCCAGATTCCCGGGTAAATGCGCGGTGTCCAATTAATGGTTTGGATTGGGCAATTTGGAATTTGCTGCGTTTGATGACTTCCTGTGAGACTTCGTAGATTTTGTCGAACTTGATATTGCTATCCAATCCGTAAAGTGTTTTTGCTGAAACGGCTACTTCATCCAGCGGTGTATTTCCGGTCCGTTCTCCAAGACCTGCAACGGATACATGGATCACTTCTGCGCCGGCGGTCGCACAGGCGAGAGATGTCGCAACGGCCATTCCAAAATCACCATGGGTGTGAATCTCAATCCGTTTGTTGGTGATTTCTTTCATTTTATTTACCAGGTAGACACCTGCCTGTGGAGTCAGGGAACCTGATGTATCTACAACTGCCACACCATCCACTGCCGGCAGTGCGCCAACTTCTTCTAAGACGCGTGTGAAGAATTCGGGCCGGGCGCGGGTACAATCCATGGGGAATAAAACAACTTCCAGGCCCTTTTCTTTGGCATATTTTGCCCAGTGGGCAGCTTTGTTGATCACATCATCTTCAGTCCAGTGTGAGAACTGATATTTGAGACGGGGGGTCCCAACCGGAAGCTCAAGGATAACCCCATCTACACCGCATTCGAGTGCTAATTCCACATCACTTGCCATACCACGGCAGAGCACAAAGACCTGTGCGTTGGGTTTAAGAGCAACGACGCCTTTGGTGGCTTTTACATCTTCTTCTGAAACTGCGGGTAAAGCGACTTCGATCCGGTCGACACCGAGATCGTCCAGCATTTTTGCGATCTCGATCTTATCTTCTGCATTAAATGCAACGCCCGGACTTTGCTCGCCATCACGAAGGGTTACATCGTGAAATTTAATTTTCTCGGGTAAATTGAATTGTGATCGAACTTCATCAAAATAGTTGTAAGAACTGACCCAGTAATCTTCAGTATGAAACAATTTCTCATCCATGGTTTCTCTCTCTCTAATTATTAATCTTCTAAGATTGCAACGGCACGGGTCCATCCAGCGGAACCACGTTCGATTTTGATCGGGAAACAGCAAACTTTAAACCCGGTGGGGGAGGGCAATTGATCCAGGTTAGCCATTTTTTCGATTTGGAGATATTCGCGCTGTCGACCATAGAAATGGGAAGGCCAGAGGCTTTTCTTATCGTGCGTATCGTGATAGGCTTCAGCCATTTTGGCAACCGGGCGGTCGAGGCCCCAGCCATCAATCCCAATCACTTTGACACCCTGGTCAAGGATGTACTCGGTGGCTTCCATACCCAATCCGGATTGAGCCGGCAGGTATTTGGTTGTTCCCCAGAATTTATCGGCTCCGGTTTGGATCAGGACAATATCACCCTCTTTGAGGGTGTGGTTAATTTTTTGCAGAGCCTGCTTTACATCTTCAGCACTAATTTCTGAACCTTGATCCAGGTGGCGCATATCCAGAATGACGCCGTTGCCATAACACCATTCCAGAGGAACCTGGTCAATGGTCTTGGCGGGCTCACCGTTAACTGTAGGGCCAAAATGCCAGGGCGCGTCCACGTGAGTGCCGGAGTGTGTGCTGGCGTTTACCTGGTCTGAGGCTAATGCCATTCCATCTTCAAAATCAGTGGGATCGATTTTCGCGAGTAACGCGAGGCGTCGTGCCCCTTCCTCGTGGGTTGTGTGTGAAATAGAGGGTGGAAAAGGTTCACTTGCGAAATTTTGATGGGGAAGGCTTAAATCAATAATTTGTGACATGTACTACTCCTTTTGATTGAATTCGATCAAAACTATTGTTAAACAATAAAAATCTCAAACGTTAATTTGAGATTTTAAATATTCGATGCGTTCTTCTAAACCACTTTCGCCGATCATCAGCCGCCGGACTCCAAAGATATTGATGTCTGAAATCCCTTCTGCTGTAAGCAGTTTCTGTAATTCTTCAATGAAGATCCCCGATTCCTGTTTTTCGGAGGTGTCCCGGTCGGTGCCAAGCATGGTGCCTTTACCCTTTGAAATGCCCACGCCGCAGGAGGGACTGGGGTTCATTCCCAAAATGCCCACAATCGTAAAGCCTAATTCCCGATAATCTTTAATCTGATTGAGAACCAATTGGGCAGAACGCCTGAAACAAGCTCGCAATTCTTCATGTACGATCTCGCCATAGCGATATTTTTCCAGCCCAAGGCACTGGTATTCGGGGCAGGGCATCTGAATGATTCCCAGGCCGCTATCCAGAAGTGTTTTGATCAGCGGTGTGTTGGCGCCCTCAAAGGAGCATCCTTCCGGGAAACGGGTGTTGATGTTGAGCCAACAATGGCTGATGAAGATAACCCTTCTTTTGCGGTTATCACTCAGGAAAACATAGCCCAGACGATATGCGTCTGAAAAAGAGCCTTCAAAGGCAATATCGTTGGTGCCCCATAGTCCGATGAAAAAGGGGAGCTTGCCCTGTACAATGCGTTCCAGGGTATCTTTGGAACATTTCAAAACGAATCCGGGTTTGGCAGGCGAGATATTCTTCAGTTGGATTCCATCGGATTCCCAATAAAATGCTTCGCCATCCACTTCCCATTTGATGATTTGCTGCCAATCTTTTATCCGCAGAGGGGTAATGGGGGAAGCGTTGGCTTTATCCAGAAGTATGTTCAGATTGTTATTCGTAGCGAGGTTAGTGGAGTTCATTTTTTCCCTTCTATTTGTTTTTCCCGAGCAACAGAAAGCACTGCTTCAATAATCCGTGTATATCCGGTGCAACGGCAAAGATTTCCGGCGAGGGCAACCCGAACATCTTCTTCTGTCGGGTTGGGGTTGGTGTTGAGCAGGTATTGAGCGGCCATGATCATTCCGGGGGTACAAAATCCACACTGTACGGCACCCATATCGATGAAGGCCTGCTGCAAGGGGGATAAACTTTCCGGTCCTCCCAGGCCTTCAATGGTGATGATCTCACTCCCATCGGCCTCAACTGCCAGAATCAGACAGGAATTTACTGCTTTGCCATCCATCAGAACGGTGCAGGCTCCGCATTCACCAACGCCACAACATTCTTTAGGTCCGGTGATGCCTAATTGGTCCCGTAGTACCTCTAAAAGCGTATGATGTGAAAATACATCAATGGAATAAGAACAATGGTTAACTTTAAATGTGATTGAGTGCAGGGCAGGTTTCTCCACGATTTATCCTATTAAGAAATTTGTAGTCTTTCTATAGCGGTATTCAATGCGCGCTCACCAAGCACAGCCAACATTGCCTGTCGGTACTCTTTACTGGCGCGGACATCTGTAATGGGGGTGGCTTTTTCCATTAGTTCGGAAATCCGGATCTTTTTATCTTCTGCGCTTACATCTGTTGAGGCAAGCAGCCCATCCGGGTCTTCAACAATAATAGGTACCGGCCCTACTGCTCCCAAAGCGAAGCGAGTGAGTCCAGATCGATTAACCTGGCAGCAAAGGTTGATCGTTGCCAGATCTACACCTTTGCGCCGGGTTAATCTTGAAAAAGCAGCAGCCTGATGTTTTGAAGGAATGGGGAGGAGAATTTCTTTCACAAGTTCATCCGGTGCGAGAGCGGTTCTCCCTGGCCCGGTGATGAAATCGCTCAACGGGAGAATGCGCTCTCCGCGGGGTGAAACGCAATTGATGCGGGCGTTGTATATCAGCAGTGCGGGGGCACTATCGGCGGCAGGTGAAGCATTGCAAAGATTCCCGGCAATGGTTGCCCGGTTACGAATTTGCACTGAGCCAACATTGTGTACGGCTTCTACCAGAGCGGGGAAAAGTTGTTCGATGACCGGATGATTTTCAAGGACGGCCATTAATGTACCGGCGCCAATTCGCACGCTTCCTTTTTCTTGCAGAACACCTATATTCAGGTCGGCAATGTCTTTGATATCAATGATAATTTCCGGGTTCAGTCGTCCTGATTTTAGACGTACCAATAAATCCGTTCCGCCTGCCAGCAGGCGGGCCTGAGAGGTGTATTTTTCGAGCACTTCAAAGACGCGGGGTAACGATCGAGGTTTAATATAGGCGAAAGTATGCATGATGTCCGTCGTGTGCCAGGGATAGGTTCCCTGATCAGCTTTCAATTTTTTCTAAAGTTTGGAATAATTTGCCGCGAGAATAGTTCTTATGCCTGTTGAGCACTTCTATTACTGCTTCAACATCTTTATTCTCAATAAGGCGGAGCATTTCAATGTGCTCGCCCTGGGAATGTTCTGCCATGTGAGGGACTAAAGCGAATACAGACCGGCAGCGGTTCAGTTCTGCTTTGTTCCACAAATCATTGATCATCTCACACAGCATAGGGAACGGACCATAAGAATAGATTTTCATATGAAGAGCGCGGTTGAGGATGCCGTATTGATGCATATCATTTTCCTGGATGGCAATGTCCAGTTCATCAACGATTTCTTGCAGTTCTTTTATTTCTTTGGGACCAATGTTGGGAATAGCTTCCCGTAAAGCCAGTTTTTCCAGATGATAACGAATTGTAAGCACTTCGTTGAGCGTTTCCGATGAAAATTCGTTTACAAAGGGGGAATGATGCGGGTCCTGTGTGATTAACCCTTCACTGGTCAATCGGCGTACAGCGTTATTTACGGGGATAATACTGACTCTAAGGTCCCGAGCCAAACCGGATAAGCTGATTTTTTGATTTGGAAGCAATTCGCCACTCAAGATGGCTTCTTTAATTGCTTCATAGGCATAATCTTCGCGAGAAGGGGGAGTGTTGTTATTTAGGGATAGGATATTTTTTTCCATAGCACTCACAATATACTTTATATTTTATAAAGTATATTGTATGAAATATAAATGATAAAGTCAAGTATGTAAAAATTTTGATGAAAATGGGGGGAGGACCTGTATAGAAAGGCTTTTAACCCATCCCGGCCTTGAACTAATTTAATAAATGAAGAAAACTTTTCTCTAATGATTGAGAAACTGTCTCTGAATACGATCCCGAGGTAAAGGAACGTAAAATGACACATAATTTTTGTGACAAATATTACGTGAATATTACGCAGAAATATGTGACAATGCCAAATATGATTTGATAATGCCAAATACTTTGTTTCTCAGGTGCTCTTTACTCATGGAGAAAAATCGCTCTAACAATCGTAAAGTTATCGCTTCGGTTCAGAATGCGTTAAAAATACTCAATCTCTTTGAAGGGAACCGGGCCGAATTGGGCAATATGGAAATCGCTCAGATGCTCAATATGAACCCCGGGACCGTTGCGGGTCTTGTGTATACACTGAAAGCAAATCATTATCTGGATCAGAATCCCGCTAATCGGAAATATCGCCTGGGGTTAAAGATTGCCGAAAGGGCTTCAGTGCTGCTGAACCAGCTCGACCTGCGGAAAATAGCTTCTCCTTTTCTTGAAGAACTTCGCGATTGGTGTGGGGAGAGTGTTAATCTGGCTGTTCTGGACGGCCAGGAAGTGGTCTATATCGAAAGAATGTTTGGAAACCACGCACTTGGTATCCGCTCGGAATTGGGAAAACGGGCGCCTGTGCATTCGACTGCGTTAGGAAAGGCGATGGCAGCTTTTCTTCCTGAACAGGATCTCGAACTGCTTCTGGAAGATTACTCCTTTACCTCGTTGACCCGAAAGACCATTACGGAGCGCAGTATCTTCGAACAAGAATTGAATGTTGTCCGGGGGCAGGGTTATGCATTAGATGAGCAGGAAAACGAAGTAGGGGGGCGCTGTATTGGGGTGCCAATTTTTAACCATGAAGGCTATCCCATTGCAGCAGTAAGCCTGTCCGTTCCTCTGCAAAGATTACCCAAGGAACAGGTACCGGAATTTGGAGAAAAATTAGCACAAACAGCGAATTTGATCTCAAAGCAAATTGGTTATCGGGCTTAGTTTTATTTATTTTCAATTTCCAGTTCACTATAAATTTGAAACTTTTCAGGAGGTCATAGAATGGCAGGAACACGAGAAAATTATTTCAGGACCAGTGATGACGCGATCCTCTATTTTGAAGATCACGGCGCCGGTAAACCCATTGTATTGATTCCAGGTTTTGTTTGTACGACGAGATTTTTCGATAAGAACATTGAGGGCCTTGCGAAAACCAACCGGGTAATTACTTTTGATCCGCGCGGTCAAGGAAATTCATCAAAGGGTTTGCACGGGCATACAGTCTCCCGAAATGCTCAGGATATTAAAGAGTTGTTGGACTACCTGGATGTCAAAGATGCCACTTTGCTGGGCTGGTCTATGTCCGGGCAGATTGTGCTGAAATACCACATGCTCTTTGGCGATTACCGGATTGACTCGATTGGACTGCTCGATTGCCCGTTGGGTGCAATGTATGATGAGGAATGGAATGCCCATGGTTTGAAGGGCTTCAATATGGACGGATTCAATAAATTCCTGGTCCTTTCTTATAACAATAATGAAGGTTATTGTGCCGGTTTCGCAAAGAAGATCTGGGCAGGGAATGACGATTCGATGATTGAATGGAGTGCCGCTGAATTTCTGAAGACCCCGGCTTACATATCCTTCGCTATTTATAGTGATCTGGTTTTCCAAAATGGATATGAAATGCTTCCAAAAGTGACAGTGCCTATCCTCTTTATGGGGGCCGATTCTGCTGTTACAGCCAATGGAAAAGCCCTCGCTACCAAGTACTATCCGGAAAACACCAACCCGGATGTTTATAAAGAGTCCCATACTTTTGAAACAGGCGGGCATGTATTTTTCTTTGTCAACCCGGATGAATTTAACGCTAAAGTTGCTGCATTTGCGAAAAAAGTTGCAGAGAAAGCATTTTAGACAAGGAAAATATTCATTCTAAATAAAAACTCATAGACTTGGTTGAATAGAGATTTTCCATTGAAAAATCGAGGACAATTAATATTCGCCAAGTCTATGGTATTGGGAAGTATCTCCGCAGTAGTTTTTTCAGCGCAATTATAAAATGTCAATTTGAGCATCATCCAAATCTTTTGAGAAACTGAGATTAGTGAGGTTAGTATGGAAAGCAGAGCGAAGAAAGTAGCCATTATTACAGGCTCGGGGCGTGGCATTGGACGCGGTATTGCAATCCAGCTGGCAAAAGCAGGCTGGACAATTGTGATTAATGATTTAGGGAATCCGGATCCTCCTAATGAAACTTTGGAGCTGGTGCGGGCTGCCGGAGGCGATGGTTTAATTGTGCTGGCAGATATCACAAATCCGGCGGAACGTGACCGTATTGTTGCAGAGGCCATTAAAAACTTTGGACGAATCGATTTGTTGGTGAACAATGCCGGAATTGGCCCGAGGGTCCGGATGGACATGCTCGAGATCAACGAGGACAGCATGTGGGAGGTCTTAGGGGTAAATCTAATTGCTCCGTTCTTCCTTACCCAGCTTGTGGCAAATACAATGATCGGTTTGATCAAAGATAAAGTGATTGAAAACCCCAAGATCGTTAATATCGGGTCTATCAGTTCTTACACCAGCAGCACAAGCCGGGCAGAGTATTGTGTATCTAAAGCAGGCGTTTCGATGAATACTCTGCTTTATGCAGACCGCCTGGCAGATGAGGGAATTAACGTGTATGAAATCCGTCCGGGTATTATCAAGACGCCTCTTACCGAAATTGTCAAAGATAAGTACGACAAACTGATTGCGGAAGGTGTGACCCCCATCAAACGGTGGGGCATGCCAGAAGATATTGCAAAAGCAATAGAGGCAATCGCGGAAGGGTATCTGCCATTTTCAACCGGCCAGGTTATTGACGTGGATGGTGGATTCCATATCCAACGGCTGTAAACATGGGAAAAAAAATGCAAAAGATTATCACTTTTGGCGAAGTTATGATGCGTTTATCTCCGCCGGGTGCATTGCGGTTTGGTCAGGCACGCGACTTTGAGGTTCAATATGGCGGCGGTGAATCCAATGTGGCCGTTTCACTGGCAAATTACGGATTGGACACCGAGATTGTGACCCGGCTGCCTTCGAATGATATTGGCGAAGCCTGTTTACAATTTTTGCGCCAATACAATGTGGGTACGCACTTTATTCTGCATGGCGGTTCCCGCCTAGGAATCTATTTCCTGGAAATCGGATCCGTCATGCGCAGCAGCCAGGTAATCTATGACCGTGCGGACTCTGCGTTTGCGACAATTGAGCCTGGAATGGTGGATTGGGATCTGGTTTTCCGGGATGCCGCCTGGTTTCATTGGACAGGGATTACCCCAGCCATTTCAGAGGGAGCGGCGCTGGCCTGTCTGGAAGGGGTGAAAGCGGCCCGCCGTATGGGGGTAACCGTATCCTGCGATATGAATTACCGTGCCAAACTTTGGAAATGGGGGAAACCTCCTCAAGAGATCATGGAAGAATTGGTCAGTTATTGCGATGTGGCGATCGGGAACGAGGAGGATGCAGAGAAAGTATTTGGAATTCAGGCTCCGGAGGCGGATGTAACCGCAGGGAATGTTTCCAGCGAACAATATGCTTTTGTTTGCGCGGAACTCGCCAAAAAATTTCCGCGTTTGAAAACCATTGCCATTACACTGCGGGGATCCATTTCTGCCAGTCATAACACCTGGAGCGCTGTTCTGCAAAAAGACGGACGGCTGTTTACGGCGCCGACTTATGAGATCACTCATATTGTAGATCGGGTTGGCGGTGGAGATAGTTTTATGGGGGGATTGATCTATGGTTTGTTGAACTATGCGGATGACCCACAAAAAGCACTCAATTTTGCAGTGGCTGCATCTGCATTGAAGCATACCATCTATGGCGATTTCAATCTGGTATCGGTTGCAGAAGTTGAGAAACTGATGAAAGGTGATAGTTCCGGCCGGGTGAGTCGATAAGTTTAACGAGAGGGAGTTTGCAGCATGGCACAGTTTTCGCGTTTAAAGGTTTTGACCAGTATGATCGAAGTTGGGGTGGTGCCGGTCTTTTATCATCCCGATCCGGATGTTGCAGTCAATGTCATTAAAGCCTGTCTGGATGGCGGTGTACGTTGTTTTGAGTTTACCAATCGAGGCGATCGGGCGTATGAAGTTTTCTCTGAAGTCATAAAAAGATTGGGTAATGATAAACGATTAATCCTCGGTGCGGGAACCATTATGAACGCGCCGATTGCTGCGCTATATCTCCAGATTGGTGCAAATTTTATTGTGGGGCCAAACTTCAATCCGGATGTGGCCCGATTATGCAATGCCCATAAAGTTGCCTACAGCCCCGGCTGCGGTTCTGTTAGCGAGATTTCTCGAGCTGAAGAAATGGGTGTGGAAATTTGTAAAGTTTTCCCAGGACAATCAGTGGGCGGTCCGGGCTTCATCAAGAGCGTTTTAGGCCCTATGCCCTGGAGCAGGCTGATGCCCACAGGAGGTGTGGATACGACAGAAGAAAGCGTGACATCCTGGATTTCTGCCGGTGCCATCTGCGTGGGAGTGGGCAGTAAACTTTTCCCCAAAGATGTTTTAGCAAGCGGAAATTATGCTGTCATCACTGAAAAAATTGCCTCCATGATTGAATGGACTCAAAAGGCTCGAAATGGAAAGGAACTAATTTAATAATTGAGGATACTATGACAACATCTCCTTATCTGTACATTGCACGTATTAAAGCCTTATCCGATTTTCAGGAATATCTGGATACTCTTGGAGTGGATTTACCCATTGATGAAGAGTTGATTGCGGGAAGCAGCAGCCCGCTGGCTCAGCCTTTTAAGTTTTCCGATGGCAGAGTGATTGGCAACCGGTTTTGCATCCATCCTATGGAGGGTTGGGATGCGACCACGGACGGCAAACCCACCGACCTGATGACTCGCCGTTGGTTAAAATTTGGCCGCAGCGGTGCCAAACTGATATGGGGCGGTGAAGCGGCTGCGGTGCGCCCCGATGGCAGAGCCAACCCCAACCAGTTGATGATCCTGGATGCCAATATGCTGGAAATTGAGAAACTGCGTCAGGATCTGGTTGAAGAACATCGTAAGCACTTTGGCAAAATAGATGACCTTTTTGTCGGGCTGCAGTTGACGCATTCGGGCCGTTTTTGCCGTCCTAATGAAAAAACGAAATTGGAACCCAAGATCCTGTACCACCATCCGCTGCTGGACAACCTGTTCCATATTGATCCTTCTTACCCGGTCATGACCGATGCGGAAATTGATGATTTAATCCCGTTTTACATTTGCGCCGCGAAACGAGCACAGCAAATCGGGTTTGATTTTGTGGATGTCAAACACTGCCATGGATATCTGGGCCATGAATTCTTAAGCGCGGTTGAGCGGCCGGGCAATTACGGCGGCTCATTTGAGAATCGGACTCGTTTTCTGAGAGAGATTGTGAAAGGGATTCAAAGCGAATGTCCGGGGCTGCGCATAGGGGTGCGTTTGAGCATACTGGATTTTCCTCCTTTCCGGCCCGATGAAAACAATGTCGGATATATGCTCCAGTATCAGAACGCAGATGGCAAATATCCTTACGCGTTTGGTGGAGACCCGGATAATCCGAGTCAAATTAACCTGGAAGAAACGATCCAATTTTTGGCACTGCTCGAATCGATCGGTGTTGAACTGGCAAACTTTTCAGCAGGCAGCCCGTATTACAATCCGCATGTTACCCGCCCGGCGTATTATCCACCGAGTGATGGCTACGAGCCTCCGGAAGACCCGCTGGCGGGAGTTGAACGACATATTCATGCGAGTGCGGAATTAAAGAAACATGCCGACAATCTGTTATGTGTGGGGTCCGGATATACCTATTTGCAGGATTATCTGCCCAATGTAGCCCAAGCAGTGGTGCACAATAAAATGATAGATTTTGTGGGACTGGGCAGGATGGTGCTGTCTTATCCTGAGATGCCGGCTGATATTCTGGCAGGCAATTCACTGGACCGAAAGCGAATCTGCCGTACTTTCAGCGACTGTACCACGGCTCCGCGCAAGGGTCTGGTTTCAGGCTGCTACCCGCTGGATCATTTCTATAAACGTCGTCCTGAAGCCTTGACCTTGAAGGCAATGAAGAAAGAATAATTATCCTTACCATTGGGAGTGAATTATGCAAGTAGTTTCCCTGGAAGAAGCGGTTCGTTATGTTCATGACGATGACACCTTGATGATCGGCGGTTCGGGCGGTGGGCATGCCGTTCCGGAAGCATTGATTGTTGCGCTGGGAAAACGTTATGAAGAGGAAAGCAGCCCAAAAAGGATCGGTTTGCTGCATCCTGTTGGAATTGGAGACAACATCCGTCAGGGCGTAGGACATCTGGCCCATCCGGGCATGGTCAAACGAATCGTGACCGGTGCGCTGGTCAACAGCCCGGCTTTTCAGAAGCTGGCCGAAGAAGACCAGGTTGAGGCTTATACCCTGCCGCAGGGAGCCCTTTCACAACTGATCCGAGAGATGGCCGCGGGAAGGCCGGGACTGCTGGCTCAAACCGGACTGCATACCTTTATTGATCCCCGCGAACGCGGCGGCCGGCAGAGCGAATGTGCCAAAGAATCTCTGGTCGAGCTGGTGGAGTTGACAGGGAAAGAGTGGATCTTTTATAAGCCCTATAAAGTGGATGTGGCTTTCTTAAGAGGCACAACGGCCGATGAGGATGGCAATATCTCCATGGAACAAGAAGCGGTATTTGGAGAAATGCTTTCTATGGCTCAGGCCACACACCGCAACGGCGGTATTGTGATCGTGCAGGTTGCGCGTCTGGCAAAACGCGGTACGATCCCCGCTAAAGAAATCAAGATTCCCGGCATGCTGGTCGACCTGGTCGTTGTGGACCCGGACCAATGGCAGACCTATCTGATGAAATACAGTCCGGCTTACGCCGGGGAGATCAAAATTCCTCTTAACGAAATCTCGCCGCTTCCATTTGATGCGCGTAAAATTATTGCCCGGCGGGCAGCCCTGGAATTGTATCCGGGTGCAATTTGTAACCTTGGTTCCGGTGTTTCCACCGGTATTGCTACTATTGGGGCAGAGGAAGATATTCTGGACCAGATTGTATTAACCAATGAACAGGGGCTAATCGGCGGGGCTCCATCCTCGGATGCCGGGGCGGCAATCAATTACACCTCCATCATCGACCAGCCTTATCAATTTGATTTCTATGATGGCGGCGGGCTTGACCTGGCGTTTCTTTCTTTTGCACAGGTGGATGCTGCCGGAAGCGTAAACGTCAGCCGGTTTAATGGAAGAATCATTGGGGTAGGCGGTTTTGTCAACATCAGCCAGTTTGCTAAAAAAGTGATTTTCAGCGGCACGTTTACCGCGGGGGGCGTCAGTATTGGCTGGCAGGACGGCAAGACGGTGATCTCCAAAGAAGGGCGATTCAAGAAATTTGTTCGTTCCCTTGAGCAGGTTTCTTATCATGGCCCCTTCGCACAGGAGCGCGGGCAGGAAGCTCTGTATATTACCGAGCGGGCTGTGTTCAAACGCGGAGCGAGCGGGCTGGAATTGATTGAAATTGCCCCCGGTGTTGATCTGGAGCGGGATATTCTGGGCCAAATGGAATTTAAACCGGTGATTTCACCCGATCTGAAAGAGATGGATGCCAGAATTTTCTTTGACCGGCCAATGGAAATGAAAGAAGATTTGATGGAAAAAGAGAACCTGAATATCCCTGTGCGATTAAAGAAAGCCAGAGGTTGAAAATGGAACAAGCAGAAAAAACAAACCTGTCTGAAGAATCGGAATCCATTCAGGTGACTTATCCGGCGGATGGAGTGGCGTTGATCACCAACGTTTCAGAACCCCTGGGGGTGCTGCGGCACGCCGTGAAGCGGGCATTGTACCGCACCATCCAGAATCTGGAAGAAAATTCTTCCATCCGCTGTGTGGTGATTACCGGAACAGGAAAAGCTTTTTCGGTGGGTTCGGATATCCGGGATTTCAGTCAGGAAGTAGGCTGGCTGCTGGAAAATGATTACTGGGAAGCGAACCTGAACCAGAAGATTGAATCGGCGCGTTTCCCGATCATTGCGGCCTGCAACGGGCATGCCCTGGGCGGCGGCGCGGTGCTGGCTCTGGCGTGTGATATTCGGACAGCCGGGGCATCCGCAAAATTTGGTTTCCCGGAAGTGAAAGTGGGGGCATTTGCTTCAGGGAGCGGCACACAGCGCCTGCCACGCCTGGTGGGGCGGGGGCGGGCCCTTGATTTGCTCTTAACCGGGCGGGTGATCACAGCGGAAGAGGCATTGCAATACGGCATGGTTGAATATGTTTTTGAGGATGCGGAACTGCTGCCCAAGACCTTGGAACTGGCAGCTACGATCGCCTCTTTTTCCGGCGAAGTCACCGCAGCGGCCAAAATCTGTGTGAATCGTGGACTGCAAGAAGGCTGGCAAACCGGAATTAACCTTGAAAGCGAGTATCGGGTAAAGACCGGACGAGGAGCCGACGCGGTGGAAGGAAGAAGCGCGTTTCTGGAAAAACGAGAACCTAAATTTAACCGGAACAAGGGACAGTTGTAATCTCATGCGTTTGATTACCTATGAAAAACAAACTACGCTGCGTCTGGGCGTCTGGCTGGGAGACTATGTGCTGGATGCGCAAAATGCAGTCCGGCATTATCCATTAATGACTGGGGATCGAGAACAGATTTTGGCGAATTGTTCGAGCATGCTTTCTCTGTTGAACGCTCCCGATGAAACGTGGAAAACGCTCCGGGTGGTCTGTGATTACTATCTGGAAATTGCGGGGCAGCCAACAGATGATCTGATACAGGAGGGCATTCTCATGCCTGCGGAAGCGGTGATGTTGCATACTCCGCTGCCCACGCCGGGAAAAGTAATCTGCGTGGCAGGCAACTATCCCGGTCCTGGTGCCGGTCAAAAGCCAGAATATCCCACCATTTTTCTGAAACCTTCCAGTTCTGTTACAGGTCCGGATATGCCGGTCTGGGTAACCGATCTGACCCGGGATGTGGCGTATGAGGTGGAACTGGCCGTGGTGATTGGTAAAAGAGCCCATCTGGTTTCAAGCGCAGATGCCATGCAATATGTTGCCGGTTACACCCTGGCGAACGATATGGGCGACCGGCAGCTTGAACAGAGAACATCCCAATGGACATCGGGAAAAATGTTCGATTCCTTTACCCCAATAGGCCCATGGATTGCCACACAGGATGAAATTCCCTCGCCGGGCGCTTTGGCAATGCGTACGCTGGTGAATGAACAACTTGTTCAAAAAGGCAATACTTCGGATATGTTTTTCGATATTCCGGAACTTATCCATATTCTTTCGACTTTGACAACACTTGTGCCTGGTGATTTGGTCCTGACCGGCAGTACAAAAATGATGGATGGCCAGCCTAACCCGGCGCTTGCCCTGAAACCGGGAGATTATGTGACTATTCAAATTGATGGGTTGGGGACATTGACCAACCCGATCCTTAAGGAGCTATAAATGCCAATCAAATACCCCATGGCGGTGATCAGTGCGCCGCGGAAAGTGGATTTTCAGGAAAAAACCTTACCCGTTCTTGGAGATGAGGAAGTTTTGATCAAAGTCCGCGCAGCAGCAATTTGCGGAAGTGATTTGCATTTGTATAAGGGGCTGCATCCCTCTGTGGCACTGCCCGTTACGGTGGGACATGAAGCCGCCGGTGAAGTCATTGAGGTTGGAAAGGCAGTTACCCGGCATCAGGTCGGTGACCGTGTGACCATTGAACCGGTGATCGCCTGCGGAAAATGTGAATACTGCGTACGTGGAAACTATCATCTGTGCGTGAATATCAGTTTTCAGTACCGCGAAGGCCAGGGCGCGTTTGCGCCGTATTTCATTGTGCATCAAGACCATGCTTTCCGCCTTCCGGAAAATATTTCCTATGAAGAGGGTGCGCTGATAGAGCCGCTGTCGGTAGCCATGCATGCCGTCAAGAAATCGGGAATCCGGTTAGGACATTCCTCGGCTGTTTTTGGGGCCGGCGCTATTGGAATGCTGGTTTCAATGCTTTCCAAACAGGCTTCGGGAGTGGGGAGTTTTATCTGTGATATTCATCCTTACCGCTTGAAGAAAGCTCTGGAGATGGGCGCGCAAATGGCGATCAACAGCCGGGAAGAGGACCCGGTCAAAGTGATCCTGGAATCGACCGGTGATTTGGGCGTTGATAAATCTTTTGAAGCGGTTGGTCTGGACACAACCCTGATCCAATCTTTGCAGGTTCTCAAACGGGGCGGGAATGCAACTCTGTTGGGTATTTTTGAGAAAACCGACATTAACTTCCCGGTCAATATCTTTGTGCAGCGCGAAGTTTCACTGTATGGTTCACAGGGTTATTCGTGGGATTTTCAAGATAGTTTGAAGATGCTGAGGAATGGCAGCATTGATTTAAAACCTTTGATCACGCATAAAGTATCCTTACAAAACCTTCAGCAGGGATTTGATATTCTCTTAAGTCCCAAAAACGAATCGATTAAAGTAATTATTCAAATGGAAGATTAAATTTATTCTCCTTTGAGAATGATGGGAAAAACTATGATTGCGGAAAATAATACGATACCCAACGGCCAGAATGGATCCTCTGTTGTCACACACTGGGTGCATACATTAATTATCGGCAGCGGCGCGGCGGGATTGAACGCGGCAGTTCAGCTTTATCGCAACGGTGTGCGAGATGTTTTGATCCTGACGGAGGGATTATCCAAAGGGACTTCCATCAACACGGGAAGCGATAAACAAACTTACTATAAACTATCGATGTGCGGTTCAGAAAGCGATTCGCCCGGAGCTATGGCAGAAAGTTACGTCAGCGGCGGCTCTATGCATGGAGATATTGCCCTGATTGAAGCGAGTCTGTCCGCTCGAGCCTTCTTTAACCTGGTTAACCTGGGTGTGCCTTTCCCGCGGGATGCATACGGGCAATTTGTGGGGTATAAGACGGACCATGACCCGCGCCAACGGGCTACCTCTGTTGGGCCGTATACTTCCCGTGAAATGTGCCGTCGGTTGATTGACGAGGTGAAACAATTAGGTATCCCGGTTCATGAAGGCCGGGAAGTGATCCAACTGGTTTCATCGGGGGATGGGGAGGAAAAGCGGATCATTGGCGCCCTGGCTTTAGGAAAAGACAACATCCTGGAAGCCTACGCAGCCGAGAATGTTGTTTTTGCAGTGGGTGGACCGGGAGGATTGTATAAAACCAGTGTTTACCCACAGGTTCACTTTGGAGGGATTGGGTTAGCTTTGATGGAAGGAGCGGAGGCTCAGAATTTACCCGAATCACAGTTTGGGCTGGCTTCAATCAAGTTCCGCTGGAATGTTTCGGGAACTTATATGCAGGTGATCCCCAGGTTTATCAGCCGTGCAGCGGACGGGGTCTCGGATGAACGGGAATTTCTGGCCGACTTTTTTGAATCAAAATCCGAAATGAACGGCAATGTATTTCTCAAAGGTTATCAATGGCCCTTTGACGCACGCAAGGCGAGCGGCGGTTCCTCCATTATCGATATCCTGGTCTATATTGAGACGGTTGAAAAAGGCCGCCGGGTCTATCTGGATTTCCGGAAGAATTCCGAGGGGTATTCTTTGGAAGCACTTCCGGAAGAAGCCCGAAACTACCTGGTCCGCTCCGGCGCACTGCAAGATACCCCAATTGAGCGGTTGAATGCCATGAACCCGGGCGCGATATCTCTTTACCAGGAACATGGGATCGATATCTATCAGGAACCGTTAGAGATTGCGGTTTGTGCCCAACATAATAACGGCGGATTATCCGGTACAATCTGGTGGGAATCTACTAATCTCAAGCACCTTTTCCCGATTGGGGAAGTGAATGGCTCTCATGGAGTAAACCGGCCGGGCGGGTCTGCGTTAAATTCGGGCCAGGTAGGGGGCTTCCGTGCGGCGGAGTATATTGCCAACCGCTATAAGGAATGGACACTGAAAAAAGAAGACGCAGAGAAGGCTATTGCGAATGCCCGTGCGGAGGCATTGCGATGGATGGAGATCAGTGCAAAGTCCCCATTACAATGGAAAGACGCCTTACTGGAAGTGCAGAGCCGGATGTCCCGCAGCGGGGCCCATATCCGCTCGGAAGAAGCGGTGATGGCTGAGCTGGGTAAGGCAAAGCTGTTGGTGGAGAAGTTGTTCACCGAAGGCTGCCGCAGTGGGAAGAAAGAGAATCTGCGGTTAACCTTCCGGGTCCGGCAACTGGCCTTCGCGCATCTGGTTTATCTGGAGGCGATCCGATTTATGCTCGAGAATCAGGTTGGCAGCCGGGGATCTTCGATTATTCTGGATCCTGGGGGAACCAAGGTCCATAACCAGCTGGATGACAAATGGAAAATCCAGCCCGAAGATTCTTCGTACCGGTCAAAAATCTTGAAAACCTGGTTGGAAAAAGACGGGTCAATTGTCCATGATTGGGAGAGCGTTCGTCCACTCCCGGAGATTGACGCCTGGTTTGAAACGACCTGGGCAGCCTATCGAAACGGTGAAATCTATCAGTAAAAAAGAAATGCCCTGATAATATTCAGCATAATGTATATGGTTTGCGTATAGCTAAAAAGCTTCGTTTCTCAAGAACAGACAATCTTTAAAAATAAGGGGCTGTCCCAAAAGTAATTGGGACAGCCCCGAAAAATTTAATATAATAGAGGGGATGAAAACACAAATCTTCAAACCATACACACAGAATCAACCCATGTTGTTGCCGCCGAATCTGGAAGAGATGATTCCGGAAAGACATCTGGTA
>JAHDQE010000081.1 GCA_018433975.1 Ornatilinea sp. | reverse complement strand
GTTGATCCTTTCCACTTTCTCTGCAATCGGGTCAATCCCGATCACTTTGAACCCCGCTTTCGCAAAGACGACTGCCAGCGGCAGTCCCACGTATCCCAACCCCATCACGGCCACTACCGCTTCCTTTTGCTCCAGCTGCCGCATTAATTTCTTTGCTATTGTTTCAGACATTTTTATTTCCTGTTAAACTTTCCCTGATTTTCAAAATGAAATACCTTTTGGGTAACTCCATTCCTACTAATCCGGATTCAAATTTGCTGCCTGATTAAAAATATTTGCATAAGATTCTACTATAGAATGGATATCAAAGCGGCGGGCAATACGTCGGCTGGCAATACGAGCAGCTAGACACGCTTCAGGGCCACTCAAAAGTGTCCTCAAACTCGTTTCATATTTGAGTACGTCATCCACCTCTATTAAATAGCCATTTTCGCCATTCTGGATGAGTTCAACATTTCCACCAGCACGGCTCAATACCAACGCCAGTCCCATTGCCAATCCCTGAACCCCCACCACTGGCAAACCTTCCGATAAAGAAGGCATAAACATAATATCGCTGCGAGCGTACCAATCCAAAACCTGTTCCGGCGTAATCCAACCGGTCAATGTGATCCGGGATTCCAATTCATGGTTTTTAATTTCACGTTCAATCTCTTCACGCAAGGGACCATCACCAATCAAAACACAATTCCAGGGAAGGTCTTTGAGTGAAGAAAGAGTGCGGATAATCTGGATTGGATTTTTTTGCTTCATAAATCGACCAGCAAATACAATTCGAGGAGGAGTATGAAGTTCAATATTCCCGGGATTAATCTTTTCCAGATCCACCCCGTTTGGAATCACCCGGACATCCACAGAATAACTCCGCAAAGCCAACTGGCGAGTGAACTCACTTACTGCTACCACCTGAGCAGCCCGTTTCCAGATTGGAGGTGTAAACGGAAAAACCCATTTAAACCATTTCCCGGTTTTCTCCGGAGTACCACCAGGGACATCTCCCAAATGTGCTGTCAGGACATAAGGTACTCCAGTTAATCGATTGAGAAGCCAGGCAGAAGCTCCTGCAGGGACTGCAAAATGTGTATGGATTACATCCGGATGCCACTCTTGAATTGTTTTTAATCCAACCCAAAAGCTTTTCCAGACATATCCCGCCATTGCCCGAATATCCGCTTTATAAGGGAGTCTGCGCCAGGATTTCAATCGATGAATGGTAATTCCATCCTGGTGTTCTTCAAACAGAAGATCTTCGCAGTGTGCCGTAAGAATAAGTACCTCATGACCTTGTTTCACAAGGCCTTCACAAATATCCTGAGCGACCCGCCCACCACCGCCACCCACCGGGGGATACTCGTGGATAAGAACCAATATTCTCATTACTGCTCCTGCTGCGAAGAATTAGCCGGTAAATTGATCATTTCACGAACGGTATAAGTGGGCTTATTTTGAGACTCATGATAAGTACGTGCCAACAATTCCGCAATTAACCCCATCAAAATCGACTGAAATCCTAAAATGAACATCATGGTGCTCATTTGGAACAACGGAGAGGCCAGCACCGAAGTACCAAACCAGACTCGACGAACAAACAAATATAGCAACAGCAACGTGCTGGGCAGGATCAACAACACCCCCGCACCACCAAACAGATAAATAGGTTTATTCGCATAGCGGTTCAAAAAAGTCACTGTAAAAAGATCAAGGATCACTTTAAGCGTGCGTTCCAAGCCATATTTGGCTTTCCCATACTTCCGGGCATGATGATGAACCGGCATTTCCACAATCCGCGCACCCACCGAATCGGCATAAACCGGAATGAAACGATGCATCTCTCCGTAGAGACGGAAACCCGTAATCACTTCACGCCGATAGGCTTTCAAGGTACAGCCATAATCATGCAAATGGACTCCTGTCACCATTGAAATCAGCCCATTCGCAATCTTAGAAGGAAGTGTGCGGGTGATAAAAGTATCCTTGCGATGTATGCGCCACCCACTGACTACGTCATACCCTTCCTCAATCTTTTCCAGCATACTGGGGATATCAGCGGGATCATTTTGCAGATCTGCATCCAGTAAAACAATGATCTCTCCCTGTGCATGGTCAATTCCTGCAGCAATGGCCGCTGTTTGCCCAAAATTTCTTCTTAAAACAATCACTCTGGCATGATCCGAGTCGGAAGCTGCTAACTCCTCTAAAACCTGCATGCTTTCATCCTTACTACCGTCATCCACTAGGATAATTTCCCATGACAAATTCAAGGGATCCAAAGCTTTGTGAACCGCTTCTGCCAGAAGGGGTAAGTTTTCTTTTTCGTTGTATACAGGAACAACTAATGAAAGCCTCATTTTATTCTCCGAAAAATATGAATGATCGATCTTTCCCGGCAAGGGACAGTAAGCAGCGTAGGAGTCAATCCATCTATTTTCCCTTTAAATTTCTAATCGGCATTAAAGTCATTTATATACTACTTATCCGCTATTAACAAGAAATCCGCTTCATCCATCCACTATTATAGAAAGCTCTTCATTCCAGAAACCTTCGATCAGGTTCTCCACCAATCAATTTTCACCATCCAATTTCCGGGTTGAATTCCGTGAAACCAACCAATGAAACAGGTCCCAAAGCCATCCACTTCCCAGAACAATTGCACTCAACACCACTATTCGGGTTACATTTTTCCAGAATGGAAGTCTTCGCCAAACAAGGAAATATCGACTGAAGTACCAGTTTGTAAAATAATAGAGGAATATCCCCTCCACCACCAACCACCGCGCCAGCCAGATATCCTTGTGCTCCCAGGCCCAACGGACAGACCAGGCCGCTAAAAGTGCCATCCAGGGAATAAAAATCATCCGGTAACGCGGATTATCCCATTGATCCCCGCCGGCACGCGCGGAAGAAATCACAATCCAAACCACAATAAAGAACATCAGCCATAGCAAAATCCGACGTTCCTTTTTAAGCTCTACCTTCCAAACGGTAAACAAACTATAAAAAAGGAAAGGCACCAGCAGGTACCAACCCAACGCACGTGCTATTGCAATAATTTTCCAGATCAAAAGAGTCGGGTAGGCAATTGCCGCCGGAAGAACTGGCTGGGCAATCCCATATACAATCACAAAAGGCAGGCGGACCCACTCCCCTATTTCTTCAATAACTTTCTGGACCCAGCCCGACCCCAACTCTGTCACCAAAATATCCCAGGATGAAGAATTTCGCATCCAGTCCCAACTCAAAACAACAACCGCCACCCCGAATAAGGCCAAAGCCACCCAGCCAATTTTTCTCCAGGAATCTAATTTTGGAATGAGCTTTTCAACCCAGAAAATTACCGCCAGAACAGCAACCACCATCACTGCAACCCGGGAGGAAATTACGCCCATTCCCAATACACTGAGAAACAGCACTCCCATAGTACGACGTGATGACTTTTCCAGATTCATAACCGCCCAAAACGAGATTGAAATCAAACCGATCAAAAAAGGTTCGCGCATCTGTGACGCGCTGAATAATACTCCATCCGGATAAAGCACATAAATCCAAGCTGTTAAATCTGCCAAGCTGTTATTCCAACGTTTCGAGACAGTACGCCATAAAAATGGAACGCCCAGCGAAGCGACAAATGCTGCAAGGATTAAAATTAAAATGGGGCGGTGTTCATCAGGACTTATATAACGGTACACCGCAGCACTCAAGGAAAGCAATCCGCCGTATTGATCGGTCGTAAACTCATCACGAAAACTGGCCCAAAGCGGTTGGTTCGATTGAGATAGATCCCAGGCCTGTAAATCTCTCCGGTAAGCATCATAAAAGAGGTAGCCAGCGTTTTGCTGTTCCGTATCAAAGCCATTCTCAGGGAGCAGAACTGTCGTCGCTATACCTACACCAAGCCGCAAAGCAAAAGCCGTAATAATCATCCAGGCCAGCACTTTTCCGCCGCCAGCCCATTCCCAAGCTGAAATCAAACCCCAAAAACTAAGAGACAACAAAAAAGAAGAGGCCAGCCAGCTACGAAAAAAAACTCCCGGGCTGAAAGATGCAATCCACGCACCAAGAAGAACTCCCCCTATCACTGAGAAAATAAACCGCGAACGTATCCTATCGAAATTCAAACCTATCACCTTAAATATTCTATGTTCAACAAGCACCAATTTTCCAAAGTCAAAATCGGATTAGATTACAACCAATCTGAGATTCCCTTTCTGGCACGAGCGCGCCAGGTATAACGTCTGGCGTCACGCTTTGCCTGATCCGCCAGATCTTTTCTGGTTTCGGAATCCGACAGCAATCGCGAAAGTGCCTGCCCCCACTGCTCTACATCATCCGGAGGACAAAAAACGGCGTTTGCAGGATTCAACACCTCGTGTAAAACCGATAAATCGCTGGTGATGATCGCACGTCCAGATGCAAGGTAATCAAACATTTTCATGGGGCTGCAAATCGCTGCGGAATTACCACCGCTGCTCCCCTCAATTTGCTGTTCATAAGGCATGAGCAGTACATCCCCTGCCGCCTGATAAAGCGGCAGTTTTGAATTCTCAATAAAGCCGGTCAAAACCACATTGGTGATCTCACGCTCTACTAACCGCGTCCGCCAGAGTTCAACATCTTCCGGACGTCCCCCCACCCATAAAAAGTTAACTTCCGGGAATCTCTCCGCCAATCCCACCAACAACCCCATACCACGCCCGGCATACAAATGGCCGGTGTAAACTGCCATAGCATTATCCGGCAGACCCAACTGAAAACGCGCAGAAAGTGCATCCGGCAGATCACTGTATCGCTCGATTTCCGTTCCATTCGGCGCAATTTGCACCTCCGGACCATCCAACCGAATCAAATATTGATCCTCCAGAGATTTGCGAAGTGCCTCTGTGATCAGGAGCAATCGTTTCTTGCCGGAATGATGAATAAACTGTTTAAAGAGCCACGGCCCGATTTTTCCTGTAGGAAGATCATGAAGCTCTAAGACAACCGGCATCCCAAGCCAAAGCGCAAGAACTGCTGCTTGAGGTGCCCAGGTGTAGATTAATTCCGCGCCCCATTTCCGGGCATTCAAGACAGATTTTAACGAAAAATCATAGCGCCGCCAGAAACGGTTTTCAGTAAGCCAGCGAACCCCAAAAGGTTCCTGTACGCCATAAGCAGCGGATAAAAATTGCCAATCATAACTTGAGACACCGGGCACCCACAGGCAGACCAGGCCATTTTCCTGCGCAAGTGCCTGGCATACTTTCATCACCTGAATACTATTCGCAGTACTGGAAGGTACCTGAGATGTTGCAATACAGGCAATTTTCATGCCGTCCCCTCAAGTCTATCCGCCAATTCTGCGGAATGGATCTCTTTGAAGCCACGCCTCAAAATCAAACCCACTGAAAGGATAAAATACATTGATAACAGCGCTGCTTCGGCAATATTACCATATCGCGGCACTAATGGAAAAGCTAAAGCTACTTTTAACAATCCACTCACCAGCATCGCGGAAAACGGGAACATGGGCAGACCGAAGGAAAGTAAAAGAGGGCGATTCCAGAAAAAAATATTTGCGAACCCAAAGCCAACCAACAAAACCATCAAAATCGGATAAGCAGGAACGAACTCCGGTTCGTACAGCAATCCAATCACCCACTTTCCAAAGAAGGCTAAAAATATTCCTGCACCAATTGTCCACCCACCTGAAATCATAGTCACCCGACGGAGAAGGCTTCGTAGCCTTTTCCATTCTCGCTTCTCGACTGCCCTGCTAATTTCCGGATACGTAGTATTAATGAATGGGGTGATTGGCATCACTACCAGATTCACTACGGCCAAACCAATCTTGTATAACCCGGCCGCTGTAGGCGAAAGGAAATAAGCCACCCAAAGATGTTCGCTGTCTCGTACAACCAGGTTAACCGTCGCACTAAGGTTCGTACTGACTGCAAACCGGGCCAGTTTCCGCCAATCCGGCAGAGTAGACAACCCAGCCCGCCACCAGCCCTTCCCAAACATGCGCTGCAAACTATGCAGAGCAAGAACGAGAGTACCCATCCCCAGAAAAAGCTTACCTAAAAGATAAGCCATCAGAATGGTGATGATGCTGCCCCCGCCCATATAAGCAGCAAATATGATAACTGCTGTCAGGATGCTTTGGGTGAGGTTAACCACCGCCTGATCACGAAAGCGTTTATCTAATTGAATAACCCCCAGGGATGTTTCAGAAAACATACTCCCCAGAATATAAACACCATAAAGCCGGAATAAACCGAGTGTGGTGATGTCCTTTGCAAACAATCTGGCTGCCAGAGGAGCCGCGAGAAAAAGGATAAGATAGGCTACAACCGAATTAAGCGCCTCCACCAGGCTCACAGCTTTTATCAAGGCTGCTGCCCGTTCTTTTTTATCTTTTACGAGATCGTCTCCGGCGTACTTAACCACCAGTTCCGACATCCTGAAAGAAAGCAGGTTTTTCACAGTTGTAGCGAAGACGGTGATGGAACCCAGTATTCCCACACCGGCGACTCCCAACAATTTGGCGGCAAAAATGCTCTGCAGCATGGCCAGTACCATACTGATTCCATTGCTGCTGAAGAGATAGCCCGTATTCCGGAGAATACCATTTAGCAGCCGGTCTTGTCGCCAGTCTGCGATTAATTGGGACAAGGTCCTCATGGTGTCAGGACCTGGCTGGTCCAATCGCGCTCCTGCATGTACCAATCTACCATTCGGCTGATGCCCTCTTCCAGTCCCACCTGGGGAGCCCAGCCCAACGACCTTTTCGCTTTTGAGACATCGGCCCAATTTGCCAGCATATCCGCTTTATGTGCCGGATACCATTCCATGATGGCCTTCTTCCCAATCAGATCTTCCAATATGCGGGTCATTTCATTAATACTGATGACTTCATGACCGCCAAGGTTGATCACTTCATATCCCAGCGGTTTCAGGCCCAGAATCGTCCCGCGAGCGATATCATCCACATAGGTGAAACCCCTGGTCTGTTCCCCATCCCCATTCATGCGAACAGGTTTACCTTCCGCAATCCACTGTGCAAAACGGAACATTACCATATCCGGCCGGCCGGCCGGACCATAGACCGTAAAATAGCGGAAAATTGTCACATCCAGGTTATGCATGAAGTGATACGCATGGCACAGTGCTTCAGCCCCCTTTTTACTGGCCGAATATGGCTGCAGAGGATGATCGCTATCTGCCTCTTCAGAAGTGGGCAGAGGGGCATTGGCTCCATAAATACTGGATGTAGAGGCCAAAATAAATTTTGGAACCTCAAACCGGCGGGCCGCTTCAAGCAGATTAAGGGTACCGTTAGTATTGGTTTCTAGGTATTCCCAGGGATTCTCCACACTGTATCGAACGCCCGCCCTGGCAGCCAGGTTAATGATGCCATCCATCGATTTACTTGCAGCAAAAATATCACTCAAACCGCGATAATCGCGGATATCGTTTTGATGGAACGCAAAGCCCTTTTGAGAAACCAACCTTTTCAACCGCCATTCTTTAAGGCGAATATCATAGGCATCGTTCAAATTGTCCACACCGACCACGGTATGTCCATCCTGCAAAAGTAGTTCACTTACTTTGGCACCGATAAAGCCTGCCGCGCCAGTTACTAAATATCTCGACATTACAACCTCACAACTTTGGGGTGATCTCGTCCCAGAGTCCCCAGCGCGTTCCGTGTATCCACAATCAGCCGCGCCCCTTCCAGGATCGACCCATAATTATACCCGCTGTGGTTCGTGATGATCACCACACAGTCCGCTTCCCTCACCCCTTCCATCAGGTCCTCAATCGTCTCCAACTTCCAATCCTCATGCTCCACTTTCCCAATGTACGGGTCGTGGTACTTCACTTCCGCCCCCTTCTCCTTCAATAACCCAATCACATCTAGCGCCGGAGACTCCCGTAAATCATCTATGTCCGGTTTGTACGCTACTCCCAACACCAATACCTTGCTCCCCTTCAGCGCTTTCTCATGCCCGTTCAGCGCATCCTGCACTTTCCTCAACACAAACCGCGGCATCCCTGTGTTGATCTCCGATGCCAACTCAATGAACCGCGCTGTGTATTTCATACTCTTCAATTTCCACGACAAATACAATGGGTCAATCGGGATGCAGTGCCCCCCTAACCCCGGCCCCGGTGTGAACTTCATGAACCCAAACGGTTTCGTCGCCGCTGCTTCTATCACTTCCCACACATCCACTTTCAGCCGGTCACACATCAACGCCAGTTCGTTCACCATCCCGATGTTGATCATCCGGAAGGTGTTCTCCAGCAGCTTCGCCATCTCTGCCACTTCCGTGCTCGTTACTTCCACCACCCGTTCCAGTGCCTGTTCATACCATCGCGATGCCACCGCTGTGCAGGCCGGTGTGATCCCTCCCATTACTTTCGGGGTATTCACTGTCGTCCAGTCCCTCCGCCCAGGGTCCACCCGCTCCGGTGAGAACGCCACAAAGAAGTCTTTCCCAACTTCCAATCCGCTCGCTTCTTCCAGCTGTGGCAGTACCATCTCCCGCGTTGTCCCAGGATACGTGCTTGACTCCAGCACCACGACCATCCCCCGGTGTACATGCGGCGCCAGCGCTTCCGTCGCCGAAACAATATACGACAGGTCCGGGTCTCCTGTTTTCCGCAGGGGTGTCGGTACGCAGATGCTGACGGCTTCTACTTCTTCCAGTACGCTGAAATCGCTGGTCGCTTTCAACTGCCCTGCTTCCACCAGTTCTTTCACTTCTTCTGTGGGCACGTCCAGTACGTAGCTTTCCCCTCGGTTGATCCTTTCCACTTTCTCTGCAATCGGGTCAATCCCGATCACTTTGAACCCCGCTTTCGCAAAGACGACTGCCAGCGGCAGTCCCACGTATCCCAACCCCATCACGGCCACTACCGCTTCCTTTTGCTCCAGCTGCCG
>JAHDQE010000078.1 GCA_018433975.1 Ornatilinea sp. | reverse complement strand
GAGGACTGGGTATATGTTTACATCGATGACGACCGGGTAGAGTTCAGAGATGCCACAAAACTTTTGGGATTGGGAACTTATGAAACGGAAGAGGCCATCCGGGAAGAATTAGGAGACGATCAGATCCGTTCTGCAACCATTGGACAGGCTGGTGAAAGCATGGTGCTTTACGCCAATGTTACCAATGATGGCCGTCAGGCGGGACGAACCGGACATGGCGCAGTTTGGGGTTCGAAAAAAATCAAAGCACTCTCCGTGCGGGGTACCCAGGGCGTCAGTGTTGCAGATTCCAAAGCCCTGATGGAAATGTCTTACGATATTATCCAGGCTGCCCAAGGACCCGACACCTCCAAATATCGTATTCTTGGTACTTCAACAAATGTTTTAAATATGAATAAAATCGGTTTATTGCCGACCCGCAATTATCAGGAAGGCGTTTTTGAACACGCTGAAGCCATCTCCGGCGAGAGCCTTCACGAAAATCATAAAGTCAAAACCATCGCCTGTGCCCAATGCCCGATCGCCTGTGAGCAAATGTCCATGGTAAAAGATGGGCCATTTGCCGGCGCAATGACGGGCATTGAGTATGAGAGTCTTCAAGCGGTTGGTTCCAACCTCGGCATTGGTGATTTAAGAGCTGTTATCAAACTGATTGATGTTGCTGATCGAAGCGGTATGGACGCTATGAGCATGGGCGTCACGATCTCCTGGGCAATGGAAACCTTTGAACGCGGCATCTTTACCAAAGAAGACTTCAAATGCGAAAAATATCCTGATGGATTCGAACCGTACTTTGGAGCAGAGGAAGAAGCTGTTACGCTTGCTGAAATGATCTATAAACAGGAAGGCATTGGCAAACTCCTTTCCAAAGGAACTCGTAAAGCCGCTGAGATTACCGACAAAGAGCGGGGCACCCAGACTTACCAATGGGCCGTCAATATTAAAGGGTTGGAAGCACCGGGTTATGACGCCCGTGCTCTGAAAACCTTTGCTCTGGGTCTTGCCACCGGAGTGCGGGGCGCCTGCCACAACCGTTCTGCCGCTTATGACCCGGACATCAAAGGCTCTGATCCCGATCTGAAAATCAAAGTGGATCGCTTTACAGTCGACGAAAATCGCGGCAAGATTGCCAGAAGCACAGAGGAATATGCGGCGGTTTACGATACGCTTCCATTGTGCAAGTTTATCCGCCGCAGTTTCACGGGCAAAGCGGACCGGGCTGGCGCCTGGCCTGCAATTGCTAAACTGATCAACGCTACCACCGGCTGGGATTTCACTTTTGACGATGTTGAACTGATCGGCGAGCGGGCCCACACCATCAAAAAAGCCTTCAATATCCGCGAGGGTTGGAGTGAAAAAGACGATTACCTACCCTATCGATGGTCGCATGAAGCCTTTACAGAAGGTGCTTCCAAAGATACTTTTGTTACAGAAGAAGAACTGCAATATATGAAAGGCTTATATTACGAAGCCAAAGGTTGGACACCAGAGGGCTTTATTCCAAAAGAAAAACTGATCGCGCTGGGCATGGAAGACGTTGCCGAACAGATCGGGGTATAAGATAGGGAAGGAGAACATAATGGTAACAACTACATCTAAACACCAGTATATTGCCTGTGATCCAGATAAATGCATCGGTTGTCAGGTATGCGAATACGTTTGTTCCTATACGAAAACCGGTGAGTTTAACACCTATCGCTCTCGGATCCGTGTCGTCCGGGCAAACGAGATCCTGATCACCGCAGTAGCATGCCGCACTTGCGAGAACGCCCCCTGCGTAATTGCCTGCACCCGCAACGCGCTGACACAAGACCCAAAAACCGGGCGCATCGTTGTCGATGACAGCCATTGTGATGGTTGCGCATGGTGTATCGAGGCCTGTGATTTTGGCGCCATTTCAATCAGCCCATTGACCAGACTGGCCGAAGTATGCGACCACTGCGAAGACATTGAAGATGGACCACAGTGTGTTAAGTTCTGTCCTAAAGATGCCCTGGAACTGGTTACCTCTGACCAACGTGCGCAGCGTGCTCGTCGGAAATTAGTAATCGAAGAAGTTATTGGTCCCAGAGCATAATTCAATCCACATATTTACAGGAGCAATTACAGTGGTGGATAAAGAACTCGACGGAAACAAAAAAGAAGAATTACGAGTAGGCGTTTATATCTGTCATTGCGGCACAAATATCGCTGGAGTGATTGATCCCAAAGAGGTGGTTGAATTTGCCTCCCAATTACCAGGTGTTGTCCGCTCAACCGATACCCTGTATGCCTGTGCAGATTCAGGGCAAAGGTTAATTAAAGAAGATATTAAGAAATACAATTTAAATCGTGTGGTTGTTTCAGCCTGTTCAGTACGTATGCATGAACCAACATTTCGTGCAGCCGTTGAAGAAGCCGGGCTGAACCCATTTCTGATGGAAATGGCAAATATTCGCGAACAGTGCACATGGGCTCATGGACATGATAAAGAAGGTGCGTTGCAAAAAGCCAAAGACCTGACTGCTGCCGCAATTGCTAAAGCAAGTTTCCTTCAACCACTCGATATGATCAAAGTTCCTGTAACCAAAAAAGCCATGGTGATCGGCGGTGGCGTTGCCGGAATTAGCTGTGCACTGGATCTCGCAGACCAGGGGATTAAGACCATTTTAGTAGAAAAAGAACCTACTATTGGCGGGGTAATGGCGCAATTGAATAAGACCTTCCCCACAATGGATTGCAGTATATGAATTCTCGCACCTAAAATGGTTGACGCGGCGCGTCACCCCAACATTGACATCCGAACTTACACCGAGGTTGAAAGAGTCGACGGGTTCGTTGGTAATTTCAACGTCCAATTACGCGAGAAATCAAAATACGTGATCGCTGACCGCTGCAATGGCTGCGGCGAATGTGCAAAAGCGTGTCCCATCGAAGTTCCCAATTATTTTGAAATGAATCTGGCTCCTCGAAAAGCAGCCTATATTCCGATGAGTCAATCTGTACCTTTGGTTTACAACATCGACATGGATGCTTGTATCCATTGTTACAAATGCGTGGATGCTTGCGGGAAACTAGATGCAATCGATTTTTCGATGGAAGATAAACTGAGCTGGGAAGAAATCGGCTCCATTATTGTAGCGACCGGATTCAGTCACTTTGACCCCAGTCCCATGACAGAGTATGGTTATGGGAAATATCCAAACGTCGTCACTGCTATGGAAATGGAACGGCTCAACAATTCAGCTGGGCCAATGCATGGAAACCTTGTGCGTCCCAGCGACCGAAAAAATCCCAAAAAATTAGCTTTTATAAATTGTGTAGGATCACGGGATAAACGCTACAACGCCGGTTGTTCAAATTTCTGCTGCATGTATTCCATCAAGAATGCCGTGCTTCTCAAACAATCCTATCCGGACCTGGATATTTCCGTTTATTACATGGATATACGCACACCATCTAAAGGCTATGAAGAATTTTACGATCGGGCCAGACAGATGGGCGTTAAGTTCATCCAGGGTCGTCCGGGTTTAATCACGGAAGATCCGGTTACCCACAACCTCTTTATTAACTCAGAAGATGTTGCCCTTGGAAAAGTCATCGAGCACGAATACGATATGGTCATGTTGAACCAGGCCGCAGTTCCACAGCCCGATGTGGATACTGTAAGTTCAGTGGTCAATATCGCGCAAAGCCCGGGCGGCTGGTTTATGGAATATCATCCCAAACTGCGCCCAAGCGATAGCCCAACCGACGGCATCTTCTTTGCAGGTGCCTGCCAGGGTGTCAAGGACATTCCTTCCAGTGTCGCGCAGGGCTCCGCAGCCGCCTCCCGTGCCGGCCGAGTCTTGCATTCTGACGAATGGGAAATTGAGCCAACCGTCGCTTACATCTGGGAAGATCGCTGTCTCAGCGCCCAAGGAAAGAAATGCGGCGTTTGCGTCCGATCCTGCCCTTATGGTGCCATTGATTTGCAGGCCGGAAAAGCTGCCAGTGTGATTACCGCCAAATGCCATGGCTGTGGCGGTTGCGTTGCCGAATGCCCAGCAGACGCCATCACGCAGCTTCACTTCACCGATGCTCAGATCCTGGCCCAACTTCATGCCCTCCTTGCCGACAAGCCTGAAGAAAAGATCCTGGCATTCCGCTGTCACTGGTGCTCCTATGGTGGTGCTGACCTCGCCGGTACAAGCCATTTTGAATACACGGCCAATGAGCGTGGCATCCGGGTCATGTGCTCGGCAAGAATGGATACCGATTTTATCTATGAAGCCTTCCGGCTTGGCGTCGGCGGTGTATTATATTCCGGCTGTCATCCCCAGGATTGTCACTACATCACCGGACAACGGGTGGGCGCTTCACGTGCCGAAAAGCTAATGCGCGCCTTCGACAAAATGGGAATGACACCTGGCCGCTTCCGGATTGAATGGATCAGCGCGGCGGAAGGTGACAAATACGCACGTAGTCTGAACGAGATGCAGGCTTTGCTGGACACTATCCCGGCAGAGAAACTCCACGAGGAAATTGAAAATTTGCGCCCGACTATGGAGCAACGAGCGCGCCGGATGCGTTTGCTTCCCGAAATGAAACAAGCTTTTGAATTTACAACGCAATTTGATCTTGCAGTAATCGGAAAGGAGGGCGAACTTGAATCCGCATAGCGAAAACTCTGGCCAATTTTCTGATACAGTTCGCTCTATGCCTGGCGGCGAATTTCTTGAGTTGTGTTATTCCTGTGGAACCTGTACAAGCAAATGTATGGTCCAGCAAAAGGTGGAGCCGACTTACAACCCCCGCAGATTGCTGCGTAAAGCCATCTTTAACCTGGAAGAAGATGCGTACGATGATCTCACGACATGGTTATGCTCTCAGTGTGACTTATGCTACGTAGCCTGTCCACAACAAATACATATCTCCAGCATTCTGTTAGCAGTCCGCGATCTGGCTATCCAGAACGGCAAAAAATCCCCCATCACCGTTGCCCGGGTAAACGAACAAACCTGCGTGGCCTGTGGTCTATGTGTGCAGGTTTGTCCTTATGAGGCGATCCAACTGGTTGAGAAAAAAGTTCCCTACCGCGGCCTGATTACAGTGGCCCAGGTAGATACCTCTCATTGCATGGCCTGCGGCCTTTGTGGTGCGGTCTGCCGTTCAACTTCAATTGGGCTGGGAGATGATTTTTCCGATGACAGGCTGGTTAGCGAGCTCTGGCAGTGGATGAATCCCAAAGCAGAGGTGACTCCATGACAAAAACCTGGAAACCCAGAATCACATTGTTCCAATGCCAGTGGTGCCTCTACGCGGAAGCAGATCAGCATTGGGTAGATCACCAGTTGCCTAACAACATTCATCTGGTCAAAGTACCCTGCACCGGAAAGATCAGTCCCCTTTACATCCTCAATGCCATTCAGGGCGGTACGGATGGTGTTTTGATCAGTGGTTGTTTGCCGGAAAAATGCCATTTCAAAGAGGGTAATCTGGGGGCTCGCCGTCAATTGGATGAATTTTCCCGCTTTCTAAACTATATTGGATACGAAAAAGATCGCGTCCGGTTTGCCTGGCTGGATTTACAGGAACGGGGAAGAATTCAGCAGGAACTTGCCGTGATGGAAAAAAATTTGCTGGAGCTGGGTCCGGCAGATAAACTAACGACCCGGCTGCCCCTGCAGGAAGGAGAAGCCGCATGAGCGATATCCAGACCCTGATACGTAATGAAGCCGTGCGGTTGTTGGAAAACCATGAAGTAGATGTGGTAGTTGGTTTCAGGACCGGAACCACACCTCTACACCCCCAACCTGTTTTTGTGACCAACGCAGAGGACGCCCAGGATTTAATCCTGGATGGATTCTGCCAGAACAACCTGGCCACTTACCTGACCCGCCTGCCCAAAGAACAAAAAATCGGCCTGATTGCGCGGGGATGCGAAACCCGTGCCGCCCATGCGCTGGTGGTAGAAAATCAGCATGCTCGCGATCATTTATATTTGATTGGCGTTCCCTGTCAGGGGATTTTAAACTGCCGTAAAATCGAATCTCTGGTTGGCGAGAATATTCTCTCAGTTGAAGAAACGGACGAATGGGTAATTATCCGCACTCGAAACGGCGATCACAAATTTGATCGGCAAGATCTTGTTCACGATTCATGCCTGCGTTGCCAGCACCCCAATCCGGTCAGCCCGGATATCCTGTTGGGTGATTCCACAGAAGTAGTTGAGTCCGAGCTGGCTTGCCAGGTTATTGAAGATTTTGAGAAACGCAGCAGTGCTGAACGTTACGCCTATTTCACTCAGGAAGCGGAACGCTGCATCCGTTGCTATGCCTGCCGCGAAGCCTGCCCAATGTGCTACTGCGCCGAGTGCTTTGTGGATCATACAGCACCTCGCTGGGCTGAAAGCATGATCAGCCCTTCCGGAACGCATGCCTGGCACATTATTCGTGCCTTTCATCAAACCGGACGTTGTGTGAGCTGCGGTGCTTGCGAACGTGCCTGTCCAATGGATATCAAAATGACTTACATGACAGAAAAACTGAACCAGGACATGCGCCAACAATATGGATTTGAAGTGGGAATGGATGATGCCGGCCAACCGCCTTTTGCAGCATTCTCTCTTGATGACAAAGATCGGTTCGTGAGCTAGAAAGGCGGATGGGATCAATGAACTATCAAATTGAAAAAAAAGACCTGCCTGCTCTCCTCCAACAGTGGATGCAAAGTGCACAAGTCTTTGCACCGGTAGAAAACGGCAGTTTTACTAAATTTAAAACCCTGTCAGATGTAGACAAATTAGCACTGGATGGCCCTCATAACACACGCTATCCACCCAAGGCACTCTTTCTGCCACAATCTGAAGTACTTCTAAAATACCAGGATAGGGATTTCGCAGCCATAACGCTGGATAAGCAGCAGCAAATTGTTTTCGGAATTCGTCCATGTGACGCGAGCGCTGTTGCTTTACTGGATACAGTCTTTGACGATCAGGATTATCCTGATCCTTATTGGAAAACGCGACGAGAACAGATCATCCTGGTTGGATTAGGGTGTGCCGAACCAGCCGAAACCTGTTTCTGTACCACAGTCGGCTCTGGTCCGTTTGACAAAACCGGCCTGGATATCCTGGCAACTCCATTGGAAGATGTTTACACTCTGGAAGCTATAACTGAAAAAGGCTCCCGTCTTTTAGAAGGATTGCCTGCCCTGGCAAATGACTATCACGAACAGATGTTGGCCACTCAAAACAATGCGCTGGACTACCTGAATCCTGTTCTTGAAACCGATGGGATAAAAGATAAATTATACGCAATCTTCGAAAGCGGATATTGGCAGCAAGTCTCACAGGCCTGTCTTGGTTGTGGTGTTTGCACTTTTCTTTGTCCGACCTGTTTCTGCTTTGATATCGTGGATGAAACGCAGCGCGGAGAGCGTGTCCGTAATTGGGATACCTGCATGTTCCGCGTCTATTCACAAGAGGCTTCAGGGCACAACCCACGCCCAACCCGCAGCGAGCGTACCCGCCAACGGATAATGCACAAATATGCCTATTGGTTGGACCATATTGATCAAATCGGTTGTACAGGCTGCGGCCGGTGCGTCCGTTATTGTCCGGTTGGAATAGATATCCGCGAGATAATTCGCGATGCCAGGGCATGGAGGGAAGCATAAATGCATAATCACAACCACAATCCTTACGAACCAATGCCCATGCACATTGCCAGAGCCTATTATGAATCCAATGATCGCTCTTTGAAAACACTCGAGCTGGTCTTCGATCGTGATGCAGATCGTGAAAAGTTTTTTCGCAGCTATAATCCTGGACAATTCTGCCAGCTCTCAATTTTTGGCAAAGGTGAAGCACCCTTTGGTATCGCCTCCGCAGCCTGGGAAGGCGATTTTGTGCGTTTCACCATCCAGAAGATGGGCACTTTCACCCAGGCAGTACACCGCCTGAAAACCGGCGATTCTATCGGGATGCGCGGGCCATTAGGAAACGGCTTTCCAATTGACGATTGGTATCATAAAAACCTCGTGATCATTGGCGGTGGATGTGCTTTCTCAACATTATACGCATTGACCAAGCACATCCAACATCCGGGAAACCGCCCAAATTTTAACGAGCTTATCGTCATCTATGGGGCCAGAAATTCTGGCCTGTGCATGTACAAGAACGATATTCAGAGCTGGCATGACCGTGATGACCTTGAAATACATCAGGCGATTGATGTCCCTGAGGATACCTGGCTTCATCATGTGGGATATGTGCCCGATGTGGTCAAAGAGGTCGCCCCATCTGCGGAAAATGCCGTGGCAGTGGTTTGCGGGCCGCCTATTATGACCAAATTTACTTTGCCGGCCCTTACCGAGTTGAATTTTCCGCCTGAGGCTATTTTCACCTCGCTGGAAAAGCGTATGAAGTGCGGTTTAGGCAAATGTGGACGCTGTAATATTGGATCAAAATATATCTGCAAGGATGGCCCGGTCTTTTCACTTGCAGAATTACAATCACTGCCTGCAGATATATAACCTGGAGTAACTTATGAGCCAACGCGGTATCACCCAAAAAACGACGACCGATTCCCAGATCACTCTGGAGAGAGCCATGGTCACCAGACATTATCTGATGACCTGGGATCTGGAACGCTGTGTCGGCTGTCAGATTGGACCACTGGTATGTCCGAAAGACGCAGTTATTCATGAAGAAGGCGTGATTGAAGATGGCAGAATTATCAAAAAGTCATCGGTCGATATCGATCCTGATAAATGCGTGTTGTGCGGCATGTGCGTCGTCATGTGCCCCACCAATGCAATTGATATGACTATCAATGGAAAAACAGAAATTCCTGTCATCGAATACGAAGCCTTTCCCCAAATTATTGAGGCAACCGATTTCAATAAAGAGGAATTCGACTGGGATCGGAAAGAATTTGTAATTAATAACTGCCCTACAAATGTCATTTCATACAATGAGGCCGAATCCACAATGGAAGTGGATCAGAAAAACTGCATCCGGTGCCGCCAATGTGAAGTAGCAACAGCAGGGGCATTTAAAGTCACCCAACCCTGGCAGGGAAGTGTCGTACTCAATCGGGACCTCTGTATAGATGGGTGCTATGCCTGTGCAGATATTTGCCCGACCCGTGCGCTTCACCTCGACGAAGAGGGTAACCTTGTACTTGCAGATTATTACTGCATCAAGTGTGGAGCATGTATGCAGACTTGCCCGGTCAAGCCGGAAATGGAAGACGTCGAAATCACCGTTGAATCCCATGGGGTAACGCAGACCCGGACGATCCAAAAAATAACCAATTCCGCCGAGTTACCCATTCAGGTTGAAAGATGGCGGATCGGGCATAAACCGGTCAGCAGCGGAGCCTGGATTGAAGCGCTCCGAAAGCTGGCAGATGATAAAGCCGGTGCAACAGAAATTGACCGTAAACGGGCTCTAAGACGGCGCGATCTCTTAAAAGCCCTCGCGGGGAGTAAACCTTTCTTTGATTTACTCGAGAACAATGATTAAATAATGATTGCTTCCAAGTTAATAACTTCGAGCTCCTGGCATTCAGGAGCTCGAAGTTTATTTTTTAAGAAAACGGCTTTTTAATTTTTCAGTTCTTGCATCAAAATTTTCTGCAGAATGCCACCGTGTTTGAAATAGTCCAACTCAATTTGTGTGTCAATCCTGTTTAGAACCGCAAACCGCATTTCCTGACCATCTCGTTTCTGTGCTCGAACTGTCAACTCACCACCCGGATGTGCCAGAGAATTAACACCTTCAATGGAAAAAATCTCAGTCCCATCCAAACCTAATTCATCAATTCCATCGCCGGATTTAAACTGAAGTGGCAAAATTCCCATACCCACAAGGTTAGATCGATGAATTCGCTCAAAAGATTTGGCAATGACAGCTTTTACACCCAACAGCATGGGACCTTTTGCAGCCCAATCCCGGCTTGAACCGGTTCCATATTCTTTCCCGGCTAAAACCACAAGAGGAACGTTTTCATTTTTATAGCGCATTGCCGCATCATAAATTGTCATCTGCTCCTGGCTTGGAAAATGAATTGTGCTCCCTCCTTCAACACCCGGCACAAGCCTGTTTCTGAGGCGGATATTCCCAAAAGTACCCCTTGCCATTACCCTGTCATTTCCCCGACGCGAACCAAAAGAATTAAATTCCCGAGGCGAAACCCCTTTTTCCTGAAGATATTTTCCGGCAGCTCCATTGCTTGGAATTGCTCCGGCCGGAGAAATGTGATCGGTAGTGATTGAATCACCCAAAACTGCAAGGGCCCGTGCTTTGAAGATGTTTTTATCGGAATGTTGTGATTGTTCCAGGGCATCAAAATACGGAGGTTCCTGAATATAAGTCGATTCGGCAGACCAGCTATACAAAGCCGATCCTCCAACCTCAAGCTGATTCCAAAGCCCATCTCCCTCACTCATCTTTGAGTAATTTTCCCGGAACTGGGCTGAATCAACACTCTTTTCAATAACCTCCAGGACCTCGTTATGGGATGGCCAGATGTCTTTCATATAGACCGGCAGCCCATCCCTCCCCATGCCGATCGGTTCTGCAAACAAATCAATGTTTACTGTGCCCGCCAGGGCGTAAGCAACCACTAACGGAGGTGAAGCAAGATAGTTCGCAAGGGTATGTGGGTTGACCCTGCCTTCAAAATTACGATTCCCGGAAATAACCGACGCGGCCACAATCTCTGATGATTGGATTCCATCCACAACTGCTTCCGGAAGAGGCCCCGAGTTGCCAATGCAGGTCATACATCCATAACCCACAATATCAAACCCCACTTTGGACAATGGTTCCAATAAATCGGCTTTTTCCAAATACGCTGCGACAACTTTAGACCCTGGTGCCAGACTGGTTTTCACAAACGGTTTTACTTTCAACCCCTTTTCGACGGCTTTTTTTGCAACCAACCCTGCTGCAATCATCACATAAGGATTTGAAGTATTTGTACACGAAGTAATCGACGCCAGTACCACAGCGCCATGCTCCAACATAGCATTCTGATCATCTATCCGAATTTCTGCTGACCTTGAAAGTTGCTGAGAAGTTAATTCAAAACCTTTATCTTGTTTGGGGGCAATTAAAGCCGACTGAAAAGTTTTTTTCATTTCCCGAACAAGTACGCGGTCTTGAGGTCTTTTAGGACCCGCAAGACTGGGTTCAACCGTTGACAGATCTAAAAGAATATTCTCCGAATATTCGGGGGCTTTATCCTCGTCAAAACGATATAAACCCTGCGCTTTGAAATATTCCTCCACCAATTCAACCGTTTGATCCGAGCGCCCGGTTAACCGCAGATAAGCCAGAGTTTGATCGTCGACAGGGAAATAGGTCATGGTGGCCCCGTTTTCAGGGGTCATATTTGCAATCATTGCGCGGTCCGCCAGTGTCAGATTCTTCAACCCAATTCCGTGAAACTCAACGATTTTCCCTACTACATTTTTCTTTCGAAGCATCTGGGTAATCATCAAAGTTAAATCGGTAGGTGTGGTTCCCTGGGACAGTTCACCACAAAGTTCAAAGCCAACAACTTCCGGCGTTACAATTTCAATGGGCTGTTTCAACATCGCAGCAACAGCTTCTATCCCGCCTACACCCCAGCCAACAACCCCTAATCCATTAATCATTGTGGTATGCGAATCGGTTCCAACCACTGTGTCTGGATAAGCCAACAAATTACCATCCAGTTCGTTCACCATCACAACGGGGGAAAGATACTCCAAGTTAATTTGATGAATAATTCCGGATGCGGGGGGAATAATACGCAAATTTTGAAACGCATTTTTACCCCATTTTAAAAACTGATATCGCTCCTGGTTTCTTTGATATTCAAGATTGATATTTTTCAGCAGCGCATCGGAAGAGCCAAAATAATCCACCTGAATAGAGTGATCTACAACCAGATCGGCCGGAATCATCGGATTAATCCGCCCCGGGTCGCCGCCAAGCCTTGCCAGAGCCGACCTCATTGCTGCCAGATCAACCAGCACAGGCACCCCGGTAAAATCCTGCATCACCACCCGAGCCGGTTTAAAAGGCATTATCGGCCTTTCTTCTGCTATTGGGGCCCATTTTGCCAGATCGGTCACATTGGACGGTACAATTTGCAATTCATCATAATTCCGAAGAACATTTTCCAAAAAAATTCTGATCGAATAAGGCAAACGATCCAATTCTACAATTCCCTGAGCTTCTACTTTCTTCAAGCTGTAAATAGAATATTCACCTGAAGTGGTAGAAATTTTCTCGACACAATCAAAATAGTTGTTTTTCATCTTTGTCTCCTCCATTATCAGGTCAGGAAATTTAAATCAGCCCATATTCTCAATGATGGCATCCGCAAATTCCGAGGTCTTAACCAATTTTGCATCCTCCATCAGCCGGTGGAAATCAAAAGTTACTGTCTTTTCCTGAATGGTCGTCTGCAAGCCCGAGAGAATAAAATCTGCCGCCTCATTCCATCCCAAATATCGCAGCATCATTTCCCCGGAAAGGATCAAAGAACTGGGGTTCACAATGTTTTGATTCGCAAAGATCGGTGCGGTACCATGCGTCGCTTCAAACACCGCAAATCCGGCCTCAAAGTTAATATTCCCGCCGGGTGCTATTCCTACGCCACCCACCTGAGCAGCCAGCGCATCTGAAAGATAATCACCATTCAAATTCAATGTAGCCAGCACATCAAAACTTTCTGGCTGGGTGATAGTTTGTTCCAGGGCAATATCCGCGATAATATCTTTGATATAAATTTTCCCACCGCTCAAAGCCAGATTCTTCTCGGCGTCCGCAGCAGCTTCTCCACTGTCCAGTTTTTTCTTTTGCCATTCCCTTTGAGTATAGACATATTCACCAAATTCTGTTTCGGCCAGGTCATACCCCCAATTCCTGAAAGCCCCCTCGGTAAACTTCATGATATTCCCCTTGTGAACCAGGGTAACGCTTTTACGGTGATTATCCAAAGCCCATTGAATAGCAGCTCTCACAAGTCGTGTTGTCCCTTCTATAGATACCGGTTTGAGCCCAATCGCCGCGGTATCAGGGAACCTGATCTTTGCAAACTCTTCGGGAAAATGCTCCTCGAGCAGCGCTTTAAATCGCTTGTTCTCAGCTGAGCCTTCTTCAAACTCTATTCCTGTATAGATATCCTCGGTATTTTCCCTGAAAATCACCATATCCACTTTTTCAGGGTTTTTCACCGGGGAGGGCACTCCCGGATAATACTTAACTGGGCGCATACAAACATACAGGTCTAATGCTTTTCGGATGGCCACATTTAAAGATCGAATTCCTCCACCTACCGGAGTTGTTAAAGGCCCTTTAATGCCCACGAGATATTTTTTAAATGCAGCAATCGTTTCATCAGGTAACCATTGCCCACAGGTATCAAAGGCTTTCTTCCCTGCAAGCACCTCAAGCCAGGAGATTTTTCGCTCGCCCTGATAAGCTTTTTGAATACTCGCATCAATCACACGAACCGCTGCCCGCCACACATCCGGACCAATTCCATCCCCCTCAATAAAAGGGATTATCGGAAAGTTCGGCACTTCAAGCACACCATCTTTTTTTAAAATTATTTTTTTCAGATCGGGGACATTTTTTTCAGACATCTTTCACGTCCTTGTTTGGATTATAATTTTTCAACTTGTGAATTGTTTGAAAAATAATAACATCAGCAATTGAAAAAATCAAGA
Source organism: Ornatilinea sp. (assembly GCA_018433975.1). Lineage (GTDB taxonomy): Bacteria > Chloroflexota > Anaerolineae > Anaerolineales > Anaerolineaceae > SM3-B121. The sequence goes on along the minus strand of JAHDQE010000078.1, from coordinate 16,702 downwards.
TACGTGGGACACTGTCCCGATAAACGAGACACAAAAACAAAAAAACCTTCTCAATCCCCTCTTTATATGGTAAACTCATTGTCGATAGTCAGCAAAAACTTAATTGCTGCCTTTCCGCTTTTCGCACTCCAACGGTGTGAACAAAGGCAACCCCAAGGAAAGGAGGTCCCTTTAATGAATAACTATGAAGTGGTTGTAATTGCACACCCTGATCTTGAAGAAGCAGCTTTCGACGCTTTAATCGAGAAGGTCCAAGGTTGGATCACCGATGCAGATGGATCCATCGAGAAAATTGATCGGTGGGGCAGAAAACGTATGGCCTATAGAATCCGTAAACAACGAGAAGGTCTATATGTTTTACTCAAAGCCCAAATGCCCTCATCTCTTATCGCCGAACTAGAACGCAACCTTCAGCTTCAGGAATCTGTAATGCGGTACATGGTTACAATTATTGAATAATCCTTGAAGAATAAGTTCAGGGGATTTGCGTTATTAGACAAGGAGATTTGAATGAGTAGGGGATTAAATAAAGTCATGATCATTGGTCATCTGGGACGCGATCCGGAAATGCGATACACGCCATCCGGAAGACCAGTAACAACTTTTTCAGTTGCGACCAGCCGTTCTTGGACTACCAACGATGGCGAACGCCATTCTGAAACTGAATGGTTTAACGTAGTCGCATGGGGCAACCTCGCAGAGATTTGCAAACAGTACCTTCTGAAAGGGCAGCAAGTCTATATTGAAGGTCGCTTACAAACCCGCAAATGGGAAGACTCCGGTGGCAACAAGCATCTCAGCGTCGAAATCGTCGCAAGCGAAATGATGATGTTGGGTGACCATCATGACTCAAATCACCTTACCCAAGAGGAATCTTTTTCATCATCAGAGGAAACTTCTGACGAGTTTCCCTATTAAATTTTGGAGAACAATATTATGTCTGAGCAAAGACCTTCATATCGATCACGTCGATATGTTGCTCGCCCAAAAATTTGCCAGTTTTGCGCAGATAAAACGATTGAAATCAATTATAAAAATGTGGATGTTTTGCAGCGATTCGTTACTGAAAGCGGCAAGATTCGTCCACGCCGGCAAACCGGCACCTGCGCACTACACCAACGGCAGCTGGCTCGTGAGATCAAGCGAGCCCGCCATATAGCTCTGCTGCCATTTACCTCAGAGCCTTGGGAAGAGCAGATTCGGTAATTCCTTACGTATCTCATGCTGAAGGGCATGGAGTTATACTCTGTGCCCTATCTTTAAATTAATAAATTAGGATTATTCCATGGCTAATACTTCATCCCCTAAAAAAGCAACTCGAAAGCATCTTGCTCGATTGGAAAGAGAAAAAAAACAAAAACGTATTCTGCTTTATGGAATTGTCATCGTTCTCGTAGCCGTAGTTGGCGTCTTGGGATATGGCCTGTTAAACGAATTCGTTTTTAAATACAACCGCCCAATAGCCAAAGTTGATGGAGACACAATTCAACCCCAGGAATTTCAAACTCGTGTCAAATTTGACCGTCTGCAATTGATTCAACAATACCAAACCAATTATCAGATCTACCAGTATTTTCAATCCGATGAACAATTTGCGGACCAATTCAAACAAAGCCTGACGACCATTCAAAATCAATTGGCAACGAACACCGACGCACTTGAAGCGTTTGGCAATAACACACTGGAACAAATGATCAACGAGCTCGTAGTCCAGCAAGAAGCAGCCACTATGGGTATAACCGTTTCGGAGCAGGAAGTCGAAGAATCGCTTCAAGCAGCGTTCCAATATTACCCCAACGGAACTCCGACTCCCGCCCCCACTGCCGTAATCGCCAGCACTTCCACACTTTCACCTACGCAATTGGCATTGGTTACGGCCACTCCAACCCCAACAGAAATCATCGTTGAAGAGACGGCTGAACCGACGGCAACCCCAACTGCCGCAAGTGGATCAGAAGAGGAGACTCTTCCTACAGAAGAACCCACTCCATTCCCCACTTCAACCCCCTACACTCTTGAGGGTTATCAAACGGTGCTTCAGAATAATTTAGATGAGCTTGCTTTATACGACATTCATGAAGCTGATTTGAGAAGTTATTTTAAATCACAACTTCTCACACAAAAAGTATATGATGTGGTCACCGCCGATGTACCCACTTCTGAACAACAGGTATGGGCCAGACACATCTTGGTAGCCGATAAAGCCATCGCCGACCTCGTACTCTCCGAGCTTGAAAAAGGCGAGGATTGGAATGCTCTGGCCGCCCAATATTCTCAGGATGACAGCAACAAAGACCTGGGTGGTGATTTAGGATGGTTTGGGCGCGGCCAGATGGTAACCGAATTTGAAGACGCTGCTTTTGCGATGGAAATCGGAGAAATCAGCGAACCGGTTCAAACCCAATTTGGCTGGCATATCATCCAATTATTAGGTAAAGAAGATCGTCCTTTGTCCGCTCAAGCCCTGGAAACCAAAAAGAATGAGGTTTTCAATACCTGGGTCACTGAAAAACGCGACGCAAAGACCGTCGAAATCCTTGATACCTGGAAAGATTGGGTTCCTTCCGAACCTCAAATTCCCAGCAATCTAATGGTTCAGTAACAATCTACAAACACAAAAAGTAACAGAGGCCGTCTCAAAACGATCAGAGACGGCCTCTGTTATTGTTGCGATTAATCTGAAGTGCTCTTCCAGATTTTAAAATCTTTCAATATCGACCCCCCGATAAATTCTTTCAAGATGGAATTGTTGGGAATATAGGATGTGTCGACCGGCAAGAACCACTCCAGCAGCGTCAGCAATCGTTTTGCTTCGATAAACTCACTGGTTCCAAAAGGTACCTGACGCAGCAAGGGTTCTGCCATTGGTTTCAATGCGGCTAATTCATAAACCAGCGCGGAATTAAACATTTCGTCTGCATGTTCCTGATATGGAAAAATATTCCTCTTTTCTCCACGGCGAACAGATTCCCATTGAGAAATCGTTTGTTGAGCAGAATAACCTCTCTCCCGTGAATCCCGGACAATCCTTCGGATTAACCGCGTATCTGTTGTGGAAATCCGATTTTGTGAGTCTAAATTCAATTGTGTAAGGCAAGAAACATAAATTCTGAAAGTGTGCTCACTGGAAATATCGGGAATCAGTTGAGGGTTAAGTCCATGAATCCCTTCCAGAATAATAAGCTGATCTTTTTCAAGCTTAACGACATCTCCCAATTCACTCTTACCGGTTTTAAAGTTGAACCATGGAAGTCGAACTTCTTTTCCCCGGATTAACCCATTCAGGTCCTTCCCTAATGACGCTGTATTCAACGCGGCAATCGATTCATAGTCATATTGCCCATTTTCATCCAAAGGTGTCTTTTCCCGGTCCACAAAATAATTGTCCAGTTCGAGTGGGAATGGGCTGATCCCATGGGCAAGTAGTTGAATCGCAAGCCGTTTAGAGAATGTTGTCTTTCCGGATGATGAGGGACCCGCGATCAGAATAATTTTTTTCTCGTCACGCTGGTCCACAATCTCAGAAGCTATTTCTGCAATTTGTTGCGCCTGCAGTGCTTCGGACACAAGAATAATCTCGCTGATCCGATTGGTATAAATTGCGTCATTCAATGCTCCAACACTTCCAATCCCTAATCTCTCCAACCAACTACCATATTGTCTGAAAGTAGCCAACAACCGGGTTGAATCGGGCAACGGCAATAATTCAGTTGGGCGATGTCGTCTTGGGTAACGGATCACAAACCCGTCTCCCACAAAAACGAGATCAAACCATTTTATTTCACCGGAAGTCGCAACCATATACCCATGATGATAATCTCGGTGAGTGCCCAATTGATACAATACCAGGTGCTTTTTCTTGCGGTAATGCAGCAGCTTCACCTTTACTAGCTGGCCTTTTTGTCTGAAATACTCAATCGCTTCCTCCAGAGGAACCTGGAATCGTTGAAAAGGCAAATCGGCTTCCACAATTTCCCGCATATGATTTTCTAATTGAGAAAGCTCCTCACGGGAAAGTTGCGGTCTTCCGGTCACCTGGCAGAAAAAACCACCCGAGGCGACGGAATGGTCAACCGCAAGAAGTGCGTCCGGATATAAATCTTCAAACGCTGCTTCAAGCAAGAAAGTTAAAGATCTCCTGTAAATCCTCGCTCCATCGGGGTCGCCCATCGACAATGGCTGTACTTTCGCATCCATGTTAACGGGATAAGTTAACTCTCTGATTTCCCCATTCACAATAGCGCCCATAATAGGAGTCTCGCTTAAGTTAGGAATCGCTTTAAGAAACACACCCACTTGCGTTCCACGCGGTCCGGAATAAACTCTGCCGTCCGGCAAATGAATTTCAACATCTTTTCTGGCTTTTGTTTGATTGATTAAGCTTTTGGAAACCATCATTTACTCATTTCCTCCTGAGAATTTGTATTGTATCATGGGGCATATTTCTCATAGAGCTTTATTTTCAAACACAACTTCAATAATTCTACTCACAAATCCGCTCATAAAAATAAACTCTAAACCTCATCCAGTTACATTTTTCCGTTCTGTTTAAATATGCAAGTATCTCTATTTTACTTTTTAGTTTAACAATAATGTTGTGCTCATAACAACCAAGGTGAGAATTCCGTAATCCATAATGCCTTCGGAAGATGTTAGAATGATAAAATCTGTTAAGCTAAATTTTAGAAAATCACATTGAAAGGGATCTCATTTTATGGAACATGCTGTCTGGCGGCTGATTGTCTCTCCACCCCCCATTCACGGCGCAATGAATATGGCAACAGATGAAGCGATTCTTTTCTCTGTTGGTAAAAAATTAGCCCCTCCCACACTCCGCCTTTATTCTTGGCAAAAGCCCTGTCTCTCGCTAGGGTTTTCACAAACCATCACCGACGTAGACCTGGACGAGTTATCCCGCTTTAACTGGGAACTGGTCCGGCGGCCAACTGGCGGGAAAGCAATTCTTCACTGTGACGAAATAACTTACGCGGTCATTGCCCCGGAAGATGAGCCCAGAGTGCAGGGAAGCGTCCTGACGAGCTATCTACGTCTTTCAAAAGCATTGCTCCAATCGCTAAATATTTTAGGCACTTCAGCACGCGCGGATGAAAATTATGCCGCCCAATCCAATACAAAATCAGAAAGACCGGTATGTTTTGAAGTTCCATCCAATTATGAAATCACCATTTCAGGGAAGAAAATCATCGGCAGTGCGCAAGCCCGGCGCAATGAAGGAGTGCTGCAGCACGGAACATTACCTCTTTTTGGTGATTTGACCAGAATCATCCGAGTGCTTAAATTCAACACTCCAAAAGAGCAGGATATTGCTTCCAGACGACTGCTGGAACACGCAACAACTTTAGAAACGGCCCTTGGGAAAACCATTTCATGGGAATCTGCCCGCGATGCTTTTATAAACGGATTTGCAAACGCATTGAACCTTTCATTCACCGACGAACCATTAACCCAAAAAGAAATTGAAGATACAGAAGAGCTCTTCAAAAACAAGTACAACCATGTGGATTGGACATTTAAAAGATAATTTTATGGATTGCTTACAAAAACAACATCCTCAAACCCAAGTCCTTCAAATATCCTCAACATGATATATTCGGCATTCTTTTGAGCCTGCGGCAGTATTTCATCATCTTCCGCCGCTTTTCGGATTTCCTTCTCGGCCAATTGTCTGGCTTGCGTTTCTAAATTGATATCCCCTTTAGTCAACAGCCCCGTTTCTCGATCGTAGACATAGGATTTTTCATTATCCAATGCAACAATAAAGATTTCCGGATCAGGGAGGTTTACATACAGGTATTTTCCTTCGAACCAAATATCTTCCGAAGTCATTTGTTCCAAATCAATCCCGGCCACAACGCTTCCATGCGCTACAAAAAGGAGCTTATCGCCAAACAGAAAACCAAGCTCATTTTGAGCAATTTCAGCCGAAATAACTTTTTCAACAGAGTATTGTATTGTCTCCAGCCTTGCCAAAGTTTTTACTTCGTGGATAATAGTTACCGGATCAGGGACAATCGTAGGAGTAGGATGCAATAGACTGGCAACATCCTCCCGGATAGCCTCATTCGCCTGCCGGATTGGGGCTACGGCATTTTCGGTAGTCTGTTTAACAACCTGCACGACCGCATAAGGGACGCCCAGCGCAATTACAACTAAAAATATAATAATCAATAAAATTTCCGCGAGGTGCGTTTTTTTCATTATGATTTCTCTCCTGCGAAACAAAGATTGAGTTTATTAAATTATAATAATTCTGGCCTAAATCCAATCTTTATGCAATTGCCATTTGGAAAATCTGTCTATGAATTTCAAAAACTCTTCTAAAATTTGCTTTTTTCTCTGGCTCATACTCAATATTGTGTTGATTCAAAGCTGCATGATTGTTCCAAAAAATCAGGATTTACCCGATTCTAACATATCTGAAAAATTCCCTAAAGCAACCCGTACCCCGGATCTATCAACGGTCACACCCTCACCCACAGCCCCTATAGGGTCTGAACTTAATCCCATTGTATTTGGAATAGCCGTTACCAATGAAAACGAAGTAGATACAGAAGCGCTTGCTCAACTTCTCTCTCTCTTATCCACAGAAACAGAACAAGATATCACGATGGAGTATTACGATACTTACCCCCCACTGATATCCGATATTCAGGATGGAACGGTCCAGATTGCCTGGCTCCCACCGCTGATTTCTATTATGCTGGAAGAACAAAATTTTACCAGACCCGCTCTTTTGTCCAACCACTTCGGCGTTTACCAATACAGCACGCAAATTCTGGCCAATACAGATCAGGGATTTCAATCTTATTATGACCTGAATTTAAACCAAAGCACCGATTCGGCTGACATTGCTCTTTCGCAATTTGAAGGTCTCCGGCCCTGCTGGGTAGACCAAGATTCAATCTCCGGGCATCTTCTTCCTGCCGGGTTGTTTGCTCAAAACGAAATCGAGCTGAAAGAAGGTGTGATCACAAAAAGTCCTTCCTCAACCATTCGCGCGCTTGCCATAGGGGGTATTTGCGATTTTGGCGCTACTTACGGCGGAAATGGGGACCCCAGAACTGCTTCATCGCTTACCGACATCCCGGACGTCATGGAGAAAATTGAAATTATCTGGCAAAGCGATCCGATCATTCCCAATTACAATATCTCTTTTCACCGCGACTTGCCCGATTCTATTCAGGAAGAGCTGAAAGAATCCATTCTATCCATTTCCGATTCGATAGAAGGCAATGATCTTTTTTCAAAAGCCTTTGGCTATGAAATCACCGGCTTTGAACCTTGCACATCTTCAACATTTGCTCCTCTCAGTGAAATTCTCGACGCATTAAATTCTGAAGCTGAAAGCGTGAGCGAAGAATAATTTCTAAAAACAATCAGTGATAAAATTGCTCTGTGTGGAAAAAATTTGTGTTAATTCTTATAAAAATATTCACCATTCTGGTACTGCTTGGACTTTTAGGTCTGGTTGTTCCCAAAATCATCTTTAATCGGTATGCCTCCACAAGGATATTCCAACCCGAAAACGTTCCTGAATCAAAAGTAGGAATTGTGTTTGGTGCAGGGTTATTAAGAGACGGTTCCCCTACTGCCGTACTACGCGACCGCGTGAAAACGGGCGTCAATCTTTACAAAAATGGAACTGTAACTAAACTCTTGATGAGTGGGGATAATCGTTTTGAAAACTACAATGAACCGGCAGCAATGCGTGATTACGCACTCGCTTTAGGCGTCCCGGATGAAGATATTGTGATGGATTTTGCCGGTAGAAGGACCTATGACACCTGTTACCGCGCGAAATATATCTTTGGCCTGGATGAAGCAGTCCTAATCACACAAAAATATCACCTGCCTCGGGCAATTTACACCTGTAACAAGCTGGGAGTGCAATCTTTTGGAGTTGCAGCAGATCAAAGCGTTTATAGGAAACGATCTTATCTTTATTGGCAATTTCGGGAGCTGTTTGCGACATCCACTGCATGGGCTGACATTTGGATTTTGAAACCGCTTCCCGTTCTTGGTTTTCCTGAGCCCATCCTAACCGAGACCGATAAGGCTCATTTATCAGAAGAATAACGCCTGGCATTAAACTTGCAAGCATATAAACAACGATAACTCGGCGGATCAGTTCATGTATAATCTATCTAAACATTATTTCTATCATTAACGAAGGATTAAAATGGATCGAGTTACAGCATTCACAATTGTAGAGAAATATATCAAATCCCCCAATTTAATTAACCACATGCTCTCTGTTGAAGCTGCAATGCGTTTCTACGCAAAGAAGCTCAACCAGGATGAAGAGCTTTGGGGTGTTACCGGTTTATTGCATGACTTTGATTGGGAAATACACCCAACGGCGGAAGAGCACCCGGTGATGGGCGAACCTATCCTCAGAGAGTACGGCACTCCGGACAATATCATTAATGCAATCCTTTCACACGGCGATCATACCGGTTATCCTCGCACAACGCTGCTGGATAAAGGCCTGTTCGCATGCGATGAGATTACAGGCCTGATCACCGCCGTCGCCCTGGTAAGGCCCTCAAAATCCCTTTATGACCTAAAGGTAAAATCCGTTAAGAAAAAATGGAAAGATAAATCTTTTGCAGCAGGAGCTAACCGCGAGGAAATCACAAAAGGTGCACAGGAATTTGGCGTGGAATTGTGGGAACACACAGAAAATGTGATCCTTGCCATGCGAAGCATTGCACCCCAGATAGGACTCGCTGGAAATGTTTCCCCAGAATAACTCAATGACTTTCAGGAGAAATTAAATGGCACTCCAGGGAAAAGGTATGATGATCTGGAAAATCTCCAGATGCGAAAACGGTGACCCAAACGCAATAGCCAATGTCGCAAAATCAGCAGGTTTAACCCATGTTCTCATAAAAATTGCCGATGGCCCTTATGCTTATAACACCGAGCAGGATACAAACAAAGATCTCGTCCCCCCGGTTGTAGAGGCACTCAAATCTTTTGGGATAGAAGCCTGGGGATGGCACTATGTTTACGGATACAATCCCTCCGGAGAAGCACAGATTGCAATAAAACGCGTAAAGCAATTGGGCTTGAAGGGCTATGTCATTGACGCCGAAAGCGAATACAAAGAACCCGGGAAAGACGCCGCAGCCACGGAATTCATGAAAGCGTTGAGAAGCGGAATTCCAAACAAACCGGTAGCACTTTGTTCTTACAGATGGCCTTCTTATCACCCTCAACTTCCCTGGAAAGAATTCCTTGAAAAATGTGATTACAATATGCCCCAGGTATATTGGCAGGCCGCTCATAATCCGGAAGACCAGCTGCGTAAATCTGTGCGTGAATTCCAGGCTTTGTCACCTTACCGGCCTATTATCCCCACTGGACCGGTCTACAAGTACGGAGGATGGGAACCAACCCCTGCAGACATTCAGGAATTCCTGAATACAGCCCGCGCACTGGATCTTCCCGCCGCAAACTTTTTTGAATGGTACTATGGGCGCACGATTTTACAGCCTTTGTGGAACACAATAGCTGCCTATTCCTGGCCGCCTTATCCAACACCCATCGACCTTCCAGAACTGTATATATCAGCAATGAATTCGCATAATGCCGACGTTGTCGCAAATCTTTATGCAGAGAATGCTGTTCACATCTCAGCCACCCAAACGATACAGGGGATTGAAGCGATCAAAACCTGGTACAATGCTTTCCTGAATCAAACGCTCCCCAACGCAACTTTTGAATTGACCGGAGCATCCGGAACCGGGAGCTCCCGCCACTTTACCTGGAAAGCCCAATCATCTGCCGGGAACATCAAAAACGGTAATGACACCATCGGTATCATAAACAACAAAATTGCATATCACTACAGTTACTACACCATAACCTGATGAACCAGGATCATTACAAAAGGGCTTCGGAATAATTCCGAAGCCCTTTTTTCATTTCGTTCAGAAACGTTATAGAAACTGTTTACTTATTAATCTGATTCCAAAAATTCAGTTCGTCGTCAAGCTTTGTAACGTTTTCTACCTGATCCTTTTCTTTCAGCGCGATGACCTCTTTCCCCGCTCGCAATCTCTGGCCTAATTCAATCTGGTCAATTCTGATCTTGCGGGACGCGATTTTTTTGAAATGAAGCAAACCGCTCTGGGTACGCTTTCCGGATAGACCTCCTACAAATTTAGTCTTTCCGGATAAACGTGAAACGATCACGCCCTGCCCATAACGACCTTGAAGCGGGAATGATTTTTCGGGGAGACGCCACCCCAGACCATCCGAACTCAAAAGGATTACTTCATCTTTAGGATCCAATCGACAAGCAAATACAATACTGTCATCCTCTTTTAACTTAATGCCATTAACACCTTGTGCAACCAACCCCATTGGACGAACCTCTGTTTCCGAAAAACGAATGGCCATGCCGTTCGCCGTCGCCAGGAAAATCTCCGAGCTTCCGGTTGTTACGAATGTCCATTTCAAGCAGTCGTCATCATTCACCTTTGCAAGTGTGAAAGCATGTGCAGAAGGGCCGGGCAATTCACTGAGTGCCGATTTTTTCACCATTCCGGACTGCGTGACCGTCACAACATAACATTCAGTTTCCGGATCCCAATCCAATGGAACGGAAAAAAGTCCGGATAATTTTTCGGTTTCCTCAAGCGGCACAATTTTAGGAATGGTCCCTCCTTGAGAAAAATCCTCAACCTCGGGAAGCGCAGCCATACCCACCGCAGCGATCTTACCGGATTCAGCAACTAGATAGAGGGTTTGATGAGTAGTCGCCCTCAAAAGCCAGCCAGGAGCGTTTTTACCGCTGATTCTTGAAAGTTTATCTTCCTTTGTCCGCCCAATATTCCCTTCCTGAGAAACCCCAACCCAAATTTTCGATTCCGGCATAACATCCGTTGTTGTCAGCAGCTCGTAAGTTGATTCGCCCTCTTTCAATGAAACAATCTGTGTTCTTCGATTATCTGCATACAGATTTTTCATTTCCAACAATTCTTTCTCAACTTCCAACCGCATTTTAGCCGCAGACTTAAGCAAAGCCTTTAAACCTTTAATCGTTTGCTGCAGTTCTTTATACTCAATTTCAATTTTCTTGCGCTCCAGAGCAGCCAGCTTACGGAGCGGCATATCCAATATCGCTTGAGCCTGTACATCGCTGAGCTTATATCTATGCATTAAACGACTTTTAGCAGTTTCAGCATCAGCTGCTTTCCGGATGAGCGCAATAATCTCATCCAGATTATTCAATGCTACACGCAATCCTTCCAGAATGTGGGCTCGCTGTTCAGCTTTCGCCAGATCAAATTCACTCCTGCGTTTAATAACAACGATTCTGTGTTCAAGGTAAACATGCAGTGCCTGCTTTAAAGTCAACAATCTCGGTTCATTATTGACCAAAGCCAAAAGCGCTATTCCGAAAGTGCTCTCAAGGGGCGTGCTTCGATATAATTTCCGCAAAACCGTATCCGTGTCGGAGGATTTACTTAATTCCAGCACAATCCGCATACCGTGCCTGTCTGACTCGTCGCGCAGATCAGAAACCCCTTCCAGCACCTCGTTTCTTGCTAAATCCGCAATTTTCTCAATTAAATTTGTTTTATTTGTCAAGTAAGGGAGTTCGGTAATAATGATCCGGCTTTTGCCTCGTCCCATTTCTTCCACATGGACTCGACCACGCACTTTTATTCTTCCCCGGCCAGACCCATAAGCGGACAATAGATCACTGCTCTGTTCTCCTCCCTCCAGAATGATTCCGCCGGTAGGAAAATCCGGCCCTTTGATAAATTCCATAAGATCCGAAATAGCAATGTCATCCAACTTGTCCCAGGATTTCAGCATAAACACACAGGCATCAATAACCTCTCCCAAATTATGGGGTGGAATATTTGTAGCCATCCCAACAGCAATCCCATTCGAACCGTTTACCAATAAATTGGGGATCGCAGCGGGTAAAACTTCCGGCTCTTTCAGCGTATCATCAAAGTTGGTTACATAATCAACCGTATCTTTTTCAATCTGGGCCAACATTTCAACAGCAAAAGGCAATAACCGTGCTTCGGTATAACGCATTGCCGCCGGGGGATCTCCGTCAATACTCCCAAAATTTCCCTGTCCATCCACAAGAGGATAACGGATGGTAAAATCTTGCGACAGTCTTGCCATAGCCTCATAAACGGCCATATCTCCATGCGGATGGTATTTACCCAACACTTCTCCAACGATTCTCGCGGACTTTTTATAAGCCGTGTTGGGGCGCAGCCCCATATCATACATGGCATAAAGTATTCTTCTTTGAACCGGTTTTAAACCATCACGAGCATCCGGTAAAGCCCGAGAAACTATCACACTCATTGCATAATCCATATAGGATTGCTGCATTTCGGCTTCAATATCAACTTTTCGTACCAGGCCAATTTCCATTAATCACTCCTGATTAAGTTTACATAATCTTTCTTAGAACAATCTTACGAACAATTTATTGAAACGTCAACCCCAAGTAAAAAAAATCCCCCAAGAGCTAATGCCCTTGGGGGAACAACTGTTACCCCGTTTTACTATTCGGCTTCAGGTAATTCAGAAGCTTCAGTAAGTGCTGCTTCCTCGTCATTCGACACGGCTACTTCATCGTGACGATCAAATCTTCCACGCTCAAAACCAGTGCCTGAAGGAATCAGCTTACCAATAATCACGTTCTCTTTCAAACCATACAACGGATCCTCGGTAGACGCAATGGCCGCACCAGCCAGAACCTTAATTGTGTGTTGGAAAGAAGACGCAGAAAGGAACGATTCTGTGCTCAGAGAAGCCTTCGTTACACCCAGCAACAACTCAATGTACTTCGCAGGCTGTTTACCTTCACCCCGCAATTGCTCATTCTCTTTGCGCAATTCCAAGCGGTCGACCATATCCATCGGCAAGTAAGATGTATCCCCGGACCTCAAGATCTGCGCTTTAGACATCATTTTACGAATGATAACTTCGAAATGCTTGTCATGAATATTCTGTCCCTGCGCCCGGTAAACTTTTTGAATTTCCGAAAGCAAATACATCTGGCAGGCTTCCCGCCCGCTGATCTTCAAAATAGTGTGCGGATTCAACGATCCTTCCGTAAGCGGTTGTCCTGCTTCAACATATTCGCCATCTTTGATCACAAGTCTTGCCGTGCTTGGAATTTCATATTCCTGAGATTCGCGATATTCATACGAAACAATGACTTTCCGGCCTTCAATTCTTACCTGTCCGGCATGCTGGGCAGTGATTGAAGCCTCATCCAAAACAGCAAGGGGATCTCCCAACGAAACAGAACTGCCATCCTTTACGGTTATCGTCCAGTCTTCGGGTACATCATATTCATTAGGAATCATTTCGCTGTACTCTACAGAGACGACCCGTTGGTCGCTGTACCGGTCCGATTGGATAATTTTTGCAATACCTGAAATGCTGGTAATAACAGCTTCGCCTTTTGGTGCACGCCGTGCTTCAAACAGCTCCTCCACACGTGGAAGACCCGTTGTAATATCTCCACCAGCCGCAACACCACCGGTGTGGAAAGTACGCAGTGTTAACTGAGTACCGGGCTCGCCAATAGATTGTGCGGCTACAATACCCACTGCTGCGCCAAGTTCAACTTCTTTTCCACGGCCCAGGTCCATACCATAGCATTTTGCACAAATACCGTGTGTCAACTCACAAGTATGCGGAGAGCGAACCTTCACAGCATCCACATTTGAATCCACAACTTTATGGACCAGATCTTTATCCAACATCTGGTTCCGCTCAGCCAACACTTCACCGGTTTCTGGATCCACTACTCTTTCGGCAGTATATCGGCTGTAAAGCCTGGCGCCCATCGATTGCCGGCCAAAACGGTCATCCGTCCGGTAAATCCAGATCCCGTCCTGTGTTCCACAATCCTCGTCATTGATAATATAATCCTGAGCCACATCAACTAACCGGCGCGTAAGATAACCGGCGTTTGCGGTTCTCAACGCAGTATCAGCCAGACCTTTTCGGGCACCATGTGTAGAGATGAAATACTCCAATGCGGTTAAACCCTCACGGAAATTGGACTGAATCGGGAGGCTGATGATACGTCCGGCAGGATCAGCCATTAACCCGCGCATACCTGCCAATTGAGAAATGGGGCCAAATCCGCCTTTGGTTGCCCCGGAGTTTGCCATTGTAGACAAATTGCCGTTGGGATCCATTGTCTCCCGGACAGCTTTAGCGACTTTCTTTGTGGTTTGCTGCCAGATTTCAATAATTTGATCATCCCGTTCTTGTTCGGTTAACAAACCACGGCGCCATGATCGCGTTACACCTTCAACTTCCCGTGTAGATTCTGCCAAGATGTCCGGTTTCTCGTCAGGGATAGTAATATCTGCCACAGCAATTGTTGAGCCGGAGCGCATTGCGTATTCGAACCCGATATCTTTCACAGAATCAGCCACCAGGGTGGTAATCTCGGGACCGCAAATATCGTAGACTTGTGCAATCAGGTCTTTAACGCCGCCTTTGTCGAGGACTTCATTGTAAAACAGGATATCATCGGGCAAAATCCGGTTGAAAAGTACACGTCCAACCGTCGTCTCAACGACCTCATTCTTCGGTTTCTTTCTCCGGTTACCTTTTTGGTCGTACCAGTTGTTGATCATCAGCTTAATTTTGGCGTGAATATGAATCTGGCCCAGTGAATAAGCCAGTTCTACCTCATCCATATCGCCAAAAACGCGGCCATCACCCTGATGTGCAAGGTCATCCATCATTGTCAAATAATAAACGCCCAGAACCATGTCTTTGGAAGGGCTGATGATCGGCTCGCCATCCGCAGGTTTCAAAAGATTCTTCGAAGAAAGCATCAAATTCCGGGCTTCCCAGACTGCTTTTTCAGATAACGGCACATGCACAGCCATCTGATCACCATCAAAGTCTGCATTGAAAGCAGTCGTTACAAGCGGGTGTAATTGAATCGCACTTCCCTCAATCAAAACAGGTTCAAAAGCCTGAATACCCAGACGGTGCAGAGTTGGTGCACGGTTTAGCATAACCGGTCGATCTTGAATGACTTCTTCCAGAACTTCCCACACTTCAGGGCGGTTCCGTTCAATAAACCTTCGCGCGCCTTTTACATTTGCGGCATAATTATGGGCGACAAGCCGGGCAATCACAAATGGACGATACAGTTCCAATGCCATCGCTTTGGGCAACCCACATTGATAAAGTTTGAGGGTCGGACCAACAACAATAACCGAACGCCCGGAGTAATCAACACGTTTACCCAGAAGGTTCCTTCTGAAACGTCCTTTCTTACCCTTTAACATATCGCTCAAAGATTTCAACTCGCGTCGTCCACGCCGTGAAAGCGCTTTGCCGCGTTGGGAATTATCAATCAAAGAATCAACCGCTTCCTGAAGCATACGTTTTTCGTTGCGAACAATCACATCCGGCGCGCCCAATTCCAACAGCCGCTTAAGACGATTGTTTCGGTTGATAACGCGCCTGTAAAGGTCGTTCAAATCCGAGGTCGCAAAACGCCCACCATCCAATTGAACCATCGGCCGCAGATCAGGAGGAATAACAGGAAGCACCGTTAAAATCATCCATTCCGGACGGTTATTAGACCTCCGGAACGCTTCCACAACCTTCAAACGGGTAGTTGCCTTTTTCCTCTTCTGCTTGCTTTTAGTTGTGCGGACTTCATTCCACAGATCCTCAGCAAGTTTATCCAGGTCCAACCGGCGCAAGATATCATAAAATGCCTCCGCACCCATATCGGCTCGGAATACCTGCCCCCACCGGGATTTCAGTTCGCGATAACGCGTTTCACTCAAAAACGTAAAGGGACGCAGTTCATAAAGCTCATCTCGCATGTGCGAGTTTTGATCTTGCGACTCGCTGGATTTGTCTTCCATTTCATTGCGAAGCGCTTCCATTCGTTCATCCGCTTCCGCACGAACCTGAGCTTTTTGTAAATCTAATTCCTGTAAATCACGCTGTAGCTGCTCTTTAAATTCGCTCTCAATCTCATCCAGCCGTTCTTTAACAAACTTCTGAACACTGCTGAGATGAGATGCGGTAACTGTAGCACCTTTTTCTACAACAACAGCATTAGCAGCCTCAAAGACAATCTGAGACCGCAGCGTCTCGCCCATTTTATCCTGCAGATCTCTTTCAATGCGCTGGCCTTCTTTCATCACAGGTTCCAGGCGTGAAGCAATCTGCTCATCAGCTCTGTTTTGCAAATCCTGGCGTTGCTCTTCCAATTCTGCCAGTCGTCGATCTCGCTCATGTTTGACTTCCAGAATCTCGGCATTGACTTTTTCAGCCGCCATCGATTCGGAAGAAGCAATTTCATCCTCCAATCGCTTTAGAGCTTTTTGGCGGGCATCTTCATCAACGTAAGTAACAATGTACTGTGCAAAATAAAGGACACGGTCCAGGTTCCGTCGTGAAATATCTAAAAGAAGACCAAGGTAAGAGGGAATCCGCCGGGTATACCAGATATGAGCAACAGGTGTTGCGAGCTCGATATGTCCCATTCGTTCTCGCCGGACCGAAGAGCGGGTAACTTCAACACCGCATTTATCACAAATGATGCCTTTATATCGTGGGTTCTTGTATTTTCCGCAATAACACTGCCAATCTCTAGTCGGACCAAAAATCGCTTCACAGAACAAGTCGTCTTTTT
>JAHDQE010000064.1 GCA_018433975.1 Ornatilinea sp. | reverse complement strand
TTTGGAATCAGCAGTCCCAAACAAGGTGTTGTGCATGTCATTGGTCCGGAGCTCGGCCTGACACAACCGGGGATGACCATTGTATGTGGGGACAGCCACACTTCTACTCATGGTGCTTTTGGTGCCCTTGCATTCGGGATAGGGACCAGCGAGGTTGAACACGTGCTGGCAACACAGTGTCTGCTGCAAAACAAGCCCAAAACCATGGAAATCCGTATTGACGGTACCCTTCACCCCGGAGTTACGGCGAAGGATATCATCCTGACCATTATCAACAAAATCGGCGTAGGTGGCGGAACCGGGTATGTCATCGAATACACCGGCAGTGCGATCCGGTCTTTGACCATGGAAGAACGCATGACCGTATGTAATATGTCCATAGAATGCGGCGCCCGAGCAGGGATGATCGCCCCGGATGAAACCACCTATGATTACATCGCCGGTCGTGAATATGCTCCGGCAGGGAATGCCTGGCACCAGGCCATAGCTCATTGGAAGCAGCTCCCCTCTGATCCGGGTGCATCCTATGATAAAGTTGTCACCCTGGACGGCAGCGAGATTGAGCCAATGGTTACCTTCGGCACCAATCCCGGAATGGGAATGCCGATCACCGGAACGATTCCTTCTCCTGACAGTTTCCCGGAAGCCAACCAAAAATTAGCGCTGCAAAAAAGCCTGGCATACATGGACCTGCAATCCGAAAAATCCTTGTTGGGCCACCCCATCGACGTAGTATTTATTGGAAGCTGTACCAACGGACGGATCAGCGATCTGAGAATGGCGGCCCAGATAATGAAAGGCCGGAAAGTTTCTGATGGTGTGAGAATGCTGGTTGTCCCCGGATCGCAGCAGGTTAAGAAACAGGCCGAGGCCGAAGGTTTGGACCGCATTTTCAAAGAAGCCGGTGCGGAATGGCGAGAAGCGGGTTGCAGCATGTGCATTGCGATGAACGGGGATCAACTTCAACCCGGCCAGTATGCCGTCAGTACCAGCAACCGCAATTTTGAAGGACGGCAGGGCAAAGGCGGAAGAACTTTCTTGGCCAGTCCCCTGACTGCGGCAGCCTCTGCAATTGCCGGATGTGTTGCCGATGTGCGCACAATCCTTTGAACCACAATCTATAAAAACAGGTAAACACCCATGAAGCAATTTACAGCATTATCTTCAAAAATTGTATCGCTTCCCATTAACGATATTGATACAGATCAAATTATTCCGGCCCGCTTTCTCAAAGGTACCAACAAACAGGGGCTGGGTGAAAAGTTATTCGCAGATTGGCGCTATGGAAGTGACGGAAAGCCCAACTCGGATTTCGTACTCAACCGGCCGGAAAACCAGGGCGCACAAATTCTCCTGGCCGGAGATAATTTTGGATGTGGTTCTTCCCGGGAACATGCTCCCTGGGCACTGGTCAGCTATGGATTCCGAGCCGTGATTTCCACATCTTTTGCCGACATCTTTCATAACAACGCCCTCAAAAACTCCTTACTGCCGGTAAAAGTCGATGATACAACTCACAAAAAATTGTTCCGTCTTCTGGAAGAGAATCCGGACAGCGTTGTTTCGATCAATCTCGAAAAACAGACATTAGAACTTCCCGATGGAACTTCGGTCGCTTTTCCGGTCAATCCTTTCTCAAAAAAATGTCTGCTTAACGGGATGGATGAAATGGATTACATCTTATCCTTCTCCGATCAGATATCTCAGTATGAGCAGGAGCACGCCGGAGCAGGCCAGAACACTTAAAAACAGGCTTGGAACAATCACCCGGATGAACCGGTTGAAATCTTTTATTCATGAATCATTCTTACTAATGGAGAACTTATGATCCAGATCTACGATACAACCCTTAGAGATGGAACTCAAGGCAAAGGAATTTCCCTTTCTTGCAATGACAAACTCCGAATCGCACAAAAACTGGATGCGTTTGGCGTGGACTTTATTGAAGGTGGCTGGCCTGGCTCAAACCCGAAAGATGTTGAATTTTTCGCCCGGGCTCGTGATATCGAATGGAAAAACGCCAAAATTGCCGCCTTTGGTTCCACATGTCGTGCAAATACATCTCCCGAGGATGATTCAAACATTATCGCTCTGGTTGAATCCCAGGCCCCGGTCTGCACCCTTTTTGGCAAAACCTGGCTCCTGCATGTAACCGAGGTGCTCCGCACCACACCTGACGAAAATTTACGGATGATCGAAGAAAGTGTTGGATTCCTTATAAATCAGGGACGCAGGGTTATTTTTGATGCCGAACACTTCTTTGATGGGTACAAAGCCGACCCGGGTTACGCATTGGAATGCCTGACGGCGGCCAAGCGCGGCGGCGCGGAAACCCTTGTCCTGGCAGACACCAACGGTGGTGCATTGACCAACGAAGTAACGGATATTGTCCGCGCTGTTCGCGATCAACTTCAACACCCATTGGGAATCCACACGCACAACGATGGAGATCTGGCGGTAGCCAATTCGCTTGCCGCAGTCCGGGAAGGCTGTATTCAGGTGCAGGGTACCATTAATGGCTACGGCGAACGGTGCGGAAATGCAAACCTGTGTTCGGTAATTCCAAACCTGGAAATCAAACTCGGTCTGAAATGCCTGCCCGATGGACGGTTAAGCCAGATCAGTGAAGTCTCAAAGTTTGTATCTGAAATTGCGAACTTACCCCAAAATGGGCAGCTCCCTTTCGTCGGCAGCTTTGCATTTGCCCACAAAGGCGGCATCCATGTCTCCGCCATGCGGCGCAATCCTTATTCTTACCAGCATATTGAACCGGAAATTGTCGGGAATGAAATGCATGTCTTGATTTCCGAACTTTCCGGTCGGAGCAATCTTCAAAGTAAAGCCGAATCCTTGGGAATGGAAATCACCCAGGGCCAGGAAGTGACTGCGGTTCTAAATGAGATTAAAACACTTGAGTCACAGGGATTTTCCTTTGAGGCCGCTGAAGCATCCGTATCTTTGATGCTCAAACGTCAGCAGCCGGACTACCACCCACCTTTCGAAATGATTGACTTCACCGTCAATGTTGAACATCGCCAGGGCCGCGGTATTTTTGCGGAAGCAACCGTCAAGATCCGTGTTAAAGGAGAAATCATACACACCGCTGCGGAAGGCGAAGGCCCCGTGAACGCCCTGGATATTGCACTCAGAAAAGCACTGGCAGCCCATTACCCCTCCATTGAAAAGTTCCACCTGTCGGATTATAAAGTCCGTATTCTGGATGGAGATAATGGGACCAGCGCAACGACCCGGGTATTAATCGATACCCAAAACGGCACAAAAAGATGGAGTACGGTGGGCGCAAGTGTCAACATTATTGAAGCAAGCTGGCGCGCGCTTGCAGACTCCTTTGAATACGGCTTGATGGTGCTGCACCAATAAAGTGCAGCATCTTTCAAGTTATCCCTAACAACCTGGAGTTTTTTATGGAAGCTAACATTGTGATCCTGCCCGGAGACGGCATTGGCCCGGAAGTAACTACCGAGGCATCCCGGGTCTTAAATGCCATTGCAGCCCAATATGGCCACACCTTTCACTTCTCGCAGCATTTATTAGGCGGTTGCTCCATTGACCAGCACGGGACCGCTCTCACGGAAGCCACGCTTAACGCCTGCAAACAAGCCGATGCGGTGCTTCTCGGAGCAGTCGGCGGACCGAAATGGGACAACCCCAATGCTAAAGTACGCCCGGAACAGGGGCTGCTCCGGCTTCGCAAAGGACTCGGCGTTTTTGCAAATTTGCGGCCGGTGAAAGTCCACCCCGATCTCCGCAGCGCTTCTCCTCTCAAAGAAGAAAAACTAAAAGGCGTTGATCTGTTGGTCGTACGGGAACTGACCGGCGGTCTTTACTTTGGAACCCCTAAAGAACGTGGGATAAGAGATGGCGTAGAATATGGTATTGACACACTGGAATACAAAGATTTTGAAATCAAACGGGTCGTCGATTTGGCTTTCCGGTTGGCTCAAAAGCGGAATAAAAAAGTAGCTTCTGTGGATAAAGCCAATGTGCTCGAATCTTCGCGCCTCTGGCGGCAGATTACTACAAAAGTTGGTGAAAATTACCCGGATGTGACCCTGGAACATGTGCTGGTGGATACTGCGGCAATGCGGTTGATCAGCAGTCCGGCCAATTTTGATGTGATGGTAACCGAGAATATGTTTGGAGATATTTTAACCGACGAAGCCTCCGTGCTTAGCGGCTCAATGGGGATGTTGCCTTCTGCGTCATTGGGTGAATCCGGACCGGGTTTATACGAACCCATCCACGGTTCCGCCCCCGATATCGCCGGAAAAGGAATCGCCAACCCGTTAGGTGCCATTCTGAGTGTTGCGTTGATGCTCCGTTACTCATTCCAGTTGGAGAATGAAGCTGCTGCTATCGAAAAAGCCGTAGATCAAACCATCTCTTCCGGATACCGGACCACAGACCTCGGCGGGGATCTTGGCACTCGGGTCATTACTGACCAGGTGATTAGCGTGCTGAGTTAAAATTACTTACAAAGCGTTATTGCTGCCTCACAGGCAACATGAATTAATAAATCATAAAGGAGATTTTATAAAATGGGTTTTGAATCAGAATATATCTGGATGAATGGGGAAATGCTTCCTTACAAAGAAGCAACGGTTCATTTCATGACCCCGGCACTTCACTATGGTGCGGCTGTCTTTGAAGGCATCCGCTGTTATGACACAGAGCAGGGCCCCGCCGTTTTCCGGCTGAAAGAACATATCGCGCGGTTATTTGATTCGGCCAAAGTACTGGGCTACGAAAAGCTGCCCTACTCCGAACAGGAGATCATTGATGCCACCAAACAGACAGTGGCCAAAAACAAATTCAAAGAATGTTATATCCGCCCGCTGGTTTATATGACTTCTCAAACGAATTTTGGGCTCTGCCTTGAGGGGTCCGAACCACATATTGGCATTTCAGCCTGGGAATGGGGCGCAATGCTGGGAGAGGACACTCTGGAGAAAGGAATCCGCGCCAACATTTCTTCCTTTACCCGCCACCACCCCAATGTCGCCATGACCAAAGCAAAAGTTGCCGGGAATTACGCCAACAGCATCCTTGCAAAGACAGAATCGGTCCGGCTGGGCTTTGACGAGGCCATCATGCTCGATCCGCAGGGTTATGTTGCCGAATGTACCGGCGAGAACTTATTCCTGGTCAGAGACGGCAAACTTTTTACCCCCTACACTGCCACCGTGTTGGAAGGGATCACCCGTGACGCTATTGTAAAAATTGCCCAGGATTTGGGATATGAGATCAAAGAACAACCCATCGCCCGGGATCAACTTTACATCGCCGATGAGGTTTTCATGTGTGGAACAGCCGCAGAATGTGTCCCGGTCACGGAAATTGATTTCCGCTCCATTGGCAGTGGGACTGCCGGACCTGTCACCCGTGACATCCAATCCGCTTTTGGCAAAGTGCTCCGCGGGAACCATCCTCGTTCGGCAGGCTGGTTGGACTACGTTTACTAAACCTTCAAGACGAAATCTTTAACCACTTTAGCGCAATAGAAAAAGCCTTCCGGGATAAAATTCCGGAAGGCTTTTTAGTTAACAAATTACAACGAAATTTTTAATTAATCTTGAAATACCAGGCAGCGCTCCACGTACCTTTCTCTCCATTCGCATTGACCGCTCGCACCCGCCAGTAATACTTTCCCGCTGGCAGCGGATCGGTTGTATAAGTCAATGTGTCAGGCGCTAAAGCGGCTTCCTGTTCCGGACTGCCAAAACCTGAGCTGTCGTCCACCTGTACCTCGTAGTAGGTCCCATAGGGAACAGCATCCCATGTCAGGTCCGGGGTCTCATCATCCAGGCTGGACTGATTCGCCGGTGAAATCAATTGAGGTTTTCCTGAAATTCCCAACATAATGGTTACCGTTCGATAGGTCTGCCAGGCACTCCAGTTCCCTGCGGAATCCTGCGCACGCACCCGCCAATAGTAAACACCGGGATCGGGTAAAACAGAGAACTGGTACCTGCGCACTTTGAGGGTTGAAGCCTGGACAGGTGAACTGAAGTCCAAAGTATCATCCATTTGAATTTGATAATTCACGGCACCTTTCACCGAGCCCCAGGTGAAAATTGGATTACCGCGCACAACCGCATTATCGGTCGGCGCAGATAAGCGTGGTGCGGTAGGTTCCACTGTATCGATTGTAAAGTA
Source organism: Ornatilinea sp. (assembly GCA_018433975.1). GTDB lineage: Bacteria > Chloroflexota > Anaerolineae > Anaerolineales > Anaerolineaceae > SM3-B121. The sequence continues at coordinate 78,250 of JAHDQE010000064.1, read as the reverse complement.
GCTCGCCCGGCTCCAGGTTCCCTGCTCCATATTGGCATTGTAAGCCATCACATGCCAGTAGTATTTACCATCCTCCAGTGCCTCCGTGACGCAAGAAAGTTCATCCACTGGCAGAGTCATATCCTGCAGGATTGTTTTGAAGCGAGAAGAATTGCTGATTTGCACCCGGTAGACCACCCCAAATTCCACGCTGTTCCAGGATAACTCTGGTGTGGAATCATTGGTGAATGATTTCTTTGCCGGTAGAAGCAAATCAGGACGGGTTGGAATCCCCAACAGGATTGTAACAACCTGATGTTCTGACCATTCGCCCCAATTGCCGGCAGCATCACTGGCACGCACACGCCAGTAATACGAACCGGGCGGCAGTACCTCTGGCATGGTGTGGCTCAACTGCAAAAGCGGTTCCGAAGTGTATTCCACCGCAGCGAAATCCGGTGCATCATCAATCTGGAATTGATAGGCCACCGCAGTCCTGGTTTTCTTCCAGGAAAAAGTTGGATTACCGCGTTCCATTGAATTATTTGTAGGTCTGCTCAATTTTGGAGCGGCAGGAGCTGCTGTATCCACCACAAACTGCCATCGTGGACTCCACGCGCCCGGAGCGCCAATTACGTTCAATGCCTGAACCCGCCAATAATACCTGCCGTCCGCCAGTTCTGGGGAAACAAAGGTCAGCACATCCGCATCAAGGGTTGAATCCACTTCCGGCGTTCTGAACTTCGCATCATTGTCAATTTGAATTCGATATTGCACCCCAAAAGCCGCGGCAGCCCAATCCAACTGAGGCGTAGGATCAGGAGTCAATGCTCCCGTATCCGGGGAAACCAGCTGCGGCGCATCCGGAATATTCGCCGTCACACCAAAACTCCAGGCGGGGGTGTTTTCACCCCATACACTTTCCTGTAAGACTCGCATCCGCCAATAGTATACGTCCGGCAAAAGTTCATCGCCTTCAGAAACCGTGTAGCTGGTGGTGCCCGCCGGAATATCCTCAACCTGGATCACAAAATCCCCAAAATCAGGATCCGTGCTGATTTCCAGTCCATACGCCTGCGCACCGGAAACACTCGCCCAGGATAAAACAGGAGTGGTGTCCGTAAAGAAAGTCTCGTCTTGCGGGCTTTTCAGGAAACTGACGGTAAGTTGGTAAGCTTCACTCCACGCAGAAGGATTCCCGGCAGCATCTACTGCCTGCGCCCGCCAGAAATAATCTCCATAAGGAAGCGCTTCATCCGCCGGAATAGTCCAGTAATAAGTGGATTGCAGTGCATCAGCAAGCGGATCGCCCGCAAAAGCTGCATTATCCCAGACCTGGAAGCGGTACGACCTGGCATCTTTCACTTTAATGACCCGCAAAGAAGGTGTTGTATCCGTGGTGACGGAAAGATCTTTCGGTGTGTACAAAACCGGCGCAGAGGGAGATTGCGTATCTACGATAAAGCTCCTGGAGCCCGACCATGCACCTTCCGCTCCATATTCATTTCGTGAGCAGACGCGCCAATAGTATTTTCCATCCTCCAATCCGGTGATACTGTATTCCCGTACCCCCGCAGTCAAAGCTTCATCAGCCAGAGGACTGCGGAATCTTGCATCATCATCAATTTGTATGCGGTAGCCCTCTGCAAGCTCGGCCTCCTGCCACGCAAAGTCGATATCCGGAACGGCAGTCAAATAGTTTGCCGCCGGAGCATCCAGAACGGGTGGATTAGGCGCAAGCGGTGTGATGGTAAATTTCCAGGTCAGAGAATAATCACTCCATACATCTTCTTTCTGGTATTTCATCCTCCAGTAATAATCTCCAGGCACAAGAGCCAACTCATCCGGAATGTTATAGGCCCGTACGCCTCCGGCAATGTCCTGTTCCGAAATGAACGGAGAAGACAGATCCGGATTCACGCTCACTTCCAGCCAATACGCTGTTGCTCCTGACACGCCAACCCAGGTGAACTTGGGAGTAGTATCTGTCATAAAGCTGTCCGGCGCAGGGCCCTTCAAATATTGGATCATCAATTTACGTGAATCGGACCAGCCGGAATGATTACCAGCCGCATCCACTGCCTCTGCTGCCCAATAATATTCGCCATAATTTAACGCTTCACCAGCCAATATCGTCGCAGAAGTCCTTGAAGTCTGAACCATCCAGACCGGATCGCCCGACAGGCCGGCATTATCCCACAAACCGATCCGGTATTGCTGGGCTCCGGAAACTTTTTTAAACTTGAAAGTTGGGGTCATATCCGGGGTAAAGGCATTCTCGGCAGGAACGGAAAGCTGGGGCACCTGCGTCACTTCAGTATCTACTGTAAAGTACCAGGACTTGCTCCAGGGTCCCATTTCCAGGTTATTATTCAAAGCACGGACCCGCCAATAGTACTTGCCGTCCGGAAGGAGATCGGCCGTATAAAGGTTCTCTCCTGGGCTGAGGGTTACATCTTGTTTGTCGGAATTGGTGAATTTCTTGTTGGAATCAATCTGTATTTGATACTGATACGCATTCTCGACACTTTCCCAATTGAAGTCCGGGGTATTATCGTTGATGAAGGATTTTGTTCCCGGAGAGCTCAGGATTGGAGCAGCAGGAATCTCTGGGAGAATTGTAAAAGTGTAGACTCCACAATCTGCCCAATCTCCCCAGTTCCCGGCCGCATCGGCAGACCGCACCCGCCAGTAATAACTACCCTGCGAAAGGGATTCGGCCAGGGCATAGGTCCTCTCGGAAGATGCCGGAGAGGTGAATGGAGCATTATCAAATTCGGGTGAATCATCTATCTGGAACTGATAAAGTTTTCCATCGGCAGCCGCTTTCCAGGCAAAGCTCGGCGTTCCGCGGAATACCCCGTTGTTCGCAGGGCTGCTTAACGCGGGTGAAGCAGGCGGCAGAGTATCTACCGTGATGATCCAGGTCGTGCTCCACGCCCCGGCAAAGCCATACAAATTGAGCGCCCGAACACGCCAGAAGTATTTTCCGTCTTCCATTGGATCGGCAGTATAGCTCAATTCCCCGGCCTCTAAAACCACATCTCGTTTTCCAACTGTATTGAACGCAGTACTGGTATCGATCTCAATCTCATACTGCACCCCATCCACAACCGGCTCCCAACTGAAATCTGGCGTTGAGTCATGGGTCAACTCATTGTTAACCGGAACTGCCAGATTTGGTGCTTCAGGTGGTACCGGCGAGACCGTAAACTGCCAGACCGGCATCGTAAGCCAGCCCGCTGCCGTTTGTACTTCCACCTGCCAGTAATAACTTCCGGGGATCAGTGCTTGCGCATCCGGAATGATATAACTTTGAACATCTCCGGCCAGAGCGGGCTCAACAATTAATGGATCCGAGAAATCTTCATTTCCGCTGACCTTCAACGAATAACCTGTCGCGCCCGCAACCGCAGACCACTTTAACAAAGGATTCTGGTCGGTTACAAAACTGCCATCCTCCGGAGAAATTTGTGCTGTAATGGTCAATTTCCAAGGCTGGTGATAGGAAGAAACGTTCCCGGCGGAATCTTCGGCACTGGCTGTCCAGTAATAAACCCCATAATCCAATGCATTTGCTGCCGGAACGGTCAGCGAGGTGCCTGCTTGTTGCCAGCTCACCAGCGCGTCACCGATCCTGTCCGGGTTATCCCACAACCCGAAGTGGTATGTTTCTGCCCCCACAGAAGAAGCGATTTTCAGCACCGGTGTTGTGTCATTGGTAAAAGTGCCCATGGCAGGTGCTATCAATTCCGGCACAACAGGAGCTGTTGTGTCCGTTGTAACAATCCAGGTAGCCGTCCACGGACCGGCTTCCATGTTTTCATTCAGGCCCCGTACCCGCCAGTAATGCTTACCGTCCGGTAATTCTGCATCGGTGTAGCTCAAATCGCCGGGCAGGATAACATCCTCCTCCAAATATTTGAAGCCGGAATCGGATGCAATCTGGAGGTGGTAGTGCGTTGTATTCTCCGCCGCATTCCAGCTGAAGGACGGCTGATCCGTTCCCACCAGTGTATTGTTTCCGGGGGTAACCAGCGCAGGCTGGCCGGGCAGCAACAGCAGAACGGTTACAGTAAAGTAATCACAATCCTCCCAATCCAGCCAGTTGCCGCTTGCATCCGCGGATCGAACGCGCCAGTAATAGGTACCGGCCTCCAATTGTGGAGGTTCAAACGATTGTTCTGTAAGCAGATCAGAGGTATAAGGACTGTTACTGAAATCCGTCACATCATCAATCTGGAACTGGTATAAAACAGCTCCTGCTTTTACTCCCCAGGTAAACAGGGGGGTTCCCCGCACAAAAGAGTTGTTGGCCGGGGTCAAAAGCCCGGAAGGATCGGGCGGTTGGGTGTCCACAATAAAGTTGAACTTGCTGCTCCACGATCCAGCCAGATCAAACCGGTTCAATCCTCGTACACGCCAGTAATACTTTCCATCCGGCAAATTAACTTCCGGTGCATAGGTCAGAGCGCCATCTCCAACTACGGTGTCCACTTCCGGCGAGGTGAAATACAGGCTGTTATCCAGCTGAATCTGGTAGCGCACAGCGTCTTGAGCTGCATCCCAGGCCAGTTCCGGTGTGGCATCCGAGATTTGAGCACCGGTCTCCGGAGAAATCAGGACCGGCATACTGGGAATTATGCTAACGGTGAATTCCAATGTAAAATCATCCCCACCGATTCCATCATCGTTTCCATCCAGTTTGTTACCCGCCAGATCTTCAATGGAAGAAGTTCCGGAAACCATCAATTGGTATAAACCGATTGGCAGGGGTTGCCCACCGTTGACGGATAACGTAGCAACTTTAGAATCCGCATGATATTCCACACTATCGATAACCACCGGAAGATCATCCCCGCCGCCGGGCAGTTCATCCTCTCCAAACTCAACCAAAGCATAATTAGCGGGGTTAGTCACATCCTCCGGGTCATCATTCCCGTCCGGATCATTTACATCCTCACTGAACTGAACTTCAAAGGAAGTAATCAGTTTGTCGGTAACTTCACCATCCAGAAGTTGTTTGTCAGGGGTCTGAGCAACCGTATCCACTTTCACGACAGTAGGCGGTGTAACTTCACGGAAATGCGCGACAATGGATAGATCTTCCACCATGTAGATAATCTCGGGATTGGCATCACTGATCAGGTCACCGGACCAGCCATCAAAGACATACCCGTCAGCAGGAACCGCCTCAATCTGCACCATTGTGCCGGGCAAATATTTTCCTCCCGGGCTATTGGGGTTCGGTGAGGGGAAGGTAATCCCGCCTTCCTGGGGGTCCCTGACCAGATCCAGGAAATACTCCTCAGCAATTTGCCAGGTGGAGATATCATCATTTCCCCCTGCCGCATAATTACGATCCAGATAGGGGTTGGTTGCTCGATACAGCGTATACCAATAGATCGGGATCATTACTGCATCATCCTGGGTCAGGATTTGCTCAGCCTGGGCATATAACTCCATCCGTGTTGCAGGATTCTGATTAACTGCCGCGTTATTCAAAAGACTTTCAAACACAGGATTCTGCCAGAAAACGCCTCCTGCAGGATTGCCATACTCATCCGTGGGATTGACGTTTCCGCCTGCTCCGAAAACATCCTGAATGAAGTTCTTGGCGTCCGGGTAATCCATGCACCAGCCCAACCGCCAAATTTGCGGAGTTTCCGCCCCTGATATCATTTCTGTATAAGCAGACCACTCCTCGGATTGAAGATCTACCGTAATACCCAGTTCAGCAGTCCACATGTCCTGAATGGCTTGCGCAATGACATCGTGGCTGGAATCGGAATTGAACCACAGTTCAATGTCCAATTGGTCCGCTGTCATCCCCACATCTGTGAGGTAATCCTGCAGCAGAGCATTGGCTTCCACCGGGTCAAACCCGACTCCCAGATCCGGATAGCTGTCCAGCTTTGGAGCGGCCACCAGACCGGGCCGGGAGAACCAATGCGCAGGTTCCGGGTTACCCCCTAGCACTTCGTCAATCAACGCCTGACGGTCTATCGCCAGAGAGAGCGCGCGGCGTACCCGGACATCATTTACCACATCCGCCTGGGTATTAAACCCATAATAATAGGTGCACATTTGGGGACTGGTATGCAGTTCTCCGGTTAATTCGGCTCCTGGCTCCACACCCAACGGAACAGTAGTGGTATCCAGGTCCCCGTTCAAATAAAGGTTCCAGGCATCCGCGTCATCCACGAGCAGGAACTTAACTCGCTCAATGGCAACATTATCCGCATCGAAATAATTTGGATTCTTATCCATCAGGATGTAATTATCCGTCCTGCGCGTAATGCGGTAAGCACCACTGGTAACAATGTGTTCCGGCTGGGTCCAATCCTCTCCCCAGACCTCAATCACACCCTCAGGAAGTGGGCGGGTATTCCACATGGTCAATATGGATAAAAAATAACTGGCAGGATGGGTCAGAGTGATCTCCAGAGTAGAAAGATTCAATGCCTTAACACCCACCTCTTGTGCAGTCGCGCTGCCTTCACGAAATTCTTTTGCGTTTTGAATGATTTCTTCCAGCACATAAGAGTAGTTGGAACCTACCGCCGGATCGATCGTGCGGAGAATACCGTAGCGTGCGTCATTAGCGGTTACCCGTGTGCCATCGCTCCAATAAACATCATCCCGAAGATGGAAAGTGTATACCGTACCGTCCGGAGAAACCGTCCAGCTCTCTGCCAGCTCCGGCCTGACCTCGCTGGTTTCATCGTCCAGATCCAGCAAACCAATAAACATCTGTTCAAGATACAACGTGGAAGAAGCATCTGTGGCCAATGAGGGGTCCAGTGTAACAGGATCTTGCCCTTGTACGCCTATCGAAACCAGATCCGGGGCGTGCGGCGACAGCGCTTTAGCAGCCGTTTCGTCCCCATCCTTATCCGTGACCCAGGCCGTGAACTCGGTTTCCTCGTCCAGATCAAAAGCCTGCATACCAAATTCTGCTGTCCAATTCCCTCCCGGATCCGCAATGACATCCAGTGTCAGGCTGCCGTCCGTACGCTCCGCCCGTACGCTCACTTCAGCGCCAGGCGTAGAAGTCCCCTTCACAATAGCAGCTTCAAAGTCCACTTCCTCATCCACGGAAAGGGCGTCAAGTATCAACGTTTTCTCAATCCCGGTTGATTGATCCGTAGCAACAATTTTGCTGCCCAACCGCAGATCGAGGGAATGGTTCCCCTTCGCCAGCCAGAAATCGCCGAATTGTGAAACTGGAATACTGTCAGATTGCCAGGCAGGTATTGAAGTACCGGGGTTATAAACTTTTAGGGTTACTTCCCCGCCTTGAGTGAACCCTTCTCCCTTAATCGTATCTTCATCCAGATTTCCTCGAACAACCGGCTCAGTCGGAATCGAATCACCAAATACCGTCCACAGTCCTGATTGATCTACCGTTACCGTCAGGCTGTTGGTGCTCATATTGAAACTATCGGCCGATTTCATTTCCCAGTTTTCGGTTTGAGCATTCCAATAATAGAACCTCAAAGAATCTTCAACAATCCCCTCGACATCCTCATCCAGATAGTTAATGGTAATCTGATACGTCTGTCCTTGCTGTGGTGAAGCCAGTTGCCAGGACGCTTTGTCATAAGCATAAAACTCAAACCCCTTGCCGATATCCCCCTTACCGTCGGGCAGTGGGCCGTACATGGGTACATACACCGCTTCCACGGTAGTATCAAACAGTCCACCGCCGGATTGAATAAAGCTCAATCCATCTTCAGAGATGAGCGCAAAGGGATCGCCCGCCGCCACTTCAGCATGTTTCTTGGTAATCCGCCAGTTAGCGATATGTCCCCGCTCGGGTGAACTGTACGTACGTTCAAGATAAAGACGGGTCGCCAGCGGATAAGCTCCATAAAATAGCGGCAGCACCACCGCATCTGTTTGCACCAGGATTTCTTCAGCCTGTTTGTATAACAGCTTACGCGCTTCGGAGTCCTGTTCCGCTTCGGCCTGGTGAATCAGATTCTCATAAGCAGTGGAATCCCAATCTCCAAAGCGGGAAGACCCCTGCAGTATTGCCCCCCGCAGGAAATTGATAGCTTCCGGATAATCGGATGCCCAACCTATCCGCCATATTTGATAATTTCCGTTTTCTACTCCCGCAAGGTATTCATCCCATGCCTGAGATTGTTCTGCCACATCCACTCCCAGGATGTTGACCCAGTTATCATGGAGATACCCGGCAACCGCGCTGTGCCCCGAATTCTCATTGTGCCAGACAGTGATCGCAGGAAGACCTGTCCCGCCCGGATAGCCGGCCTGTGCCAGCCACTGCTGGGCCTGTGTCGGCTCATATGGGATGCCAATGTTCTCGGCATTTCCATCAATAGCTCCAAAGACTCCCGGCGGGGTAAATGTCAACCCATCAATCGCCAGTCCTCCTCTTATCGCATCTACCAACCCGGAACGGTTGGCTGCCGCGATAAATGCTTTCCGGACCAGTAAATCATCAAACGGGGGCTCAGACAGGCTAAAACCGTAATACTCTACCTGCTGGTACGGAACAAGAGATATTTCCTGCGGGCGGTCATAATCGACATCCGTTGGCAGGTATACTGTGTCAATTGCACCATCTAGATACATCTGCCAGGAGTCAATATATTCCTCAAAATACCATCTCACCTCATCAATTTGCACACTTCCCGCATCGTAGTAGTTCGGATTCTTTATCAGCATAAAGCCTTCATAATCCACATACCAGCTCATCTGATACGCTCCACTACAGGCAATATGCTCCGGCGCCGTCCAATCTTCACCCCAGGTCTCCACAACAAACTGAGGCAGCGGCCTGCCTACCGGTGTTGCCAACACCCACAGGAAAGAAGAATCCGGCTCAGAAAGTGTGACCTGGAGCTGTGTCGCTGAAAGCACGGCCACCCCGACTTCACTTGCCGTTGCACTACCCTCTCGATAAGCAGGAGCATTCTGGATTGGATCCAGCAGGTAACCAAAATTCGTATCACTGCCATTCTCAATCGCCCGCAAGATGCCAAACCGAGCATCCGAAGCGGTGATCGGAGTTCCATCGCTCCACACAATATCCGGACGCAGGTCGAAAGTATAGACCCGCCCATCCGGAGAAACGCTCCAGTCCGAAGCCAGTTCAAGATATACGTCCGCAGTTTCATCATCCAACCCGACCAGACCGGCGAAAAGCTGGTCCAGCAGGAAACGGTCCCCACGCTCACTGGCAAATGAAGGATCCAGTGTTTGGGGTTCCGCGCTGGCGTAGTTCAAACGCACAGTATCCAACACCGGCTGCTCGGTAAGCCTGGCAGAGGTGCGGTCACCATCGCCGTCGGCAATGGTTGACTCTGCCACCATGTATGGCAGCAAATCCGTTCCTTCGCCGCCGAAATCGGCCAGCCAATCCCCGGAACCATCGGAAAGAGTCGTTATTTCGTATTTTTCCTGCCAATTGTTCCAATATACCGAGGTAATGACCGTGGTGTTGGGCGGCGCGGTACCGCTGACGGTATCCGCTTCATAATCCGTTCCGGAAACAACCAGCGGCTCCAGCACCAGTTCTTTGGTTTCTGAAGTCATTGTGTCGGTAGCTTTGATCACCATTCCCGGTTGCAGATCTATACCGTGTTCCTCTGGCAGCATCCAATAGTAGCCGTCTTGCCCGACAAACGAAGAATACAGGACTTCTTCATCTGCCGCTTTAATTTCCAGTTCAACCGCCGCATCTGGAGTGAAATGGGTCAGCATCACCCAATCATGCGTCAGACTCGCCCAGACCTCAGGATCATCTTTAGGCCAGGTTTCATACCAGCGTGATTTATCTCCATCCTCATCGATTACATGAATAAGGGCCCTCATATTGTCAGTAATATCAAATCCTTCAGCGCCCAAATCTGCCGTCCAATTACCGGAACCATCCGACTGTACCGGGAATTTATATGCCTCCCACCAATTGACACCCACCAGCACATGTACAGTCGTATTCGGGGCTGCGGTGCCCTGCAAAAGATCATTCTCCAGATCAATCACATCCAATGTAACCGGTTCTACCACCAGGGTTTTAAAGCTGGTACCGTCATCCACTTCAATCTGGACTCCAGGTATAAGCGACACACCATGTTGATAATAACTCCATCTGGCCTGACCATTCTGATCAGTCTGGCGTGTTTCAGGACCGTACAGTTTAGCTCCGCCCTCACTCGCGGGCGCAAAAATCCGGATTGTCACATCCGAATAAGCTTTAAAGCCCCAGGTTTCCACGGTGTCATGATTGGTAATCACAGCGATTTCCGGGACGAACCAGCTGATGCGGGTCTCATCTCCATCCGCATCCGGAATACCCAGTTCAGCCCAGGTGTACTCGTTGAGGTCCACACCCATTGAAGCAAAATCTGCCGTCCAATTCCCTGAAACATCGGATTGACATGTCAGGGTTTCAAATTGGTCATAATTATGAACAGACACCTTTACCAAGGTATCAGGAGGAGCCGTACCATACAGAAGATCCGCCATAATATCCATTGAATCGATGGAGCCGTCCTGGAGCACCAATTCTTTGGCTATTCCTGCACTATCTTCTGTTGCGGTTACCCTCATCCCTGGAATAAGGTCGAGACCATGCCATTCGCGTGATAATTTCACAAAACCGTCTTCATCAGAATACAATATCTCCGGACCAAAGATGCTGGTATCCGAATCATCAAACACTTCAACCTCTATCTCCGCTGTTGAAGAAAAATCGCTGAACTCAACATAATCCTCCAAAACAGCCGCAGTGATCACACCATCCGTTCTGACCTCCATGTCATAAACAGACACATCCAGATCCTCATCTTCCAGATAAATCCCCATCCAGGTACCATACCGAATATCCAGCTGCCCGCTGAAATCTGCTGACCAGTTCCCCTGATCATCGGCATTAACATTAATCTGGACGCGAGAGGTATCCGATCCCAGGTTCGCCTCTACCCGCAGCGAGGCAAAAGGTGGCGCAGAACCAGAGATTTGGTCATTATCTTCATCCACCTCATCAATCGAAATGCTTTCCAGGAATAATTCTTTAGTCCACAATCCATCCGTTACAACCACCGTCATCCCGGGTTCAAGCTCAAAAGAAGTCCGCCATACTTCAAACCAGAAGGATCCATCATCCCGGCTGGTTATTGTCTGCGGCCCAAATACCGTTGTGTAGTCCTGCTTTACCTCAAGCGTAAGCTCTGTATTCGGTCTGAAATCCCAGCCGCCAACCCACTCGCTGACAGCAGAGGCCTCAATGTGCGGGGGATTTTGGAATTCAGCAAGTGTGTAGTCATAATCCTCATCATATTGATAAGCGCCAACCCACATTCCTACTTGAATATCAAAATGGCTCCAAAAATTAGCCGACCAGCTGCCATCATTTGACACCGGAATGTTTTCAAAACAGTTTTCCGTATCCGTCTCATCATCATGCACACAAACCCGAACATGCGATCCGGCTTCTCCAATTCCGGCAACAACATCCTCTACATAATTCACAAATTGAACAGCAACGGAGGTCAAAGTTAAGGTTTTGGTAATATTGCTGCCAGCCGCTTCAATTGTCAGGCCCGGGGTTAACTCTGCATCTATCCAGAGGGAACCATTTCCGTCCATGGTTAACGAGTTCGGACCATACAAAACCGTCTCCCCATCCTTAATCGTTAAACTCACTTCTTCCGCGGGGTGAAAACCCTGTAAATTGATCCAGTTATTCGTCACAGAAGCTTCAATATGAGATTCGAACGCCTCACAATGCGATGTACTATCTCTGTCTTCGTCGTATTGGTAAGCACCAAACCACATCCCCGCTTGAATGTCAAAAACACCCGAAAAATCTGCGGACCAGCTGCCATCGCCTGCCACCGAAATATTTCCAAGACAGTCGCTGGTATACGAATTATCATCATAGACGCAAACTTGAATCTCTGACCCGGCCTCTCCAATACCGAAAACATCGTCCGCTCCATAATCCACGGATTGGATTTCAATCGAACTTAAAACCAACGTTTTAACAATACTACTGCCGACTGCTTCTATGGTCAGTCCGGGCACCAGATCCACGGAAGTCACATCACTCCCTACTACATAATTCCCACTTTCGTTCACGGTAAATGTACTCGGGCCAAACAGGGCCGTCTCTCCATCTTTAATCGTTAAACCGATTTCTTCCCCCGGTGCAAAATCGATTAAGTTGATCCAGTTATTGATTACCGAAGCTTCGATATGAGGTCTGGGCGTTTCACAATGGATAATATCCCCGTCTTCATCTTCCCAGTCAGCCCCAATCCACTCTGCTGTTTTCAAATCCAGAATACCCGAAAAATCCGCAGACCAACTGCCGTTTCCCCCAACGACAATATCCAGGCCGGTGTCAGTATCCGTCTCATCATCGTGCCCCCAAACCCGGAGGCTTGTTCCCGCTACTCCAGCACCCAAAACATCATCCGCCGCATAATTCACCGATTGAATCTCAACCTGTTCCAGAGTCAGGGTTTTAGTAAAATGCTTGCCAATGGCTTCAATTGTCAGGCCCGGGATTAAATCGATCTTTTGAACCCTGGACCCTATCCAATAGGAGCCATCTTCGTTCATGGTAAACGTGTTCGGGCCGTACAGAACCGTCTCTCCATCTTTAATCGTTAAACTGACTTTTTCCGTGGGGCGAAAATCCCGTAAACTAATCCAGTTGTATTCAAGAGAGGCTTCAACATGCGGAAGGTCCTGGAATTCACCCAATGTGGAATCATGATCTTCATCTTTCTGATAAACCCCAAACCACATCCCGGTTTGAAGGTCAAAAACACCCGAAAAATCTGCGGACCAACTGCCATCACCCGCTACTGAGATATTTTCAAGACAACTGCTGGTATATGTATTATCATCATAGACACAAACTTGAATCTCTGATCCGGCTTCTCCAATACCGAAAACATCGTCCGCTTCATAATCCACAAACTGGATTTCAACCGAACCCAGAACCAGTGTTTTGACAATACTGCTGCCCGATGCTTCTATCGTCAGCCCGGGCACCAGGTCCACGGAAGTTGCATCATTCCCCACCGCATAATTCCCACTTTCGTTCATGGTAAATGTGCTCGGGCCAAACAGAATCGTTTCTCCATTTTTGATGGTTAAACTGACTTCTTCTCCAGGCTCAAAATCGATCAAGTTAATCCAGTCATTGATTGCTGAGGCTTCGATATGAGGTCTGATGGTTTCACTATGAACAATATCCCCATCTTCGTCTTCCCAGTCGGCCCCAATCCACTCCGTTGTTTTCAAATCCAGAATGCCCGAAAAATCCGCGGACCAGTTGCCGTCTCCCCCAACGACAATATCCAGGCCGGTATCGGTATCCGTTTCATCATCATGTCCCCACACCCGGAGGTTTGCTCCGGCCACGCCAACGCCAAAAACATCATCCGCCGCATAATCTACAGATTGAATCTCAATCTGTTCCAAAGTCAGGATTTTGGTGTAACTGCTGCCGGCGGCTTCAATGGTCAGGCCTGGAATCAAATCAATTGAGTGAATCCATCCATCTATCCAGTTGGAGCCATCTTCGTCCATGGTAAAGGTGTTCGGGCCATACAGAACCGTCTCCCCACCTTTAACCGTTAAACTGACTTCTTCTGCGGATTGAAAATTCCATAAATTAATCCAGTTGTATTCAAGAGAGGCCGAGATTTGAGAGGCAGGCGTTGTATTCCACGCTGCTGCCGTCTCATTCCCATCCGGATCGACCAGCACAGCCCAAATCCAGCTTTGTTCGTTGAGATCTAACAATTCGCTAAAATCGGCCTCCCAATAGCCAGAACTATCCGCCTGGACCGTCTGAGTTATACCGCCTCCCACATCACCTTCGCGAGCTTTGGCAGCAACATACTGATCAGGTGCAACCGTACCCCAAAAGTGGTCCGTATCATAATCCACTCCATCGATCTGGATATTCGCCAGATCGACCGATTTGGTGAGTTTTCCATCGGTGGCCAGAACCGTAAGACCGGGGACAAGATCTACCGGTACGGAACGGGAATCGGTCTCTCCATAATAATCGGCCGGAATAGTGTCTGGGCCCCATAGAACTTCCTCGCCGTCCAGCAGCGTGAAAGTCACATCAGCTCCCAGCGTAAATTGGTGCCCTTTAATCCAATTATTCGTGATGTTGGCCTCAACAGTAGGAAACAGCATATTGGCGCGTACTACATCATTTTCCGCATCAAATATCTGAGCCCAGGGATTCATATCTTCCGTCAGATCAAAAGATATCGTGGATAGATTCGCCGTCCAGTCGCCATTGACATCTGCCACCACATCCACGCCGGCACTTGTGGAATCGTTCCCGCCGCCACCGAACACCGTTGTGCCTGGTGTTGCTGTGCCCCACACTGTGTCATTGTCAAAATCGACCCCATCCACAGTCAGCGGAACAGCGACCACACTTCGAGTGGTAACCTCATCCGTGACCACATAAGTTGTCCCCTCTGTTGGAATGATTTGATATTCGTCGATATCAATATGCACATCACCGTTTTCATCTGTAGTGCAGACTGAACTCCAAACAGGATCCCCTTCCTGGTATATGGTAAGCGTCAATCTCGTATCTGCCGTAAACCCATTTATGTCAATTCCCCCATGAGAAACATCAATGGAAATACTCTCTGACCCCATGGCCTGGATAATCTCACCTTCTTCTCCCAGAGCACCTACCAGTTCTTCTTCGGCATCTTCAACCTGAAGTGTTGGTTCCATCGTTGGTTCTAGGGTTGACTCCAGCGTAGCTCCAGACGTTGCCTCAGCTTGAGAAGGTGTAGCTTCCTCCGTTGGAATTTCCGTTTCCTGAGCCAACGGCGCGCTAAATTCACTGAAATCCGGTCCACTTTTAATGATATCCGGCGAATCGCTTATTTGACTTTCCCCAACAACCTCATGTGCAGAAACCATCAAAGTAGGTTGAAGTGATGAAACGAGCATGCAGATCAACATGATGGTAGAGTACAATTTCTTTGCGGCAGGATTGTAAACCATGTATTCCCCTTTACAATATATAATTCTTGGAATTGATCCCAGGTAACGATCTTTCGGGAGATTCAATGTTGTGAAATGGGCTTATTCCCCCAACATTAAAAAGATTATAGGTGGATTGGCCCACTTTTTCAAGGTGAATTATGTCACTAATAAATAAGGCAAGACCTATACAGAGACTCAATACCCATTAGCCGGAAACTTGACTTGTCCATTTCTATTTATGATATGATGAAAACATGAAAGAGAAAGGCATTAAACCTGGTCTTCTGAATATCTTTCGCCTGTTTATTGGCCTTGAAACGGTGGCCTATCTCTTTCTGACATCGTTCAGCGGCCCAATTCTAAACGCGTTCCTCTCAAAAGATGTCAATCCAACCCGGGATCAGGTCAATCTGGCAACATCCTTTTTTCTGCTGCTCTACCTATCCATTCCCTGGTTGGAGCGTAAATTGAAAGGTTTTTATCTGCCCCTCGCTTTGATCGCTGCCACCATCTTCCCCATGATCAATTCTTCGGTTTACTTCATGACCGGTTTAGAAAAAGTTTCTCTCAATATTGTCTTCAGCGCTTTCCAGTTGATCCCCTTACTTTTTGTGCCGCTGGTGCTTATTGCCTGGCAATACAGCTTGCGCGAAGTCCTCCTGTTTTCACTGTTCACGGGGATCTACGATGCCTCCTCTGCATGGATCATCGCGGACAAGTTTAATCTTTCCGTGCTTCAAATTATGGGGGTGGATTTTCTAAGGACAACCTCTTTCATCATTGTGGGATATATCATCTGTGAACTGATGAGAACCCAGCGGGATCAACGTCTGCACCTTATGGATGCCAATGTCAAACTGGCACAGCACGCGCTCACGCAGGAACAGCTCACCGTCAGCAGAGAACGGAATCGGTTAGCCAGAGAACTGCATGACACCCTGGCACACACGCTGAGTAGTCTCGCCGTCCAACTGGAAGCAACAAAAACCGTGATTGACCCCCACCAAGCCGAAGTAGCGGAAATGCTGGAGATTTCCCTCGCAACCACCCGCTCCGGATTATCCGAAACGCGCCGAGCTCTCCGCGATCTACGTGCCGCTCCACTGACAGATTTAGGACTATGTCTTGCCTTGCAAACCCTTGCTCAATCTACTGCGGAACGGGCCGGCCTGGAATTGGATATACACATTCCGGAAGAAATCACAGAGCTCCCGCCCTATGTTGAACAGGGCATTTACCGGATCGCTCAGGAGACATTCGAAAACATCGTCAAACATGCCGATGCTCATCATATGTCCATGTCATTTTCCCAGATGGAGGGCTGGCTGGAGATGGTTATTAACGATGACGGCAAGGGTTTTTCCCCGAAAGAGATCAACAGCACGGAACATTATGGGCTCAAAGGGATGCAAGAACGGGCTGCAATAATCGGCGCAAAACTCACTTTGAAAAGCGACCCACAAAACGGAACAACCGTTCGTCTTATACTGGAGGAGCCTTTCGATGGTTAGAATCGTTCTTTGCGATGACCAGGAAATTGTGTGCGAGGGGTTGAATAAAATATTAGGCAGTGATCCGGAAATTGAAATCTTGGGTATTGGTTACAATGGAAATGAAGCGATCCAATTGGCCCAAAAATATCACCCTGACTTGATCCTGATGGATCTAAAAATGCCGGTGATGAATGGCATTTTTGCAACCCAAAAAATTCATAACCAATATCCTGAAATAAAGATTTTAGTGCTCACCACTTATGATGACGATGAATGGCTCTTTGATGCAATCCGCAGCGGAGCATCCGGCTACTTGCTCAAAGATGCACCGCGGCAGGATTTAATTCGCGCCATCAAGGGCACTGTTCAGGGTAACGCTTATGTTGACCCATCTATCACCAGGAAACTGCTCAATAACATCGCCCAACAAAATCTGCCGGATATAAAAGCATCCACTACCCACATGCTCAGTGAGCGGGAAAATGAAGTATTGCAATTGATGGCACGAGGGTTGTCCAATTCGGATATTGCGCGCAATTTATACCTTTCCGAAGGAACGGTTCGGAATTACATCAGTTCTATTTTGTCAAAATTAGGTGTATCAGACCGCACCCAGGCTGTGCTCGCCGCACTGCGGCATGGCCTGGTAAACCTGAAAACTTCAGATGAATAAACCCTTTTAAATCAAGAAACCTCACTCAAATCAGAATGGGGTTTCTTGATCAATGCCGTAAACTTCCTGGTGGCTATTGATTCTGAAATGCTTCAATCATGGCAACCATATTCTCGGTGGGGATATCTCCCGGCATGGCGTGAGAAGGACCAATAATGAACCCGCCGCCTTTCCCAACTTGATCAATCAATCGATAGACTTCCTCGCGGACCTCTTGGGGTTTACCATGAGGCAAAATGCTCTGCACACCAACTCCCCCAAAGAATGCCAACCGGTCGCCAAACTCCTTTTTCATCTCATAAACATCCATCACTTCCGGTTGGAATGGATTAAAAACATCCAGCCCAATCTCGATTAAATCCGGAAAGATGCTCTGAACTTTCCCGCAGGAATGGGTAAAAGTTGCTTTTCCAGCTTCCTTGATCCTGGCATACATCTTCGCAATACGCGGCTTGATAAATTTGCGCCACAGTCGGGGACCAAACAACAGACCCGTTTGTGCACCCCAGTCATCACTGACGCTGATGCCATCAATGTCGTAACGCAGCGCCACATCGATTTCTCGCAAATGATAATCTGTAATGTAATCCAGCAGGTCATTTGCAAACTCCGGTGCTTCGATCATATCGATCATCAGGTTTTCCATTCCCCGCAGACTCCATGCGCGTTCAAACAAAGCGTTGGATAAACTGATCAGCCGGAAACGGTCAGGGTTATTCTCCACAAAAGATTCAAAAGCCTGCAAGCGAAGCGGATCATCGGGCGCCGGTAAATCGAGTGCCTCTAATTTACGGTCTTTTATGAGATAATCTTCCACAACGCCAACGTCTTTATCGATCGTCCGGTTCCAAACCACACCATATTCATCCCGCCAATGTCCCGGCTGAACCTCCACATCGGGCAGCCGGATTCTTTGTTTAGCAATGTGATTTCCAAGCACCCGTTCCAGATCCTTTGTTCCAAAATGAGCTTCCAACTGAATTCGAGCTGGAACTGTGTAAAAGATATGATACGGCACAAAATCGGTCTCTTGATGCCGCACAGCCTGCCAAACTCGCTCTCGGGGTGTAACCGCTTGCATAAACCTCTCCTTTACTTATAAAAGTAACACCAGATATATTGTTTTATTATACAGGAGTCTTTATCCTTCATAGAAAAAAATATTTCCACCGGGTCGACGGAAATATTTTTTAGTCCCTGAATAATATGCTTTAAGATCTGATTGCCTAATAATCCACCGGATCACCTTCACCTGCAGGATAAGCAAGATCGCATCCCGGGTCCTGCGGTTGATTATCTTCTAATGGATAACATATTTCAACAGGATAGATTTCGATAATGACAAAATGCTGCCCACACCCCGGACACACAACTTCCTGAAACAGTCTGGGATCGTCCCCAACCCGGATATTAAATCCACAGGAAAGGCAGCGAGCAAACTTCATTAATTCTCCAGCATTGGTACAAGAAAAGCTCAATATTATCTACCAGTTACCCTCATCATCATCTTCATAAACTTCGTCGTCATCATCATACATATCTTCTTCATCATCATCAAAATCGATGAAAAGCCAATCAATTTGGAGAGGTTTTAAACCAATAATCTCAAATTCAGCTTCACAAGCTTCACAGGTAACTAATTGGCCAATTTCTATCTTTCCCTTGAGTTCAATTTCTGCATCACATGAAAGACAATTTACGGTTTTCATGTTCTCGTTCCTTTCATCTATAGATGAGATTAATTACACACAATACTCTTTGTGAATTTTTAGTTTATTCATTGCCTGTAGAAAATTCATCTAAACTTTGTCATGAAATGATGCAATTTTAGATTTTTAAATACGAGTATTTAGACGACATTCGCAAGGCCTCGTTGGGAAATTTTCATCTTTACCGGCAGTTCTCTCGTCTGGCAAATGACAGGTTTTAATAGAAGGAAGAATTACCTGGAGAATTTGTGCCACTGATTTTGAATAGTTGTGGTAAAAATATACGTGGTCTAAACAAGAGACGCGGGTTATCCCCTTTGATGGCTTTAACCTGAATTCCAAACTATTAATACGCCCAGACACATAGAAACCGGGGCAAAGTTGGAGGAAGAATTTATGATTAAAAAAGTTGATGAAGGAAAGTTTGGCATTTTAATGGGAGGGGGTCCTGCACCTGGCATTAATGGTGTGATTCATTCGGCCACAATCGAGGCCATTAATAACGGATATGAAGTCATTGGTATTTATGACGGTTTTGAACATTTAATGAAAGGTGAACTGGTCAGTACGCCCCTGACCATCGATGATGTGAGCCGAATCCATTGGGATGGGGGTTCCATTATTCACACTTCTCGAGCCAATCCCACAACATCGGATGAATATCTGAATAATTGTGTTCAAACCTTAATGAAAGCTGGCATATCCTATTTGATTGCAATTGGTGGAGATGACACGGCTTATTCTGCCTATCGCGTTTCAAAATATGCAAAAGAAAAAATGGATGTTCAAATCAGAACCGTCCATGTTCCCAAAACAATCGACAACGACCTGCCGCTTCCGAACGAAATTCGCACCTTTGGTTTTGAAACCGCCAGAGAAATCGGAACAATGCTTGCCAAAAACATCATGGAGGACGCCCGTACCGGGCAACGCTGGTTCCTGGTGGTGACAATGGGCCGAAAAGCAGGCCACCTCGCTTTAGGC
This sequence comes from Ornatilinea sp., assembly GCA_018433975.1. GTDB lineage: Bacteria > Chloroflexota > Anaerolineae > Anaerolineales > Anaerolineaceae > SM3-B121. Next base: position 58,394 of record JAHDQE010000064.1, on the reverse strand, counting down.
ATCGGTAAAAGTGCAGGAGCAACCCTCACATTAATTCCGGAAGAATGGAATGACCGCGAAATCCTGCTGCAAGAAGTTGTGGATATCCTGGCAACATCGATATTAAAACGTCTCGCCGAAAACAGACCTTATGGGGTCGCATTGGTAGCCGAAGGTGTTATTGAACAAATGAACCTGGAGACACTGGCCGGTTTGACCGATATAGAACGAGATTCCCATGGGCATATCCGGTTTTCCGAAATCAACTTCTCCGATATCCTTAAAAAAGCCCTTCGAAAAGAACTCGAAAAACTTGGCATTAATGCCCGCGTTGTCAACAAAGATCTGGGATACGAACTGCGCTGTGCGGACCCCATCGCTTTTGATATTGATTACACTCGCAGCCTTGGTGAAGCAGCAGTAGAGTTCCTTTTAGGCGGCGGAAGCCACGCAACCATAACCATCCAGCATGACCAGATCGCTCCCATTCCATTCGATCAGATGATGGACCCGGAAACGGGTCGCACGGAAGTACGTACCGTGAATATTGATTCGTTCACCTATCGTTCCGCCTATAAATTCATGATCCGGTTGAAACCACAGGACGCAGAGGATGATATCCTGTTGGCGCGAATGGCATCCTTTACCAATCTGACCGTTGAAGAGTTCAAGAAACGCTTTGGTTATCTGGTTGATATCGCCCCACGACCTTTCTAGATTTGTCCGTCAAGTCAAATTTTGATCAATTAGAAGGTGTTCCGGACTGGAACACCTTCTGGCATTTAACCTAAAACTTTCGATGTCTGTAATCCCTCTATATCGGACAATTTTTGTAGTGAATACACAATTCGTGGTATATTTACCAGCACGAACCAATATCTATCGGTGAAAACAGTGTTTATTCCAACCACAAAGCAAGAATTAAAACAACTCGGATGGGATCAGCTCGATATCATTCTCGTAACCGGAGACAGTTATATCGACAGCCCGTATATCGGTGTAGCGGTCATTGGTAAGGTCTTAATCCGTGCGGGATACCGGGTAGGAATCATCGCGCAGCCCGATATTCATTCCGATAAAGACATCACCCGGTTGGGCGAGCCGGGTCTGTTCTGGGGAATCACCGCGGGAAGTATTGACTCGATGGTTGCAAATTACACCGCGACCAAAACACCGCGGAAATCGGATGATTACACCCCGGGAGGCATCAACAACCGCCGCCCCAACCGGGCAACGATCGTTTACACAAATCTAATCCGGCGCTACTTCAAGAACACCGCGCCCATCGTCTTGGGGGGAATTGAGGCCAGCCTTCGCCGCGTTGCTCACTATGACTTTTGGTCGGATCGGATTCGGGCATCCATCCTTTTTGATTCCAAAGCCGATGTCCTGGTCTACGGTATGGGAGAAAGCACAATTATCGAACTGGCAGGCCGCATTCAAAACCAATTGGGATATGAAGATTTACCGGGAATTTGCTACATCTCCAAAGAAAGCAAAGCTGGATACCTTGAACTGCCGTCTTTCTCCAGCGTGGTGGAAGATAAAAAAGCCTTTATTGAAATGTTCCACCTTTTCTATCAAAACAATGATCCCCTGAACGCACAGGGGCTGATGCAAAAATACGATGCGCGCTTCCTGATTCAAAACCCGCCATCGCCTTATCTCAACCAGCAAGAACTGGACGAGGTTTACGCCCTGGATTACGAACGATGCCAGCACCCCTATTATGAGCGTCAGGGAACGGTAAAAGCCCTGGAGACCATCAAAGCTTCAATTGCAACACACCGGGGCTGTTACGGTGAGTGTAACTTCTGTTCAATTGCCGTGCATGAAGGTCGTACCGTGCGCTGGCGCAGTCAGAACTCCATCTTGAAAGAAGCCGAGAAAATCTCCACCCTTCCGGATTTTAAAGGTTACATTCACGACCTCAGCGGCCCAACTGCGAATATGTACGGCTTTGAATGCAAGAAAAAATTGGAGAAGGGCAGTTGTAAGGATAAACGCTGCCTTTACCCTGAAATCTGCACAGCATTGAAACCGGACCATTCTCAACAAATTGAGTTGCTAAGAAAACTGCGCAAAATCAAAGGGATTAAAAAAGTATTTGTTGCCTCCGGGTTGCGTTACGACCTGCTTTTGGCGGATAAAAAACACCAACAAGAATATATTACAGAACTGGTCCAGCACCACACATCCGGCCAACTCAAAATCGCTCCGGAGCACACACAGGACAAAGTGCTGAATTTCATGGGCAAACCCGGGCAGAAATCTTTATTGGAGTTCAAAAACCGCTTCGACCAGGAATCCAGAAAAGCGCATAAAGACCAGTTCCTGACCTACTACCTGATCGCAGCACATCCGGGCTGCACTGAAGCAGACATGCGTGAACTCAAGAAATTCACTTCAAATGAACTCAATATCCACCCCGAACAGGTGCAAATCTTCACCCCCACTCCCTCTACCTACGCCAGTCTGATGTATTACACGGAAATGGATCCTTTCTCCATGCAGCCCATTTTTGTAGAAAAAGATCCAAACCGCCGTAAACGTCAGAAATTTATCATCACGGATAAACCGAATTCCCGTGGAAAGAAGCAATACCACGGCAAAGACCTCAAAAAACGACCAGCAGCCTCCAAACGACGGACAAAGTAAATTCAATAACGCATTCCTCGAATTCCAGTAAATGTTCACCCGACAAAAAAAGAGGATCGTCTTTATTGCCGGGACGATCCTCTTTCTTTAAGGAATTGTGATACGTTCTGCTTACGCCATCCCCTGAAGCATTTTTTCATACAACTTAACTTCAACTTTGTTGCCCGCAATGAATGGAACTCGCTGGTGCAAATGGGTTGGTTGAATATCCAGAATCCGCTCTTTTCCGGTGGACGCCATACCGCCAGCCTGCTCTATGAGCATTGCCATCGGAGCACACTCATACAGCAGCCGGAGCTTTCCCATTCCGGTATCCTCATTCTCCGGGTACATAAACACGCCCCCTTCAACCAGATTACGGTGGATATCCGCTACCAATGAGCCCGTATATCGCGAGGATGTCTTCTCATATCTTGGCTCCTCACCATACCTGACCCAATCCGCAAATCGACGGGTTGGCTCAGGCCAATGCCGGTAATGCGAATCATTCGCAGAAAAATATTTGCAGCGGTCAGGAATTTTCATACTTTCATGAGAGAGCACAAACTCTCCAATCTCCGGGTCTAAAGTAAAGCCATGCACTCCCTGTCCGGTTGTGTAGACAAACATGGTGCTTGAACCATAGACCACATACCCTGCTGCAACCTGCGCACAACCTGGTTTCAAAAACTCCAATTCACCGATTGTTTGAGATTGATAAGGACAGCGATGGATAGAAAACACTGTTCCCACAGACACATTGACATCAATGTTGGAAGAACCGTCAATCGGGTCGAAAAACACAATATAATGATCGCCATCGAATTTATCGGTGTGAGTGAAAATGGTCATTTCACCATCTTCTTCTGAGGCCAATCCGGAAATAGAAGGCAGCCATTTGAGAGAAGTTTTCATGATGTCATTCGCCAGAAGGTCCAGCTTCATCTGTTCTTCACCCTGGACATTGATTACGCCCTGTTTTCCCAAAACATTAATCAAACCGGCCATCCGTACTTTTGAGGAAATAATTTTGCTGGCAACCCCTATCCTGCGCAAAATATCCGAAAAAACACCCCGGCTGGAAGGGTGAAGTCGCTGCTGATAAGCAATGTATCCTTCCAATGTATAAAAATCATGCCACCCTGATTCTGACATTTGACAGACCTCCTATTTGATCCCAGGAAAATGGATATACAGTTGATTTCAATCCCATTCGTTCAATATGTCTACTATAAGTATAGGCCATTCCTTAAAAACAAAAAAGGCGCACTTTCGTGCGCCCAATTTTTCTATACATACATCTCAATTTCATATTTCTTCACAACGGACTCGGCCGGAATTCCATCCGGCCCCCAACCCATTAATTCGTAATAGCGTTCGATGGATTGGTGAAGCTCTTCTTTAGTCAATCCTTTGCCTGCGATAGGGCCCTCAGAATGGGGCTCATGGAATCTTTCCGGCAATTTATCATCTTCCGCAGTAAAACCTTCTCTTACCAGGAATAAGCGTGCCATATGAATGATTCGGTTACCAATTTCAATGATCTCATCCTGAGAAACATCCCAACCCGTGGCGCCTTGCAAAGATTTAGCCACATGGGCAAAAGAGAAGGGGTAAAAATGGCAAATAACTGCAGAATCAAGATAATTCTTATAAGCTGTCTCTACAATAAAACCACGTATTTTTTCTTCCGTGATCCCATAGAGCGGCAGCGGTACCTGAATACCGGCTTCCGCCAAACGGCCACATACGTCGCTTTGAGCAAAGTTAGCAAAGGTATCGTCCATATTATGCATATGATCGGCACCGGTTGCGGATAATGCATAACCCATCCCATAAAGGTTTTTTCGCCGGGCATCATGTACCGGGGGTTCTTGTCCCCGCACGACCACGACCATTTCGCTGACATCTTCCGTAAAGGTTTCAGCCATCCGTGCGCTGCCCAGGGCCATCAATGCGCCAATACCTTTCCGCATAGCAATCGCATGGACTGCCCTTACCAGAGAGTCCGGGTCGCCAAATTCCGGCAGAAAATCATACCCCTGCTCCGCAGTGAGCAGCCCTTTTTCGACGCATTCCATTGTAAATGCGATAGTTCCCCCGGTAGAGATAGTATCCAGACCATACTGCTCACAGAGTTCAGCAGCTTTCGCCACCGCGATTGAGTCCGTCACAGCACACACAGAACCCAACGCGCCTAAAGTTTCATATTCCGGCCCGCCATATCGCGGATCAATTTTAACCTTTTCATCTTTATATCCAAAGACAGGTTTACATTTTACCGGGCATGCGGCGCAAGTTTCTTTACCTTTCAACAACAACGGGAATAATACGGCTGCGTCAATGTTCTCAATACCCTCAATAGAGGTTCCTTTATAATTGCGGATGGGAAGTGTTCCGGTGTCGTGCTGAAATTTAACGCTCCCAAGCGTTCCTGTCTCAACGGCCCAGCCCATAAGATCTTTATAATTTTTGGACACCCATTTGGTGACTTCACCCAGCAGTTTTTTATCCGCCAATCCGGGTGCCTTGCTGCCTCTGACCGCAACCGCTTTAAGGTTTTTGCTGCCCATTACCGCACCCAGACCGGATCTCCCTGCTGCCCGACTGGTATTATTGAGAACACAGGCATACAACACCTGATTCTCTCCGCCGGGGCCAATCAGTGAAACCTGTATCTTTTCATCATCCAGTTCATCCCGGATCAGATCTTCTGTCTCGCCCGTCACTTTACCCCACAAATGGCGTGCATCTCGAATCTCAACCATACCATCCCGGATCCACAGATAAACAGGACTTTCTGCTTTCCCCTGAATAACAATCGCGTCAAAGCCGGTTTTCTTAAGTTCTATTCCCCAATATCCGCCGGCTTCTCCACTGGCAAGCGCTCCGGTTAGAGGAGATTTAGCGCCAACTGCATGCCGGCCGGTACTTGGCAGGGTAGTTCCCGTCATAACCCCAGGAGCAAAGATCAGTAAATTATCCGGCGAAAGCGGGTCCGTTCCGGCAGACAGTTCGGACAAAAGATAGTGCAGAATAAAGCCACGTCCGCCAATATATTTGCGATAAAACGCTTCCCCTGGTTCTTCTACTCTCATTTCTCCGGTAGAAAGATTTACCCGAAGAATATTGCCATTAAAAGCTCTTTTTTTTCTTTGCTCTTCCGCATCATAAGGTATGGCAAATTTCTTTCCAACAATCGCTGTCATTCTTTTCCTCCGGAAATCTGGGGAAACAGGTGAACCTCATCACCCGGGTTCAAACAATCATTCAAATCCACTACACGTTGGTTTACAGTCGCAGCAAATGGGATGTTATCCGGCATCCCAATTAGAGAGGCCACTTCCAGAACGGTTATTCCCGCCTGCACTTCAAACGGCTGCTGTGGCAAAAACACACTCAGCCGTCCTTCGGCATATACCATCACTTTTAATTCCGGAAATTTCTCCATTGAGCTTGTACTGAAAAAAGTATAGTCCGGATAAAGATCCCTGGAAAAGGACAAAACTCCATTCCGGTAGAGAGCCCCGGAATGGAATTTTATCATTGGGAAGCTTTACTTAGCAAGGATTGCCAGAGCCTCTTCTACAGATGCACCATTGTGGAGAATAGCAGAGATTGCGCGTGTCATAGCTGCCGGATCTTCCGCCTGGAAAATATTCCGGCCAATAGCCACTCCATTTGCACCGGCGTCCAGCGCGGCTTTAATATCTTTCAACATATCCGCTTCTTTTCCGCGTTTGGCACCGCCCAGAATCACAACCGGGATATAAGTACTTTTAGAAACCTGCTCAAAATTGGGAGCATAAGGGGTCTTAATAAAATCAGCGCCTAATTCTGCCCCGACACGGGATGCCAGCGCAATGGCTTCTGTTGTCCGTTTTTCAGGAGGGCTGTCAAATCCACCCGGGACCATCTCTGCCAGCACGGGAAGACCATGAGCATGTGCCCGCCCCACTGTTTGGGAAAGGATTTCCAGGCTCTCAACTTCATTCGCGCCGCCCGGAAAAGCAGATATGGCCAGCGCGTCCGCGCCCGTATCCAGGGCCTGCTCAACATTGAAGAAAATACTGTTGGCGGATTTATAACCGCTCATTCTCGTCCCGGAGCCGTCAGCACGCATGATCAAGCCCACCCGTGCGAGCTCCTTTGCGAACCGGATTGAAATACCATAAGAGGTTAATACGGCATCCGCTCCACCTTCCACAATCTTTGAAATGGTTTCACCGGGCTTTTCCAGTCCAGGTGTGGGGCCATCCAATAGCCCATGATCCAGTGCGACGATTAAAGCTCGCCCGTCTGATTGAAAAATTCGATTCATTCTTCTTGTGGTCATGTGTTATCTCCTTAGAACCTATCCGATGATTTAAAATACAATTAATCTGCCATCTTTCTTTGCTCCGCCCTCTCTTGTAACTCCGCCAAATTGTTCAATTTGTGCCAGCATTAAATCCCGCACAAAAAGTCCGGTATCATGGCACGCTTCAGTTTTTGGATGAAACAAAAATAAATCCATTGAAATTGATGTTTGCTTTTCCCAGGTATAGGCAAATCCTCGGAAAAAACTTGTGCCGACAAAATGGAAAGTTTTATCCAACTGTTTTTCAATAGGAATTCCAGCAACTGTGATATCTAATGCTCTGATCTTTGACCGGTTTGCATTAATTTCAATTCGATAACGAATCTCCTGACTGAATTGCAAGAATCCGCGTTCCTTATGCGGTTCACCGGAAATATCAACCCGGCGAGCATTGTCCTCAATAAAATCCCGCAGTTGTTCTCCGGTCAAGCTGCAAATGACCAGCGTATCGGCATAGGGCATAACCCTTAACCAATCTATATACCTCAACTCACTACCTGGCGTTAGCCCCGCTCGAAGCGCAGAAGAGTCCAGTGCCGCAAAATCCACATCAAATCCGGCCGCTTTAGATCGAGATACCATGGTATCGGTGATGAAATTATGTAAAGCCGACTCATTAAAAGCACAATCATCACAACAGGCATCTTTTGTAACTTCCCAGCTGTCCACAACACGTCCAAGCTTTTGCTCAAACATGGGACGTACTTTTTCGAATAATGGCGCGACATATTCACGTTCAAATTCTTCATCTACAGGCATTTCAGCGGTGAAATTCAAATGGACATCTGCCACAGTAGGCTCGTCTCGCAGTACAATATCCACTTCCCCCACATATCTTCCGCCATAACCGGCCTGAACGATGGGAATTCCATTTACAACATTATTAAGCTCTAATTTATCCTCGTTGAGTGCGTCATGTGTATGCGCGCCAATAATTAAATCGACTGCTCCATAGGGAAGGCTTTCAGCCAGCTCGACATCCCCGGCCAGACGAACCGGTGCAGTTGAAGAGCCCAGGTTTCTCCCCAGGTGGCTTAAAATAATCACAATATCACTCATTGAACGCACACCCGGAAGTAAACCTTTGACCACGCTGACGGGATCAACAACCTCCACATCCGAATTTTTGCGGCGTCGAATTCCTGATGGTGTGGTCAGACCAATCACTCCAACACGAATCCCTTTGATCAGGAAAATTGCAGCCGGATAATAACAGCCCTGTAAGGCTTCAGTGGGTTTTAGATTCGCCGAAAGAAGAGGAAATCTGGCATCCGTCCGAATTGCATGGGCAAGTAAATTAGCCCCAAGGTCAAATTCATGATTACCAAACACCCCTGCATCAATTCCTGCTTTGGAGTACAGATGATACCCGACGTGGATATCATAACTCGCCGGACAATCTCCTACCAACGTATCAAAAGAAGAACCAATAATGTCATCGCCGCCTGACAGAACCAGTACGGCAGAATAATCGTTGGATTCACATTTAGCTCTGGTCTCCTTGATATGAGAAACAATTTTGGAGAAAATAGGTACGTTGCCGGATGTACGCCGGATTCTGGAGACATGACCATGCAAGTCATTAAAATGAAGGATCTTCAACCGGAAGGGGCGGTTTTCATAATGCCAGGCAGGTGACAGCAGTTCTAAATCCGGAGAGACATCAATACTCACCTGATCTTCAGTAGCATCGCCTTCCAACAGAAAAAGATGTGTCCGTTGTGCCCCGTTCGGATTCGGTATTCCTCGTTTTACGCGAAGGGTCTTCATTGATACGGACAACTCTCCCATATTAACCAATTTTATCCAGTATATCCACGGTTATTTCGTTAATAAGTGGCTCTCCATTGAAAAACCGGCGCAGTTCTTCTACTGCCAGCGTGCTCAAATGGCTGCAATCTTCGATACAGCCCGCGAGGTGAGGCATGACGACCACATTGGGCAGCTTTCTCAATGGGCTGTCCGGTTCAGGGGGTTCCGGATCCGTTACATCCAAAAAGGCGAATAAGCGCCCCTTTTCCAGTTCAGCAATCAAAGCCGGCTGATCAACCAAAGTTCCTCGGGCCGTATTGACCAGAATACAATCGTCCTTCATCATTTGCAAAATTTCCGCGTTGACCATCCGGATAGTTGAAGGCAGCGAGGGTGCATGGATTGAAATTACATCCGATTCTCGAGCCAGTTCTTCCAGAGAGACCTTTCTCACACCCAATTCTGCGGCCTTTTCTTCTGAAACAAAGGGATCAAACAACAAGATATTCGGTTCAAAAGGTTTCAGGAGTTCGATGACATGCCGGCCAACTTCACTCGCCGCAATAATTCCGACATTATTTCGGTGCAGTTCACGAGATGGCCAATAGGGACTGTCCCGCCAGCCTCCCTCCCGGACGTGTTGTGCAAGCGGCCAGATATTTTTTATCCCAATAATCATTAATCCCAGCGCTGTTTCAGCAACATCTTTCGCCAGCGCAGGTCGGGCCGAAAATACTTTAATCCCTTTCGCCCACATCGCATCAGAAACCATCTTCTTAACACTCCCGCCCATGTGGACCATTGCCTTCAGCTTTGGCGCTGAAGCAATCACATCCGCATCCAGGGGAGCTACTTCCCAGCTTGTCACACATGCGTCTGCATCAGCCAATAGCTGCATCAGCTCCTCTTTGGTGGCAGGATCATCTCCGGAATGGTGAACCACCTCAGCAAAACCGGCAAGCGCTTCCATAGCTTTGGGGTTAATCATCCGATCATAATATTTTTGTCCAATAACAATTACAACTTTTGGCTTTGCCATCTTTGAAATATCCTTTCACAGCACCATTATCGATAATTTCTTCAGCAATCTTGTATCAACAACCCTGCAAATTCCGAAAACGCATAATGATGTACCCGTGATAAATCTATCCTTTAACTGCACCTTCAACCAGGGCCTTAAAGAAACTGTTCCGTGCAAACAGGAAAAGGACAACCACAGGTAAAGCGATTAGAATACACGCCGCTGCAATGACTTGCAGGTTGATAATATTTTGACCCAGGAAATCATAAAGGCCAAACATAGCGGGTTTATACTCATTCTTCGAGACCAGCAAATATCCCGCGATAAACTCGTTCCAAACATTGACAAATGTGAGCAGGAAAACCGCCAATAAACCCGGCAGCGCCAACGGCATCGTGATTCGCAGCAATACCCCCATCGGGCCGCAGCCATCGATCAAAGCAGCTTCCTCCAAATCACGTGGAATGGCGTCAAAGAACCCTTTTGCAATCCACACACTGAGCGGCAGGAAAAAGCCAATGTAGACAATAATAATAAAAACCCGATCATCAAAAGGTAATGCCGATTTTCGAAGAACTACCGCCATTTGATACAGCGCGAGCAAGTTCGTTAGAAGTGGAACGCCGGTAATTGCAAGGATACCCGTGAGCAACGCGTTATGTCCACGAAAATTAAACCGCGAGAAAGCATACCCGGATGTTCCGGCCAGAAAAACCACCACCAGCGATGCAATGCTGGCATACATGAGCGTGTTAGGCAGGTAAGTTTTGATCATGTTCCCTGTCAGGGTAAAACCCAAAAGGGAATTCTCTGCTGGTTTGGGAGCCAGAACGCGTTGATAACCCTCCACAGCCCAACGGCACGCCGACAGATCAAAAGAGGCTGTTTCGGTATCACAGGGGAAAAGAACAGGGGGCTTTCGGGTAATATCTTGCTGCTGTTTAAAAGAGATCAATAATGTTGTCGCGATGGGCAGCATTGCAAACAGACAGGCTAGAATCAAAAGAAAATGAGTTAACAGCTGTTTCCAGTTCCGTTGAATTTCATGAAGTATATTCCGCATTTTAGTAGCTCGCTTTCTCTACACGTGTAATGCGCAGCGTACTGCCGATCAAAAACCAGTTGATCACTGCAATGATCAACGCCAGAGCCGCTGCCCGGCCAAACCGGAGCTGTCCCCAGCCAATGGTATAAAGCATATAGCTTAACACCTGTGTAGATGTTCCCGGTCCACCATTCGTCAAACTGAAAACCATTCCAACACCATTCATGCCGCTCAGGGTAAGGTTAAAAATCGTTACCACTAATGTGGGCAGCATCAAAGGCAGCATGATATATCGAATCACCTGCCAGCCGTTTGCTCCATCAATTCGGCTGCTCTCCAGCACTTCTTTGGATACGGTCTGAATAGAAGCCAGCAGCAGCAGAGTCACAAAGGGCAACGCCCGCCAGGTTGAAGCCAGAATGAGCAAAATCATAGCCGGAGAAGGAGGAAAAGGGAAGTCCCCTATCCACGGCTTTGGAGTCACCGCTGTCAGAATGGAGAGACCATTGGGCGGGAATAACGCCGGGTTTTGTAAAATACCGGAAAGCAAACCATAATCCGGCACAACCAGTAAGCGGAAAACCAACCCGGCGATAATCTGTGCAATCACCCAGGGGATAAAAAGCAGGGTAAGGTAAAAACCTGTAAAGCGTATTTTACGGCTTAACAAAAACGCAGTAAAAAAGCCGACAATCATCGTTATGGTTACATATCCCACCAGGAAAACAATGGTGTGACCAACACTTTCAGAAAATTGGCTCGTGCCAAAGAGGCGCTCAAAATTCTTAAAACCAACAAAAGTCCACCCGGTTGGCTCTCGTTCTTGCAGACTCAACCATCCCGTGTACAGCGCAGGATAAACCTGTACGACGAGCAGAACAATTATCGTAGGCATGATCAACCAAAATGGAAGGGAATTACGCAGCCACTTACCATTTTTTAAGCGGTTTCGTGTCTGTTGCATTGTTAAAATAAACCTTTCATATTACCCGATATTGTCTGAAGAAAAAATAATTGCATATTGGAGAGACAGGGTGAGTTACACCCTGTCTCTCTTTACTAGTAAAGTTGTTTAATTCCCTGCGTTGTATTCATCTTGCGCCTGAGTCAGCGCAGCAGCAATATCCGCAGTGGGATCTTCTTTGACCAATTTGTAAATAACAGCCATTGCCAGAGGTTGGGCTTCTGCGGGGCGTTCCAGAGAGCCATACCATGGACGGCAAGCACTGGCACTTACTGCCTCTTCTGCCTGTTGGTAATAGGGTGTCTGGAAATATTCATTGGAAAGGGTCGCCTTCAATGTGGGGAAACCACCGCCAACACCAATCGCATAATCCGCATTCTGTTCTGGGCTCATAATCCAGTTGATGTAATCATAAGCAGCGTCTATATTCTTTGCGCCAACAGGAATGGAGACGCCTCGGGATTTGGTGTCACAACCAGGGGCATACCCTTCTGCGGATAAGAATGAAGAAAGGTAAATATCGCCGGCCGCAATGGCATCCAGGAAATCATTCTCGTTCCCTTTTTCATATTTCGTTCCGTTGGGAGCCGTGAGTGGATTGACGTAGCGATAACCGTTCAAACCGGTGGGGAAAGAGCCGGCCGAAGAATCTTTGAAAGCTTCCTCTTCCTGGAATCCACCGGCAAAAGCGATTTCCGGTACATACCCTTTTGCGACAATCTCACGCATAAATTCAATTGCTGCGATATTTTCTGGGGTGTTAAGCAGCATATTGCCCTCACCGTCATCCAGGTAACCACCAAAAGAAGAGAGAATGGTGAAAATGGCCCGTTTGATGCCCACGCCGCCTTTATCGGTAGACCCAAAGAAAGTGATCGCGTAATAGCCCTGTTCTTTCAAAGCTTCAGCCTGTTGCATAAATTCTTCAGGAGTTTTGGGGTAACCATTCGGGAAACGATCGGTCCATACATAGACAACCTGAGGCTGTTGGGCAAGCGGAATACAATAGAGCTTACCATCGGGGCCTTTGCAGGATTCAATTGCACTGCTGTCAAGATCGCCGTACCATTCCTGTGCCTGTGCCCATTCGGTCAGATCTTGAAGAACGCCATTCCGGTAGAAAGTGTTGATATTATCTGTGAGGATTTCATACACATCCGGAACGTCTCCACCAGCCTGGCTGGCAGCGGCCAATTCGGCATCCATCTTGTCAAAAGCCTTTGGCACGTTCACCCAATTCCATTTACCTGCGAATGCTTCATTGAATTCTGGAATCTTGTTGCGCAGATATTCATTTCCAACACGTTCGTCCGCTGCCGGATCATCATTATTCTGGTCGTACTGATACCAGGTAACGAAATCCACTGGTTCTGCGGCCACTTCAGCAGGTGCCGCTTCTTCTGCAGCTGCAGGCTCTTCAGCCGCAGGTTCTTCAGCTGCGGGTTCTGCTGCAGCAGGTTCTTCAGCCGCAGGAGTTGTCGCTGCTGGGGCACAAGCTGCCAGAAGCGCAACAATTACCAACAATACAAACAATTTAGAAAACAAGCTATGGTGCTTCATCAAACTTCCTCCTAATTTATTAAATTAAACGCTGGACGTTAAGGTTTAATTCATTTCTCTGTATAAAAGAATTTACCTTTTTTAAACGCCATTATTTTTCCGGCAAACCACCTCCTTTGTATTAATTTAGATCAAAGTTTTTCTCTTTTATCAGGGAAAAGCTTCATCGAGTTGCCGAAACCATTTTAGATCCGTTTTTTCAGGTTTACAGCAAACAGAACCGATCCGTCAAAAACGACAAATCAGCCTACTACTTATAAGTTATAAAGATGATAATGGAACAATTTCAGCTACTTTAATCTCAATTCCTTGCGCCTCAAAGAGGTCCAGAGTCTCATCAGATGTTTGATTGCTGGTGATAATGGTATCAATTTGATCATTGGGGAGCATCTGTAAAGCAAAAGTTAACCCAAATTTTGTATGATCCGCCAGCATAATAATTTGTTCAGAAATTTCTGCAAAAGAACGGACGGTGCCAATTTCAAAACCGGTTTGAATGTTGTTAGACCGGCCAAACACGGGGTCAATTCCCCGGCAGCCACAAAAAAACTTTCGCACTCTGAGACGCTTCAAAGCGGTTTCTGCCAGTTCGCCATACGTACACATCTCTTCTTGGTCAACAAACCCGCCTACAAAAACCAATTGAATATTGGAAGCGTTTCGCAGTACTTTTTGAATTTCAAAATTATTGGTAATGACCTGTAAATTTTTCCATTCTTTCTGAGCAATTTTTCGGGCAAGTGCAATTGTGGTGGAACCCGATTCCAGCGCAATCACATCTCCATCCCGAATCAATTCAAGTGCCAATTCCGAAATTGCTTCTTTTTCTTCAATCTGTTCTTTCTGCCGGAGCAGTACGGGGGGTTCGGGTTGGGAATGCGTTACAATTCTGGCGCCACCATGCACACGGCGGAGAAGCCCCTCTTGTTCCAAATCATCAAGGTCACGCCGGATGGTAATCTCACTGACATCAAAACTCTCTTTCAATTCGGCCACAGACATCATTTGATATTGCCGGAGATCAGCCAGAATTTTTTCCTGTCGTTTCGATTTTAACAAGGTTGATCCAATCCTCAGTGTTAAATGATCGTTAACAATCAATTAATAAGCATTAACTTGGATGAATTTGTTTATATTCCCCATTGTACTGTTTATTCAAAAACATTACAAGCACTTTTTATCATGACAAAAATCACCAGCATAACAAATCGCTGGTGATTTTTGTCATCGTGTCAAGTTCAACTAAAGTTGAAACTTAAGTGGTTTCCCTTCCAATACAGCAATTAGATTGGTGTAATCTCCTCTTCGTCCATCTACCAATGGAGATCCGGCTGCCACATGCGGAGTCAGGATCAGATTCACCATGGGGTCACGCGCAAGCTCCAACAATGGATCGTCAGGACGAATTGGCTCCCAATTAAAAGTATCCAGAGCGGCTCCTCCCAGGTGGTCGGAACGCAGGGCCTCGATTAACGCATCTTCATCAATCACGCCGCCTGCACCACAGTGCACAAAGAAAGCCCCTTCTTTCATAGAACGGAAGAAATCCGCATCCAGCGAGAGGACGGTTTCAGGATAATACGGCAGCAGGGAACACACCACGTCACTTTTTTCCAGGATCTCTTCTTTTGTAGCGTATTCAAGCTCAAGGCCAATTTCAGCTTCTTCCGGAAGTCGGTTGCGCTTGTTATACAACACCGTGCAGCCATACGGCTTCACCCGCCGTGCGATCTCCACGCCAATCTCCCCAAAACCAAGAATACCCACCGTGCTGTGATACAGGCCTTTAATGTCTTCCCGGTCAGACCAGTTATACGCGAAATAGTCCTCGTCACAAAGTTTCGGAGGTTTTCCCCAGTCATCCGCCTCTTCTGCGATATACATCATCTCTTTGGCACGCTTGAGGACCGACAAAATCTGGAGAATCATATGTTCCGCAACCATAATCGTGGTCCAGACCGGCCAATAGCAAATCGGTATCCCGCTGCTTCGGGCTGCAGCAACATCCATGTCCCAGGTCTGAGAGCCCAACCGTTGAATCAACCGCAGTTGTTTTCCCGCTGCAATGATATCGGCGTCAATAATGCCGGAACGCTCGCTGATTAAAAACTCCGCATCGGGGAGATATTTCAACAGGTCTGCTTTATCCGGGTCGCGCAGCATCACAATATCCAGTTCATCAGGCGCTGCATCAATCGCATCCTGTTGGTGGCGCAGCCCACGATGTGTAACAAATAACGTACGATGCTTTTTCATGGTATCTCTCCTGATTCGTCCGCTTAAATTTAAACCCGCTCTTTTCTAAGTGCTTAGACTATAAATTTTCAAACCATATCCGGCTGGTAAAGTTTTACCCCGGATCGATCCACTCCGGCTAACAGTTCGGATACTTTCTTACCAAATTTTGGATGAACAAACTCCGCATCCAAATCCGCCAGTGGAGCCAGAACAAAAGCCCGATCTTGCATGCGGGCATGTGGAATATGTAAATCGGGTAAATCCAGGATCAAATCATCATAAAACAGGATATCGATATCAATTTTTCGGGGACCATCCCGAAAGGTTGGCGTTCGTCCGATTTTTCGTTCAGAAGCTTTAAGGAAATCCAGCAAGTCAACCGGGGACAGATCGGTTTCAGCATAAATCACCTGATTCAAGAATTGTCCCTGATCAAGGTAACCAACCGGATCTGTTTCGTAAATCGGTGAACGGCGGAGTGTGAGCACTTTAGAGCTGATTGTCTCAACCGCCTCGTTTAAATTTGCGACACGGTCCCCCAGATTAGTTCCCAAAGCAAGGTATATTTGGTGTACCATTTTTTCTTCTTTCTGATTTATTAAGGCTCTGGCGAGGTATTCGCCCCGATATAAAAATTAGGGTTATTATACTCCCGTCACACCGTGCAGCTCACCGCGGGGGTGAAACCTATGCAGCGGATCAATGAATACCGTGCTGCGCAATGACCAGAGCCCCCATCAATGCCGTATCATATCCCAGCTTGCTGAGCCGGAGCATTGGAGCAGGCACCAAACGCAAATTTTCTTCCATTGTCTTTTGAGCCGGGAGCAAAAGTTTATCACCCGCACCGGTTGCCACACCCCCTCCCAGCACAATCAGATCGGGGGTGTAAATCGCTGCGATATTCCGCAATCCTTGCCCCAGGTTGTAGCCCACTTCGGACCACTCTTCAGCGTTCAGTTCTTCGGCGGGCTTTCCATAAATTCGCCGGATGCCGGTACCGGACACCAGTGCTTCAAGACAATCCGGAACGCCGCAGTCACACCATAAACCCGCCGGGTTCATACAGCGATACGGAATCGATTGATGCCCTACTTCGGGGTGTGCTCCATTTGCACCCCGGTAGATTTTCCCATCGATCAGGAATCCTCCCCCAATTCCCGTCGAAAGGGTCATATACAACATCCGGTCAGCTTGAAAACCGCCTTTGAAGTATTCCCCGAAAGCAGCTACATTGGTATCGACATCAACCCAGAAAGGGCAGTTATACCGGGCTTCCATTCTGGCCTTTAAAGGAACTTCTCGCCACTGCGGCTGGTGGAGCGGAGATACTACACCCGTCTGCCAATCCAGGGGGCCCCCAACTGCTGCACCCATTCCCAGAATTTTTTCACGTCCCGCAACCTGATGGATCATCAAATCCAATAAATTCAGGCCGTCTTCCAGGCCAATCGGGGTAGATTCTAAAGTACGCGCCAGCAAATGGCCGGACTCATCGGCGGAAGCAACCATAAACTTGGTTCCCCCAATATCCAGACCCACATAAACAGCCATTCGGATTTCCTCTATGCTTTTTTGTTTTCTGGTAAAGTTACTTCAAAAGAATGGCAAATTCTGATTCTGTATTGCAAAGAAAAATAAACCCACCCCGGCAGTTATAAAAATGCTTTATTTCAATCCCTGCCAGCGGGTGTAATCCTGATTTGGAATGCCGATCCGTGCCAGCATCCGGCCAACCGTGCCGGTGATCATTTCATCCAGAGTTTGCGCTTTCCCATAAAAGTAAGGAATAGGCGGGAAAATGATCGCTCCGGCTTCAGCAGCGAGACTCATCAAACGCAGATGCCCTCGATGGAAGGGAGCTTCCCGCACGGCCAAAAGCAGCGGCCTCCCTTCCTTTAAGGTGACATCCGCGGCCCGCGCAATCAGATTATCCGTGTAAGAATTTGCAATGGAAGAAAGTGTTTTAATGGAACACGGAGCAACAATCATTCCATGGGTCAAAAATGATCCTGAAGCAATTGTTGCCCCAATGTTTTTGGAAGAATAATGAAAATCCGCAAGCGCCAGAATATCTTTAGGATCCCACTGAGTTTCTTGAGAAATAGTAATATAAGCTGCCGGACTGAGCACCAGGTGGGTTTCAAAACCGGCCGCTTTCAGCAGTTCCAGAGCGCGGATGCCATACACCACACCGCTGGCGCCGGTGATACCCACAACGATTCGCTTGGCATTCAAATTCTCAGTCACAATTCACGCGCTCATTTTTTCCAGGCTGTCATAGAAAACAGGAACTGCTAATTCCAATCTGCAAAAGCATCCACAACCGGTTTGATGTCATCCATCATGGGATAAAGAATTGGGCAGGTTACACCAGCGTCAATATACTCTTTCACTTTATCCTGGCATTCTTTTGTGGTGCCCACTGCCATAATATTTCGTACAACCTCATCCGGGATCACTTTGCTGGCTTTAATATATTCTTCTTCGGTTGCCGGCCAGCCCATAATCGATTGCACTTTTTCAAGCAGCTCATTGCTTACACCGCTGGCTTTCATAATGTGCGGTTCGGTCGCGAAATAATAAGCTGCAACTTTCTTCGCTTCGGCCATGGCTTGTTCAGGGTGTTCATCCGAAAGACAGCAGACCAGAAGTTCAGGGCGGTCTACATCTGCCAGCGTTTTTCCGGCTTTTTTCGCGCCATCTTCTACCAATTTAACCGCATTCCGGATGTAATCCACAGAAACTACGTAGTTTAACACAACGCCGTCACAAATCTCGCCGGCCATTTCCAACATCTTGGGTCCTGTTGCGCCAATATAGATGGGAATATCTCTGGGAGAGGTATCTCCAAATGCCACATCCAGGCGAATTCGATCCAGATGGACAAATTCTCCCTGGTAAGTCACTTCTTCCATGGTGAAAAGCTGCTTTATGGCTTCTACATGCTCACGCATTGCCTTGAGCGGTTTTTGGCGGTTGACACCAACCCGCCCTGCGATCGGTTCCCACCAGGCACCAATTCCCAACATTACCCGGCCTCTGCCATCCACTTTTCCGCCCAGCTCCCACATGGTTGACCAGGAAGCCGCAATCACTGCCGGGTTGCGCGTCCAAATGGGCAGCACCCCCGAACCAATCCGCAGGCGTTTGGTGTGGGTCAGAAAAGCGCTCATCATCACAATACAATCTCTTGCCAGGCGGGTATCTGCCTGCCATATTTCGCTGAAACCACGCTCTTCAGCATATTTCGCTATTTCCAGCTCATAACCAATGTTGTGCTTATCTTGCATGTAAAGTGCCATACGTTGAGACATACGAACCATCCTCCAATCTGGGCCGACCGAACTAAAAAATTTTTTTCAAAACAATGCCTGAAAAACCACCAACCATTACGACAAATAATCACTCAAATCCACTTCAGGGTATCGAATCCGCTCACCATAATCGCGCCGTTCCGGCTTGTTGGTAGCATCGATTCCCAATTTGGTCTGAACCCCGCGTTCATCCGCAGTGGGGTCCATTTCATGTCCCTGTGAACCGGGCACCATAAATATATCCTGGCTCCAATCCACCCGATTGATCAGCGCCCACATAACATCCGCCGGATCATAAATATTCACATCCGGGTCTACTACAATAACCTTAGCGATATTGACATGCGCTGTAAACGCGGCCATGGCCACATTTTTCGGTTCTCCCGGGTTGCTCTTTTCCAGTTGAACAATCGCCGCGAATCCGTTCCCGTAAGGGGGAATATGCAGCCCGGTAATGTTTTTACTGACATGACTCACAAAGCGCATCAGGAGCGGCTCACGCGGCAGTACATTGCCAATATAAATATGCTCAAACTCGCCCGGTACAATGGTCTGGAAAATTGGGTTGTTCCGGTAGCAAATCGCCGTCACATGAAACACCGGACTGTTCCACAGCTCACCATAAAACCCATGAAACTCCGCCAGCGGGCCTTCTTTTCTTCTCTCCTGCGGCGGAAGGTAGCCTTCTATAACAATCTCTGCATCTGCCGGGATGTCGATATCCACCGTCACCCCTTTGCAAACCGGAATTCCCTTCCCGCGGATCGCTCCTGCAATCAACAGTTCATCATCATCATACCGTGCCCCGGCCGCAATGCTGATCGCCGGATCCACACCGATCGCTACAGCGACCTGCAAAGGTTCGCCTTTTGCTTCCTGGACTTTATAAAACTGCATGACATGACGCCATTCATTAACATTAAAACCTAAGGTATGCGGCCCAAGCACCTGCATGCGGTTATAAGAAAGATTACCCCGTCCGCTTACCGGGTCTTTGGTCAGTGTAATGCCGCCGGTAATGAAGGGGCCTCCGTCATGCAGCCCATGGGTTGGGATGGGTAACCGGTTCAAATCCACATCATCCCCGGTAGTCACATTCTGTTTCCAGGCTGCTTCCACAACCCTTTGGGTGGGAACGGCAGAAGCCGGGTCCAGGACCGTTTCCATCTTTTGGGTCAGGTCCTTCAATTCACATTCCAGCGCAAGTGCTGCCAGAGCAGAGCTGGAAACAGCGCCGCCAAATACCGGCCACTGCGTTCCGATGGGGTTGGCAAATAAAGCAGCACCGCGGCCCTGTCGGGCAATCGTCGCAGTAATATTAGCAAGCTCGTGAACCAGATTCACTGGTTTTTTAATTTCATTGAGTTGTCCGGCTTTTTTGATTACCTCAAGATAACTGCGAAGATCGTGGATCTGACCCATTATTCCTCCAAATTTTTTGATGATATCCCCCCCAACTTCCATATCGATAATAACAGCAGTTCTTCATAAGCCGAAAAGCAGGCATGAATTCACTGCGTATTTTACCTGATTAAATTGTATATTAGTTTTAAGAATTGTCAAGCTAGACTTCCCATTACTGAGATTTGTTAATTTTTACTTGACTTAAAGGGATATGTTGTGTACTATAATTAACAGTCAGATTTACTTTTTTTACATTAAGGATATCAACACAAACAACCTTTTCCCATATTGATCAGCCTCAAAAAAGGATTACCTCACAATGTCTTCTGGTTCAGAAATCGGCGAACGTGTTCATCAAAGACGAGTTGAGTTAGGTTTCTCAATCCGTGAGCTGGCAAGAAGAGCGGATCTTTCCGCTTCATTCATCAGCCAGCTTGAAAGAGGCAAGGTAAACGTGTCTGTGGATTCGCTGCAGCGGTTGGCCAGACAGTTGAATGTTTCTATTCTCTATTTTCTCCCCCCAAACAACAACAAAAACATCTCAATCGGCTCAAACGGATCCAAACCAGTACGGGACGATTCCTTGCCTCAAGAATATACCCCGGTGGTGGAACTTGAAAACCGGCCAAAATTAACCCTGCCGGCTTCCGGTGTCTCTTATGAACTCCTTACAAAAGACCTCAATCGAAAAATGGAGGCCATATATGAGCGCCTTCAACCAGGGGCCGCAAAATTAGCGCGTCCTCTGCGCGAGCCTACGGAAGAATTCATTTACGTGATTTCCGGGGCACTCACCGTTGACCTGATCACAGGCCAGCATACCCTATATCCCGGAGATTCAATTTATTTTGAGGGAAAGTCTCTTCAAAGATTAGCCTGCGCATCCCAATCCGAAAACGCCGTCTGGATTGCAGTCATCACTCCTCCGGTCTTATGAATTTTTGAGAGTATTCCCGACAATGCATGGAATAAATTCAATCTCGTAAAAACATCAAAACAGGAATAGGTATCCCGTTTCCACTATTCTTTTTATCTTAACTGGGCTTTAATACACAGGTACATTGGGCATAATTCATTCCAAA
Source organism: Ornatilinea sp. (assembly GCA_018433975.1). Taxonomy (GTDB): domain Bacteria; phylum Chloroflexota; class Anaerolineae; order Anaerolineales; family Anaerolineaceae; genus SM3-B121. The sequence goes on along the minus strand of JAHDQE010000064.1, from coordinate 37,035 downwards.
TCCCAAATCTCAAAAAAAGCGAGTATTTCAACTATGGGCAAATCCAATCAATCCAATTACACCAACGAATTCTTACAAAAGCTTTATCGTCGTATGGTTCTGGTGCGTGAGTTTGAACTCCGCGCCATTGAAGAACGGCGGCAGGGGTTCATCCCCGGTTTCATCCACTCCTGTGTGGGAGAAGAGGCAACTTCGGTGGGAGCCTGTGCCGCATTAAGTAATGAAGATGTCATCACCAGCACGCATCGCGGACACGGCCATCTGTTAGCAAAAGGTGGCGATCCAAAATACATGATGGCAGAATTAATGGCTCGTTCAACAGGGTATTGCCTGGGACGCGGGGGTTCTCTCCACCTCTCCGACTTTGACCTGGGAATTTTAGGAGCCAATGGGATCGTCGGCGGTGGAATACCTTCTGCGGTTGGAGCCGGACTGGCATTCTCAATGCGCAAAGAGCCCAAAGTGGCTCTCGCTTTCTTCGGAGATGGCGCTTCAAACGAAGGCTCTTTCCATGAAGCCGCTAATCTCGCAGGCGCCTGGAAACTGCCGGTTATATTCTTCTGTGAAAACAACCTGTATGGTGAGGGCACGCCGCTCTCAAAGGCTGCCGGTATCAGCGATATTTCTAAACGTGCGGAGGGTTATGGTTTCCCCGGAATTTGTATTGACGGGAACAATGTCATCGCGGTTTACGAAGCTGTTTCAGAGGCAAAACAACGCGCATTGAGTGGAAATGGATCCACTTTGGTCGAAGCGAAAACATACCGGTTCCGCGGGCACTATGAGGGAGACCCTCAAGTCTATCGCAAACCCGGTGAGATGGAAGAATGGAAAAAGCGCGACCCCATTCCGACCTTCAGAAAAGCCCTCCTGGATTCCGGCAAATTCTCCGAAGAAGAAATTCAGGCCGTAGAAGCCTCCGTCCAGAAAGAGTTGGAAGAGGCTGTTCAATTCGCAAAGGCTGCGCCCATGCCCCAACCTGAAGAAGCATTGGCCGGGGTGTATGGAGATAACCACAACGGATTGGTTTTCTAAAGTCGGCACGACAAGAATCCCAATTTTCGATAATCTACGAACAAGAAGGTCAAATTATGCGAGAAATTTCTTACAGCGAAGCAATTCGAGAAGCAATGTCCGAGGAAATGCGGAAAGATTCTACCGTATTCTTGATGGGTGAAGATGTCGGCACCTTTAGCGGTGTGTGGGGTGTCTCGGCAGGAATGTTGAAAGAGTTTGGCGAAGAACGCGTCCGCGATACGCCCATCAGTGAAAATGGGTTTATCGGCGCCGGTCTCGGGGCTGCCATGGTGGGAATGCGCCCCATCGTAGAGATCATGTTCGCCGATTTCATGATGTGCGCCGGCGACCAGATTGTCAACCAGGTCGCAAAGGCCCGTTTCATGAGCGGTGGCAAAGCCCAGGTTCCCCTCACTATTCGGGTGATGACCGGCGCTCCCGGCTCTTCTGCAGCACAGCATTCCCAGAGCGCGGAATCCTGGTTTATGAATATTCCCGGTCTGAAAATCGTGGTTCCTTCTACTCCGGCGGACGCAAAAGGACTGCTTAAAACCGCAATTCGGGGCGAAGATCCGGTCATATTCTTCGAACATAAATTACTATATGGCGATAAAGGCCCTGTCCCGGAAGACGATAACTTTGTGATCCCCTTTGGAGAAGCACGGATCGCCCGTGAGGGAAGCGATGTCACCATTATCGCTATCGGTGAAATGGTTAAGAAATCCCTGCAGGCAGCCGACCAGCTCGCCCAGGAAGGGATCAGCTGCGAGGTGATTGACCCACGCACCCTGGTTCCGCTCGACAAAGATACAATTATCCAGTCCGTGGCAAAAACCAGCCGGGCAGTGATTGCCTATGAAGCCCACAAACGTGCCGGCCCGGGAGCAGAAATAGCTGCAATGCTGGCCGAAGAAGCCATTGAATATCTGGATGGACCTATTTATCGGGTCGGTGCTAAAAATGTTCCCATTCCCTACAGTCCCATTTTAGAGAATGATGTGCTGCCCGGTGTGGAAGATGTGATCCAGGCAGTTAAAGCGTATTGGAACTGATTCCTTTCGGATCGGTTCCAATTCCTTTTTCCGGGGAGTTTACTGGAAACACCCCTCCTTTCTAAGGCATTGAATTTGGAGAACCTACCATGGAATTTACAGGATATCTTGATTTCTGGTTTACGGATCGCCCCCTGTTGCAGCGCGTAGAAGCCTTTGCAGAGCTGGGCGTTAAACGTCTGGATGTTTGGTGCTGGCGTTTGGTGGATATGGCTGCACTTTCGGCTGAATGCAAAAATAATGGCTGTGTGATCAATTCCACTTTCGATGATCAGATGGGATCTCTGGCAGACCCCGCTGATAACGAATTGACTCTCCGCAGTTGGGCAGAAAGCCTGGAGATGGCCGAGAAATACGGCGTTGAACATCTCTTTATCTTCTCCAATCAGGTCGATATTGTCAACGGTAAAGAATGGACTCGCCGCCTTTCCCACAATTTCACCGAAGCCGAACAGTACAGCAATTTGCTCGACCAGACAGAGAAAATCATGAAACTGGTCGAACAGACCAAAGTGGAGATATGGGTGGAAGCATTAAATCAGTTCCACATCCAGGGTGGCGTTCTGGTTCACGACCACGACCTGGCCGCGCACTGGATCCGGCACATCAATCACCCCCAACTTCGTCTGGCATTTGACTGCTACCACCAGCAGCGCACCGCCGGGAATATCATGTATGGGATGGAAGCGTATCAGGATTTATATCCTACTTTTCATGTAGGAGATGTTCCGACCCGTCAGGAACCCGGCACAGGAGAATTGAATTTCCCGAACATTGTCAAAAAGCTGAGGGAATTGAACTATGACGGCCTGATTGGAATGGAATTCCGTCCTTCCACAGACGAAAAAGTTGTGTTTGAGCGAGTCAAGAAGATATTTTTAGAGGAATAAGACCAGCATCATGTATGAGATGCGCCGACTCCCCTGAAAATGAAATTTGAGGATTAGAATGACGGAAGAAAAAATCTATGAAGTCGTCATGCCCAAATTGGGTATGATCATGACACAGGCTCAACTGGCAGCATGGCATAAAGAGGAAGGCGATTGGATAAACAAAGGTGAGCCGTTATTCGATTTTGAAAGCGACAAATCGACCATTACGATTGAAGCTCCCATAAGTGGTTATGTGCATCTTGTGGTAGCGGTGGGGGACATTGTTCCCGTCAAGCAAACCGTTGCGGTCATCACAGGTTCATCGGCTGTGCTTGAGGTTAAAAGTCAACCGGTCCAATCGGAAGTTAAGGCCGCTGCGCCCCCCACACAGGCACCTTCCCCAACTTCAAAGCAGGCAGAGAGAGTAACGGCTTCCCCAAAGGCACGCATTGCTGCCAGACTGAAAGGCGTTTCCCTCGAAGGTCTGGCCGGGACCGGTCCGCGTGGAATGATCGTTTCGGATGATGTCAACAAAGCCTTCGCAGCAGAACCAACGATCAAGGCCTCTCCCCTTGCCCGAAAAATCGCAAAAGCCAATCAGATTGACCTTTCCAGCCTGACAGGAAGCGGCCCCCGTGGGCAGATTGTGCGGGCGGATGTGGAAAATGCGCTTGAAGCAGAGTCGCAAACCTTGCAGACTAAACCAGCCGAATCCGTATCTTCCAATGAAGCGACCCCGTTGACGGGCTTACGTGCCGTGATCGCCGAACGGCTCACTGCCGGATGGCAGGAACGCCCGCAGGTCACACTGACTGCGGAGGTGGATGCCACCGACCTGGTGAGTGCCCGGAACCAGATCATCGCTGAGAGCGGGAGAAAAGTATCTTACAACACCTTCATCATCCTGGCAGTTGCCAAAGCGCTGCAGCAAATCCCCTCTGCCAATATACAGCTCACCGATCGGGGTGTGGTCACACTTTCACAAATCAATATCGGCGCAGCGGTAGATACCGACCGTGGTCTTCTTGTCCCGGTTCTGCGTGACGCGGACAAAAAATCACTGCTGGCGCTGGATGAAGAATTTAAAGACCTGGCCAACCGCGCTCTGGAAGGGAAATGTTTGCCCGATGAATTAACCGGCAGCAGCGTCACCATTACCAACCTCGGTGCTTTTGGAATTGATGCCTTTACACCGATCATCAACCCTCCGGAAGCCCTGATTCTGGGTGTCGGGCGTATTGCCCTCCGCCCTGCCGTGTTTAACGGACAGATTGTTCCACGCCAGACCATGGTTCTCAGCCTGTCTTTTGACCACCGTCTGATGGATGGCGCTCCCGCTGCGCGTTTCCTGCAGCGTGTAGTTCAATTGATAGAGCGTCCGGTTGTTCTGGTTTCAGAAGATTTTGCATAATAGGTATAAAAAGGAACATAACTCATGAATTTAAAAGATTCGGTTGTCCTGATCACCGGGGCAGCAGCCCGCGTTGGACGCACCGTAGCACTTCATCTGGCCGGTAAAGGCGCCAATATTTCCTTCAGTTATTATCTGGAGAACGAGCCCTGGCAAGAGGCAAAGTCTGAAATCGAGGCCCTCGGCGTGAAAGCGATGGCAACGCAAACCGAAATCCGCAGCGCCGACCAGGTAAAAAAGTTGGTTGACGCGACCCAAAAAGAATTTGGGCGGATTGACGTCCTGATCAACAGCGCTTCCATCTGGTTGAAATCCCCCTTTCTCGAAATTACCGAGCAGGACTGGGACACGGCCTTAGAGATCAACCTGAAGGGCCCATTCCTGGCCTCACAGGCCGTTGCTCCAATTATGCTGGAACAGAGTGGCGGCGTGATAATCAACATTACCGATTTATCCGCATTCCAGGTTTGGGAAGGCTATGCGCATCATGCAGCCAGCAAATCCGGACTGGTCTCCCTCACAAAATCCATGGCTTTTGAGCTGGCCCCCACCATCCGGGTGAACGCCATCGCTCCGGGAACCGTCCTCCTGCCGCCCAACTACACGCCCGAAAAGAAGAAATGGGCTGAAGAGAAATCCTGTCTGAAGCGGATTGGCAGCCCCACGGACGTGGCCGAAATGGCAACATTCCTGATCGAAAACGATTTCACCACCGGTGCCGTTTATTTTATGGATGGCGGTCGTTCTCTGATCTGATCGGGCATCCCGCATACTTGAATTATTGAAGAAATAAGCAAATGAGATCCAAACCCATCATTGCTTATTTCTTCTGTTTCAATTTAGAATTCTAATTAAAGTTTTTTCAATTCTTTCTTAAATTAATCCGAGGTGTTAACATGCCAAAAACGATTCTCAGCCTGGATATCGGGACCACTACCGCAAAAGCGCTCCTGTTCGATGTGAACGGGAAAGAGCTGGCAATCGCAGAAAAGCCCTACCCTCCTTTAATCACGCCGGAACCCGGATGGTTTGAGCAGGAAGGAGAGGATGTCTGGAATGCCTGCGTGGATGTGCTGCATCGCGTATCGGCTCAATTGGATTCCAGCACACAGATCCTGGCTGTTGCACTCGCCTGTCAGGGTGGGTCTCTTATTCCCGCACGGGCAGACGGCACACCGCTTTATCCCATGATTACCTGGATGGATAAGCGCTCGGAACCTATTGTCCGTAAGTGGCGTGCGGAGGGCCTGGAGTCGAAAATCCGGGACATTACCGGCTGGCTGCTCGACCCCGGGCTGCCCTTGCCGATGATCGCCTGGATTCGGGAGCATAAACCGGAGATTTTTGCGCAGACGGAACGCTGGCTTTCGCTGAATGACTATATTGCCCACCAACTGACCGGAGCTTTTACCATGACCCCCTCGCTGGGGGCAGCGATGCAATTTTTCAATATCCGCACCGGCGAGTGGTCGCAGGAAATTTGTGATCTGGTCGGGATCAAAACCAGCCAATTCTCCCCGATCCAACCCGCGGATGCCGTGATTGGCTACCCTACCGATGAAGTCAGCCGTTTGACCGGAATTGGAACCGGCGTGCCGGTCATCAACGGCGGGCAGGATCACTCTGCGGAAGCTGTGACGTTGGGGATGACCTCTGCGGGAGATGCCTGGCTGGGGACCGGTACAGCCTGGGTCATCAACGGCATTATGGAAGAGCCCGCAGTGGAACGAGTCCCCTCCAATATGAGCCTGAATTATCATACCTTACCGCAGCGCTGGACTATTTCACAGCTTATCGGGGGGATCGGCGCTTCAATGGAATGGTGGATTAATCTGGGTTGGAGCAAAACTGAACTCATGCGCTCCGTACCCAGATCCGAATTCTTCTCGGCCCTCACGGAAGAGGTTCAGCACACTCCGCCCGGAAGCCACAATCTGATCTATGTTCCCCTCACCGGAACCAGCCAGCTTGAAAACAACACCACTTACGGCGGCTTTGCCGGGCTGCGGTTAGACCACACCCATGCCGATATGAGCCGGGCTATGCTGGAAGGAGCCGGGTTTGAACTGCGTTGGGCGCTGGAATCAATCGCCTCTGCCGGGATGCCGGTTGACCACCTGTGGCTGATCGGAGGCGCAGCCCGCAGTCCGGTCTGGCCAAATATCCTCTGCAATATCACCGGCATTCCCATCTCTACCACACAATACAAGCATGGCCCCGCCCTGGGCGTTGCCATCATTGCTGGGATGAAAGTCGGCGCGTACCAGAGTATCGAAGACGGCCGTTCTCGTTTCACAATCTCTGCCAATCACATTCAACCCGAACCGGCTCAGGTCGAATTGTATAACCGCCTGTATAAATCCTATCGTAAAACAGCAGCGCTGCTGAGAGATATCTATGAATAATTCCACCCAAAATGGAAACCGCTCGCTGAATCTCAAGGCCGTCAAAGGCATTGTGCTGGATATTGATGGAACATTGTTGCGTGGAAGTGAACCCCTGCCCGGTTTGATTGGCTTTTTCGACTTCCTCCGCCAAAATAAGATCGCTTTCATCGTTGGCTCCAATAATTCCACCAGGACAACAGCGCAATATCAGCAGAAACTGGCAAAATCCGGAGCACCGATTGATTTAGACAACGTGCTGACTTCAGCAGTGGCAACCGGTGCGTACTTGAAAAGAGAATTCCCTGACGGAGGAAACGCATATATCATTGGCAAGCCCAGCCTTGCACAGGCTGTCCGCGAAGCCGGGTTGGAGATCTTTGAAGATGCCTCACAACCGGTGGATGTGGTGGTTGCGGGTGGGGATGATGAGCTCTCTTACACAAAGCTAAAACACGCAACACTGCTGCTGCAGAAAGGTGCTCGTTTTATCGGCACCAATCCGGATGTGGTTTATCCCACCGAAGAAGGCCTGATCCCTGAAACAGGCACCACGCTGGCCGCTTTGCAGGCAGCTTCCGGGGTAGAACCGGTAATCATTGGGAAACCTCAACGTTATTTATTTGATACTGCCATGCAGAAGATGGGAACGACCCATGAAGAGACCGCCATGCTCGGGGACCGTCTGGAAACGGATATCCTCGGCGGACAGCGGGCTGGCCTGCGCACCATCCTGGTCGCAACCGGTGTAGACAATGAACGCACCGCTGCCGACAAAAATATCCATCCGGACCTGATCGTCCGGGATCTCTGTGAATTAACCCAGCGCTGGCAGACCGCGTTGGATCAACCCTGAGCATCGCATTCCAGGATTAACTTCAAGAGGCTATTCGCAGATCGAATAGCCTCTTGATAATATCCAGTCAAAAAGCGTTTATTTCTCGCGCCGCAGGATCGCCACGGCTTCTTCCAGAGAAACATCCCCATGGATGATTGCAATCAACGCCCGGGTCATCGCTTCCGGATCGTCATGCTCAAAGACATTGCGTCCAATGGTGCCGCCGGAAGCGCCCTTATCCATCGCTTCGCGCATTTCCTTCAGCATGGCAATATCATCCCGTTTTGAGCCGCCTAAAATCACAACCGGTTTGTAACTGGCCTCGGTCACGAACGTAAAGTCATCTACGTAAGGAACTTTAGCCCAGTCCGCACCCAATTCCATTCCAAGGCGGGCCGCCAATGCCACATTCTCTTTAGTTGCGAATTCCGGCCCGGCATTCATTCCGCCAGGGACCATTTCTGCCATCACACCCAGACCCCAGGCTTGTGCTTCACGACAAACTGCCGCCAGACCCTCCAGCGACTTTAACTCCTTGCCTTTACCGCCAGGATAAGCCGACACACATAATGCGTCCGCACCAAGTCGCAGTGCTTCCTTGATTCCGAAGAAAATGGGAGCCTGTTCATCTTCACCAATAATGGTAGTCGCACCATCTGCTCTGAGAACCAACCCAACCGGAGCCAATTCTTTCGCAAAATGGCTTGCGATTCCAAAAGAGGTCATAATTGCGTCTGCACCACCTGCCACGATTTTCTGGATGGTCTCACCCGGTTTTCGCAGTCCTTTCGTGGGGCCAAAAATCGCGGTATGGTCCATGGCAACGATTAAAGTCTTTCCATCTGGTTTAAAAATGTGGTTCAGTCTGCGTTCTTTCATACTAAATTTGCTCCTTATAAAATAATTTTTAATATAACCCTGATCTAAATTCCCTAAAACACCGGCGGAGTGATTACAGAAATCCAGACCGCTTCTTCAGTTTGAGAAGCGCACAGGATTTCCCGGAGTTCATTGCCTGAAAAATAAATCGTATCGCCGGGGCCAAGTTCGAACCTTCCCGATTCAAGTCCCACCGTCAATCTTCCCGAAACAATATAAATAAACTCTTCCGTGGGCTCTCTTAACTTTCGCACGACGTTTTCGGTGCCTGGTGCAAACTTGCACAGAAAAGCGACCAGTTTTTTTCCGAAACCGGGCACCAACAGCTCATAAGATACCCCCGAAAAAGGGAAAAACATCTGGGGTCTGGCTTCCGCACGGATAACAGGCTGGTACGCAATAGCATTTTCAGCGGAAATTGGCGTAGCAGCACGGGAGAGTGATTCTTCCGGGGCAGGATCTTTTACAAAGTAAAGCAACGGGACATCCAATGCCTCCGCAATACTCTGGAGTGAACTCAAAGAAGCGTTGACTTTCCCGTGCTCTACCTGGCTTAGAAACGAGGCTGTTACACCTGTTTTTTCGGCCAGCTGCCGCAGATTTAACCCCATTTCCATCCGCCGCCGCCGGATACGTTCGCCCACATTGTCGGTGGTTGCCATCGGCTTATCTCATCTCACTTTCTGCCTCTGCAAAAAGATCGTCCCACATACAATCCATTTCCATTTGAGAAACATTCCATATGTTTTGGGTTGGCGGAACAGGCTCTGTCATGAAATAATCCGGGATGCGGTCGTCTTCATGGGTCAGTCCGGCTGCCCGATTGAAAAGAAGCTCCGCTTTGATCACCTTCCGTCCCAATTCATCCAGGCCGTCCTCCGGGAGATCCACAGCATAAGCTTTTTCCACCATTTCCATAATGATTTCCGGGTTACGTCCGGTCGAGCCGATGTTAAACACACACAAACCAAGAGCATCATAGGCCGCACGCTGGATCTGGCTGGCTTTTGATACAGAAACCGCCAGTGCGGGATCTGCGTGGTCCACCGGCGCGAAAACTGTCAGGCCGGCGGTGTGATCCGCCCCCTGCGGCGTGGTCGCATAGGTCACGCCGGTTCCTTTGATGACTCTGGGATCATAGGCACTCATAGCCTGGTTCTTCACTACCGGGATATGTTGGATATTCAAAGCTTTTCCAACTGCTGCTGCACCATTGCCTACAAGTTTTCCCAGCTCCGTACCCTCACTGATTTCCTGGACAATCTCGGCAGTCCGCGCCCCATCTCCAAATCGGGGCAGCATTTCGCGGTTAAAAGGTGCCGGAATCGCCGGACTCTGTTCTGCTGCTTCCATCATCACGCCCAGCGCGGCACCAACCTCAATTGTATCCAACCCAATATCATTACATAACCGGTTGATCCGTGCGATTTCATCCAGCGTCTGCAATCCAATGTTTGAACCGCATAAAACCAATGTCTCAAACTCAATTGGAGCCGCTAAGAATTCTCCGTTCTCATCCGGGAAGATATTGCTGCATCGAATGACACAACCATCCATACAGGCTTCGGTGGGGGTGCCTGCTCCGCCACGCTGCAAGATAACCTCTCGCATCCGGTCCCCATTGATATTTTTAGCAAATTCGAATTTTCCTGCACTAAAATTACGCGTTGGCAGAGCGCCCAGGGCCTGCACCGGCGTAACGGTAGAAGCAGTACCATAGTCGCGCAGCACTTCAACCCGGGCGTTGGTCGCCACGAACTTATTAAAAGCCTTCACTGCGGGACGGGCAGAAGGTTTCTCATCGGGCACTTGACGTCCCCGCTTTAATAACACGGCTTTGAGGCGTTTGCTGCCCATTACGGCACCCACGCCGCCGCGCGCCGCCAACCGGAAAGGTTGTCCATTCGCATCTGTGATAGCAATGCCCGCAGCTTTTAACTGCTGCTCGCCGCCACGACCAATCCCAACAACGACATAACCCTCTCCATAATCCACCCGCAGGGCTTCCGCCAACGCTTCATTGTTGAGTCCCCAATATTTTTGGGCATTCTCAAACCTTCCACCCTTTTCATCCAAAATGAAAATACCCGGTTCATCCGCAGGGAATGCTCCCTGAAACACCATGCCGCGGTAGCCCAATGCTGCCAGGCTGTCCCCTGCCATGCCCCCCGCATTAGCCTCTTTAATACCGCCTGTCAGCGGGCTTTTCGTGCCAATGGAAAAACGGCTGCCGGTTGAGACCCGGTAACCGGCCAGCACTCCCGAAGCCATTACCAATGCGTTCTCCGGGCTCAGCGGGTCCACCTGTGGATGGACATACTGGGTAACTAACTGCACGGTCAGCAAACGTCCACCGGACAGAATATCCTCAAGAGGATGTTCTTTAGTCGTCTTTTTTGATAGATTGACCGTCAGAATTTTCACAGCGCCATCTCCAAAACGGAAGCACAGTCTTCAGCTGTAACCGGTCGGATATTGTTCGGTGTCATCACCATCCGGGTAGCATCTTCCGCCATTTCGGCAATCATTTCTTTTTTCACGCCCAATTCACTTAAACGGGTGGGCAAGCCAATTTCCTTCAAGAGATCTTCTGCCCAGCCTGACAATTCTTCCGGGCTGGCCGTTCCGGCAAGACCAATCGCCGCCCGGAGATTTTCCCAACGCTCACCCTTGATTTCAGGAGCATTAAACGCCAGGGTCGCCGGGAGCAAAACTGCGATTCCCAATCCATGATGCACATGATAAGTTGCCGCCAACGGACCGCACAGGGAATGGACCAGACCCAACCCGGCCTGGTCCATCGCGATTCCACCCAGAGAGGCCGCCTGCGCCATAGCGCTGCGTGCTTCCAGGTTTTTCCCATTTCGAGTTGCCTCCGGCAGCCATTGAGAGGTCAGGCGGATCGCTGCAAGCGCATATAAATCCGTAATAGGGTTATGCCGCTTGCCAAGATAAGCCTCCATGGCATGCACCAGAGCATCCATACCGGTTGCCGCTGTCAAATGCGGCGGCAAGGAAAGCGTGAGATGACCATCAATCAACGCCGTATCGGGAAAGATCGTAGGATGCACAACACCTTTCTTAAATCCCTTGCTGTCTCCAATCACCGCCACGTGAGTAACCTCACTGCCTGTTCCCGAGGTGGTGGGGACTGCGATTACAGGCAGCGAAGGCCTGGAAATCTTTGCCCGGCCCCACTGCAGATCCTCCCAGTTCACACCCTCATGAGTCATTAACACCCCCACGGCTTTGGCTGTGTCAATCACCGAACCTCCCCCAATGGCCACCAGATGCGTTGCGCCTGCACGCTTTGCAACTGCAACGGCCTGGTCTACGTCATTCACACTCGGGTTTCCCGGCACTTCTCCGAAAAGCGTGGTCTTAAAACCTGCTGTCTGCAAACGGTCGACCACGGGTCCGGCAATCCCGGCTTTCAGAATGCCGGCATCCGTCAACACAAGAACGCTTCCCCCTTCTGCGCCGCTCAATTCCAGCACAAGGTCCTCCGCTGCATTATCCGAAAAGTTGAGCCGGGTAGGACAATTGAAAACGTATCCCATGATTTTCTCCTCCAGTTTTTATGAATAATTCAATTCTGTAATCCTGCTTGCCTGCGCTTTGATCCATACAGGGTACTTCTGTTTTTTAAAAGTTACAAATTCCTCATTCACCGGATCTTTACTGCAATAGCCCTTGTGATTCTCTTAAGAAACGATCCGGAGCATACAAGCTGAAATCTTCCGAGATTTCCTTTTCCAGAATCATACCTGCCATCCACTCACTCATGACGGGCGTAACCGTCATGGTTTGAATGAATCCAGCGCCCACAAAAAGATTTTCATACGGGCTCACCCAACCAACCACCGGATTCCCGTCCGGTGTAAAAGGGGTGGGTCGCCCCCACCCTCGCATGACTCTGGCATTCGATAGAGAAGGGTAAAGCGCCAGCAAATCTCTGGCCACACCGGAAAGACCCCAGGCAGTTGTCTTATCATGCAGTTCCCGGGTTTGAGTCACCGCTTCGGTAACCAGTAGTGTTCCATTTGCAAGTGGCCCCACGCCAATCGCCACGGCCTGCGCCCGTTCGTGGATGATCTCATAAAAGTCCGCCAACCCTAAGACCGTGTGCATCACGGACGGCAGCGGTTCCGTAATAAAAGCTTCTGCGTGAGTATGGTTTACCGGCAGGTTCACTTCTGCTAATCGCAAAACCGGCCGCGTCCATGCTCCACACATTACGGCAATTTTATCCGCTTCAAATCTTTCCTGTTCCGAATGGACCGAGATAATTCGCTGTCCTTTGCTTTCCATCGAAGTAACCGGAGTGAACATCCGAATCTCTGCCCCAAACCGCCGGGCAGCCCGTGCGTAAGCCCAACAGTATTGGAATGGGTTCATTGAGCCTTCCAAAGAATAAGCCGCGCCCAGCAAACCATCGGTGTTTAATTCAGGTTCAAGTTCTTTCAGAGTTTTTACATCCATCATTTGGGTCGGGATCCCATTTTCAGACAAAACAACGGACCGGTGAACCCAATCCTGCCAATCTTTTTCCTTGCGGATAATACAGATATAGCCTAACCGGCGGTGTTCAAATCTTGAACCGAGTTCATCCTCCAGCTGATCAAAGCGTTTAATTCCTTCTTTCACCATCCGAATATTTAATGCATCCAGGTTTCCTTCATTCACCTGTGCCCGCCCGGCATTTGCTCCCGAAGCTCCGTCGCCCAGTCCTTTTGCGGTCAACAGCAAAGTTTTTGCGCCCATCCGGGATAGATGGTAACACGTGGCTAAACCCACAATTCCCCCACCCACAACGACGACATCCCAAAACGCCAAGCATGCCTCCAATAGACTATTAATAATATTTTGAGGCTCTATCTAACACTGGAATAGAAAGCGCGGTGCACTTCACACACTAGGCCATTGTAGCATAGGCATTCGCTCAATTCAAGTATTAATTAATATTATTTAACCACACTTCATTAAATGTGTGGTTTTATGACTTGTATCGGGAGTATTGTGTAGTTATAATTAACACAAGAACTTTTTAATTCTTTTATCCTTCAGCAGGAGTTCCCATTCCATGAACAAAAACTATGATGCGGTAATTGTCGGAGCCGGTTATATCGGCTGTGCGGTCGCATATTACCTTTCCAAAGCAGGGTTAAAAACAGCGCTGGTTGAACAGGGAGAAGTCGCCGCAGGAGCTTCCCGTGCCAACTACGGCAACATTCAGGTCCAGGACACAGAACTGGAATACAGCCTGCCGATGATCCTCAAAGGATACCAGGAGTGTATGCAGATTGAGGAAGAGTTGGACTGCTCTGTGAACTTGCGCAAGCTGGGAAGTCTGCTGATCATCGAAAATTCCAAACAATGGGAAATTATGTCCACGCGTCAAGAAAAATTGGTCGCGGCGGGCATTCGTGCGGAGCTGGTTCCGGCAAAGCACCTTAACGAAATTGAACCCATGATCAATGCCAACGAGGCGTTGGGGGCGCTGTATCACCCCTTTGAGGCCCAGATTTTCCCCTTTGAATTGATGTGGGCCTATATTCATCGCGCCGAAGAACATGGATTAGAGCTTCTTACCAACACGGAAGTAACGGATTTCTGCATTCAAAACAGCCGCCTGACGGGGGTTAAAACCTCTCAGGGAGAAATCGATGCCGGAAGTGTTGTGCTGACAACCGGGGCCTGGACCCGAAAACTGGGTCAAAAAATTGGAAAAAATTGGGAGGTTTACCATGTGCACGGGCAATCTCTGGTAACAGAACCGATTGACTACACGTTTAAAAATCATTTCTCCTCCGCCGCTTTCTTTGAAGATATCCAGGAAGAAACTACTGTCGGCGAGTCCGCCGTTCTGGCAATCGCCCAGGCCTGGCATGGCAACATGTTACTGGGAGAAGCCAGTTTTCCCAGTGAAGAGCCGGAGAATTACCCCACGCCCGGCGCTCCGTGGGCGATATCTACCCAATTTGAGCGCTTTTTTCCAAAGTTCAAAAACCTGCGCGTTTTGCGGGGATGGGCTGCTCCGGTCGCATATACACCCGATTCTCTGCCCTATCTCGGTACGGTCGCAGATCTCCCCGGATTGATTCTGGCCACTGCATTTCGGTCAACCGTGATCGTCACTCCGCTTACCGGGAAGACCGTCACCCAGCTCATTACTACGGAAAAAACCGACCTGGATATCAGCCGCTTCTCTCCGGACAGAAAAATCATTTCCTGATTTTTCACCTGCCCCACCCCATACTTCCGGACAAAAAAGCCCTGCAAGATTCAACAGAATCCGCAGGGCTTTCAATTGAAAAGAGTTTTTACTTCGCGATCAGCCGCATACCGCCGTCCATATAATACACGGCACCGGTGGCGTAATCACTCTCAATAATAAAAGCGGAGGTTCGCGCGACGTCTTCCGGTTTACCCACCCGGCCCAGTACCGACATATCTTTGGCCCATTGCTCCACTTCCGGCGTGTAGTTGGGGGGCAGCAGGACAGTTCCCGGTGCAATAGCATTCACACGTACTTCCGGAGCCAGCTCCCAGGCCATGGATTTAGTCAAAGCCACCAGCCCGGCTTTACTCGCGCCATGCGGTGCATAACCCGGCCAGACCTGAAATCCCGAACAGTCCGTAATATTAATGATTACGCCGGCGCCCTGCTCCTTCATATATTTCGCAACTGCCTGCGAAAGCATAAAAGGTGCTTTCATATTCACATCAATCGCAAGATCGTATTCCTGTTCGGTAACCTGCAGCACAGGTTTTTTCAGCCAGACAGACGCACTGTTGATCAGGATATCGACCCGGCCAAATTCTTTCACCGTATCATCCACCCATTGGCGTGCTTTTTGCGTATCGCGCACATCCAATTCGGTTGCCATCACTTTCACTCCACAGGCTTCCAGCTCCGATTGGGTTTCTTCCCAGGGCTCACCGGAACTATAGCTGAAGGAGATATTTGCGCCCTTGCGCGCCATGAACAGTGCCTGCGCCTTGCCTACCCGGATTGCTCCACCTGTAATCATTAAAACCGAATTTTTTATTTCCATAAATCCTCTTGCTCCTTATAAAAAGCCTGTCCATTTAAACCTGTTCCGGGCTATTTATACAATCAACATTCCGCCGTCTACGGGGACGATCGCGCCGTGCACATAATCGGAAGCTGCTGAAGCCAGATAGACTACAGTTCCTTTAAGGTCCGTCGGCTTTCCCCACCGTTTTACAGGAATATTGCGCAGGGTCTCCTGATAAACTTCGGGTTCATCCAGTATGTTGGTGGTGTTCGCAGTCTCCATGAATCCGGGCGCAATGGCATTTACATTCACCCCCAGAGCAGCCCATTCGGCGGAAAAGGCCCGGGTATAGCTTGCAACAGCTCCTTTCGTCCCTGCATAAGAGGCCACGCGTACACCAGCATTGAAGGAAGTTGTTGAAGCCACATTGACGATTTTACCGCTTCCCTGCAAAATCATGCGTTTACCAACCATCTGAGTCAGGAAAAACAATTTCTTCTGATTGATTTCCATTTCATCGTCAAAATCGATTTCCGGAATATCTACTGCTGGATTGGCTCTGGTGATGCCTGCATTATTCACCAGAATATCCAATTTACCAAAGACCTTGTAGATTTCTGAAAGCTTGTTTTCCAATTCCGAAACTGGAACAGCTCTTAAATCACAGAGGACCATCATCGATTTACGCCCTAAAACCGCAATCGTCTGAAGGGTTTCATCGCACGGTTTATAATCCATACATGCGACATCCGCGCCGGCTTCTGCCAGCGCAATTGCCATCGCCTGACCAAGACCTTGTGCTGCCCCGGTGACAAGCGCAGTCTTTCCTTCCAAAGAAAATAAATCCAGCACTTTCATTGCACTCTCCACACACCTACCAAACCAGCGGATCGGATGAACAAAGGTCGCCAGCACTGTGCCGGCAAAAAACAGCCTGACAGATGGCGGCGACCTTTTATACTCCAAACCTTAACAAAAACAAATTTTATGCAGTTGCGGTGATTCCACCATCAATCACTATTGCCTGAGCCGTAAGATACCGGGAATCTTGTGAAGCCAGGAACGCCACAACACCGGCCATTTCCCAGGGCTCCGCCAGTCTCTTCATCGGACAGTCATTGGCACGCATTTGCAGCCATTCATCAGCAGTCATACCCAATCCGCTCCCAACCGTCCTTGCCACTTCTTTGACCATTGCGGTGAGTGTGTTGCCGGGGCAAATCGCGTTACAGGTAACCCCAAAGGGCGCCAGGTCTTGCGCAACAGAGCGTGTCAACCCGATCACCCCGGACTTTGAACCGGAATATTCCGAAGTAGCCGGGAAACTGATCACACCGGCCATAGAAGATATGTTGATAATACTGCCGGATTTCTGTTTTTTCATG
This sequence comes from Ornatilinea sp., assembly GCA_018433975.1. Lineage (GTDB taxonomy): Bacteria > Chloroflexota > Anaerolineae > Anaerolineales > Anaerolineaceae > SM3-B121. The sequence continues at coordinate 20,175 of JAHDQE010000064.1, read as the reverse complement.
ATTGCAGCAGCATATTTATTGGTCAGAAAAACACCGGTCAGGTTAATGTCAATTGCTTTTTTCCAGGTCTTCAACTCAACCTGATCCACTGGAGCACCTGTGTGGATTCCTGCAGAAGCCACAACCGTATCCACCCGGCCCCACTTTTCCATCGCGGCATCAAAAGCAGCTTTCACACTGTCTTCATCCGTTACATCACATTTCAGGCCAATGGCTTCCACACCTTTATCACGGCATTCTTTTGCAATGGCTTCCGCTTCATCCATCAAAAGATCCACCACCGCAATATTTGCACCTTCATCCGCGAAGCGCTGCGCACAGGCCATACCAATCCCCCGTGCGCCTCCGGTAATCAAGACAACCTGGCCTTCAAATCGTTTCTGCATATTTTCACCTCACTGTTATATTGGATAAAATCTGATTCAGTCTCGAATAGGCTGAATAAAACACAAATTTATTGCTGCCACAAATCAAGATATGCCATATTCTAAGAGTGCTTCCCTCATTGCCAGAATATTTCCGGGAGGCACATTTGCCTGGATATTATGAACCGTGGCAAATACAAAACCTCCGTCTTTTGATAACACTTCAAGCTGCTGCCGGACATTATCTTTAACCTCTCCAGGCGTAGCACTACCCAGAACGGACTGCGTATCCACTCCTCCACCCCAGAAAACGATATCCTTACCGAATTCAGCCTTTAGAGACTGCGCGTCCATTCCTGTTGAGTTGAACTGCACCGGATTTAAAATATCCACACCAATCTCAATCAGATCAGGAATCAACGGGCGGATTGCCCCACAGGAATGAAAGAACACTTTCGCATCGGTATGGGAATGAATAAAATCCAGAATTTTTTTATGTCGGGGCTTAAGCAGCTTACGGTACATCCGTGGGGAAATTAACAAATTGTTCTGCGCCCCCAGGTCGTCAGACTCAATGACCACGTCCACCGCCCCGTCCAATTTGCGGAGTGCAGTTTCCCAGTAACCCAGCTTGATATCGACCACTTTATCCAGCAGGTACCCGGCGAACTTCTCATCCAGGCTCATATCCATAAAAAACTGGTCAATCCCCCGCAGCCAGCTTGCAACTTCCATCGTGCCTGCACAAATATTATTCAACACAACCGCTTTGCTTTTACGCCGCGCATTCTCTAACTGCCCAGGCAAATCTTTGTAACGGCTTTCGTCAACCGGGTCCGGCCATGGGTAATCATCCAGCTCCGATAGATTCTCCGCTGTCCGAAGGGGATGGTAGAACAGACTGAAATAAATAGGGGCGGATTTAGGCATTTTGAGACCGTATCCCCAGGGATCATAATAAAAATAAGATTCTTCATCTTCCTGAATATTCAGGGGATCCGAATCCGACCAGGCCGGTAACGCCGGTCGGGTATCGATCTCAAGCCTCTCACAGACGTCCTCACCTACAAACACAATTTGCATCGAAGGCTCAAAGAACTTAACCTTCGATTCCCGGGCTAAACCCAAAGCATCCCGCAGATTTTGGTAGGCATCCACATGAATACCGGTCATCATCCCGGAGCCCAGGTCAAAGGGGATTCGGTCCGGTTCTTTATGGCTTAGAGTAGTCAATACTCGGTCGCGAGAATTCAAAGCGATAGTCCTTTCAATTTCTTCATCAGAAATTATTTTTCGAAATCCTCAAAATCGATAGAATCCGCCAATGCTGAAACCGGCAGTGGGTGAAGTGGAGGGCGAACGCGAAATTCACCCACCGAATCAAACGAAACGTCATCGGGGCCTAATTCTTCCACTAGAATCCGCGCAATGGACAATTCGCAGTTGCGGCCCTGACAGTTTCCCATCCCACAGCGGGTTAAAACCTTTACATCATTCACCGTCCGTGCGCCTTCAGCGATCACCTTTCGGATTTCTCCTAGGGTAACCTCTTCACACCGGCAGATGATCGTCTCGTCGCTCGCCAGAGCAATAACTCCGGGCTGCGGCGTGAACAGTTCCCCCAGCATATGTGCAAACTGCCTCTGCCGTCGGATTCGCCCCCGCATCCTTCGCATAAATGGTTTTACATCCTTTTCGGAGCGATGACCCGTTTGTACTGTAACTGCAGTTGCAGCCACTTTGCCTTCAAGTCGGGCCAGCTCTGCTCCGCCAATTCCTGCCGTGTCACCAACCAGATAAACGTCCGGTAAAGAAGTTTTCATCCACTCATCCCGAACAGGGATCAGCCCCCCTTGCTGGTGATCAAATTCAAAGTCACAACCCATCATCCTCCCCAGGAAGTTGTTGGGCTTGACGGTATACCCGGAATAAATTGTGTCGACCTGCAAAACTTGCTCTGTGCCGCGAATCGGGCGCCAATCCCGATCCACTCGGGCGATCACGGCTTCCTCAACCTCTCCATCACCGCGCGCCTCGATGACCGCCCAACCCAAACGATAAGGAACCCCGGCTCGCAGCATTGTAAAACCATAATCAATACCTTCCAGGATCCTCCCCCATTGGGTAACCATCACCGGAGCGTATTTAAAAGCTTTCGGAAAAGGAGCGGAAGCCTCCAACACGGCCACCACTTCCACACCGGCATGAACCAAAGAAGAAGCCAGGGCAAGCTGAAGCGGCCCCGTTCCTGTCAGCAATGCCTTTTTCCCGGGGATAACGCGCTGATTCTTAATAAAGATCTGTCCGGCACCTGCTGTCATGACCCCCGGGAGAGTCCAACCCGGGAAGGGTATTGGAGTATCATAAGCTCCTGTGGCAAGAATCAATGAATGAGTCAGGATTTGCTTTGGCGCTTCTTCCCCATACAGATTCAACAGCCATCCTTCGCCTTGCGGAGCGGGAAACACGCCCCACACCAGAGTGTTTGAAAGAATTTCGACGGGGGTACTTTCCAACATGGTAACCAGAAAGCTGCCCTCTTGTTCGGCAATTTTTTGTGCTTTTCCGATAAAATCCGGTGGAAATTGTTTGTAATACTGCCCGCCGGGTTTGGGATTGCTGTCGATAACCACCACATCTAAACCGGCTTCATTCGCTTGCAGCGCTGCATGGATTCCAGCGGGTCCGGCGCCAACAATTACCAGTTCAACTTTTCTCATTCGATCGTCCCCTCACCGGTCAAAATTTCCATGCCATCCTGCACGGTTGTCTGGCAGGCACGGACATTTTCCACCCCATCAATGGTTACCAGACACTCATAACAAATTCCCATTCCACAAAATACCCCTCGTGGTTGGCCTTTATGTCGTGTCTTCCGGAATTGACGGATCCCCATCGCCATCAACGCAGTTGCCACCGTTTCACCAAGAAAGGCCTCGGCTTGTTTCCCGTCCACCCAAATCTTTACCGGGGCGCCCCGTTTCACCTCCGGCAGTGCCCGGTCTGCTTTTACAATCCTCATCAAGCCTCCTCCTGAATTCCTACCCCAAAACGCTGTGGAGAAAAAGGAATTAACCTTTCAACTAATCTTCCAATGCCAACCGATTTGGCAATATCTTCGCAAAATAAGGGGATGGTGGGCACGGCCAAATGGAAACCCGCGGCGACAAACAGGTTGTCAATACCCGGCACCCATCCAATTGCAGGGGCATAGTCCGGCAAAAACGGACTGGGGGCAGCCCAGGTCCGCATAATCCGAACACCTTCAAAAATCGGGAAATATTGCTTCAAAGCTCTCGCTAGCGCCGGCATTCCCCAGAATGTGCTGTTCTGATCAATTTCGGTTGAATTTTGTATCGCGTTCGAGATCAGCACCGTCCCATTGAGATGCTGTCCAAGGCCCAGCGTCACGGACTGATTTCCGCCGTGAACCACGTCGTAAAAGCCGGTCATCCCAATATGATGTGAGAGAATCGGGGGTAATTTTTCGGTGATCATCGCTTCAGCATGGGTAAAGCAAACCGGTAGTTCAAACCCGGTCATAGCAAGCAGTTCCCGCGTCCAGGCTCCCCCTGCTACAATCACCTGCGCACCGGAATAAGTATTCTCCGGAGTGCAGACACCTGTGACCCGCCCTGATGTTCTCTGAAAACCTGTTACCGGCGAATCAATCCTGATTTTGGCCCCCTGTCGCCGGGCCGCATTGAGATACCCCATACACAAATGAAAAGGGCTCAAATGCCCTTCGTGTGCAAAAGCGGCTCCGAGAAAACTTTCCGCTTTGAGAATAGGCACTTCTTTCCGGAGCTGGTCCTGGCTCAAAAGTTCCGCCGGAACATTCCGCCGCTTCAGCCATGAAACCTTCTGCGAACAGGTTTCCCAGTTTTCTGCATCCCGAATCAGGGATAAATGTCCGGGAGTCTCCCATTCCAGGTCGCAACCCAACTCAGGGCCCAGACTCTCAAGCTTTGAAAATCCCGCCAGGACCAGATCCAGATAGGATTCCGATTCGCTTTCAAAAATCTGTGCCCGTCCTGCGCATGCCCCTGAAGAGCCGCTGCACAAAGTGCGGGCTTCCAGGAGTAGAACACTTTGCTTCTGCAAAGTAAGGTAGTAAGAAATCGCAGCACCCGCCAGTCCGCCGCCCACTACGATGAAATCATAGCTTTGTCCTGTCATGATACTGCGCCTCTAAAAAACATACTAGAAAAGATTGTTTGCCGGTAAAATTTCCGGCAAACAATTCGAAACCATTTCTTGTAAAGAAGTCACTTACCTTCTCGTTTAAAAGGTGCTCCGGAAGCTGCCGGCCAGCTCGCCTTGCCAACAAACAGTACCAGGACAACCAGGGTTACTGCGTAGGGGAATGCAACCATAAACTGGTAAGGGATATCAATGTTCATTGTTTGCATGCGAAGTTGCAACGCATCTGCCAGACCAAACAAGAGCGTTCCCAGGAAAACGCCAAGCGGTTCCCACTTCCCAAAGACAATTGCTGTATAGGCAATGAACCCGCGTCCGCTGGTCATATTTTCCTGCCAGTTATTCAACGCACCAATGGAAAGGAAAGCGCCCGCCAGGCCAGCCAGTGCACCGGTAATAATCAGGGATGCGTAACGAACTTTGATCACATTGATTCCAACGGTATCTGCCGCGTGAGGATGTTCCCCCACTGCACGGATTTTCAATCCCCAGGTTGTCCGGTACAGCAAAAACCAGATCACCGGAACCATTATAAAGGACAGATAAACCAGTGGGTAATGGTTAAATAAAATCGGGCCAATCACCGGAATATCTCCCAGCAGCGGAATTTTCCACAGCGACAACCCCGGCACTTTGATTACTTCTTCAATCACACCGCCGGCACCACCTGCAAATACTAACGCAAACAAAACCGCGGACAGCCCAGCCGCGCCCATATTAAGTGCAACACAGGTCACAATTTGATGAGCGCCAACGGATACGGCCATTACAGCATAAACCACCGCCGTTAGTATTCCAAAGACCATTGCCAGGAGCACACCCATCCATGGATTATCGGTCAATCCACTTCCGATCACCCCGCCAACGGTTCCCATCAGCATCATTCCTTCCATACTGAAAGTTACCAGGCCCGCTTTTTCCGCAACCAGACCACCAATTGCCGCCAGGAGAAGCGGAGTGGTCATACGAATAATGGCTTCATAAAATTCTATTGACCCAAAAATTCGTAATAGATTCTCAAGCATTCGGCACCTCTTCAATCTGAATTTGTGGATCCTGTGTTGATTTTCCCTTAGACCTTCCCATCCGTGATTTTTTTATTCGGGATTGCAAATCAATTGTTGCACCAGCAACCGAGAATAAAATCGTCAGTGATTGGATCACATTTATAACGGCAATGGGAACCTGGGCAATAATTTGCATCCGGTTGGCACCGGCCCGAAGCGCACCAAAAAACAGTGCACTCAATAAAACACCCAGGGGGTGCAAATTACCGATCAATGCCACCGGAATACCGGTAAAACCGGCGTCGACCAGAAAACTCTCAATAACCCGGTGCTGCGTACCCAAAATTTCAATTGCACCGCCCATACCTGCCAGGGCACCACTGATCACCGCGGTTGTCAGGATCGTCTTTTTAATATCCACGCCCATATATCGCGCCGCGTCCGGGTTCACACCTACTGCCCGCGCCTGATACCCTGTGGTAGTCTTAAAAAGGATAAAATAAATCAAGACCGCGAACAATATGGCTAATATTGGGGCTAAGGTGATCCGATTGAACGCCGATATCTCAAGCATGTTCTGATACCAGCTGGCACCACCAAATAAATTCACAAATAATTTACTGTTTAACAAAGTTCCAATTGAAGGGAGAAAACCCTGTTCTGCGATAAACGCGGATTTTGGAAATGGCTGAGTGGGATCCTTCACTCCCAGCCAATTGATCCAAGTCCAGGCCTGGTCTACGCCTTTGGTGGGATGATCAATGCGGATTGCCCACTCAAAATACTGAAGCAAAATATAATTCATCAGCAAAGTGGTAAGCACCTCATTAAATCCTTTCCAGGCTTTCAGGATACCTGGTAAGAGTGCCATCGCCGAACCTATTAACGCAGCCCCTAACATCATCAACGGGATAAGGACAATACCGGGAAGATCCACAAAGGTAGTCCCTACCCAGGTCGCTGCCAGCGCGCCCATATATAATTGACCTTCTGCGCCAATATTAAAGAATCCTGACCGGTAACCATAAGTGATTGCCAGACCTGTAAAAACCAGCGGAGAAAGACGTATCAGTGTAGCCGCCCATGCATTTGGGGAACCAAACGCACCTGAAAACAAGGATTTATATGCCTCATACGGATTACTTCCCCATACAAGTATCAAAAGACCGCTTACCATAAAAGCAAGCACAATCGCTACTGCAGGGACAAGTATAGGAAGGGATTGTTCCAGGATACGGGTTGAGAATCCGGCCTGGTTCTTTGTTTTATTAATCATCAGACCTTGTCAACCTCCTTCTGTTCAGTTTCGATCTTTTTATCCAATCGCAATACACCAGCCATCATTTGACCAATCTGGTGGATATCCGCATCTTTACCGGGAACGATACCCATGATCTCCCCTTCATACATCACTGCAATACGATCAGAAAGTGATAAAATTTCTTCAAGTTCTGTGGAGATTAACAAAATGGCCGCACCATTATTCCGGGCTTCCACCATTTGTTTATGAACATATTCTGTCGCACCAATATCCAACCCTCGGGCTGGTTGCGCAGCGACCAACAGATCCGGTTTACCGCTGACTTCACGGGCCAGAATGACTTTTTGCTGATTTCCACCGGACAACAATTTAACCGCAATCTCGGGGCCCGGCGTTCTCACATCAAAATCATCAATGGACTGATCGACAAAATCATTGATGGTTTTCTTCTGAAAAACACCTCTTTTGGAATATGGTTCATCGCAATATTTTTTCCCGATCAAATTTTCAGTAATGGAGAAATCCATCAGTAATCCGGTATGCTGTCGATCGGGAGGAATATAGGAAACATTCATTTTAATGATGTCTCGAGGCTCACAATGAGTTGCCTCTTTTCCAAGGACAAGGAACTTTCCCCCGGTCGTCGGCCGCAGTCCCGTGATAGCCTGACCTAACTCCGTTTGTCCATTGCCATCCACACCCGCAATACCCAGAATTTCATTCCGTCTTACCTCAAAAGAAACTTCCTTGACTGCGGGCAGATCGCGATCGTCTTTTGCCGAAAGGGCCTCAACCGAGAGCACCACCTCACCGGGTTCAAGTACCGGCTTATCCATTTTGAGGAATACTTCCCGGCCAACCATCATTTTCGCCAGTTCGCTCTGATTGGTATCCGCAATATCCACCGTGTCAACAACCTCGCCATCGCGCAAAACGGTTACGCGGTCGCAGGCTGCCATTACCTCTTCCAATTTGTGAGTGATGAAGATAATAGACAAACCATCTTCAACCAGTGCTTTAAGAATTTTAAAAAGATCTTCTACCTCACCCGGTGTCAGCACCGCAGTGGGCTCATCCAGGATCAGAAGCTCCGCTTCTCGATACAAGGCTTTTAGAATTTCAACACGCTGCTGTACACCTACCGGAAGCTGCCATATTTTAGCTTTCGGGTCTACTCGCAAGTGATATTTCTCACCACTCTTGCGGATTGCTTCCTCTACACTGGCCAGATCCAACAAAGGTTCTTTCGGAGAAGGCAACCCTAAAACAACATTTTCTGCCACACTCAAAGGTGGAACCAGCATAAAATGCTGGTGGACCATTCCGATTCCCAGGTTTATCGCGTCCTTGGCTTGGAGGATCGTAACTTCCTTACCTTTCCAGATAATCTTGCCACTGTCCGGTCGGTAAACCCCATAAACACAATTCATTAATGTTGATTTACCCGCACCGTTTTCACCTAACAATGCGTGAATTTCACCTTTCTCGATGACTAAATCAACATTGTCATTCGCCACCACACCGGGGAATGTTTTTCGTATATTTTCCAGGCGAAGGAGTTCAGTCATAGCTTATGCCTTTACAGTAAATTCCTGACTCTATTTATACTTAACAGGTCACTAGCAGGTACCAACTCCCTGATCTGCTCACCGAAAAAGCCTTCCAACTACAAAATGGTGTAGGAGCGATCAGAGCTTGATACTGGGGGTTTTCTGACAACGATGTGCCAGAAAACCCCCGTTACGCCACCTCAGTTCAATCAGTGATCCTTGCTCTGGGGGCGGATCAAATACAAGCGCAAATCCTAAAGGTCTGTGCGGACAACCAGATTCGGAATGCTGGTGGGATCTTCCAGGTACTGCCGTTCGAGATCAACAATATCTTGCTCAACTTCGGCGGGAACCAAACCATAGAACGGGTTGATTCGGTTTGCACCTTCCAACAAACCAATGGAGAAGTGTCCACCGGGGTTGCCTTCTGCAATCTGTTTCAGGACGTATTCGACCTCTTGGTCTACCATTTCTTCCCAACCACCGATTGCAAACTCAGGAGCCAGATTGTTGCGATCCTTAGACCAGGAAATATAATAAATATCGGTGTTGCCTTTATCATACTCTTCCTGGATAGCTTCAATTGCACCCGGGTCGCCGGCATCGGCAACGGTTATGAGAATATCAGCACCCTGTTCAAGGGCGGCTTTGGTGAGTTCTTTCACCTTGGCGGGATCACCCCAGGAACCGACATAAGACTCGCTCCATTCGATATCGGTCATGCCAAGATCTTCACAGGCCTGTTTCGCCATCAGGACATGGTGGTCCATAATCGGGAATTGCTCGGCGATAATCCATTGAATTTTCTTTGTTTTTGTAAGTTCGCAAGCCAGGCGTCCCATGAAGTAGCCACCCTCACCAGCAGACAATGTAACGGTGTAAAGATTGTCAATACCGCCTTCAGCGCCATTGGTCTGGATGAATTTCACATCCGGATATTCTCGGGCAACTGCAGCAATCTGATCCGCATACTCATAGCCATGCGCCATCACAATGTCGTAACCGGCTTCCGCATAATCCCGCAGGATCTGCTCGGCATCTTCCACTTTAACGCTTTCGGTATAAGCAATATCCATTTGGAATTTGTCCCGGGCGTTAATCAATCCGAGATATGCGTTAGTATTCCAACCACCGTCGTTAACGGGGCCGGAGAGAATTGAAGCCAATTTCTTGCCTTTCAGTGCCGCAACGTAATCAAATTCACCTTCGGGCTCAACCATGACCTCTTTTTCAACCACAACGGTTTCGACAACTTCTTTCTCAACCACAACGGTTTCCTGAACGGTAACCACTTCTGGTGTTGGCGCAGCACAAGATGCCATCAAAATAGAGAAAGCAACTAGCAGCGTCATTAAAACTACAATACTCTTGTTTTTCATTTCTTCTCCCTTACATGAAAGATTAGATATGGTGAACTTCTCGTAAAATAGAACTGACTTTGAGAATCACATTAATTGTCTTTTCTCTCCAGCGACCTCCTTTCTATACCGGGATAAATTCCCAATCCTACAGCCTTTCCTCATTTTTTGAGCATTCACAATTGCTCTGCGGCCGTGAATGAACAGAGTCACCCACAATAGTTATCGTGCGCAGGAAAAAACACACGGAGAACCCAAAACTTTAACTTGTCCTAGTAAAAGACCATCCCACCATCAATATTAATCGCCTGTCCATTGATAAACCCGGCTTCTTCTGAAGCCAGAAAAGCAGCCAGAGCAGCAATATCTTCAGGTTTCCCAAAACGCCCTACCGGAATGGTTTCAAGCACCTTGGCATCCCAATCTTCCAGCGTAACGCCAAACTCATCTGCCAGTGTTTGGTGTGTATTCTTGAGCATATCGGTTGCAATGGGTCCCGGACAAATTGCGTTTGCAGTGATACCGTGTGGGGCAAGTTCTATCGCCAGCGCCCTTGTCAGACCCAAAACGGCCGACTTGGTTGAACAATATGCAATCTCTTTGGGATAAGCCATTTTACCGGCCATGGAAGACATGTTGATAAATCTTCCCCAACCATGCAGCACCATGTGGGGAATAACCGCTTTAGCACATAGATACATGGATTTGTAATTGATATCCGATATGCGGTCCCAGAGTTCCTCACTCAAATCTACAGTGGCCGTATTATCAAACACACCGGCATTATTGACCCAGACATCGATCCGTCCAAAGACATGAATGATTTCTTCAACCGCCTGATAAATCGAATCCTGCTGGCGCACATCCGCTCGAAGCGGCAGCACTTTAGCACCCACTTCTTCACATTTAGCAACGGTTTCTTCAGTATGGGCAATGTCCATCACCACCACCCCGGCGCCTTCTTCAGCAAAACGGCGAGCCATTGCCTGTCCAATTCCCCGGGCAGCACCGGTCACCCCAACTACTTTTTTCTCAAAACGCTTCATTATTTCAACCTCCCTGGCCGCCAACGGCGAGTAACTTTTGAGTTCGAACCGCAGCGATCTGAAAGTAAAGTTGCACTGATCTGGCATTGTTCCAGAATAGCTTTTTCATCCAGATGTTGAATAATCCCGTCTTTCATTAAGATTTTTCCATCCGCAATGGTCAGCACAACATTTTGCTCTCCACAAGAATAAATCAACGAAGCAACCGGATCATGTACCGGAACAACCTTGGAAGAATTCAACGCCACCGCGAACAGATCTGCCCGTTTTCCAACTTCCAGCGAGCCGATTTCTTCTTCTAACCAGATCGAACGCGCCGCGTCACAGGTTGCCCAATCGAGAATGGTTTGTGCATCCACGACAGAAGCATCCCGTGCAGCTACTTTTTGCAGCAGGGCTGCAACTTTCATGCTCTCCATCATGTCCAATGAGTTATTGCTGCCTGCGCCATCCGTGCCAATTCCAATTTTCAACCCGGCCTTGTACATATCGATCATTGGCGGAATCCCCGAACCAAGGTACATATTGCTGACCGGATTGTAAGATAACTTCACATCATATTTCGCATAAAGATCAATATCCGCTGGGTCGGTAACCACATTGTGAATCGCCAGTAAATCCGGGCGCAGAAAGCCCACCGTTTCCAGATAAGGAACCATGTTCATTCCATGCCGGTCCATACTGATCTGGTTGTCCACACCGTTTTCATTAATATGCATGGTAATCGGCGTCCGAGTGCTGTTGGCGTAGGCAATCGTCTCTTTTAAACCCTCATCGGTAATCGTCCACGGTGCGCCAATCGCCAGCCAAACTGCCATCCGGTCTGTTGCAGGATATTGAGTATGCAGCCGCATATATTGTTCAATAAACCAGTCAATTGGAGAAATTAATTCGGGCAAAACCCCAAACTCCACTCCAAAATCTGAAATGATGGTGGTATAACGCCCTCGCAGCCCGCTATCCAGCATGGCACGGATATTATTCTCATGCATCTCGTAGCGCTGTGCACGGTAGCTCATATCCACGATCGTGGTCACGCCGCAGTGAATGGCTTCCAGACAACCTGCAAGACAAAAGGTATACATTTCTTCCGGTTGAATATGGATTGCCGTGGGAGCCGTTACGACTTCCACCCAATCCTGAACCGGCATATCCTCTCCCAGACCTTTTGTAGAAACCTGGAAAAGATGGTTGTGATTATTGATCAAACCCGGGAAAACGATCTGATCGGTCAAATCCAGAACTTCTTCTGCGGAATAACCTTTCAAAATCTCTTGTGTTGGACCTAGCGCAGCGATTCTCCCTCCGACGACAGCCAATGCGCCATTATTGAGAATTTCTCGCCGGCTGTTTTGCGTAACGATTGTCGTATTTTTAAGGATAAGATCAGCTTTTTCTGGTGTCATCATGCATCAGTCCTATAAAGTTCTTATTCTAATAATATCTGTGGTGAGTTTAGTAGTTCAGAAATATCCCGGAGAAAAGCTGCAGCGAGTGCGCCATCAATAAATCGGTGATCGTAAGACAGGGTTGCCCAACAGGTATCCCGGATGAGCATTTCACCATTTACGACAGCCGGTCTGGGCCGGACAGCTCCAAAAAGCAGGATTGCCGATTCGGGCGGACGTGGAATGGGAATCCCTGTATCTACACCGAGCATCCCTAAATTACTGATGGTAAACGTTCCGCCTTCAATATCCTCCAGCGTAACCTTTCCGGTGCGGGCCCGTTTCGCCAGCTCAGCGGCTTTTTCTGCCACCTCGGTCAGGGGCAGCTTATCCGCATTCCGTAAAACAGTGACGACCAGTCCAAAATCCGTCGCTACTGCCATTCCCAGGTTCACCGGTTCAAAGACAACAATTTCATTTTCTACCAGCTGAGCATTGAGATAGGGATTCTTTGGAAGAACGCGGGCGACGGCAGACAGGATCAGCGTATTGATCGAAATCTTGGGAGTTCCCTCCCGTGACAAATCCGCGCGGAATGATTTAAGCTCGGTGAAATCCAGTTCCCGGCTGATCTGGCTCAAAGCCAATTCATTCAAACTGGCCTTCATCCCCTTGGCCATTGCTTTCTGGACCCGGTTGAGTTTAACAACTTGCTTTACAGGTAGTCCTCGAACTTCAGTCACGATCTTTTATCCTTGCAAAAGGGCTTATAGGATGCGTGCTATTCTACCACTACGCCGGCACGCTCAAACAGCCTGGCACAGGCCTCGCGGGCTTCTGCCAGTACCGCCTTCTCATCCACCACCTTGATCTCTTTATCTTCCATCAGGATTTTTCCATCCACCAGCACCGTATCCACCGCGCAGCTGCCCAGGTTATAAACCAGCGCAGAGGGCACTTTATGAACCGGCATGGCAAAGGGTGAATCCAGGTCCACCAGAACGATGTCTGCCTTCTTGCCAACTTCCAAAGAACCGATCAAATCCGGTTGCCCAAAAGCTTTAGAACCATCCCGGCATGCCATCCACAGCACATCTTCCGGCAAAACGGCCATAGCATCCAGCGTAGAAAGTTTCGCCAGCAGAGCGGTGGTTTTCAGGGTCTCCATCATATCCTGGTTATTATTGCTTCCAGGACCGTCCGTGGCCAGGGCCACCGGGATCCCCATTTTATGCATTTTCGAAATCCGGGCTGCGCCCGAAGCAAGATACATGTTGGAGACAGCACAATGAACAATCACTGCACCGTGCTCTTTCACCAGGTCCAGTTCATGGTCATCCAGCCAGACACTGTGAACCAGTTGGACATCGGGACCAAGGATACCCAGATCTGCCAGCCACTCAATATGCCGGTTGCCGCGCTTTTCCAGATTCATATCTACTTCGGTTTTGGTTTCGGCAACATGGATCTGTGTTCCCACGCCCCATTCCTTTGCCAGGGCATAGGTTTTCAACATGGTTTCATCCGTGCATCCCCAGGGGATCAGCGGGCCAAATTCAAAACGGATCCTGCCATCGGCTTTTCCATGCCAGGTCTTATAAATCCGTTCCGCTTCTTTCAGAACATGTTCCTGGGTCAGGATCAAATCTTCGTGATAATCCATATCCGCCCAGGCATACGAAAGCAGAAAACGCATCCCCATCTCTTCGGCTGCCCGGCAAACACCGTCATCATTGGCCGGTTCAGTATGGATATATTGATGGTCAATCACCGAGGTGGCACCGCTGCGCAAATTTTCAATCAGCCCCAGTTTGGCCGCCAGACGGGCGTCTTCACCAGTCAGCTTCCGTGCCACCGGCCAGATCGCTGTAGCAAGCCAATCCAGCAAGGGTTTGTCATCTGCAAGCCCTCTCAGAAAAGTTTGGAAAAGATGTGTGTGGCAATTGACCATCCCCGGCATCACCGCCATTAAGGATGCATCTTTGATAAGAGTTGCTTTACTACGTAGTTCTTCAGGAGCATCTCCTGCACCAACCGCAGCAATCTTATCGTCTTCTATATATACATAGCCCGGCGAGTAAACATTGCCTTCGTCATTAACCGTTACAACATTTCCTTTTTCAATCAAGATCCGTTGCATAAGTTACCCCTCCTCACGCTTGCGATGTCCAAAACGTTCTCCGCCGTCCACAGCAATTAAATCGCCCGTAATGTAATCAGACTTTGCCAGAAAAACAACTGTTTGTGCCACATCATCGGCTGTACCCCAACGATTCAGCAGTGTCTTCTGGGCAGTCCGCTTAATTTTTTGCTCACTGTAATCCGAGGGAGGCAGCACCGGACCTGGTGCGATGGCGTTAACCCGCACGGCAGGTGCCAATTCCAGCGCCAATTGCCGGCTTAAGGCCAGCATGGCCGCTTTGCTCACCGAATGAGCTGCAAAGTTGGGCCAGGGTTCCAGCGCAGAAAGATCAACAATGAAAACCATGGCTCCCTCGCCACGTTCCAGCATCAATTTAGCAACCGTATTGGCACAGTAAAATGATCCATTAATCATGGTATTAATAACAGAATGCCACTGGGTGTAATCATTTGTAGGAAGGGGGGTTTTAATAAAAGGAGATGCACTGTTTACAAAGACATCCACACCGCCAAATTTCTCTTTGGCCTGACGTACCATTTGTTCAACTTGATCGAGATTTGAAATATCTGCCTGAATAGCCAGAGTACCCACACCCAACGCGGCCGCTTCCCGGGCCGTTTCAACCGCCTGTCTGTCAGAGGACCGATAATTAATTACAACATTCATACCCTCTTTGGCAAGAGCCAGTGTAATTGCCTTTCCCACGCGATGGGCACCGCCCGTTATCAGGGCTGTCTTTCCTTTCAAATCCATTCTTTACCTCTTACAAGTTTGATATTCTTTGCCGACGTGATATTCTCTCCGGAAAAATCTGATCTCTCGGATCAGAAAACTGCGGGGGTGATCACCGAAATCCACATGGCCTCTTCGTCTTCGGAGGCACACATCAATTTCTGTAAATTTTCTCCTTCAAAGTAAATTGTGTAACCGGGGAGTAAGACATAATCACCCGTATTCAGTCCTACTAATAATTTTCCGGAGAGGACATAGATAAACTCTTCCGTTGGCTCACGCAGTCTTCGTGCAATATTTCCCGAACCAGGTGCCAACCGGCCAAGAAGAGCTTCCATTTTCTTCCCGGTACCCATAACCAATTTTTCATACTCCACTCCGGTGATAGGTAGCATCAATCGGGGTCGATGTTCAGGTCTTAAAACCGGGCTGTTTTCAAAAACTTCATAAGGATAGCCGTTCGCTCCACGGGGACCCTCCGGCACATAACTGGCTGCAGCCTGCGGCATCTTTTCTGATAAAAAGTAAAACAGGGGAACTTCAAGCGATTCCGCAATTCGAGTTAATGACTCCAGTGAAACACTGGTTTTATCATTTTCTACCTGGCTCAAAAATGAAGCCGTAAGGTCTGTGCGGCGGGCCAGTTCTCTCAAACTAAACCCCATATTTATCCGGCGTTGTCGCAGTTTATAACCCAGCTCGGGACCCAGCATAAATGTGTTTTAACCCTTTCGTAGAATTTAAAAACGACGCTACTACTTGGAAAACCAGTAAATATTGTGCTGTAAACTCACTAACGCTTCTTTGAAAACAATTTCTATCAATTTCAACTATGACAGGTGTTTTTTAGAACTTCAATAGCTTTAGTTCATTTGACTGTAAAATAATTTATGAATATGTTAACTTATACTATGGGAATTTCAAATTGTGTTGAGCACAACTTGACGATTTTCGGAAATATTCTCGTAAAAGTCCTGAAAAAGTACTCATTACCATCAGATTATACACACTTAATTCTCGTTTGTAAAGCATCACTTAACTATTTTTGGAAAACTGATAACTTTTTTGAACACTATCAGCGTCCTGAAGCTTCCCTCAAAATTTTGAAGAAAACCTTAAATCACTCCTCCCTATACTATAATCGGATAAAGAACCGGTTTTCTTACTGCTGTAGCCGGGTTAATCCCTGTTTTTACAAACTTTTTCCGTCAAATCCAAAAGTCGTTGTGATATTCCACTTTACAAAAGCACATATTTTCCTCGAAACATAAGAAAACTCCGCCTGCAGCCGGGCTGCTGTCAAGTTTAACTTCACGAATACGTTGCGTCTCACTTGACACAAGGTTTACTTGATAGTATGCTTGAACTGAATAAATTACAAAATTTTTTATCCAATACCGCGTGGCACGCAACAAAATATCAATTCAGAATGATCATCTTTTTTATTCCAGGAACTACAAAGTGACGATTGAATCCAGTGTTGGCTCCCGTCTGAAACATCGCCGTGAAGCAGTTGACATCAGTTTGAGAAAGCTTGCTCAAAAAACGGATCTTTCTGCTTCCTTTATAAGTCAGGTGGAAAGGGGAAAAGCCAACCTATCGCTCAATTCTTTAGAAAAAATCGCCGACGCCCTTGAAGTTCCCCTGCTTTATTTTCTCTCTGAAGAATCCCCATACCCTCTGCCGGCCGCGCCGGTTCTTGAACCCTCCCGCACTGAAACGCAGGAGAAAATGAGCTATGAACCCGTGATCCGGGCAGATTGTCGTTCAAAATTGATTCTGCCCATGTCGGGGGTTACTTACGAACTACTTGTTCCCAACATGGGGCAAAAGATGGTCGCCATCACCGGACGGTTGGCCCCAGGGACGGACAATATCGCCAGACGATTAAGAGAACCATCAGAAGAGTTTATCTATGTTTTCTCCGGTACATTACTGGTGGAATTGGACACGAATGAATACTATCTCAACCCCAACGATTCCATCTATTTTGAGGGCAACTCCTTACGAAAACTGGCCTGCGCTTCCAAAGATCAGGATGCAATATGGCTTTCGGTAATCACACCCGCTGTATTCTGAACCGCGTTTGTGCAGTCTTCTCGTATTTGAGACTTGCAAAGGATAGAAAATGACAGCCTTTGATCTTGTTATCCAAAATGGGAAAATCGTCACTGCCGGAGAGACCCTGGATGCTGACCTTGCCATTCAGGGCGGAAAGATTCAGGCAATAGGGAAAAACCTGTCAGGGCACAAAGTTCTCAATGCTGCCGGGCTTCTTGTTTTACCCGGAGCCATCGACCCCCATGTCCACCTGCAAATGCCGGCCGGGGCAACCACTTCCAGCGACAACTGGCAAACGGGAACAACTGCGGCCGCATTGGGTGGGACCACCACAGTGATCGACTTCATCGAGCCATTGGAGAATCAATCCTTGATCGAGGCCTTTGAAGAGCGTAAAGCACAGGCCGATTCCCAGGTGGTCATTGATTACGCACTTCACATGACGCTCTCCAGCATCATTCCGGAACGCATGGCGGAATTGCCGGAGGTGATCCGGGCCGGGATGACTTCCTTTAAGACCTATACCACCTATGATGGATTAAAACTGACGGATGAAGCTTTTCTGAAGATGTTTCGCCGGGTTTCAGAAACCGGCGGACTCGTGATGGTCCACGCAGAAAACGACGCAATGTGTGGTTTTGCAACCCGTGAATTACTGGCCCAAGGCCAGTATGGCCCGGAGGCTCATCCCCGCAGTCGTCCTGCCAGTGCGGAAAGCGAAGCGATTGAACGCGTGCTGGCAATGGCCGGGCTTACCGGGACCCCAACCTACATCGTCCACATCTCCACAGCACAGGGCGTCGCGGCGTTATCCCGTGCTCAGGCACGTGGGCAGCTCGCCTTTGGAGAGACCTGTCCGCAATATCTTCTGCTGACAGATCGTGAATACTCCCGGCCGGATTTTGAGGGCGCAAAGTTTGTCTGCGCTCCTCCGCTGCGCAAAGAAACCGACAACGCATTCCTCTGGGACGCGCTTTCACAAAACACGATCCAGACCATTGGCACGGATCATTGTCCTTTCTTTTTCAAAGGACAAAAAGACCTGGGCAAAGACTGCTTCACGCACATACCGGGAGGCATTCCCGGCATAGAATCCCGGCTGGCTTTAATGTATACCTATGGAGTGGTTTCAGGAAAACTTACGCTTAACCAGTGGGTAGACCGCTGCTGCACTAAACCGGCGGAACTGTTTGGCTTATATCCGCAAAAAGGCACACTGATGCCCGGCGCGGATGCCGATATCGTCCTCTTTGACCCCCACCAGGAGCGGGTTCTCTCCCACCAGATTCTGCACGAAAATGTAGATTACACCCCATATGAAGGGTTGGTATTAAAAGGATATCCGATCACGACTCTCCTCCGCGGTGAATTACTGGCCGAAAAGGGTGTAATGTATGCGGAACCCGGGAATGGGAAATATTTAAAATGCAATTTGCCGCGTTTTGAACAGCTGTCATGAAGAAAAGATAGGATGTTCTGTGCAAACCGGAGTTCATAAAAAAGGAGAAGGAATGAGCGCAACGATAATTCTTCCGGAGTGGTTAATCACCAGCGCACTTGAAGAGCCAAAACACGGCTGGGGCGTGCGTATCGTCGACGATAAAATAGAAGACATCGCCCCAAATGAAGAGCTCTTATTCCGGTACCCCAAGGAACAATCCTGGATAGCTCCGGGGCAGGTGTTGGCCCCCGGGTTTGTAAATTCGCACACGCACATCTACGGCGTGCTCGCTCATGGTATCCCGTTGGAGAAGGCACCCTCCGGCTTCTGGCCGTTTTTGGAAGACTTTTGGTGGCCCCTGGTTGAGAATCGTCTGGACCATGAAATGATCCGCGCCACAACCGAACTTCGCTGCGCACAGCTTCTGAAAAGTGGTGTAACTTCGTTCTTCAATATCACTGAAGCGCCCAACGCCCTTCCGGGCTGTCTGGAGGCGCAGGCTGAAGTTGTCCGCAAATGGGGCATCCGGGGCATACTGACTTTTGAAGCCTGTGAACGCATCAGCCGGGAGAACGGGCAGTTGGGACTGAAGGAAAACGCCGATTTCATCGATGCCAGCAAGAAAAGAAATGATCTGGTATCGGGCGCAATGAGTATTCATACCACTTTTACCTGCTCCAAAGAGTTTATCCGTCAGGCAAATGAAATGGCGCAAGAACGAGAGGCGCTGCTTCACGCCCATGTTTCCGAAGGCACTTATGAGCCCGAAGCTGCACTCCAAAACTTTGGTATGCGCACAATGCATTACTACCAGGAGTTAGGGATCGCCGGCCCGGACTTCCTGGCATCCCAGTGCGTTCAACTGGATCCTTCCGAAGTAGAGTTGATCGCCGAGACGAGAGTACGGGTCAGTCACATGCCGCTTTCAAACTGTGAAGTCGGCGGCGGAATTGCGCCCGTTCCACAGTTGATTGAAGCAGGCGCGACGGTTGGATTGGGCAGCGATGGCTATATCGACGATTTCTTTGAAGTCATGCGGGGTGCTTTCCTGATCCACAAGGCCAACCAGCTCAGCCCGCTGGTCATGCCCGCCCACACCGTATGGCACATGGCCACGGAAGGCGGCGCGCAGGCCATTGGTCTTAAAAAGGTTGGCAGGATAGAAAAAGGCTGGCAGGCCGACCTCCAATTGATCGACGGCAACCTTCCTACGCCCCTCGAATCACACAACCTTTACGATCAGATGCTGCTGTACCGGACGGAGAAAAACGTCCAGGCAGTCTGGGTGGCCGGAAAGCTGCGCGTGGAACATGGCGAAGTCATCGGTGCGAACTGGGAAAAAATTTATCACGGCACGCGTGTGGCTGCCCAGCGTTTATGGGCAAAAGCCAGAAAATAGATCGTAAAAATATTCATCTTGTATCAAACGGCTGATTTCCAGGCCGATTGAGAACCAATCTTTTCTATCAAGTTCGGAGGTTTTAAGTTATGAAGACAAGTGGTTTTAAGGGCCGGGATTTTCTGGCCGAAACAGATTTCACTCCGCAAGAAATCAAGACCGTCCTGGAAGTTGCAGAGGAATTGAAACGGGAACGCGGCATGGGCGTGTACCACGACCAG
>JAHDQE010000073.1 GCA_018433975.1 Ornatilinea sp. | reverse complement strand
TGAAGTTGACGCCCTTGAAGCCGCCGAACTCTTCCTTCACCGTCAGCATGTCTGCCAGTCCCTGGAAGGGGTGGTAGATGTCGTCTTCCATGTTGAGCACCGGAATGTCGGACCATTTGGCGAACTCTTGCAGCAGCTTGTGCGCTCCACCGTATTCCCAGTCTACCGGGTCGCCGTAGCAGCGGATGGCAATCGCGTCGCCCATGCGGGACAGAACACGGGCTACATCGGAAACACGCTCGGTGCTGTAAGCTACTTCTTTGCCTTCCAGCGCGGGGGTGTAGATCTTGCTGGGGTCCAGGAAATGGGCGTGGCCGCCAAGCTGGGTCATGCCGGCTTCAAAGGAGTTGCGGGTCCGCAGGGACTGGTTGTAGAACAACATGAATAAGGTTTTGGTGCGCAGAAGCTGGTCGTGGTACACGCCCATGCCGCGTTCCCGCTTCAATTCCTCTGCAACTTCCAGGACGGTCTTGATTTCTTGCGGAGTGAAATCTGTTTCGGCCAGAAAATCCCGGCCCTTAAAACCACTTGTCTTCATAACTTAAAAACCTCCATTCTCAAAATGAATATGCTTTAAAACTTACTGTCCAACATACGTTTTGATCATAAAATAGAAGGATTCTTGACCACTGCCCCGTATTGGAGCCGTCTTCTTCTATCTCAACACCCAATCCCGATGCAAAAGATCTGTTTTTTCTCAAAAACCAAACAAATTTAGCGGAGGTAATTCGTCATTAACCAAAAACTCCTAAGACGTCTAACCTCTTACCATTATAAGAATTCTGGCGGAATTGTCAACCAGAAATGAGAAAAAAAGTACTTTAAGCTTAATTTAAGTTCAAAATATCACCTTCCGGAAAGGGCATTTTATATCAAGCCTTTGAAAGGTACCTGAACCAGCCAAACAGCCGCCCATCCGAGACGACAAATCCGGATAAACCGTCCAACCGGCATTTGACTTTCCCAGCCTTCTTCATTAAACTTGCCGTATGGCTTCCATTCTGTTGATTGAAGATTCCAGAGAACTGGCAGAGGTGGTCCGGCGAGAGCTGGTCTCCGCCGGATATACGGTAGACCATGCCGAGGATGGAGAGGCCGGACTGGCAACTTTCCGGCAGTCCCCCCCCGACCTGATCATCCTGGATTGGATGCTGCCCGGCATGGATGGGCTGCAGGTGCTGCGCGAGATCCAATCCTGCAGCGCTGTCCCCGTCCTCATGCTGACCGCCCGCAGCGATGAAGCCGACCGGGTGATCGGTTTGGAATTGGGAGCAGACGACTACCTCACCAAACCTTTCTCCATGCGCGAACTGGTCGCGCGCATCCACGCCCTGCTGCGGCGTGCCGACCGCATCCAGCAAATGATGACGGATGACCGCCAAAGAGCAACCGACCGTGTGAACTGGCAGAACCTCACCATTGACCCAAACAGCTTTCAGGCCCACCTCAACGGGCAGGAACTGGAACTGACCCGCACCGAGTTTGAGCTGTTGAGCCTCTTCGTCCGCAACCCCGGCCGGGTCTTCAGTCGGACTTATTTACTGGAAACCGTGTGGGAACAGCAATACATCGAAGGGGACCGCTCGGTGGACAACACCATTTTGCGCCTGCGCAAGAAGCTCGGTGATACGGGAAATTCCATCGAAACCGTGTGGGGCGTGGGATACCGCCTGCGGAAATCGCCATGAAAAAAAAGATTGTCTTTTTCTGGAACGCGCCCTGGTGGCGCGCCGCGCTGGAAGCCGTCCTGTGTGCGGCCGGACTGCTGGCTTTCGGTCTTATTCCCGGAGATGTTCCGGAATTCATTGCCAAACAATGGCTGGTCATTGTCAGCGGACTGACCGGCACCCTGCTCGGCCTGCGTCTTGAACCCGGCAAGGGGAACCGGCTGCACAATATCCTCCGCGACCTGGGGGTTGCCGTTCTGGCAGGGGCCGCGCTGGCTCCTATCTCCCTGGGGATCGCGGCTGTTTTCGGACAGCCGGATTACATTTCCCAGAAAAATCTGGGCTTTGTCTTCTGCGCGTTCTATCTGGTCCTGATTGGTACGGCTTTCCTGTTCTGGCGCGTTTTCCGCTGGGCGTGGACCCTCTGGCAGCACTTGCGCCGCACACACTTCCAATGGAACCTGACCCATGCTTCGCTGACCATCATCGCGGCTTTCATCCTCCTGATGCTGATCGGCACGATCTTTTTCACGTTCTTCCAGAGCTATCCTGATACGCTCGCCGGAGAAGACCTGTCACCGCTTGTGCAGTTGATCAGCCATCTCACCCGCACCATTTTCCCGCAGATCCTCCTTTTCACCTTCTTCCTGGCAGCATCCATCGCCGTGGCCGCCCCGCCGCTGATTTTCTTCTCTTACCTCATCTCACGGCGTCTGACGCAAAGGCTGAAATCTCTCACTGAAACCACCCACCGCCTCCGTGAGGGAGACCTTTCGGCCCGGGCGGAAGTCTCCGGTGAGGATGAAGTGGCCCAGCTTCAGACCAACTTCAACGCCATGGCAGCCGAACTGGAACAAAAGACCGCCCAGCTCCAGACGGAGCGCGACCGGGTTGCCGACCTGCTCAAAGCGCAGCGCGAGCTGACCGCCACGGTTTCCCATGAACTGCGCACTCCGGTAGCCACCCTGCTGGGTTATCTGGAAAACAACCTGGAACACCCCAAAAGGACCTCTCCCAACGAGCTCCAAAAAGACCTAGAGATCATGCGCGGCGAAACCGAACGCCTCCAGGCTTTAATAGAGGACCTGTTTACCCTCTCACAGGCAGAAATGAACAAACTCAGTCTGCAATGCAGCGCGGTAGACATTTCCGGTCTGGCACTGCATACGGTGGAAACCATCCGGCCGCTCACCTGGCAGAACAGCCGCATTGAACTGGTCACGGAGCTTCCCGAGGATCTCCCGGCGGTGTGGGCCGACTCCGTTCGCCTGGAGCAGATCCTGCGCAACCTCCTCCAGAATGCCATCCGCCATACCCCGCCCGGCGGGATTGTGGTTGTGCGTACCGAACCGCGTGAAGAATTTATCCGCATCAGTGTCATTGACACAGGAGCGGGAATCGCCGCCGAGGAACTTCCCCATATCTGGGAACGATTTTACCGCTGCAAAGACAACGACCATCCCGGCGCCGGACTGGGTCTGGCCCTGGTCAAGGAATTGACGGAGGACATGGATGGAACGGTTGGCGTTGAGAGCACTCCCGGCGAAGGCAGCCATTTCTGGGTAGACCTGAAACCGGCTCCCTGACCCACATAGCCCCTCACCCGTACAAAACGACGGCGCATGACGCCCGTCGTTTTTTCTTTCCACACCTGCGACAATCTTGCGACAAATTCAAGACCGGGCTGTTACATTTGCTTGCTATCCTTTCTTCAAGATAAACAGGGGCCCGCTCCCCTTCGAAAAGGAGAAAATATGAACAGACAAGCAAAACCAACATTAATTGTCGAAACCAGCGGCCTGAGCCGTCGTTTCAAACAGATCCTGGCAGTGAATAATCTCGACCTGCAAGTACCGGTCGGCAGTGTGTATGGTTTTCTCGGTCCCAACGGTGCCGGAAAAACCACCACCATCCGGATGCTGCTGGGATTGATCCACCCCAACCAGGGGCAAATATTCCTCTTTGGGCAGCCCTTCACCCGCCGCAACTGGCAGCTTTTGGCCAATGTCGGCGCGCTGGTCGAATCACCCAGTCTTTATCCCCACCTGACCGGGCGGGAAAACCTGGAAGTAACCCGCCGTCTGCTGGACGCGCCGCGCGAAAAGATCGACCAGGCACTGGACAGCGTCCACCTTAAAGAAGACTCCAACCGGCTGGTTAAAGGGTATTCGATGGGCATGCGCCAGCGGCTGGGATTGGCGCTGGCCCTGCTGAACGACCCCGCGCTGCTCATTCTCGATGAACCTACCAACGGCCTCGACCCGGCCGGCATTCAGGAGATGCGCGAGGTAATCCACCGCCTGCCCCAGACTCACGGCGTGACGGTTTTCCTTTCCAGCCACCTCCTCAGCGAGGTGGAACAGGTTGCCTCGCACATCGGCATCATCAACCAGGGAAAATTCCTCTTCCAGGGCACGCTCGATGAACTCCACATGCAGTGCTCGCCCCGGCTGCACCTGCGCACGGACCGCGTCGACGATGCCTGTCTGGTGATCCATGAAGCCGGCTGGTCCGTCCACCGGAATGGGCGCCCCGAGATCATTGTGGAAATCAACGGCGCGGCAGACGCTGCTACCATCAACCGTATGCTCATCGAAAGCGGCATCAATGTCATCCACCTGGATGTCCGCCAGCCCACTCTGGAAGAGACCTTCCTCCAGCTCACCGGTGTTGAAAAGGCTCAAAAGGAGGCAGCATGAAGCACTATCTGCACGCATTCTATGCCGAGGTGCTCAAAATGCGGCGTACCATGGCCTTCTGGATCATCCTGATCGCCCCGCTGCTGGTGCATGCCCTCATTCTGGCCTCTTTCCT
The DNA here is from genome assembly GCA_018433975.1 of Ornatilinea sp. GTDB lineage: Bacteria > Chloroflexota > Anaerolineae > Anaerolineales > Anaerolineaceae > SM3-B121. The sequence goes on along the minus strand of JAHDQE010000073.1, from coordinate 42,982 downwards.
GGCCCGTGATGCCACCGCACCGCCGGACTGGCAGACCATCAGCCAGAATATTTTCATGCTGTGGGCGACGTTCACCCTGCCCCTGCTCATCACCCTGCTGATGGCCATGCTGGCCGGCATGGAGCACAGCCAGAACCAGTGGAAACATCTGTACGCCCTGCCCATTCCTCGCGGCGCGATCATCGCCGCTAAATGGTCTCTGGGAGCAACCCTGATCGGTTTGAGCTCTCTGCTCGTGATCCTCATCATGCCGGCCACCTTTTTCATCCTCCGCCAGTTCAAAGGGTTCCAATACCAGTTCATCGTATTGCAATTTCTGAATCCGGGGATCAACTTCCAATTTCAGAACCTCTCCATCCTGGCGGAGTGTTTGAAAATCTCTGCCGGCATCTACGCCGCCTCTCTGCTCCTCTTCTCAATCCAGGCCTGGGTCAGCTTGCGCTGGCAGAGCTTCATCATCCCCAACCTGCTGGGGGTTCTGGGTGTCATTTTCAACCTCGGTATGATGATCTCCGTCCTCGAAGCCGGATTGAAATACTTCCCATGGTCCCTACCCATGGCGGCTTTCCTCACGCTGTCCGAGGGGGAGGCATACCAATCATCCATTCTGTTCGGCGCTTGCGGCGGCCTGATTCTGGCCCTATTGGGGATCTTCAACCAGGCCCGGCGTGAAGTGCTGTAGTTACAGGGAGTCCATTATGAATTATCTTCAACGCGCTTTATCTTCCGAGATGCTCAAACTGCACCGTACCCTCACCCTTTGGGTAACGCTGCTCGCGCCCACCACCGTTTCGGCACTCTATTTCCTGATTCTGCTTTCACAGAGCGGTCAAAACGCCTTCCGCAACGATGCGGAAGCCTGGTGGGGCCTTACCAAAAGTACCTGTGCGATCTGGTCGGTCGCCATGTTGCCGCTGTTCATTACCCTCGAGACCGCTCTCCTGGGCAATATTGAACACAGCCAGCACCACTGGAAGCACCTTTATGCCCTTTCCATCCCCCGCTCCAGCATCTATACCGCCAAATGGCTGGTAAGCATTCTCCTGGTTACACTGGCCTCCCTTGTTCTGTGGGTGGAAGTGCTGGCTACCGGCCTCTTCATGCGCTGGACTCATCCTTTGATGGGCTTCGGAAATCCCATCCCTTTATGGACGATTACCCGGACGGTAGGCGGCATTCTGCTGGCAGCTTTGCTGATCCTCTCAATTCATAACTGGATCGCGCTCCGCTTCCAGAGCTTTGCCTTTGCCAGCGGGGTGGGTATCGCTGCCACAATTTCCAACCTGATGGTACTCAACTCAGACAAATGGGGACAGATTTACCCCTGGTCGCTCGGTCTGCATTCCTATGCCAATACCGCCGCCAACCTGTCCCGCCTGTACACCCTTGCCATCGGGGGCGGCTTACTGGTCGCCATATTGGGGGCAATCGAGTTATCTCATCGGGATGTTCTTGAATAATTTTTCCGGCAGCGGAGCAGAAATCTGCTCCGCTGCTTTTCCCTTGACCAATATTAAAGCAAAAGAACTCACTCACATCCTGAATAAACTGCAAACGGCTCTTTGATGCCGGGATTAAACAACAACTTGCAGGCAATAGGATAAATATGGTATAAAATATCTACTAGACAATTGAAAAACTCTTTATTTTTAGAAATAAAGCACCCTGCCGGTATTAACGAGATGTCAATGGATCTGGTAGATGGATTTAAAAATTCTCAAGCGCAACAGGATTCAATGGTTGTATTGGATATCCGGCAGTATATCGAGTGGCAAACCCATTACGGAAAAAATGGTTTTGTTCCGGAGGCCTTTGACGATGTAGCGTTACGGACTTACCTGCTGAAGAACCGGGCAAAGGGGGTTAAACAAACCACTTTGATGCGCATGCTTTGTTCTCTGGAACAGTTCTATGCCTGGCTCAAATCTAAAGACCACATCCAGGAAAACCCATTCGAAAAATTCAATTTCAAACAGCTTTTGCTCCAACCCGCCCAAATTCATCACCGGCGGGATACTTTTTCGGGCACGCCGGAAGAGCGTGAGATCGCCCGTTTGCGCGCCCTCAACCGCCTGGCGGACCTCACCAACCAAATCCCGGATGCAGAGTCCATCATCCATGGGACCCTGGAAACACTGCTGGGCGTTTTATCTCTGGATACGGCCTGGGTTTCAGTCCTCGCCGACAGCGGCATTTTTGCGGCCCAAAAAACCGATTCAACCCCCAGGCATGGTTTTGTGCTGGCAGCTGCACACAATCTGCCGGACAGCCTGAAAAAAGAACAGCACCATTACCTGACGCGGCCACCGGAATGCCGCTGCCAGCAGCTGCTGCGGAACGGGCATTTAAAGCACGCAGTCAATATTGTGGAATGCGACCGCCTGCGGGATGCCGCCAACGCAGGTGAAAACACCAATGGGTTGATGTTCCATGCCAGCGTTCCCGTCTTCTCCGGCAAAAAGGCCGTTGGCATCATGAACTTCGCCATGGAAGACTGGCAGCTGCTCTCCGAAGCGGATCTGAAAGTATTGGGGACCGGGGGAGAGATGCTGCGTTCCGCGCTGCACAGAGCCTATCTTTACGACCGGTCACAAAAAGAACTGGTCCGTCTGGAAAAAGAGCTCGAAGTAGCCAGCAAGATGCAGGTCAGTTTACTCCCCAAAAAGATGCCAAAGGTCCCCGGCTATCACCTCTCGGCATTCTGGAAGCCCGCCTATGAGATCAGCGGGGATTTTTACGGCGTTTATAAACTCCCGGGCCAGCGTTGGGGACTGGCGATTGCAGATGTGTGCGGTAAAGGTGCCTCGGCGGCCCTGTTCATGGCCATGACTTACAGCCTGATCCGTGAACGCGTGGAAAAAGAGCCTTCGCCTGCCGCCCTGCTTGCCAGAGTTAACCATCACCTGTACCAGCAATTTACGGAAGTCAATTTTGTCACCTGCGTTTATATCGTTCTGGATACCGCTGCGAATACGCTGACATACGCCAATGCCGGTCACAATTTGCCCCTGCTGCGGAAAGCCGCAGGCCGGATCAACACTTTGCCCCACGGCGGGATCGCGCTGGGCATACTGCCCGAGGTCGAATACCGGGAGTATACAATCGATCTCGAACCCGGAGACGGCCTGATCCTGTACACCGACGGGGTCACGGATGCCCTGAACGCGCAGGGCGATTCGTTTGGACTTTCACGGTTGGAAGAAAGCATCGGGTCAAACGCCGTCGACGCAGTCAGTCTGGTGAAACATCTCAAGGAAAATCTGTTTTCCTGGGATGAAGAGACTCCCCAACAGGATGATATCACCCTGCTGGCGCTCACCCGCGAACCGCACTTTCCCGAAGAAGTTCCGGGAACAGTAAATCCCTCATCGACAATTCCGTAAAATACGGGGTACCCAATGCTGCCCGTTGAGACAGGGAATATTCCTCTCAACAATACCCTCAAGAATTGACAACGCCTCAATACCACACTAGACTATCTCCATGACGCATCTATGGGTATATTTTCCGTTGAAAAAATTGCCGCCAATAAAAGTAGCAGCCGTATGCAGCGATCCTGATAAAAGAAGAAATCGTCCCGTCCGGCAGGAACTCTGGTGACCGGTCACAGTATCTCACGCCCTATCACGGAGGCTGTCCGCCGTTATCTGGTTGGGCCGGACCAACGCTGGGTCTTTGAACCTCCGCCCCCGGATTGGACACCGCCGCGCATTGCACGCACTTCCCTCTACCTGCATGTGCCTTTCTGCCGCAATGTCTGCCCCTATTGTCCTTACACCAAGGTACCCTATGAAGAGACCCTCATCGATCCCTACACCCGGGCCGCACGCGCCGAGGTCGATTGGTGGGCCGACCGGATCGGTCCAACCGAAATCACCAGCGTTTATATCGGAGGCGGTACTCCGACTCTGGCCATGGATAGTGTTGCCAGCGTGCTGGAACGCATACGGGAACGCTTCCGTCTGACGGGGGACATCAACATTGAGACCAACCCAGCCGACGTGAACCCGGTAATTGTGCAGCAGCTGCACGATGCCGGAATAGCCTGTGTCTCTTTGGGCGTACAATCCTTCCAGACCGAGAAACTAGCCCTGATCGGGAGGCGTTATGAACCGGTCACGGCGGAACGCGCACTGGAACTGCTGGCACGCAGCGGCTTTGCTTCTGTCAATGCGGACATCATGTTCGCCCTGCCCGGACAGTCAACCCACGACGTGATCGCAGACCTGACCCGTGCCATGCGGACCGGCGTGAACCAGATCACCACTTACCCCCTCTTCACTTTTCCTTATACTACGGTCGGTGAATACCTGCGTCTGAAAGCCGTGCGCATGCCCAACCTGCATACACGCCGCGCACACTACCGGGCGATCAGCCGGTGGTGTGCCGAACACAATTTCGAACGGGTCTCCGTGTGGGGATTCAAACGCGGTGATGTACCGCGCTATTCCTCGGTTACCCGTGACAGCTACATCGGGATCGGACCCGGCGCAGGATCGCACCTGCCCGATGGGTTTGTACTCAACTCTTTCGATCTCAACAGCTGGACCCGGGCAGCACTCGCAGGGCACACGGCGATTGCCCTGCGGATGCCCTTCGCCGGAGAAATGGCCGGTTGGTGGTGGTTATATTGGCGTCTCTATGACACGCATATTCCGCTGGACGACCTCGACGCGGCGCTCGGGCAGGACGCGCCTAAAGCCCGCCGCTGGCTGAAAACATTGGAATGGACCGGGCTGGCGGTGCGCCACGGCAAGACCCTTGAGCTGACCGAGCCGGGAGCGTTCTGGCTTCATCTGGCACAAAACCACTTCGCGCTGAATTATGTTAACACCCTGTGGACTCAGGCCCGCCGTGCGCCATGGCCGCAGGCAGTGAACATCTGAATGTTTTCACGACTGCTTTTGATTTCAATCCGCCCGGACCGTAAACACGGCTTCACCGGCGGTTAAATTCTATAATAAAATTAAAATCGGATACGATATCATTTTGGAGGTAAGCCATTCCGTGAACCCGACTCAGATTCTGGTTGTAGCCTTGTTCTTACTGCCCATGCTGGCGGTCATCGCCGGATGGCTGCGAATGGATGTAGCCGCGCTGGCCATAATGGCCGGCCTGGCGGTGATGCAGTATGCCGGTCTGGGTGTGTTCGGCCCGGCCGGGTCCCCGGAAGCCGCGCTGCACGCACTCTCGGGGTTCGGACAGCCGGCGATGATCGTACTGATATGCCTTTTTATCCTCACTTCCGCACTGGAGAAAAGCGGCTTTTCACACAACCTCACCCATCACATCCTGAGATTGGGCAAAGGTTCAACCCGGCGTCTGGTGCTGCTGTTTACTGCCGCCGCCGCGCTGCTTTCACAAATCATGAATAATGTTGCCGCGGGGGCCTTACTCATTCCCAGCGCGTTGGAAGTCGCCCGCCGCACCGGGATCAAACCTAGCAAACTGCTGATTCCGGTTTCTTTCGGCAGCCTGCTGGGAGGGATGTCGACCTATTTCACCACCGCCAACATTCTGGCGGATAACCTGCTGCAAAGCGCCTCACCGCCTCAGGCAGCACTCGGTATTCTGTCCTTTGCACCGACCGGTGGGCTGATCCTCTTTTGTGGATTAGCCTTCATGGCCTTTTTTGGCGAGCATCTGCTGGCAGACCGCGAAACCACGACCGCAGCCTGGGCACAAAACCCCACCACAACCGAACTGGAAGAGCTCTACCGGTTGGGTGAACGCACCTGGCAGGTAGAGATACGAGAGGGATCGCACCTGGCAGGCAAAACGCTTCAGGAACTGGGCCTGGGAGAGAATTATGGTCTGACACTGACCACTATCCGGCGCGGGTCAAATAGCCTGCTCTTCCCCAACACTGATATGACCATTGATGCAAAGGACAAACTGCTGGTGATCGGTCGCGAGGAACGCATCCGGATGCTGCCCAACAGGGATGTGCAGATCCGCCCCGAACCTTCTCAGAATCATCTGAGCCAGCAGGGCATTTCGGTATTTGAACTGCTGGTCACGCCCCGTTCATCGATGATCGGGAAAACGCTCAAAGAGCTGGATTTCCGCAAAAAGTTTGGCTGGAGGGCAATTGCCGTCCAGCGGGGCAACCGCAGCTACCGCACGGATGTTGGTGAACTGGAGCTGACCGCAGGGGATTCTCTGCTGGTGGTCGGGGAATCGGCCCGGCGGGGCGCATTTGCCGGCAGCCGTGACTTTATCCTGCTGAAACCCAATCCGGCGGACCAACCCCTGCACCTCCGGGAGACGGCCATCAGCCTGGGACTGCTGCTGGCAGCCGTTGTGGCCGCCATGTTTGGAGCGCCCATTTATCTTTCCCTGCTGGTCGCGGCCCTGCTGATTGTCCTGTCCGGGACTATTTCCATGCAGGAAGCCTATGAAGCCATTGAGTGGCAGGTCATCTTCGTGATGGGTGGAATGTACAGCCTCAGTCAGGCTATGATCCAAACCGGTATGGCAGAGACCGCCGGACAGTGGATGACCCACTTTTCAGACTTTTTTGGACCACTCGGGCTGGCCGGGGGCGCCTTTCTGATCAGCGCCCTGCTGACCCAGGTCATGGGTGGGCAGGTCACCATCCTGATCACCGGGCCGGTCGCCATCACCGCGGCCATCGAATTGGGCGTGAACCCGCAGGCCGTCGCGGTGGCTGCCGCCATCGGCTGCTCGGCTTCCTTCCTCACCCCACTGTCCCATCCGGTTAATTTATTAGTGGTTGTGCCGGGCGGCTACACCTTCCAGGATTTCTTCCGCATCGGCTGGCGGCTCTTCCTGATCAGCTTTGCTGCCTTGCTGGCCGGTATGGTGCTCTTCTGGGGGCTGTAAATTCCGGACCGGTTACCCCTTTTTCCAAAACCAAACTCAACCTGACCCATTCCCGGTAGGTTGGATTGAGCGTTCTTTGCGAAACCCAACAAAGGCTTATTTTTCCTCCGGCACACGTACACACCGGTACCCGTGGCGGGGATTGCCCCAGCTTTTGGGCTGGCGCTTGACCCAGCCGTTGTAGCTCACATAATAGGCGTTCTCTTCATCATATTCTTCCCCCACCCAGTAATAAATGGGCGATTCATCCGGAGCCCACAACGGCGTTTCCAGATCGGGCTGGCAGATGGAACACACCACCTGTTCATTGATACCACCACCCAACCACTTACAACCGCAGTTCTCCCCATGCAGCGAGAACGAAGCCACTATCTCCTCCACCGTTGGCATGCGCCAGATGTTCTGCGGCTCCTCCATCAGCGTCAGGCCGTCCGCGCTCAAATAGCGGCACAATCCGGTGGTGTCCATGCTTGCCTGGCCGGCGAAGACACCCGATTCATACTTGGTTTCCATTCCAGCCGGTTCCACCCCATACCACGCCAGCTTATTCCAGGAGGGATAACCGCCAAAATCCTGAAGCCAATTCCATCCCGGGCCGCGCGGTGCCCAGACCAAATCCACACCATCTCCGGTGATGCGCCGCGCACCGCGGTCGCCGTCATCCACCCGGGCGAGAATGCCCGGTAAATTTGCCGCCGAAGAGCCAAGGATCACCACCAGGGGAGCGCCCACCGCCGCCACCCAGTGCAGGTTCCGCAAAACCCAGCGCCCCGCGGGCTGCCAGCTCAATGCTTCCCGCCGCCGGCGCCAGCGTCCTTCCAGCAGGAACAGCACCCCCACCCCGGCGATTGCCGCACACATAGGCGCCTGAGAAAGCACCCGCTCCAGGGTCAGCGTGCCGCGTAAAGCCTCCGGGCCCCACCACCATACGGTAAAACCCGTGCCCACCAGCACCAGCGCCCAGCCGCCGATGCGGGGCTGCCACACTGCCAGTACCAGCAGCAGCCAGCAGACCGTTCCCGGAATAAGGTAAGCCAGACGCACCTTCCATCCGCCCCACCAGCCCTCATAATACATCTCCCCCATACTCCAGAACACCCACAGGGTTGTGATCAGAGTCATCAACCCCATCCCCACCATTCCCGGCCAGCGCTGCTTGAAATGAGCTTTCATATTCCTTCCTTTGTAGATCATCGGACAAGAATACTATACCATGCAAGATCCTTCTACAGCACTGAATCAGCCTCCTGTTTTTCACTACACAATATGTCTGTTTATAGACAAAATGTCTATTAAGTGCTAGAATCGGCTCATGAAACCGCCCGAAACTGCCCCCGAGCCCCTCATCCGGCTGCGCAATGTCAACAAAGTCTACCAGACGGAAGCCGGAGATTTTCCCGCGCTGAAGGACATCTCCGCCGATTTCCGGCAGGGAGAGTTCGCGGCCATCATCGGCAAATCCGGTGCCGGAAAGTCTACCCTGGTCAACATGATCTCCGGCGTAGACAGCCTGAACTCCGGCGAGGTATGGATCGATAAAACTCCGGTACATACCCTTTCGCAGAATCAAATCTCCCGCTGGCGGGGCAAGACCATCGGCGTGGTGTACCAATCTTTTGAACTGCTCTCTCAAATTTCGATTGTCAGCAATGTCATGCTTCCCATGGATTTCTGCGGGACATTTGTCCCCGGGAAAAGCTATGAGCGCGCCATGCAGCTGCTGGAGATCGTGGAAATTGCCGAGCACGCGCACAAGTTCCCGACCATGATCTCCGGCGGGCAGCAGCAGCGCGTCGCCATCGCCCGCGCCCTGGCCAATGATCCGGCAGTCATTGTAGCGGACGAGCCTACCGGCAGTCTGGATTCCACCACCGCCGAGAAAATTTATCAAATCTTTGAAGGGTTGGCCGCGCAGGGAAAGACCGTGGTCATGGTCACCCACGATCAAACCGTTGCCTCCAGGGTAAAACACCTGCTGCGCATTGCAGACGGCAGAATCACGGAGGATACCCGTCGTGATTGAGAAAACTCCAACCACCGCCCAATCCGACAGCGCGTTGATCCGGCTCAGGCAGATCTGTAAGGTGTACCACACCACCGCAGGCGATTTTATGGCGCTGCAGAATATTAACCTGACCCTTGAGCAGGGCGAGTTCATCTCAGTAGTGGGGCGTTCCGGGAGCGGTAAATCCACCCTGATGAACATGATCACGGGAATCGATAAACCCAGCTCCGGTGAGATTCTGGTCGCCGGGCAGCCCCTGCACAGCATGTCGGAAAACCAGATGGCGCATTGGAGAGGACGCAATCTGGGGATCGTCTTCCAGTTCTACCAGCTCATCCCGGTCCTCAGTCTGCTGGAAAACGTCCTGCTCCCCATGCAGATCGCGGAGCTTTACACCCCCGAGGAACGGCTGGCCCGCGCCCGGATGCTCCTGAGTGAGGTGGGGTTGGAAGGACAGCTGAACAAGAAGCCGCATACTGTCTCGGGGGGCCAACAACAAAGCGCGGCCATCGCCCGTGCTATTGCCAACGACCCGCCCATCCTCATCGCCGACGAGCCCACCGGCAATCTGGGTTCAACCGCGGCGGAGAACGTCTTCCATATCTTTGAACGCCTTTCCACGCAGGGCAAGACCGTGATCTACGTTACCCATGACAACGAATTGGCCCGGCGTGCCCGCCGCACTCTGCGGCTCTCGGATGGGAAGCTGGTCGGCGACAGCCTTACAAACCGGCCGGAGGGAGGCGGCGCATGAAACTGTTTCCATCCGGAAAAGGAATGCTGCCCCCGCGCTGGGAAAAAGTGCTGGCGGACCTGTGGGAAAACCGGGCCCGCACGCTGCTGGTCGTGGCTTCAATCTTTATTGGCGTATTCGCCGTTGGTATGATCGCCGTATCCTATATCATCCTCCCCCGCGGAATGGAACACACTTATGTGACCGCCGTCCCGGCCAACATCGAGGTCTCCACAACCAGCTTTGACCGGGAACTGCTGGACAGCATTGAGAAGCTCGCCACTGTGGACCGGGTAGAAGGACGCCGTGTGGTACCGGTTCAGGCCCGCATTACCGGCAAGACGGATTGGATCGACATTGACCTTTCCGCATTTGAAGACCTTTCTCACCAGGAGGTTAAAAAACTGACCCTGTTTGAAGGCCGCATCGGTCAGGATAAGCAGGATGTCCTCCTGATGAAAGACACGCTGGAGGAAATGGGTGGAAAAGTAGGCGATACCCTGGAAATCAAGCTGCAGGATGATACTTTACGTACCTTGCAGATCACAGGAAGCGCCAAGGATTACACCCTGGACCTGGTTGGAACACTCCATCCCAATCACGGATACGTCGCCCGGGATTCGCTGGAATACCTGCATGCAGAGAACAACTTCACCACTCTGTATGCCACGGTCACCGGCGACTCAAACGACGAACAGCATTTACAGGAAGTCGCCGACCAGGTCAGGAACCAGATTGAAAACAGCGGCCGGCTGGTTTCAAAAGTCAGCACCTCTCCGACCAACAAGCATCCCTATGGGAACTACATCCAGGCCGTGATCAGCATCCTGGGATTGTTGGGGGGCTTCACCGTAATCCTGAGCGCCTCGCTGATCTCCAACACCATGAACGCCCTGATGGCCCAGCAAATCCGCCAGATCGGGGTGATGAAGCTGATCGGTGCCGACCGCCGGCAGGTGATCGGCATGTACCTGACTCTGGTGACTATCCTGGGGCTGATCTCATTAGCGATTGCCATCCCCACCGGCGCCTATGCCGGCTACCGGATCAGTGCCATGTCTGCAGATGCCCTCAATGGAGAGCTCATCGAGCGGAGTCAGGTTCCTTTCGTCCCGGTGGCAGTCCTTCTGCAGCTGGTCGTTGCCGTGGCGGTGCCCCTGGCCGCTGCCATGGTTCCCGTCCTGAGGGGTTCCGGCGTAACGGTCCAGCAGGCATTGAGCGGGACATTAACCCACAGCTCCGGAAAATCCAGCTGGTTTGATCGCTGGTTGGACCACCTGCGCTGGGCAACCGGCATCACTCTGCTGGCACTGCGCAACACCTTCCGCAACAAGACCCGCCTTGCGATTACTCTGTTCACTTTTGCACTGGGCGGGGCAATCTTTATCTCCGTTTTCAACGTCCAGTTATCTCTCGACCAGCAAATTGAACGGATCACCAATTATTCCTCGGCCGATGTTTTCGTGGACACAACCTACAGTTACCCGGCGCAAAAAATTCAGCAGATATTGGAAAGCACCCCCGGTGTAAACCGGGTGGAAGCCTGGAAAACCGCTTCGGCAAAAATTACGCTTGAGAATGATCAGGAGATCTGGGTCAGGCTGCTGGCACCGCCGGATGATACCCAGATTGTTGACCCCATCACTCAGGAGGGTCGATGGGTCACACCACAGGACCACAACGCAATGGTCGTGAATGATGCCTTCTGGAATATTTTTCCGGACTTGAAACCGGGTGACCAGATCCGGATGGAACTGAACGGCCGGAAAGAAATCTGGGATGTGGTGGGAATTTTCCATTATACCGGCATGGATCAGAAGATGGCTTACACCAACGAAACCACACTGAACCAGACCCTGCATTCCCGCTCTCAAGCCCGGACCTACCGGGTGATCACCGAACGGCACGACTCACAATTCCAGTCGGAAATGACCCAACGAATCAATCAGGCCTTACTGGATGAAGGTATTGAACTATCCAGCATTACCAGCCTCCACAAAATGATCAAGGATCCTGTTGAAAAGATGGGAATCATTATCTTCTCCCTGTTGGTTCTGGCCGTGTTGACCGGAATCGTCGGAAGTATCGGTCTGAGCGGAACGCTGAGCCTGAATGTCATGGAACGCACCAGCGAAATCGGCATCCTGCGTGCCATCGGGGCACACAACCGGGTCATCACCCGTTTGGTAATGGTGGAGGGCCTGATCATCGGCTTTGTGAGCTACCTGATCGGCGCGCTGTTTTCCCTGCCGATCACCAAAGCGCTGGGCGATGTGGTTACCCAGGCTATTTTCAAGGCCTCAAGCGATTTTGTTCTGACCCCCAAAGGTTTTGTTTTGTGGTTCATCATTGTGGTGGTGCTGTCCATCCTGGCCAGTATCGTACCTGCACGCAGCGCAAGCAGCATGACAATCCGGGAAGTGCTGGCGTATGAATAAATATGAGCCATTAAAAAATATTCGCAATTACGTGAAAGTGAGTCTGTCATGGTAAAACGAGACCGGCGTATAACCCGCACACGCGCTTTACTGCGCAGTGCACTGATGGAATTGATCCTCGAAACAGGTTATGAGTCCATCACCATTCAGGATATCACCGACCGGGCCAACCTCGGTCGGGCCACCTTTTACATGCATTACAAAGATAAGGAAGACCTGCTGCTGACCAGCATGCGGGAAGGCTACCAGGCTCTGGTGGAACAAATTGATAACGTCCACAGCACATTCGATGATCCATTCCCATTAAGGGTCGTGTTTGATTATGCGGCTGCAAACCGGGATCTATTTCTGGTCATCCTGTATGGAGCGGGGAAAACCATCGCTTACCAGCAGGCACGGGATTTCATCGCCGATCGTGCCAGGATGCTGATCCAGGATATCATCTCGCCCTCACGCGTCCCGCTGGAGGTCGCCAGCATCTACTATGCCGGTGCGCTGGTGAGCATCCTGGTATGGTGGCTGGAGCAGGGCATGCCCTACACCTCCCAAAAAATGGAGGAAATGGTGCTTTTGATGTTTCGCACCGGCATGAAAGGGCTGCGGTCGGATGCCTGAGAAGAGCCTCTTGTTTTTTAGCGTTGAAATCCGTATGATGGGAAATGTAAAGGACGAAAAAGATGTCCATCGACCTGCAAATCGAAAAGCTGCCGCCAGAAGCACAAGCTGCCCTGCAAGATAAAGAAGGCAAAGCATTGGATGAGCTTGCCGCTATTGCGCTGGGAAATGACGCCGTACGGGATACGCTGGTGGCCTGCCTCTCCGAAAAAAACGAGGTCCTGCGTTATAACGCCGTGCGTGCGCTGGAACGGCTGGCCGCCCAACACCCCGAACGGCTCTACCCGGCCTGGGATACCCTGACCGGACTGCTGGACAGCCCCAACGGGTTCCACCGTTCCAGCGGAGCTGCGCTGCTGGCCTTTGTGCTTCCCGCCGACACCGAACACCGTTTCGACACCCTCTTTGAGCACTATCTGGGGCTGCTGGACGACTCCAAAGTTATGGTAACACGCTATCTGGCGCAGAGTATCGCCAAAGTTGCTCTGGCCCGGCCCGACCTGGCCGCTCGGATCACCACCCGTTTGCTGGAGCTTGAGAGCACCCGCCACACTCCCGACCGTAAAGACATACTGCGGGGGGATATCCTGGGGGCCTTCGAGCAGTATTTTTCCCGGATTCCCCAGGCCTGTCATGCCGACATGCTGGCCTTTGCACAACGCGCACTGGATTGTTCCAGCCCGCGCACGCGTAAAATTGCTAAACAATACCTCTCCGCCCATACAAAGTAAACAAAAAAAATCCCCTTTCATGCTACAATCGTTTTTATAGTGTATATCCCCCTGACAGCATCCAATCCGCTGCAGGGAAACAGCAAGGGGAGATTTGTTATGAAACCTGAAGAAATCCAAACCATTTTAGTTGTTGGCGCAGGAACCATGGGACAGCAGATTGCGCTGCAATGCGCCATGCACAATTTCACCGTCCGGTTATACGATGTAAAAGCGGCAGCACTGGTCACCGCCCAATCCCGAATTGAAACCTATGCGCAGGACATTGTTGCACAGGGTCTATCTACATCCGAACGCATGCAGGCTGCGCTGGCGCGCATTTCTGCCATAAATGACCCGGCGGAAGCTGCTGCCGGCGTGGATCTATTGAGTGAATCGATCCCGGAGAATCCGACGCTCAAGGGAAAAGTCTTTGCTCAATTCAACCGCCTGTGCCCCTCGGAAACCATTTTCACCACCAACACTTCCAGTCTGATCCCCTCCATGATCGCCCCAACCACCGGGCGCCCGGAACGGTTCGTTGCCATGCACTTCCACACCACGGTATGGATCAGCAACGTGATGGACATCATGCCCCATCCGGGAACCGCGCCGGAAGTCGTAGAGATATTGGAGGGCTTCGGACACCGTATTGGACAGATCCCCATCGTATTGAAAAAAGAGAACCATGGCTACGTATTCAACGCCATGCTCAACGCGCTCAACGGGGCTGCCATCACACTGGCAGCAAATGGAATCGCCGCCCCTCACGACATTGACCGGGCCTGGATGGGCGTGATGAAGATGCCCCTCGGCCCCATGGGTATTCTGGACGGAGTCGGGCTGGACACTGCCTGGGAAATCACGGACTACTGGGCCGGCGTCACCCGGGACCCACAACTTCAGGCCAATGCAGATTATTTAAAACGGCATTTTGTGGAACAGGGAAAGCTCGGCGTAAAATCCGGACAGGGTTTCTACGCCTATCCCAATCCCGCTTTCTCCAATCCGGATTTCCTGCCCAAAGCATAAACCCGGACCTGTCCGTACAGACGCCGTATCTGCTGTATAATCGTTTTCAATCCGGCATGTTTTTATAAAATCAACCGGTTGAACCCGAACCTGACAGCATCTATAAAATCTTCACTTCTATTTGTTTCCACAGGAGGATAAATGAGTATACACCCACTGGCCGGTAAACCCGCTCCTTATGAAACCTTAATTAACGTCCCCAGGTTGGTTTCAGCCTACTACACCCGCCAACCGGACCCGGATATCCCTTCCCAGCGGGTTGCCTTCGGCACTTCCGGGCATCGGGGTTCATCCCTCGACAATGCCTTTAATGAAGCACATATCCTGGCCATCAGCCAGGCTGTCTCCGAACTGCGCAAATCTCAGGGCACCTCCGGCCCATTGTACCTGGGAATGGATACCCACGCCCTGTCGGAGCCCGCTCTTTACTCGGCCATTGAGGTGTTCGCGGCCAACGGAGTCGAAACCATGATCCAGCAGGGTCTGGGCTACACGCCCACCCCGGTCATCTCGCATGCCATCCTGACCTACAACCGGGACCGTACTTCCGGCCTGGCGGATGGCGTGGTGATCACCCCCTCCCACAACCCACCGGAAGACGGCGGCATTAAATATAATCCTCCCTCAGGCGGCCCGGCCAACACCCAGACCACCCAATGGATTCAGAACCGCGCCAATGAGATCATCGCGGATGGACTGAAAGCCGTCCAACGCATCCCGGTGGAAAAAGCGCTCAAAGCCCCTAACATTCACCGGTATGATTACATCACCCCCTATGTGGACGATTTGGAAAATGTCATCAACATGCAGGCCATTCAGGCTGCCGGGCTGAAGATCGGCGTGGACCCGATGGGCGGCTCGGGAATCGCCTATTGGGCACCGATCGCCGCGAAGTACGGCCTGAATATCGAGGTGGTCAACCCGCGGGTTGACCCGACTTTTGGGTTTATGACCCTCGACCATGACGGCAAAATCCGCATGGATTGCTCTTCGCCGTATGCCATGGCCGGTCTGGTCCGGCTCAAGGATCAATTTGATATTGCTTTTGGCAACGACACGGATTACGACCGCCACGGCATTGTCACCCGCAGCGTGGGGCTGATGAATCCCAATCACTACCTGGCAACTGCGATCTGGTATTTATTCCAGAACCGGCCCGGCTGGGGAAAACACGTGGGCATCGGCAAGACCCTGGTTTCCAGCTCAATGATCGACCGGGTGGCTAACCACCTGGGGCGCAAACTGTGGGAGGTGCCGGTCGGTTTCAAGTGGCTTGTGGATGGAATACTGGATGGATCGTTCGGCTTCGGCGGAGAAGAGAGCGCCGGGGCTTCCTTCCTGCGCCAGGATGGCACCGTCTGGACAACCGACAAAGACGGATTCTTGCTTGACCTGCTGGCAGCCGAAATCCTCGCTACCACGGGCCGCGATCCCGGACTGCATTACCAGGAACTGGAAAGCCTCTTTGGAAAGTCCTGGTATGCCCGCAAAGATTCCCCCATCAGCCCGGCGGGGAAACGGATTTTGGCAAATCTCTCTCCCGAACAGGTTTCCGCAGACCAGTTGGCCGGAGATAAAATCCTTGCCAAATTGACCCGCGCGCCCTATAACGACGCCCCCATCGGCGGTCTCAAAGTAGTCACCGGTAACGGCTGGTTTGCAGCCCGCCCATCCGGAACGGAAGAGGTCTATAAGATCTACGCGGAGAGCTTCGTGGATGAGAAGCATCTCGCGCTGCTCCAGACCGAAGCACAGGCCATCGTTGATGCAGCTTTGAAGTAAACTTTTATCGAATATCATTTTGAAAAGTGTCATCATCAGCCCCATCCATCGCAGGATGGGGCTGACTTTTTTAAAATTCACAACCCGATCAGAGCTGAGCACGAGCAGCAGGGCAGTCCAGAAAAAACTTCTTCTTACATCCGACAGAAAGAAAACGAAAAAGCGCAATGCGCAAAGGTTTTTAAAGAATTTCCCGGCGTGAGACCTAAACCGGCCATGCCCGCCATCTGCTGATATAATCTCCTGCGGAAGCCGGTCAATGTGCCGAGCCCTCACGTCAAAGGAGATAACAACACATGCAGATTCATTTATTACGGCATGGTGAAAAACGTTTCGACCAGGAACGTTTCAATGAAATCGGGTGGTTTGATTCGGACCTGACCTCATTTGGAGAGCAGCAGGCCGATGCAGCCGGTCGCCGTCTGGCGGCTTTCGGCATTCAACGCATTTACACCAGCGATCTGATCCGCACCCGGCAGACCACACAATTCGCCAACCGGCATATCGGTGCGCCGGTGGATATCCGGTTGGAGCTCCGCGAGATTTTTCTGGGTGACTGGGAAGGCAAAAACTCAGCCGAGCGCGAGGCACTGGATGAAGAATATTATTCAGCCTGGAAAGCACGCACCAGCGACCTGCCTTATCCCAACGGCGAGAACGGCAGCCTGGTGTTTTTTCGCACCGACCGGCTGCTGCGAGAACTGGTTCAAAAGCCTGAAGACCCGATTCTGCTGGTCACTCACGCCGGAGTGATCCGGTCACTGGTCAGCATTTATCTCGGGATGGGCATCGAAAAACGCTTCAATTTACAGATTGACCACTGCTCCATTACCACCTTATCTTATAACCCCGAAAAACAGACTTTCTCGCTGATTACCCTGAACGACTGCGCGCACCTGGAAGGACTGGCCTCCCCCGAATAGACCGGGCCACTCTAAAACCTTCTCCCGTAAATCTCCGGAAGTGGCTAGCCAGCAGACCATTCTCTCTGTAAAATAGACTCAGAGCGTGTTCACAAGATAAAAAAGGAGAAGACATGTCATTAACCAAAAATCCGGTTGCCTTCTGGGAGCTGGCAACCCACGACCAGGAGAAAACCGTCCAATTCTTCCGCGAGGTTTTTGAATGGGAGGTCGAGTTCGATGAGCGACTGGGCTTTTACGGAGTCACCACCGCCCCGCTCGAGCAGGGTGTGTGGGGCGGCATTTTCACCCTGAAGAAGGCGAAACTTCCCTTTGTCACCCTGTATATCCACGTTGAAGATATTGAAGAGAAAGCCAGGCAGGTTGAAGCTCACGGCGGGTTCATCGTTGAAGGGCCTATTGAGATTCCAAGCGGTTCCAAAATCTGTTTGTTCAACGAACCATCCGGTGTGACCTTCGCCATGATCCAGGCTGCGCCAAAGAAAGAGGAATAGTCATTCAGGTTACAGAACAAATCAGCGGTGTGTTGAAGCTTTCAACACACCGCTCTTTTTCTCCAACTGCTTAAATCGCCGGTTACGAATTTAAAACAGAAAAAGATTCCCTGCTTAACATCCTCTCCATCTCAGGGACGGGTACCGGACGGCTGTACAGATAGCCCTGCACCACGGAGCAGTTGATGGAACGGTAAATCGCCAGTTGGCCTTCCGTTTCTACCCCTTCCACCACCACTTCAATCCCTAATTTTCGTGCCACTTCCATCACTGCAGAAATAATGACCACATCCTTAGGATTTTTCTCCACATTCACCGCAAAGACCCGGTCAATCTTGATCACATCGAAATCAAACTGTGACAATAAATTCAAGTTGGAATAGCCCACCCCAAAATCATCTACTGCCAGCCTCACCCCCAGGGTCTTCAACCGGGCCAAAATATCTTCCAGCTCAACAATATTCCTGGAGATAATGTTCTCGGTAAGCTCAATTTCCAGATTCTCCGGCGGCAAACCGGTCTCGTCCAGTACGCTCTTAACCTGCTCTCTAAAGTCGGATTGCTTGAGCTGGCGCTCGGAAACGTTCACCGCCACCCGCAGGCCGGGGGAAAGCGTTTGATTCCACCGGCGGTTCTGTGAACAGGCTGTCCGCAGTACCCAAAGCCCAATTTTGGCGATCTCCCCGCTGGACTCGGCCAGCGGGACAAACCTGCCCGGAGAAAGCAACCCTTTTTCGGGATGCTGCCAGCGCAGCAGCGCTTCAACGCCCACGATTTTACCGGTGCAAAGATCCACCTGGGGCTGGTAATCCAACCGCAGTTCCTCCCGTTCCAGAGCGTTGCGCAGATCTCCCCGCAGCGCGACCCGTTCTGCAGACTGGGCCAGCAGTTCCACGGAAAAGAACCGGTAGGCATCCCCACCCTGCGCTTTGGCGCGGTACATGGCCATATCCGCGGATTGCAGCAGCTCTTGCGGTGTTTCCCCATCAGTCGGATAAATGCTGATCCCCACACTGGCCGTGATTAAGATCTCCACCCCCTCAATGATGAAGGGCTGCGCCAGTTTAACGCGGACTCTCTCGGCAATCTCAGAGATGGTCATCGAGTCATTTAAATCCTCAATCACCACCAGAAATTCATCTCCCCCCATGCGCGCTACAGTATCACACTCCCGGTTGGTGGCCAGCAACCGCACGGCCACCTGCTGGAGCAACTTATCGCCAAATTCATGATAATAGACGTCATTGACCATCTTAAAATCATCCAGATCGATGAACAGAACGCCCACCTCTCTGCCACTGCGTTCCGCCAGGGTCAATGCGTGCTGCAGCCGGTCCCCCGCCAGCGAACGGTTCGCCAGCCCCGTCAGAGCATCATGGGAAGCCAGGCTTTCAAGGCGCTGCTCAATGCGCTTCCGCTCCGCAATTTCCTCCTGGGAACGCTGATATAAAAAGGCATTGTTCAATGCGATGGCAACATGAGAAGCCAGACCTTCCAGCAGACGCATATGGTCCGGCGTATAAGCATCTTTCCGGCTCACGGAAACCGACAGCACCCCCACTACTTCATCTTTAAGCTTCATCAGAACCAGCAGCGCCGAGCGGGGCACTTCCGGAGAATCCGGCTCTGGATGCAAGCGTCCCTCACCGTCATAGTAATAAACGTTTTTGGTTTCCTTAAGCGCTTTCTCGTAATCGTCCACCAATAGCGGTTTCCCGCTGCGGATCACCCTGCTCTGTATGCCATGCCCTTCTTCCTCCAATGGGATCGGCGGCAATGGGCCAACATCAATATATTCCCCTTCATGGAATACAAACAGGGCATGGATTAATTGAGTTTCCCGGTCATAGCGGGAGAGTGTCAGCGAAGAGAGGGGCAACAGGTCCGTAATAAGTTCCAGCACCGTATTAAAAATCGATTTTACATCCAGGGTCCGGCTCAATTTCTGACTGGCACTGTAAAATAAAGCGATCTCGTCCCGATAATTCTGTGGTAATGCCTTCGACAAAACAACCCTCCCAGGCCTGTAACTTTTCCCCACTCAGCTCCAAAGGCTGCGACGTGAAAAAGGTATCACTTTGTGATGATCACAAAGTGATGCGATAACACTGTCGATAATGTTTATATTATACAGAATATTTTTCCGATTCAATATCCCGTGTCCATTGCAACTTCCTTACAAAACGGGCAAAACCGGGCTTAATTTCCCCTCTTTAAATTCTCAGAGCGCGCTACACGGGCGATTCTCTCCACCAGTGCCGCGCCATTCACAGGCCGTACAATCTGCTGCAGAACGCCGCGGCCTACTGCCTGCCGCCGTGCAGCGCCGCAACCGGCTCCATCCTGGCGGCCATCCCCGCCGGAATAAACCCCGACAGCAGGGTCACAGTGAATGAAATCACCGCAATGGTCACCACATCTCCCACGGACAGGCTGGCATAAAGCCGGTCGGCCATAAGAAAAGCACCGGGGTCCATCCCCCAATCCCCAAAGTAAACCCCGTGCTTCGCAAAAATACCCGTCAGCACGCCGCCCAGCACCAACCCCACAAGGGTTCCACCGGTGGCAATCCACCCGGTTTCCGCGAAGAATTTTGCCATGATCTGACGACTCCGCATCCCCAGGGCGGATAAGATCCCGATCTCGCGGGTGCGTTCGCGGACGGACATCACCAGGGTATTGACGATCACCACGGAGGTCATCCCCAGCATGACCAGATAAATGAAGAACGTCATGATGTTCATGTACTCGTTAAAAGTTTCCATGAAGTCAATCATATCTTCCCAGGTCACAATCTGGAAAGGAGAGGATTGCAGTGCCGCGGCCACGGCCGGGGCCTGATCCCGGTCTTCAAGCAGCACAAAGATGATGGTGGCGTGGTTCTCCGTCTGGGTGATGGCCTGAGCTTTAGAGAGAGGCATCAGGATGGTGTTTTTATCCAGAGCCGTGGTCCCCGTGCTGTAGGTACCACGCACGGTGAAAGACTGTTCACTGATCTCTCCATTGGAGGTGTTGATCAATAAAAGCAGCGAATCGCCGACCTGCACATTTAGCTTTTCGGCCAGGGGCACGCCGATCAGGATCCCTTCGCGGTCGTCGTCGGTCGGGAATTCTCCGCTGACCAGACCATCCCGGTAGGGAGCATTGGCCTCGGAAACCGGGTCAACACCCATAATCCGCAAACCAATCGTTTGTTTTCCCGAAGAGACAATACCGGTCACAAAGAGACGCGGTGTGGCAACCCGGACGGGCGCCAGCGAAGAGAGCTGCGCCACGATCAGGTCGGGGTCTTCGATCAGGTCTTTCCAGGCCAGGCTGGTCTTATTCTCTTTATAGTCTTCTGCCCTTACCTGGAGATGCCCGCTGTACAGCCGGATCGTGGATTCGGTTGAGCCGTTGATTTCGCCGTTGATAATGCCAAAGGTCAGCATCAACATCATCACGCCAATCGCCAGCGCCATTGCAGAAAAAATAGAGCGGCGAGGGTTGCGCCCCAGATCACGGAGAGACATTTTGATCAGTTGTATCATGATGATTCGCCTTACAGATAATGCAGCGCTTCGGCAGGCTCATGGTGAGCGGCCTCGCGAGCAGGAAAGAATGACGCCACAATGGAAGCGACTACCACCGTCAGGATGCGCAGCGGGAGTTTTTCCAACCCCATGGTGAAGTAGATCCGGTCGCTCATCAAAGCCATGGTCTCGGCCATCGCTTCAAGCTCCCCAAAACCGAGCCCAACCCGCCCAAAGATGCTGTTGGTCAGCAGGCCAAGGCTTATCCCAATCACCAACCCGAACAAACCGATAATGCTGCCTTCCAGCAGGAAGAGGGAAGCGATCTGGCGCTGCTTGAAGCCAATGGCCCCCAGGATTCCGATCTCGCGCGTGCGTTCAAAGACCGACATTTGCAGCAAGTTGAAAATACCAATCCCGGCGATAGAAAGCATGGCAAAACTGAGGATATCCCAGAAGCGGTATTCCGTTTCGACCGCATCGTAAAGGCTGTTATTGGTCTTCCAGTCCGTGATCGTGTAGCCCGGCAGTGCCGCCCGCAGCGCCTTCAGAACGTCCTTCTGCTGCGAAATCTTTTCCAGCGAAACGATCACCTCGGAAGATTGTTCGGTAAGACCGTATAAGTCCTGAGCTTCCCGCAGCGACATGAACACCATGCTTTTTTCGATGGATGGCAGCCCCACATCATAAATCCCCACCACGGTCATGCTGCGGGAGCGGATCTGTTTGTGCGTGCTTTGCCCGGCCAGGGTAAAGCGGTCGCCCACACCGATCTGCATCTCTTCTGCCAGGCTCTTTCCGATGTAGACGTTATCCAGGTCGTCGGAAGTCAGGTGCCGGCCGGCGGAGATCCTCTGAGCAATTGAACTGACGGCCTGTTCCACCTCCGGCTCAATGCCGGTGATGCTGACCGGGAAAGCGCCCTCTTTGTTGCTCGCCAGGCCGGAAGTCTCGATCCGGCGGGAGGCAGAGATCACCTGCGGCAGGCTTTCAGCAGCCTGGACCACAGCCTGATCATTAGGAACCGGCAAAAGCGGGGTGTCCGAGGTGGAGACAAAATCCGCAGCGTAAATCTGGATGTTGCTCCCGTTCAACTTGATCGTGTTGATGTCCAGGTCTTGCAGCATACCGTTATATAACCCATCGATGAAAAACATTAAGGTCATCGTCAGGCTGATTGTCAGGACAATACTCAGGGTGCGGAGGCGGTGCCGCCAGATATTACGCCAGGCCAACCGCAGGAACAATTTCATCTTGTGTTTCCTTTCAAGGATCGTGGACTCCCGATATCCTCCGAGTAATTCATTTTATGCTCAAGGCCTGCTTAACGCCCTTTTGCTGCTCCCAGGAGCTGAACCCAAGCACCCAGCCGTTTGACGTTAATACCCTGATTGTAAGCATGGTTTTCTTTACCGGATGAAGTTGAACAGAGATACTCCAATACCCATAAGGATGAATACCAGAAAGAAACCGGCTGCTATTGTCTTCTGTGTTGGTGTTAAATGCTTGAAATTATGCAAGATTTCATGTCCTTTGGCAGATTTATCCGGAAGGAGGATAGAACTAAAACCATTCTACTCCTTTTCCGATTGGGACCTTATGAGTTTGGATCAAAGAAAACGTCCACGCTCATTCCGGAGTACAGGTCATCGGGACGGTCTCCCAGATTGATGACCGTTTTGTAAACCACATCGCCGCCCAGCGTATCGGACTGCGGGGAAATATCCCGCACCGTACCTTCAATTTCCACATCGAGGGCCTTGACCAGCACGCGCACGCTCTGCCCGACTTTCACTTTCGGCACATCCCGTTCACTCAGGTCCGTGGTCTCCACCCGCAGTTCGCTCAGGTCCACCAGACCCACAACCGGCTGCCCCGGCACCGCCCATTCCCCTTTATCAACGGAAACCTGGCTCACCGTCCCGTCAAAAGGCGCTTTCAGCTGCAGGTCATCCAGCGCGGTCTGCCCGGCCTTCAACTGGGATTGGGCATTCTTCACCCTGGCCTCCGCCAGCGCCAGAACGTCCGGGTCTAACCCGTCCTGGAGCCGGTCCAGCTCCGCCTGCGCGCTCTCTACCTCGGCCTGTGCCGCCTGGAGTTCGGCCTCTGCCTGGTCCACGGCAATCGAATCCGGCATTGCCAGCAGGTAATTCAGGTTGGCCACCGCCCGGTCGTAGGCTTTGCGCGCGTTCGAAAGTGCGCTCAGGGCCGCCGCCCGGTTCAGGTTATCGTCGGCAGTATCCTCTACCGCGCTGTAGGCATCCTCGGCATCCTCCAGCGTGTTCTTCGCCAGGATCACATCCGCCTGCGCGGCATCAATGGTGCTTTGCGAGCCGTTGCGGAACTCCTTCCACGCGCGGTGCTTCCGGGCCTCATCGAGCGCGTCCTCCGCATTCGCCAGCCGCAGCATGGCGGCAGCGTGAGTCTGTCCGGCATTTTCCTTGAGGTCCCTCAACGCCTTTTCGGCCGCCAGCAGCTCCACGGTCGCGGCATCCACCGCTGCCGTCAACGCTTCCTCGCCTGCCAGATGGACCAGCACCTGCCCTTCTTTCACCGTATCCCCCAGGGAGACATCCACAGACTGGACCTTTCCGCCGGTGATCGAGGCAAGCTGCGCTTCCTGAACAGGCACCACAAACCCCGCCGCGCGCACACTGCTCTCCGTGTAAACGGCAGCGTTATCCGCCGAGGAAGTGGCCGCCGGAAGGTCCGCGGTGGATGGACCCTGATTGCCCAGCACCACGGTCGGCAGGGGTGTTGGGGTGGCTTTCGCGATGCTCCCGCACCCGGTCAGGAAAACGGCCAGCAGCAGAACTACAAGCGTCCTGGTTTTCATCTTTAATCTCCTGCGAAAATCATTTCCTCTTCAGCGTTTTCTTCCCGGTCAATTAATCCATCGCGCAGGACAACCGTGCGCCGGGCGTATTGGATTACCCGCGGGTCGTGTGTGGCAAATACAAAAGTAACTCCGGTTTCCTGGTTCAACCGGGTCATAATCTCCATGATCTGGTGCCCGTTGGGCGTATCCAGGTTGGCAGTCGGCTCATCCGCAAGGATCATGGAAGGCTCCGTCGCCAGAGCGCGGGCGATCGCCACCCGCTGCTGCTGCCCGCCGCTCAACTGGTCCGGGCGGTGCTGGGCGCGGTCGGCCATATCCACCGCTTCCAATAAATAGTTCACCCGGTCCCGGATCTGTGTTGCACTGCGCCCATTGCTCATCAACAGGGGCATCTCAATATTCTCATACGCCGTCAGGGTCGGGATCAGCGCAAAAAACTGGAAAATAAAACCAATCGTACTCCGGCGCATATCGGCGCGCTGGTCGCGGTTGAGCGAGGTGACGTCTTTCCCGTTGATGAACACCTTCCCGCTGGTAGGCACGTCCAGACAGCCGATCAACTGCAGCAGGGTGGTTTTTCCGGAACCGGAGGGACCGACCAGCGCGGTGAACTCTCCACTCTGGATCAAAAGATCCACGCCGCGCAGGGCTTGTGTTTCCACCTCGCCAATTTTATAGACTCGAGTAACTTTTTCGGTTCGAATGACTTCCATTGTATTGTTCTCCAAATGCTTATTTCTTGCCGCCGCGCAGGGCTGCGACAGGTTCCATACGAGCGGCCATCGCGGCGGGCAGAAAACCTGCCAGCAGCGTAATGCCGAGAGAAATCAGGCTTAATACGATCGTGTCTGCCGCTTTCATGTGAGCAAAAACACGGTCTCCCATAATAATACCCGTTAAGCCCATATCACCGATATAAAAACCATACTTTGTCGCAAAGAACGTCATGACGCCGCCGATGATCAGGCCGATGACAATGCCGCCGATTGCCAGCAAAGAGGATTCGGTCAGGAAGAGCGCCATAATGCGCCGGCTGCGCATGCCCAGCGCCGCCAGTATGCCGATTTCCCGGGTGCGTTCATACACCGTCATGATCAGGGTGTTGACAATTACCGTCGATGTGATGGCAAGCACGATGGCGTACAGGATATAGATGTAAGAGGCAATCAGATCATCCATCATCATCAGCAGCGGGTTCAAATCCTTCCAGGTAACCACCTGAAGGTTCGGGGCATTGAGTGCCGCCGCCACCGCGCCGGTCTGGTCGGTATTTTTCAGGAGCACAAAAATGATGCTGGCATGGTTTTCCGTGCGAGTGATGGCCTGCGCTTTCGAAATCGGCATCAGGATGGTAATCTCGTCGAGGCTTGAAGTATCGGTGGTATAGATGCCGCGCACGGTGAAGGACTGCTCATCAATCTCTCCCTCCGAAGTATTGATCAGCAGGGTGATCGAGTCGCCAACCTGAATGTCGTTTTTCTCCGCCAATGGTTTGCCGATCAGGATTCCCTGGCGGTCGTCCGCGGTCAGGAAGGACCCGCTGAGCAAACCGTTGCGGTAGGGCAGGTTGGCTTCCGAATCCGGCTCGATGCCGATGATGCGGATGCCCAGGGTTTCGTCTTTGGCATTATACACGCCGCTCGCGAACAGCCGCGGGGTCGCCGCCAGAACCGGTTCAAGGGTTGAAATCTGGCCGGCGAGCTGGTCAGGGTCCTCCAGCAGGTCTTTCCAGGCCAGGCTGGTTTTGTCGTCCGAAAAACTCTCTGCCCGCACCTGAATGTGCCCGCTCGAAAGGCGAATGGAGGCATCCGTCGCTCCGCGCAGTTCGCCGTTGATAAAAGCGGCCATAAAGATCAGAATCGCCAGGCCGAGCCCGTGCGCAAGGGCCGAGAAAAATGAGCGCCGCCGGTTGCGGCCAAGGTCGCGATAAGCCATTTTGATTAATTGAATCATCGATGTTACCTCAAACGTAATGCAGGGCTTCAGCCGGTTCGTTGCGGGCCGCATCGCGGGCCGGCACGAAGGATGCCAGCAGGGTGATGATCAGGACGGTCATCACGCGCAGCGGCAGTTTCTCAACGCCCCAGGTGGGGTAGATCTTTCCGCTCATCAAGGCCAGATAATCCGCGGCATCCGACATCATGCTGTAATCCAGGCCGACGAACTTCATGATCAGGTTGATCAGCAGACCAAAAGCGACACCTGCCACCAGACCTACCAGGGCCCTCATGGCGCCTTCCAGCAAAAAGGTCAGCGAAATCTGGCGCGGGCGCATCCCCATGGCAGCCATCACGCCGATCTCACGCGTGCGCTCCATCACCGCCATCATCAGGATGTTCAGGACGCCAATGCCTGAGATGCCGAGAATGATCACACTAAAAATATCCATCACCGTGCTTTTGGTGGTCACCGCGTTGGCCAGGTCGGGGTAATTATCCGCCCAGGACCCGATATCGTAGCCGGGAAGCCGGGATTCAAGCGCGGAAATGACTGCTGTTTCCTGGTCAATGTGCTGGAGGGTCACAATCACTTCGGTGGATTGTCCGCTCAGGCTGTAAAGATCCTGCGCTTCGCCTAGCGAGACGAAAAGCATGGTTTTTTCCAGGCTGGCCATACCCAGATCGTAAATACCGACAACTTCCATGGTGCGGGTGCGCATTTGCTGGTGCGTGGCCCGCCCCACCAGCGGGAAGCGGTCGCCAACCGTGATACCCATGGCATCCGCCAGCCCCTTGCCGATGAACACCGCGTCCTGGTCATCAGCGGTGAGGTAGCGGCCGGCGACGGTGTTCTCCGGGACCAGGCTGTACGGCGCTTCTTTCTCCGGTTCCACGCCGATGATGCTCACCGGGAAGGTACCCTCCCGGTTGCTGGCCATACCCCCGGTCTGGATGCGGCGCGATGCCGCCAGCACCTGCGGCAGGCTCTCCGCCGCGGCGATTACCGCACCGTCGTTCTCCACCGGGAGAAGCGCGTTGTGGTTTTGGGGATAATCCACATTATGGATCTGGATGTTTCCGCCCATCACCTTGACCGCGTTGGCGTTGATATCCTGCTGGAAACCATTGATCAGGCCGTCATACCACAGCATCATCCCCATGGTCAGGCTGATCGCCAGCACCACGATCAGGGTCCGGCTGCGGTGGCGCCAGATGTTGCGCCAGGCCAAACGGATATATAATTTCATTCTCGGTGTTCCTTTCTGTACTGTATCTTCACCAGAAATTTAGCGGATTTTTCCATATCTTAATCCTCTGCCTGCAAAATACCGATCAAAGGGTAGTATGCTGCTCTCCGACCGACATCATCCATTCATTTAACGCATCCATGTAAAACAAATTCATGGAACCCGCCGGGGCGCCCAGCACATGTTCAATGGCATCCGTGTAAGCCGCGACGATGGTTTCAACGCTGCGCGGGTCGTACGCTTCCGGCTCTGCCGAGAGCAGCGCCATCCCCAGCGAATCCCCCATCCCAATCGCCAGGGTGAAAAACAATCTGGCGGCGTACTCGGGGTAAGGCGAATTTAACACCCCCGTCTGGATGCCCTCCCGGATGAT
The DNA here is from genome assembly GCA_018433975.1 of Ornatilinea sp. Classification (GTDB taxonomy): domain Bacteria; phylum Chloroflexota; class Anaerolineae; order Anaerolineales; family Anaerolineaceae; genus SM3-B121. The sequence continues at coordinate 15,493 of JAHDQE010000073.1, read as the reverse complement.
CTCGGTCAGCAGCGGGCCCATCGCCTCGATGGACTCGGCTTCCACCTTGTGGCGTACCACGGCGTTATCCTCGCTGTACCAGCTCTGGAACAGCGCCAGGAGGAAGGTCTTCCGGTCAATCTTCCAGCCGGAAATCGCCCGGAAGAAGCGCTCCAGCTTTTCGAGCGCCCCCAGCTCCGGGTCGCGGACAATCGGCACCACCAGGTCCTCGATCGCCTCCAGCATGCGCCCAATCAGGGCTTCCAACAGATCCTGTTTTGAGTCAAAATAATGGTAAAAGGCCCCCTTGGAGATGTGCAGTTCGTCCAGAATATCCTGGATCGTCATCGGCCGGAAGCCTTTGGTATACACCAGCCGCTGGGCCGCATCCAGAATTTCATTGCGCCTGCCGGCGTATTCACTCTCGTTAATCCCTCGTGCCATACTGCCTGCTCCCTGTTAAACCGACCGTCGGTTTAAGAATACAGGGCAGAATCATATCCCCATTTTTATAAACTGTCAATTATTTTGGGTGAATACTTTCCACGATTTCAGGTGCTTCGGATAATGGAGTGAGAGGTCCGCAACCACATAAAAGAGGCACACGCAGAGCGCCGCCCAACCCAACTCGCGTCATTGCGAGCGAACGCAGTGAGCGAAGCAATCTCCAACCAGCAAAAATGCAGGGTTACCACGCCGACATATCACCAAACCTGAGAGGTCCGCCCAGCCAGTGGAGCGCCCGGCGGCTCTCTGTCATCCTGATGCCGCGCCAGCGGCAGAAGGATCTCTCCCTCACCGAGAAAGCAGCTCGCAATGAAAGCAACCCTCACCGGGCTGACAGCCAGAGATTCTTCCGCGCTTCGCGCGTTAGCGCGCGTCAGAATGACATTTTAAGTTAGTAAGTGAAGAGGTGAGAATGACAATCTCTCATAAGTCACCAACACCCCGCAACCCACCGCTGCAATTTACTGCCGCAACGCGACACGGGAGGTCGCCACATCGCCGGAAAAGCATCCGGCTGTTCGCAACAACATAAAAGGAGCACACGCACAACGCAGAGCGCCGCCCTGCCCAACTCGCGTTGCGAGCGAACGCAGTGAGCAAAGCAATCTCCAACCCACAAAAATAAAGGTCCTCTGCGTTGTCATACCGTCAAACCTGAAGGAACCGCTCCACCAATAGAGTGCCGGGGAATTTTAATCTGTCATCCTGATGCCGCGCCAGCGGCAGAAGGATCTCTCCCTCACCGAGAAAGCAGCTCACAATGAAAGCAACCCTCACCGGGCTGACAGCCAGAGATTCTTCCGCGCTTCGCGCGTCAGAATGACATTTTAAGTTAGTGGGTGAAGGGGTGAGAATAACACATTTTCCATAAGTCACCGGCACCCCACAGCCCACCGCCGCAATTTACTGCTACACCGCCGAAAAAGAACTTTGCGGTGTGCAACGGTATACATTTATGATGTTATTGAAAATACTTAAAAACCTCTCCGGAGGTTTTTTATCCCCCCTTTCAATGCATCCCTTACTGGTTGACCAGATAATCGATAATCGCCTGCTTCTCCTCCTCGTTGATCTTGGCCCCGTACTGGATCATGCGGTCCAGGGTGGTGCTCCATTCCTCGGCCGTTTTGTTCGAATTAAAAATAATATCGGATCCATGATGGTCTTCCAGTTTTTGGAGGATCAGCGCCTTCCCATCCACAGTGCCCGCGCTGGTCGTATCTCCTGAACTGCCGCTGGTAGAGCTGTCCGTCTTACTGCCGCAGGCCGCCAGCACCAGCGAGATCACCAGAATCAACAGGATCGTGCCCAAAATTTTCTTTTTCATCTGTCTCCTCCAAAATCCAAAATTTTTATATTCTTTAAACATCTTAGTCCATCTTCTGTGCCTGTCAAGCGCGAATTCTATAGAACTTATTCTCATCAAACCGGATTGATGTAAAATAAAGACATGGAAAAAGACCCGGCCCCGGCCCTGCTCAAACTGCTGGCGAACGACCTGCGCTGGCAATTGCTGCGCGCGCTTGCGCAGAGCGACCTGCGCGTGCAGGAGCTGACCGAACGCCTCAACCAGCCCCAGAACCTGGTTTCGTACCACCTTAGGAAGCTTCACAAAGCCGGTCTCGTGCAGGAGCACCATTCCATCGCCGATGGGCGCGAGACCTATTACGGCATCCACCTCAGCCGGGTCCGCGACCTGTTCAAAACCACCCAGGAAGCGATCCACCCCGGCCTGGCTGCCAGAGGCGGAAACGCCCCAGCCTATCCCCCGCTGCGCGTCCTGTTCCTCTGCACCCACAACAGCGCGCGCTCCCAGATGGCGGAAGGCCTGCTGCGCAGCAGAGGTATCCCCCCAATCGACGTGTTCAGCGCCGGGACCGACCCCAGACCGGTCCATCCGTATGCCATCCGGGCCATGCAGGAACTCCACATCGACATTCGGGACCAGCAGCCCAAGAGCCAGGACCAATTCCTTGACCGGCCCTTCGATTACGTCATCACCGTCTGCGACCGGGCCCGGGAATCCTGCCCGGTCTTCCCCGGCAGCCCGCTCCAGATCCACTGGAGCATCGCCGACCCCACCGCAGCCAACGGCTCTTCCGAAGACCGTCTGCGCGTCTTCCGCGCGACCGCCCGGGAGCTCGACGAACGCATCGGTTTCTTCCTGGCCGGGATTTCTGTACAAAGCTGACCTGCAAAGCATCCATCTCCCAAGCGCTTTATTTCATACCTTTTCCCCATGATTGGTTTATACATCCTTCATATACAACTTGATTACATCAATTTATATTGATATAATTTTATCAAGATACATCAATACATATTGATAGATTATCAAAGGATAAACCATGAAACCAAAACAAGTCCTCATCCTGTGCACAGGAAACTCGTGCCGCTCCCAAATGGCGGAAGCCCTCGTCAACCATTTCCTCTCCGATCAATGGCAGGCTTACAGCGCCGGCACCCGGCCTTCAGGCTATGTGCATCCCCTCGCCCTGCGGGCCCTGGAAGAGATCGGCATCCACCACAGCGGCGAGTCCAAACCCGTTGACCGCTTCAGGAATAAAGCGTTCGACGTGGTCATCACGGTGTGCGATGACGCCGCCGAAAACTGCCCGCTCTGGCTGGGGAAAGGCAGCCGGGTGCATATCGGGTTTCCCGATCCGGCCCGCGTTGAAGGGGACGAAGAACAAAAAATGGCCGCATTTCGCCAGACTCGGGAGGGTATCCGCACCCGCGTTCTGGGGTATCTGAAAGATTTTCCAATGGATTAACTATTATAAGGAGCAAATCATGATCTCCCAACAGCGTGTCCTTTTTCTATGTACCGGGAATTCCGCGCGCAGCCAGATGGCCGAAGCTTTTTTGCGCCGCTTTGACCCTCAGCACTTCGAAAGCTACAGCGCCGGTTTGCAGCCGCAGGCCATTAACCCGTTCACCTTTCAGGTGATGCAGGAAATCGGTTACGACCTGGCCGGCCATACTTCAAAAGGGGTCCATGAGTTTCTGGGCAAGGTCTTTATCCACCGGCTGATTACGGTTTGCGACCAGGACGATAAGAACTGCCCCTCCACCTGGCCGGGGGTCATCCGGAAAGAGCATTGGTCCCTCGAAGATCCCGCAGCTTTTGAAGGCAGTGATGAGGAAAAACTGGCGAAGTTCCGTGAGATCCGCGACCAGATTGAACAAAAGGTCCGCGTCTGGGTTGCCGAACAGACGCAGGAAGCAACCGGGAATCATTAAAATAGGATACTATTTGCCCGCTGCGGGCTGTGCTTTCCTTAAAAACAGACGCGTTTCGCCGGTCCGGGAATACATCCGCACCCATGTCCTGAGGTGTCCGGAAGATTTCCCAACCCGATAAACGCCAAAGAGTCGATGAGGAACTTCCGGCAGACTGCCCACCTTTCATGCGCCGGAAGTTCCACGCACGGTCGGAGAGAGGTAAGAAGCATTCAATATTCGTTTCTCCTGGAAGATATTTTCGGAACACGATATCGCCATAACGCAGTATTTCTAAAACTTTGCAGGCCAGATTCCTCCCTATGGACAAAATCCCATTATGAAAAGCCGGGGTAAAAATTATGGGCGGGATTACACCGGGTAATCTCGCCCATTTTCATACCTGTATCCGTACCATTAACACCAATCAGGAGGAGTTAAAGCTGGCTAACTGTTAACGGATACAATGGTGGAACGCTGCTTGCCTGTTACTCGATCGGCCGGAACGCTCCCTCCATCCGCCCAATCACTCCGCAAATTTTTTGGATTTATGCTTCTTAATCGCTTCGGTCAGCTTGGGGACCAGCACTTTTACATCTCCCACAACGCTGAGATCTGCCACATTCATAATAGGCGCTTCCGCATCCTGGTTAATCGCGAGGATAAAATCGGAATCCTCCATACCGGCCAGATGTTGAATAGCACCCGAGATTCCACAGGCAATATACAGTTGGGGACGCACCGTCTTGCCGGTCAATCCAACCAACCGGCTGCTTTCAATCCAGCCATTATTAACCCCAACCCTTGAAGAGGCTACTTCTCCACCCAGCACATCCGCCAGTTCGCGGAGTGGGTCGTAGCCCTCCGGCCCGCCAACACCGCGGCCGCCGGAAACAAGCACCTTGGCCTCATGGATATCCACACCCCTTTTATCGTTGTTGGCGATTTCAAGAATCTCTATGTTCATATCTTCAGGGACAAAGCCGACCTCCAGCCTGACCACCTCACCTGTTTTGCTGTTGTCGTATTCAGCCATCTTCATCACGCCAGGGCGTACGGTTGCCATCTGCGGACGGTACTCGCTGCAAACAATGGTTGCCATCAAATTGCCGCCAAAAGCCGGACGGGTCATGTGCAGCAGCTTTGTCTCAGAGTCAATTGCCAGGCCGGTACAGTCCGCCGTCAAACCGGTATGGATACGGGCGGCCACCCGCGGCGCCAGATCGCGGCCAATTGAAGTAGCGCCAAACAGTACGATTTGTGGATCATACTCTTTGATCACCGCTGTCAAAGCTTTAGCATAGGGTTCGGTGATATATTGTTCCAGCATGGGATCATCAACCAGAATGACCTGATCGGCACCGTAATGGAACAACATGGAAGCCCGATCTTCAACTTTGCTGCCTATCAACACGGCCACAACTTTCTGTCCAAGATCTGCCGCCAGTTTCCTGGCCTCACCTAAAAGCTCCAGACCCACTTTCTGAATATTGCCCTGGCGCTGCTCCACCACAACAAAGACATTTTCACTCATACCGCTTCTCCCGTCAGATGATATTGTGTTCTTCAAGTGTCATAACGATCGACGCAACTGCCTCATCCGCATCCATATCGGCAATCCTTTTCCCCTGCCCTTTGGCTTGTTTGGTAAAAGAGCGGATAACCCTTGTGGGAGACCCTTTCAAACCGATCCATTCAGCGTTCAGATGATCTTTAAGATCGTCAAATGCTAACATCCTGATCTCGGTTTTGTAGGCGTCCTCAATTCCCTTAACGGTCATATAACGTGGTTGAGCCAATTCAGCCAGCGCAGTGATCAAGCAGGGCATTTTTACCTTGACGAGATGGTAACAATCCTCATACATGCGCTTCACAATGAGGGAATTGCCTTCCACCCGGATATCTTCTGCATAGCTGACCTGAGGAATGTCTAACCGTTCTGCAATCTGTGGGCCGACCTGTGCGGTATTGCCGTCAATAGCCTCACGCCCCGTGATAATCAGGTCAAAACCAATCTGTTGTAATGCTGCCGATAAAATGGTTGCGGTGGCATAAGTATCCGAACCGCCAAATTCACGTCCGGAGATCAGCACAGCCTCGTCACATCCCATCGCCAAGGCCTCACGCAATGCAACCTCGGCCTGAAGGGGGCCCATACAAACAGCAGTCACATCCGCCCCTGTTGTATCTTTCAACCTCAGCGCTGTCTCCAAACCGGCTTTATCATCCGGGTTGATAATGCTTGGAACACCCTCACGGACCAGCCGGTTGGTTTCCGGGTCAATCCTAACTTCCGTGGTGTCGGGCACCTGCTTTATACATACGGCTATTTTCATTGTTAATTCTCCTGCACCAAGTTCACTATTTGATTTTCATCGCGCCCGAAATGATTATTTTCATGATCTCAGATGTACCTTCATAAATCTCCGTAATTTTAGCGTCGCGCATCATCCGCTCGATGGGGAATTCGCGCGTATACCCATAGCCTCCCATGAGTTGTATGCATTCCCGGGTGACATCATTGGCTACTTCGCTGGCGTACAGTTTGCACATCGCGGCCTGCGTGCCATAGGATTCATGATTATCCTTGGCCTCCGCCGCACTCCATACCATCAACCTGGCCGCATTGATTTTGGTCTGCATCTCGGCGATCTTGAACTGAGTGTTTTGAAAAGCGGATATTGGGCGGCCGAACTGCTTTCTCTTTTTAACATAGTCAATGGTCTCATCCAGCGCGCCCTGAGCGATCCCGACTGCCTGTGCGCCGATTCCGATACGCCCGCCTTCCAGGGCTTTCATGGCAATCTTGAATCCTTCTCCTTCACGTCCCAACCTGTTGGTTTCCGGCAAACGCACATTCTCCAGAGCTACCACGCAGTTACTCGCTGCGCGCATGCCCATACGGGGAATATTATCTGAAACCGATAATCCTTCACTCTCCCGCTCTATGATAAAAGCAGTAATTCCCCGTGTCCCCTGACTCCTGTCGGTCATTGCAAACAGGACGAAAACATCTGCAAAACCGGAGTTCGTTGTGAAGACCTTCGATCCGTTTAAGACGTAATGATCACCATCCCGAACGGCTTTCGTTTGTTGAGCAGAAGCATCACTACCTGCATTGGGTTCGGTAAGACTGAAGCAGCCTGCCTTTTTACCGCTTACTAATGGACGGAGGTATTTTTCTTTTTGATCTTCCCTGCCAAAGCTTTCAATACACCAACAACACAATGAGGTATGAACCGAAACGGTGAGTGCTGTACTGGCATCCACTTTAGCAATTTCTTCCATGCAAAGCACGTAGGAGAGGGTATCCGATCCTGCCCCACCGTAGTCGCTTGAATAAGGAATCCCTAAGAATCCATATTTTTGCATCTTTCCAAGAAGTTCCAATGAGAATTCCTCTTTTTCATCCATGTCGCGTGCAATCGGCTTGACTTCGTTCTGTGCAAACCGGCGATAGAGCTCTTGCTGCAACTGATGCTTCTTGCTCAGCTTAGAATCCATTTTCGACCCTCCCGCCTTTATTGGGATAAAAAATTTAATCGTGTTATGCTTTTTATTATAGCTTGTATACTAATTATTTGTCAACTAATAATTTTTGATCAAATTATTTGTACGATAATTATTTAATAAAATGTATTTTCCGGTACTTTTTACTCTTGTTTTCTGTTTGTGCTATAATTATTTAAGTACAAAATATCTTAATAACAGGAAATATCTATGGCCCAATCACTTTACAATTGTATTAATTTCATGCTTTCCCGTGCCCAATCTTCCGTACAACAAGCCTTCAGACAAAGCCTGAATGACTTCAACATCACGCCTGGGCAATACATGGTTCTGTACTGCTTATGGGAAAGCCCTGATCCGCTCTCACCGACACAGATCGCGCAAATGGCCATGCTGGATACCTCAACAATCGTGGGTATTCTGGACCGCTTGACCTACAAAAACCTGCTGGAGCGAACACCCGATCCAACCGATCGGCGTGCGCTGATCATCAGTCTTACCGAAAAGGGTAAAGCGATGCGCGATGACGTTTTGCGCGTGATCCAGGAAACCAATGATGAAGTGTTAAAGAACTTTAGCGAGGAAGAACGCAAGACCCTTTCCGATTACCTGAAACGACTGTCTTGAGCTCAATTTACAACACAAATAACGGCCGCATGGGAAGCGGCCGTTATTTTTTATTAGTTCAGGCGTATCTTTCGTTCATCCAGCGCAATGCTTCGCGCATGCCTTTTTCTTTGCTGATCTTCTCAAATTCCTGACCAACTTGAGTGGGAATGCTCTTGGTCACATGTAAAAGGTCAAAGCACCAATCGTTATATTGCTGAAAACCTTGCCCATCGATTGCCCGGTTCATCATTCTCTTGGTGATTTGCATGGTTTCTGTGGGGAGCTTGGACAGCCTCAGCGCGATCCTTCTCGACTCTGCTTCCAGTTCATCTCGCGGCACCACACGGTTTACCAACCCGACCCGGTACGCTTCCTGCGCGTCCATCCTGTCGGCCAGCATCAAAAATTCCTTGGCCTTGCGGAGACCAATCAACCACAGCAAACTGGGCTGCGGAATAGTGGAAAAACGCAGCTCGGTTTCCCCAAACTTGGCGTCATCCGCCGCGACTACCAGATCGGCCAGCAATGAAAGCTCAAACCCGCTCCCAAGACAATATCCCTGCACTGCAGCCAGAACAGGTTTATTGACCTCCCAGATAACGCGGGCGCAATTACGTTCTTCCTGAACCATCTTCCATTGTGCCCATTGGCTATTGTCTTTCATATCCACAGAATCTTCCATATCAAAGCCGGCACAAAACGCTCTACCTTCCCCGGAAAGCAGAATCGAGTAAACCTCATCATCAGCCTGAGCCAACCTGAAAGCAGCCGCCAGTTCCTGCCAGCTCTTCACTCCCAGTACATTCAGTTTATCCGGGGTATTAAGCCGAATGCTGGCAACATGATCCTCTATGGCATAAAGTAGTTTTTCAAATTCCATGTTTTTCTCCTCAAACAGTTACGTCACCCTGAAAAGAGCCATAAGCTTTTCTCGTTTTTTAAATTATTCGGCTTCCTGGTCTTCAAAAAAGGCATCGCGCCATTTAAACGCCGCTGCAAGGCCTTCCGTGTTGGCAATCTCAAAGAAGCGGGCCGCCTCGGGCGTCTCCGACATCAACACCGTGGCAAAGATACCCTCGCCATAATGGATTGAACTGGTGAAACCCGACATTTCGTAACTGCGGTTGATGGCTTCTTTGTTCAGACGCATGGCCGGAACAGGGATCTTCACCAGTTTTTTTGCCAGGGCCATTACTTCTTCATCAAGTTTGTCGTCCGGGACAACCGATGTAATTAAACCAATCCGTTCCGCTTCAGGGGCCGGAATGCGGTCACCCGTCAACAGCAGTGCTTTGGTTTTCTTCATTCCCAAAATATGCGGCATGATCCCAAATGGAGGTGCAGAATTGAATTGGATTTCAGGCTCGCCGATCTGTGTGCTTTCTGCGGCCAGGGTGAAATCACACACCATCGCCAGGTCACATCCCCCACCCAGGCAGTAACCGTGGATCTGGGCAATAACCGGTTTTTTACAGTTCCAGATTGAGAACATCAGCCTGCTGCCGTGTTGAGCGTGTCCCCGCCAATCCAGTACCGTGGTAAACGGCTCCTCGCGTGGTGAAAGATCATAGCCGGCACAAAACGCTCTGCCCGCACCTTTGATGATGACCACCCGGATCTCATCGTCCTGATCCAATTCGGTCACACCTGCATACATATCATTCAGAATGTCGTCATTAAGTGTGTTGAGTTTTGCAGGCCGGTTGAGGGTTAAAATCCCAATCTTGCCCTTTTTCTCCAGTACTACGGTTTTCATTTCTTTAATTATGTTTGCCATTGCTTATCCCTTTTTTTCAGTGCTTCAGAATGAATTTATTCAAAATCGCCCACAAATTGTGCATCCCGCCACTTGAAAGCCGCAGGAAGGCCCTCCTCGTTGGCAATTTCAATGAAACGTGCCGATTCGGGCGTTTCCGACATCAACACCATGGAAAAAATGTTTTCGCCATAATGGATTGAATTGATAAACCCCGCCATCTCATAACAGCGATTAATAGCTTCCTTGTTCAACCGCATGGCCGGAACAGGAATTTTTACCAGTTTCTTTGCCAGGGCCATTACTTCCTCGTCCAACCTGTCATCCGGCACCACAGTGGTGACCAGACCAAAGCGTTCCGCTTCCGCCGCAGTCAGACGTTTTCCGGTCAGCAGGAAAGATTTAACTTGCTTCATCCCCATCACGTAGCGCGTGATCCCAAAAGGAGCGGCCGAGTTGAACTGAATTTCAGGCTTGCCAATAATGGTGCTCTCCGCAGCAATCGTGAAATCACACACCGCCGCCAGGTCGCAGCCCCCGCCCATGCAGTATCCGTGGATTTGGCTGATAACCGGCTTTTTACAGTTCCAGATTGCGAACAGCATCCTGCTGTCGTGTCGGGCGTGCTCCCGCCAATCCAGCACCGTGGTGAACGGTTCCTCACGCGGCGAAAGATCATGACCGGCGCAAAACGCTCTGCCTGCACCTTTGATAATGATCACCCGTACGTCGCTATCCTTATCCAATTCGGTAAGACACGCATACATCTCATCCAACATACGGTCATTGATCGTGTTGAGCTTTGAGGGACGATTGAGAGTCAGGAGGCCGATCTTCCCCTTTTTCTCAAATATTATGGTTTCCATCTCTTGGATTGTGTTTGCCATTGCAACCATTCCGCTTTCCCTGTTAGACCCGGGGTCATCTAATCTCCATCATTAGCAAACTTCGCATCGCGCCACTTGAACGCTGCCGACAGTCCATCTTTGGCAGCCACGGCAAAGAATTCCTCGGTTTCCTGAGTCTTAGACATGTGCACAATGCTGAAGATATCCTGCCCTGCCAACAGTGCCTCCCGGAGTCCCGCGATTTCATAGCTGCGATTGATGGCTTCTTTGTTTAACTGCATGGCCGGCACGGGGATTTTAACCAGCTTTTTCGCCAATGCCATCACTTCCTCATCTAATTTGTCGTGAGGAACAACAGAAGTGACCAGACCAATCCGTTCCGCTTCCACCGCACTCACCCGGTCCCCGGTGAGCAGCACGTGTTTCGCCTTTTTCATTCCAATCGCCCACGGCATCATTACAAATGTCGAAGCTGAACCAAACTGAATCTCCGGTTCGCCAAAAACAGCCTGCTCGCTGGCAATGGTAAAGTCGCAGACCATCGCAAGATCACAACCTCCCCCCATGCTGAAACCTTGAACGCAGGCGATGACCGGTTTTTTACTATCCCAGATGGCAAAGAATGTCCGGTTGCCAAGTTGAGCGTGCTCGCGCCAATCCAGTACTGTGGTAAACGGCTTCTCGCGTGGCGAAATATCAAACCCTGCACAAAAAGCACGTCCCGCCGCTTTCAACACAATCACACGCACTTCTTCGTCCCGGTTAAAGTACTCAACACCCTCATATAGACCGATCAACATATCATCATTCAGCGTGTTCAGCTTCTCCGGGCGATTCATGGTGAGCGCACCAATTTTTCCACGCTTTTCGCGTATCACTGTATCTGCCATGCTAATCTCCTGATCCATCCAGCCTTACAGCCGGCCGGCTCCGTATTGCGGAAAAACATCCGTATACACCGGGCCTCTCTCATAAGGGAATTTTTCGAATGCATCCTCGTTAATGTCAATTCCTAACCCCGGTTTCTCCGGAGCAGTAAGTTTGCCATTCACCAAACATTTTGAGGTGTCAAAAATTGGTTCCACCAAAATCTCGTCGCGCATTGGCTGCCAGTCTGCCCCATCGAGCTCAAGCATAGCTACATTCCTGCTGGCCAGTGCCACGTGCAAATTAGCGGCGTATCCAACTGCAGAAAGCCCGCCGATATGCGGGATACAGGGAATACTGAACGCTTCACTCATAGTGCATACCGCCAGACATTCCTTGATTCCGCCGACAATTGTCGCATCCGGCTGGAAGATATTTCCGATCTTACGCTCCACCAATTCCTTGAATGCGTACAGGGAACTGACTCGTTCACCCAGCGCAATAGGAATGGGCGACAAACGCGAGATCCTTTCGAGCGAACTCAGATCGTGCTGCGAAAGCGGTTCTTCAAAAAAGAATGGCTTATACTGCGCAAACCGCTGTGCCATTTCCATAGCCGTCTCGGGTTTATAAGTCATATAGGCATCAATCATGATATGGATATCTTTTCCTACCAATTTGCGCACCAACCGGACAAATTCCTCATCCCAGTCCTTGCTTTTTCCCACGCGGATCTTCACCCCGGTGAATCCTTCTCGAAGATTCCGCTCGAAGAAACGTTTGTGCCAATCAAAATCTACTGTAAAATTTGCCGCTCCCGTGGCATACACTTCCACTGCGTCTTTATCCGCGCCCAATAGTTTGTAGATGGGCATATTGGCTGCTTTACCAAGGATATCCCACAAGGCGATCTCAATTGCAGAGATTGCCTGACAGGCAACCCCCGTTGAACCCAGATATCCCCAGATATAGGTGCGCATTTTCGTTACCAGACGTTCTATATTTGTTGGGTCTTCCCCAATCAAAATACGTCTGAATGTGCCATCCATAATCTCTTTCACAACCAATGGGAAGCTATGCCCATAAGCGGAACTGGCTTCCCCAAAACCAAACAATCCGGCATCCGTTTCAATTTTGACCAGAAAGAAGGGGCGCGGCAGAACCGGTGATTCCTTCATATACATTAGCGGGTAGGATTTTACGTCTGTAATTTTCATCACGTTTCCTTTTGATTTAAAACACAGCTCTATTGTTGGTTAAAATAAGTCTCAATCTTATTTTTCAGCATCCCCGTCAGTTCAGGGCGAAAGATATGGTCAGCCGTATTCAACAGGATGCCCTTTAACGCTTCCGGGCTGATTCCGAGAACTTCAGATGCTACATGGTATTCGTTCGTCAAGCTGATATCCGATACCCCCGGGTCATCCGTGTTGATGCTGACCGGGATGCCCAACTCACGCATGCCATTAATAGGGTGTTCGTGGATATCGCTGATTGCCCCAGTCTGTACATTGCTCGACAGGCAGCATTCAATCATGGTGTTGTGGTCAAGGGCCACTTTATCAGCATCTTCTCCCCAAAAGATATGCGACCCATGCCCAATTCTTTCCGCCCCCAACAGCTGGATGGCATTTACAATATTGATAGGGCCGGCTGCTTCCCCGGCGTGCACCGTGGCATGCAGTCCGGCTGCGCGCGCTTTTTCATACTGCCTGACAAACAACTCCGGTGCATACCGTTCATCATTCATCAGGTCGACCGCCACGATACCTTGATCCATATAACGGACAGCAAAATCCACCGTGCTATCTGCGCATTCTGCCGGCAATTCCCGAGAAATCCCGCAGATCAATCCCACCTCGATGTCATATCGTTTCCGCGCCAGATCGATTCCCTCATTGAGCGCCTTGACGATATCTTCTTCAGCGATCCCGCGCTTCATGAGATGATAGTGGTTAAACCGCACTTCAACATACTTCACATTGTCCAAAGCGGCATCTTCAACCACTTCATAGGTTAACCTGGCAAGCACTTCCTTATCGGCGATCAATTTACGCAGCCAGATGAATTTTGAGATGAAACGAACCAGCGTCCTTTCGTCGCTTTCTATCACCCTGAACTCGGCGTTAAACGCTTCTTCATCTCCATAAGGCAAATCAAGTTTTTCCCGCATCGCCAACTCACGGATGGTCTCAATCCGCATTGAGCCTTCCAGGTGGCGGTGCAAATCAATTTTTGGCCAATGATAAAAAGAGTTATTCATTAATTCATCCCTCCTGATCTTTCTGCACAATCAGCGCATCAACCGCTTTCACCCCTTTGTTTTCATCCAGCACAATCAGAGGATTAATATCCATTTCTTGAATCACATCGGCATGATCATAGGCCAGGTGACTCAAGCGCACCAGCACGTCCGCCAGTGCGTCTACATCCGCGGGCGCCGCACCCCGCGCGCCATAAAGCAGTTTTTTGCCTTTAAGGGAATGGATCATTTCATAAGCCGTTTCTTTATCTATCGGGGCCAGACGGAGGGAATAATCTTTGAAAACTTCCACAAATATTCCCCCAACCCCCACCATCACCGATGGGCCAAACGCAGGATCATTTTTCACTCCGAGCATGATCTCCACCCCTTTTGGCACCATCTCCTGTACCGAAACCCCATTGATACATGCCTTCGGAGTATAGGCGTGGGCGTTATCCATGATCTCCGAATAAGCTGCTTTGACTTGTTCAGCCGATTCAAGACCAAGCCTGACCACTTTTGCTTCTGTTTTATGCAGGATGTCCGGGGAATCCACCTTCAACACGACCGGATACCCAAGTTCATCGGCCGCTTTAACAGCTGTGTCGGCACTGTTCACCAGAATATCTTGAGCTACATCAATACCATACGCCGCCAGAAGTTTTTTGCTTTCCCGTTCACTCAGACTCTTATTTTTTCCAAAATCAAAGTTGACCTTCTTATGACCATTGCTTGCAGCGGAATCTTTCGCCTTCTTGCGGATATTCATCCACTCAAAGTAAAGCTTTACCGCGTGCATACTTTCATGTGCGCCCTGAAGCAACGGGACCCCGGCAGCGCCCAACATATTGGAAAAGTCCTTTATCAGCCCCGCCGAAAGAGGCGAAAAAACTGCCATCGGTTTGTTAATCTCGCCGCGCACCTCACTGAGGGCCTGAATGATATGCTTGTAAAGGGCAATCTCATCCTGGCACATACGCTCCTCGGCATCCTGGCAGATTAAGACCATCCCGATATCGTCATCACCCGCCAGTGCCCGAACACATTCTTTATACGCATCCGTATCGAACAACGCTGTTGTTACATCCAGAGGGTTCTTGGCAGTAGCAAAATCCGGAAGCGCAGCACTGATGCGTTGAACCGTTTTCTCTGCGATGTCGCCAAATTTAACCCCTTCCTCATAAGCCACATCACTGCAAAAACCAAGCTGCCCACCCGAAATGGCCGTCATCCCAACTTTAGATACTTCAGGGATTGGTTGATCCTTCAATTTCAACAATAATTCACAAGCCTCATTCAATTCATCAAAACTTTTTGCCTGCAAAATATTATTCTGTTTAAAAAACGCATCGGTTACATTAGAAGAGCTGGCAAGCGCACCGGAATGAGCCGCCGCAGTCTTCTGCCCAATTTCACTTTTCCCGACTCTCAGGATAATGATCGGCTTATTCTTTTCAACAGACAGTTTTGCAACCTCTTTCATGCCCTCCGGATCTCGGATCGTCTCCAGAAAACCAAGGACAATCTGGGTTTTGTCATCTTCAATCATCGCGCGCATATAATCCGGTACCGTCAGACCCGCTTCGTTTCCGCAGGAAACTACCTGGCTGAAACCGCTGCCGCGCGCCGCGCTGGTGAAGGCAATGCAGATCGAGCCGCTGTGCGAGACAAGCCCAACCGGCCCTCTAATGTCATCCAGATCCGTTGCAACGCTGTAAAGGGTAACGTTTTCATGGGTATTCATCAGCCCCACGCAGTTCGGCCCACAGGCGGCAATGCCATATTTCGCTAATTTTTCAGAAACTTGCTGCTGCAGGGCCCTGCCTTCAGACCCAATCTCAGCAGTACCACTTGCATACATGACAGCGGCTTTAACGCCTTTCTCATGCAGCTCTGCGATAGCATCGGGAGCCAGCGTACTACGCAAACCAACCGCACAGGCATCCACTG